>JANOQV010000212.1:0-1863 GCA_031414955.1 Pedosphaera sp. | reverse complement strand
GCAAGAACATCTCCGCCGCTGACCTCATCGACGAATGCTTCCTTGCCTACAACGGCGGGCGCTTGCGCGAAGCGGCGCAGTTGCTCGTGGAGAAGATGCTGCCGAACGATGGCTGCATCGGCATGTCGCTCACCGGCGCGCTCACGCCGGCCGGACTCGGCAAGAGTTGCCTCATCCCCCTGATGAAGGCGGGCTTCGTGGACTGGGTGGTCTCGACCGGCGCGAATCTGTATCACGACCTGCACTACGGGCTGAACATGCAGCTCTTCTCCGGCTCGCCGTTTCTCAACGACGTGGATTTGCATCGCGACGGCGTCATCCGCATCTACGACGTGCTGTTCGATTACAACGTGCTGCTCGACACCGATGCCTTCGTGCGCGAGGTGATTCAAGGCCCAGAGTTCCAGCGCCCGATGGGCACGGATGAATTTCACTACCTGCTCGGCAAATACACCAGCGAACGCGGGCGCAAACTTGGGCTGAAAGATTCCAGCGTGCTCGCCACGGCTTACGAGTGCGGCATCCCGATTTTCACCAGCAGCCCTGGCGACAGCAGCATCGGCATGAACGTGGCCGCGATGGCCTTGCGCGGCTCCAAGCTGATGTTCGACGTGAACCGCGATGTGAACCAGACCGCCGGCATCGTCTATGACGCCAAGTCCACGCAGCACAAGAGCAGCGTGTTCATCCTCGGTGGCGGTTCGCCGAAAAACTTCATGCTCCAGACCGAGCCGCAGATTCAGGAAGTCATGGGCATCCAGGAAAAGGGCCACGACTATTTCCTGCAATGCACCGATGCGCGCCCCGACACCGGCGGCCTGAGCGGCGCCACGCCCGCCGAAGCCGTGAGCTGGGGCAAGATCGATCCCGACACCCTGCCCGACTGCGTGGTCTGCTACACCGACTCGACGATTTCCCTGCCGCTCCTCACTGCCTACATGTTGAGCCGCGTGCAGCCGCGCGCGCAGAAGCGCCTTTACGACCGCCGCGACGCCATCCTCGACAAAGTAAAATCCATGTACCTCAAGACCGGCACGGTCACGAAGGTTACGACGAGCCGAAAGATCGCCAAGCGCGGCAGCAGCGTGGGGTTGAAAAAATAGCTTCCTTGAGGCCGCCGGGACGCGCGCTCATTCTCCCTACATGAAATACCGGCAACTCATCCGCGCCATTGAGTCGGCCTCGCAGCAGTTGGCCGGGCGCGTGGCCAGCGTCGCCAACCAAGCGCTGGTGCTGCGCAACTGGCTGGTCGGTGCCTACCTCGTCGAGTTCGAACAGCGCGGCGAGGATCGCGCGAAGTATGGTGAGCAGTTGCTCGAACGCATCGCCACCGATCTTGAAGCGCGAGACTTGAAAGGGTTGTCACTTTCGAACCTCAAGAGCTTCCGGCAGTTCTACCGGACGTATCCGCAAATTAGCCAGACAGTGTCTGGCTTTTTCCCAGAGTGGTCGGCCAAGCCAATTGGCCAGTCACTGACTGGCCAATTGCCGGACGCCCCCGCGAAATCATCTTCACCACAGATTGGTCAGACCGTGTCTGGCGAATGGGCCGTGGTGCTTCCCCCAATTAGCCAGTCACTGACTGGCCAATTCAAACTCCCGCCCGGCATCAAGCCCTTGAGCGCCGGACTGGTCCTGCAATTCACCTGGACGCACATCGTGGAACTCCTCCGCCTCGACGACCCGCTCAAGCGCGCCTTCTACGAAAACGAATGCCTCAAAGGCCGCTGGTCCGTGCGCCAGTTGCAGCGCCAGATCGGTTCCCTCCTCTTCGAGCGCACCGGCCTTTCCCGCGACAAGGCCGCCGTCCTGCGCCGCGCCCAGCAGATGGACCGCCCGCCCGACATCGCCGACCTCCTGCGC
>JANOQV010000211.1:0-8570 GCA_031414955.1 Pedosphaera sp. | reverse complement strand
CCGCGCTCCAGCTTGCTGCGCCCGAGGACGGGCGCACTCCGTGCCCGCCACTTCCAATCCCACCCGTCGGCGGGGGAGGGCGATCCTCGATTCAATCCGCCTCCTTGGGCCTGCCCTCGGAGCCACGCGCCGGTGGATTAGACTTCCCAACCGCGCCCGTGATGGCGGAGTGGACTGGCTCCGACTCGGCCCATGCTCCGGGCTGGCCCGCGGGTGAAGCGCGCTGAATTTCTTGCACTCCTTCCCGTCGAACGCGCCCGAATGACCGGAAAAATGTTTGTGAAAACTCTGACTCTGACGTTGTTGCTCACGGTGCTTGCTTCCAGCGTGCTTTGCGCCGCCGCTCAACCCGCCAGTCCAGCGCCGAAACCTGCCGAGAAGCCGGTGGTCAAACCGCCGCGCAAGGAGGGCACGAAGTGGGACTTGATGGAACACGGGCCGTTCCTGTCGGGGTACATGGACGCCACGCCAAAGATCAACAAGGCGGTCAGCATCAATCTCGGCCACGGCGCGACCGTGTGCTTCGACACGGAGATGTGCAAGTTGGCCTTGGGCTGGGAGGGCGGGTTCGTGAGGCTGCCGACGGGCCGTGACGGTCTGGAAGGAATGCCCAAGCCGGGCGGGAGCAACATCGTGTTCACCACGCCCGCCGGGCCGGGTTGGGCCGATGGCGATGGGGATTTCACGGACGGTCGACCGGAGTTCAAAGGGCGCAAGTACGGCCCGCTCCCGCGTGAGCACGCGAAGTGGAAGGGGATTTATCTGGATGGGGACACGACGGTGCTGAGTTACACGGTGGGGAAGGCGAGTGTGTTAGAGCGGCACAGCTTTCTTGGAGATGAGTTCAAGCGATTCATCGAAGTGACGCCGTCGGGAAAGCCGACCACGACGATTGTTTGCGAGGCGAAGAACGGAGCGAAGGTTGATGGTCTGGGCAAAACCGCCGTCGTCTTCGCCGGCACCGAGGCGCTGGCCATCGCCGTCAAAGGTGACGGACGTCTGGAACTCGGCACGAACAAGACGCTGCTCTTGAAATTCGACGCGAAGCCCTCGCTCGCGACCATTCGCCTGCGTCGCGTGGCGTTGGATCGCGCGGAAAGCGACGCCGGAACAATGTTGAACGGGCCAGACCTCGAGCATGGTGCATTGTCCAAAGCTGTGAAGAAGCCGGGTACTGCGCGCTGGGGCGCACCCTTCGCCGTGCCTGGCAAACTCAGCACCAACAAGACCGAAGCCTACGTCGTGGACACACTCAGCGTGCCGGAGACCAATCGCTTCAACTCGTGGATTCGATGCAGCGGAATCGACTTTTTCTCCGACGCCTCGCGTGCCGCCGTCTGCTCGGTGTCGGGCGATGTATGGGTGCTCGACCACATCGACGACCAACTCGACCGGGTGACTTGGAAACGATTCGCGACGGGACTTTTCCAGCCGCTCGGTTTGAAGATCGTCGAGGACAAGGTTTATGTGCTGGGTCGCGATCAGATCACGCGCCTGCATGATTTGAACAACGACGGCGAGGCGGACTTTTACGAGAACTTCAACAACGACGTGGGCGCGTTTCAGGAATATCACGAGTTCGCGCTCGATCTACAGGTGGATTCAAAAGGCGATTTCTATTTTGCCAAGGGCGGCAACCTGGGCGACGCCAAGCATCCCCATAACGGTTGCGTGATCAAGGTGAGCAAAGACGGCTCGAAACTCGAAGTGGTGGCGAATGGTTTGCGCGCACCGAACGGCATGGGCATGGGTCCGAACGATGAAATCTCGGTGAGCGACAACGAAGGCAACTGGGTGCCCAGCTCGCGCTTCAGCATCATCAAGTCGGGCGGTTTCTACGGTCATGTGAATAACGCCTTCCAGACGCCCAAGCCGACGACCTACGACAACCCGGTCTGCTGGCTGCCGAAGAACGTGGACAATTCCAGCGGCGGCCAGATCTGGGTGCAGAGCGACAAGTGGGGGCCGTTCAACGGCGACATGCTGTTCATGTCCTACGGCCATTGCACGTTGCACAAGGTGCTGCTCGATCAGGTGGAAGGCGAATACCAGGGCGGCGTGGTGAAGTTCCCGCTGCGATTCGACACGGGTATCATGCGCGGCGCGTTCAACCAGAAGGACGGTCAACTTTACGTCGCGGGTTTGAACGTGTGGCAATCCGACGGCGCCAAAAAGGGCGCGGTGCATCGCGTGCGTTACACGGGCCAGGCCGTGAACATGCCCACCAAACTGCACGCCACGAAGCAGGGCGTCGAACTCACCTTTACTTCACCGCTCGACGAAACGTCGGTCGCCGATCTGGCAAACAGGAACATCGAGCAGTGGAACTACAAGTGGACGGGGAACTACGGCTCACCGGAGTTCAAGGTTTCCGAGCCAGAGGTGAAAGGCCACGACAAGGTGGAGCTCAAAGCCGCGCGACTCTCGGCGGACAAGAGGACGGTCTATCTCGACATTCCGTCGATCCAGCCGGTGATGCAGATGAAGATTGCGGCGAACATCAAGGCTGCGGACGGTACGCCGGTGAAACAGGAAGTGTGGAATTCGATCTGGAAGCTGGCCGCGAAATAAGACTTGGACCCGGAACTTCCGCTTCCATCCACAGGGTCCGATCAGGCGGTGCCGCGAGGTGGAACTTGGTTTTCCCCGGACGGGCAAGAGCTACTTCCGAGCTTTCTGCATTTTGGCCGCGCGATGTTTGAGCAGGGCGCGGAGGCTCAGGAGCAGGATGGTAGTGCAGGCCAGGAAGGCGACGAAATGATCCGCCCCGGCGAGTGGACTCGAAATCTGGGCCACGGTATCGGCCGGCGCGTGTCCTGGATGGGCCAAAGCCGTGCGGGCGGAAACGATCCCGGCGAAGATTGCCGCGACCGACTTGCTCAACTTGATCTGCATGGCGCGCAGGCTAGGCAACGCCGGCGAAACGTCAAGCATCGGAGCGACAGCATCGGAGCGGCGCGTGACTCGGTTGGGAGAAGTTCCTTGCCAGTCAACCCGCGCGCTGAGGCCGGTTCGCCGATGGCGCTCGAAGCGGTCAACGGACGGGAAATTGGATTGCCTCGCCCGTTTACCCTGAACACACTGCCGGAGTGCGCGTGAGAATATTTCTTCTAGTTTCGCTCGTGCTGAACGTCGCGCTGGGGATTGCGCTGGGGAAGTGGTTTGCCACGGCCCGCCATGATTCGCCGCGCGTGGTGCGCGCCTCCGGTGTGCCCACCATCAGTTCCAACTTCGTGCGCATCATCAAGACCAATGTGCTGGTGCGTCCGCGCGCTTTCACCTGGCAGGAAGTGGAATCAGAAGACTACGCCATTTACGTCGAGAACCTGCGCGCGCTCGGCATGCCGGAGAGCACCATACGAGACGTCATCGTCGCTGACGTGGATCTGATTTACACTCAGCGCCGTCGTGCCTACGCCGCGCAGCAGGACATGGAATGGTGGCGCTCGGACCCCAGCCCGGAAGCCCGGTCAATGACGGTGGCCCGCAGCCAGGCCATCGACGCGGAACGGCATGCCTTGCTCACGCGTTTGCTTGGGCCAGGATGGGATGCCGCGCTGGTGGAACGCGAACGGACGCCGCTCGCCTTGGTCGGTCCCGTCCTCGGCAACCTTCCCGAGGAGGTGAAGGCTTCCATCCAGGAGATCGCGGCCCGCTCCACGGATCGGATGCGTGAATTCATCGGCCAGAGACAGGCCGCAGGCGAAATCGTCAGCACGGCTGACTTGGCGGCGTTGCGCGAGGAAATGCGTCTGCAACTGGCCGCCATCCTCAACCCCCAGCAGCTCGAAGAGTTTCAGTTGCGGTATTCGGAGAGTGCCAGATCCCTGCGGGAGGAATTGGCCGGCTTCAACGCCACGCCCGAGGAATTTCGTTCGCTCTTTCGTGCCGTGGATCCGATCGACCGCGAGATTCAATCCCAGTTCAGCGGGAAGGACGCTGCTTCCGTACGTGCCCGGCAGGAACGAGAGCACCAGCGACTCGCGGCTATTCGCAACGCCATGGACCTGACACGATTCGAGGTTTACCAAGCGTTGCAGGATCCGGCTTACCGTGACGCGCTGGCCGTGTCGCAATTGGCCGGCGGAGGAGCGGAGACTGCGCAATCGCTCTACAACATCCAACGGGCCACGGCCGAGCAATTGATCCGGATCCGCAACGACGCTTCTTTGAATGCGGCGGACAGGCAGCAACTGATCCGCGAGCTGGAGGCGGAGCAACAGCGCGCCCGGGCCCTGGTTCTGGGAGAAACTCCGGCCGAGGAGGTCGGGCCGATGATCTCTCCTCCTGATCCAGTCGAGCCGCCGGTACGCCGACACGCTCTGCTTTATGGGGACACCTGGGGGACTTTGGCGGGGCGATATGGAGTATCGGTCGGCGCCCTCCGCGCAGCCAATCCCGGCGTGGAGGTTAATCGTGCTCGACCGGGCACGGTGATCTTGATTCCAGCCCGCCCGTCCTCGTACAGCGCGCCTGTGCCTTTTCCGCCCGCCTTCAATCCTCGCCTGCGTCCTTAGCGGTCAGCGTTTCGCGGGTAACTCAGGCGTTTCGGGCTGGAGCATTTCCAGCGCGTCTTTCGCGGCTTCGCGCACTTCTTCCACAGGATCGTTGAGCAGGCCGTTGAAGACAGCGATGACGCGCGGATCATCCAGATCGATCAATCCGTCGATGGCGGATTGACGCACTTCCATGGGCAGGCTGGGCTGCAGGCCCAGCTTGAGCATTTCCAGTTTCTCCTCCTTGAACCCATCGAAGGCGAGGAGCGAATCGAGCAAGTCGATCCTCAACTCCGGATCCGTCTCGGCTCCGAAGAGTCTGGTCAACGTCTTGATCGCCTCCGCACTCGGCGTGTCCGCAATGTCCATCAGGATGTCGAGCCGTTCCTCCTGGTTGGTCGTGGCCAAGTAACTTTTTTCCAGCACCGGGAGCGGCTTGGGGGCGGCGTCAGGATCAGGGTCCGTTTCCGAGGTCACCACGGCGTCCTGTCCTGGAAGCGGGGAAAGCCTGGTTACTTGTTGCATGGGCGGGGCGGTCGGCGGGTTGGCTTGAGTCGGAACGGCCACTGGATTCGCGGCGATTGGAAGAGTCGTGCCAGAGGACGGAGGGTTCGCCGTCCCTACCTCGGTGACTCCGGCGGCAGGCGACGGCGAAGTCACCGCTGCGCTCTGCGCCAGTTCCGTGGATCCAGCAGATCCACGGTCGGAAGATCGGAACTTCGGAAGCACGATCAAGGCGGCGATTCCTGCGCCCAGCACCGCCATCATTATCAAAATATTGCGCGACATGACTGTATTTCGGTCAATAGGTGCGCTCGCTCAAGTACTAATTCAAGGGCGAAAACACGCATCCTTGCCCGCTTGAACACCTCTGCTCCCAATTCGTCGCCCGGCCGCGAATGTTTTATCGCCTGATGGCCAAGCCTGCACTCCCGCGTCGCCTCGCCCGATACGTTCCATCCCAATCCTGCTGAACTCGCTCCTTGCCAATCGAATTTCTCGCGGTCAAAACCGTCAGCAAACGAAAACAGCAAACATGAATTTATCATCCATTTTCATAAAATCGACCCTCGGACTTTTGGCCTCCGCCCTCATTCTCGGCACCTCGGCCGCTCCCAAAAAAGTCCTCGTGGTCTCAGTCACGACCGGATTTCGCCATAGTTCTATCGGCGTCGCAGAAACCACTCTCGCTCGTCTCGGCGCGGAGAGCGGAGCCTTCACGGTCGTGGATTATGCGCGGCAACCGGACCTCAAAATCCCGCAAAAGCCCAATGCCCCGGCAAACCCGAAAGAACTGGCCGCAGATGCCAGCGAGAACGCGCGGGCAAAATATCAGGCGGACATGGCGAAGTTCGAGGCCGCGCAGGAGAAATTCAAAGCCGATCTGGAAAAGTGGAACGGCAGGAAGGAGGAAGTCAAAGCCGCGCAGGCCAGTTACGATCAGGCTCTCAAGGCCAGCCTGGCCAAACTCAGCCCGGACAACCTCAAGAATTTCGACGCCGTGATCTTCGCCAACACCACCGGTGACCTACCGCTGCCGGACAAGCAGGGCTTCATCGACTGGGTGAAGAACGGCGGTGCCTTCATCGCCATGCACTCGGGCAGCGACACCTTCCACGGCTTTCGGCCATACATCGACATGCTCGGCGGGGAGTTTGAAACCCATCAAGCCCAGGTCAGTGTCGAGGCCATCAACCGCGACAAGAACCATCCCGCCACCCGCCATTTGGGCGATACTTTCAAGGTTTACGACGAGATCTACATCATCAAGAGCTACGACACGAACAAGGTGCATGAACTGCTCTCACTCGACGCGCACCCAAACAGCAAACAACCTGGCCACTACGCCATCTCCTGGTGCAAGGAATTCGGCCAGGGCAAGGTCTTCTACACCTCGCTTGGTCATCGCGAAGACGTGTGGGATCCAACCGATCCCAACCGCAAGAACAACAGCAAGGAAGTCGCGGAGGCTTGCAACAAGCACATCCTCGGCGGCATCAAGTGGGCCTTGGGTCTGGAAAAGGGCAACGCCACGCCGGGGAATTAATCCCCGTCGGCCAGAACGGAAGTTGAGACCGAAGTCCGTATGATCTGATGATTGAGGTTGACGCTTGGATGTCTCCGCGAGGTTTTTTAATCTCCACCCACTCACACAACGATGCAGACTTCAGCCATCCCGGCAGATCATGCCGCAACCATTCGTGCCGTCCGTGCCGCCGAGTGGGTCAGCCGCATCGTCATGCTCGGCGCAACCAGCATCGTCATCGGGATTCTCTGGGACATCTCCTGGCATCGCACCATTGGCCGCGACACGTTTTGGACCCCAGCGCATCTGGCGATTCAACTGGGCGGCTTAATGGGCGGCATCACGGCGGGCTGGCTCGTCCTCCGCACCACCTTCTTCGGCACGCCAGAGGAAAAGGCCGGCGCGGCGAAGCTGTGGGGATTTCGCGCCCCACTCGGTGCGTGGGTCACCATCTGGGGCTGTCTCGCGATGCTGACCTCGGCCCCCTTCGATAACTGGTGGCATGACCTACGGGCTGGACGTGAAGATCATCAGCCCGCCGCACGCGGTGCTCGCGCTGGGCATGTGGTCGGTGGTGGGCGGGGCTTTGCTGCTCGTGTTGCGGCAGCAGAATAATTCCTCGGCCGAGCACGCGAAAGCCGGACGGTGGTTTTTCATTTATGGCAGCGGGGTGTTGCTGGCCATGGCGGCGGTATTCTTGACCGAAATGAGTTTTCCCAACCAGCAACGTTCGCCTTCCTTCTTCACTTGGTCGGCTGCCACCTATCCGCTCTATCTGCTCGGCATGGCGCGCGCCTCGAAATTTCGTTGGGGAGCCACGCTCATCGCGCTGGTCTATATGCTCATCACGGCCGGCCTGGTCTGGGTGCTGCCGCTCTTCGAGGGGCACCCCAAGCTTGGGCCTATCACCAACCGGGTCGATCATTTCGTGCCGCTGCCCTTCCCGGTTTTGCTGGTGGTGCCGGCGGTGGCCATCGACCTCATCCGACACTGGCTCGGCCAAGGTCGGGCTTGGTGGCGAGATTGCGTTACCATCCTGCTTTGCACCGTTGCCTTCGTCGTCCTGTTCTCGGTCACGCAATGGTTCTTCGCAAAATTTATCATCGGTCCGGGCGGTCAGAACTGGTTCTTCGCCGCCGACCGGCATTGGGGCTATTCCGAAATGGCCGACGGCATGCACTCGCATCGCCATGAATTCTGGGGAGCCATGAATCTGACGCGCGACACGGCGCTGGTCGGTCGCACGGTACTCCTGACTTTGCTCTGCGCGCTGGTCTCCAGCACCCTGGGAATGCTGCTGGGCAACTGGATGGCGAAGGTGCGCCGGTGAAACAAACTTCAAATCCCAAATCCCAAATCCCAAAGAAATTCCAAGCTCCAATCGCCAAACTCCAACGGGCGGGAGGTGAGCCGCACGCGCTCGCCCCCAATCAGGCGTCCCTTTGGAGTTTGATGATTGGGATTTCTTTGGGATTTGGGATTTGGGATTTGAGATTTCGGCGAACGCTTCTCTCATTCTGCTGCCTCCTCCCCCTCCTCGCCCGCGCCCACATCGGCGACCAAAATGTTTTCTTCGATGGCCAGGCTGGGCCTTATCCCGTCCGGGTGGTGATCCGTCCGCCGGGCGTCATTCCGGGGCTGGCGGAGATTTCCGTTCGTGTCGAAACCAACCGCGTGCAGCGCGTCACCGTTCTCCCGATGCGCTGGAACACCGGCCGCAAGGGCGCGCCGGATCCGGACGAAGCGAAACTGGTGCGGGGCGAAACCAATCTCTTCGTCGGTGAACTCTGGTTCATGAAAGATGGCGCGCAGAGCGTGGAGGTGGCGGTTCACGGAGCGGCCGGGCGCGGCGCGGTCCTCATCCCGGTGAACGCCGTGGCCACGCGCGTGCTGGGCGTGCCCCCGGTGCTAGAGCCTGTCATGCACTTTGCCTAAGCGGGCGTGTGAAAAATAAAGCTGTACGAACAGGGCACTTACGTGCATCAAGCTCGGGATGGCGAAAGCACGAGCGAGTTATCCGAGTGATGTGAGCGACGAGGAGTGGGCCT
>JANOQV010000210.1:0-71065 GCA_031414955.1 Pedosphaera sp. | reverse complement strand
TGCTTCGGTCAATGCAGCTTTTCCAGGTTGGTCTGTTTACCGAGGAGACGTCCTGGAAAGTCAGGTTCCTTACAATACTGCGCTCGCGCAGCAGTCGTCTTTGAGCCTCAACTCGAGAGCCTACCAACTAATACCGCTGTCTGGTAACTACGCAGCGCGGTTAATTGCAAATCCATTGGACTCCTTGGACGTGACGCTAGCACAGACGGGACAAATTCCATTCGGCATGAACTTCCTTCAGTTCAAGACCAGGCCGGTGGATCAAGTTCCTGCTGGTGGTCTGGTCATCAGCTTCGAGGACACCACGCTCTCGCTTCAACCCGTGGGCTTCTTCCCTGGTTACACCTTGTGGGAAGCGGACATCAGCGCCTTTGCCGGAGCTACAGGCGAACTGCGTTTCACCGCCAATCACTCTGGCGGACCGTGGGGAGCCTATTTCGACGACATCATGTTCGTGCCCGTGCCCGAGCCGAGCACCTGGGCCTTGCTCGCCCTCGGCAGCGCCCTCTTCGCCTGCGCCGCGCGCCGGAGGCGTGGTCGTTGAATGAAAGCCCGCCTCGCCATTTTGCTCCTCGGCTTCTCCGCCACCAAATCCTTCGCCAACCGCTCCACGACCTTCGTGCCCCAGCCCTCCGCCTTCTGCGCCCGCAGAATCTCCCGTCCGATGTGCCAGTAGCGTTGAACCAATGGCGATCGCGCGGTGTTTGATTTCGTTCCAGGAAAGCGGCATGCGGAGGGGTTACACCTGTCACGGCGGATTTCTTCTCCAGCCGGTAGAACTGCTGAGCGCCGCCCAGCGTGTTGGTCACGGTGAAGCGCCCGCGCCCGCTCGCGGGCGCGTTGGTCACTGTGCTCCACGCCGGCACCGGGTTCAGGTTGGTCGTGGACTTGAGGGTGAAACCACTCAGCGAACTGGCCCAGGGATCGCTGGCGCTGGAGTCTCCTGTCGCGCAAAGTCTTTGGCGGGCGGTCGTTTCAACGTTCCTCTCGACATGCTGAGTTTGCCGAGGTGCGGCTACGTGAGAGCGGGCGGGCGAGACCGCGCTTGGCTTTTCCACTCGGCTCGGCTAGGAAACTTGCCTCAATGAAAACCAAGTCGCATCCGGGCGGTCACTCGCGTCGTGAGTTTTTCTCTCTCACCGCGAAGGTGGGCGTGGGCGCTGCGCTCGCGGGTGGCTCGATGCGGAATTTTGCGGCGACCAAACGCGAGGAGATCATTTACCCCAAGGGCAAAGCGGAACATTGCATCTTCATCTGGCTGGGGGGCGGGGCGGCGCACACCGACACTTGGGATCCGAAACGATTAGGAGATTTCAAGAAGGTTGCAGGTTCGGCTTACCCCGCCATCGAGACGGCGGTCCCCGGTGTTCAGGTGTGTGCGCATTTGAGCGAGTGCGCGAAGGTGCTCGATCGGTTTGCGCTGTTACGCACGGTGCATCACGACGTGATCGACGAGCATGCGGCGGCGACCAACCGCTTGCACACTGGGCGGCCGACGAGCGGGACGGTGATTTATCCCTCCATCGGTTCCATCGTCGCGCAGCAGCGCGGCGCGGCGGCGGAGGGGATTCCGCCGTATGTCGTCATCGGGTATCCAAATGTGACGCGCGGGCCGGGCTTTCTCGGCGCGAAGCACGGCTACGTTTATCTCACGGACACGGAGGCGGGGCCGAGCGGGTTGACCCGACCGGAGTTCATCAGCGCGGCGCGGGCGGAAAGGCGTGAAGGTTTGTTGGCGCAGTTGCGCCAGGGCTACACGGCACAGCACCAGGATGACAAGGCGCTGGCGGATTACGACACGGCCATCGAGGAGAGTTTCAAGTTGTCGCGCGGTGATTTCATGAAAGCGTTTGAGCTGGGCGGGGAGCCGGACGCCCTGCGCGCGGCGTATGGCTCGGAGTTTGGGCAACGCTGCCTGCTCGCGCGGCGATTGGTCCAGCGCGGCGTGCGCTTCATCGAAGTGTCGTTCAACTTGAACTTCATCAATGGAACGGGCTGGGACACTCATCTCGGTGGGCAGAAGAATCAGCACCTGCTGATTCAAGATTTGGATCGCTCGGTCGCGAACCTGGTGCTCGATCTGGAGCGGAACAAGTTGCTCGACAAGACGCTCATCGTCATTGCCACGGAGTTCGGGCGTCCGCCGGAGTTCGATGGCGGCGGCGGGCGCGGGCACCAATCGAAAGCTTTTAGCGTCGCGCTCGCCGGCGGCGGGTTGAAGACGGGCCGGGCCGTCGGCGTGACCGATGAGTTGGGGAAGAAAATCGTGGACTCTCCGATGTCCGTTCCCGACCTCCATGCGACGATTCACTGCGCTCTAGGGATCAGCCCGGAGAAGCATCTTTTCGACGAGGATCGTCCGGTTCCCATTACTGACCGCGGGCAACCAGCGCGCGTGCTTTTCGGGTGACAAGCCCGCCTAATCTTCACGGGTATTATCGCGCTCGGTTTTCGCCCCGCTTGTTCCGAATACGGGGCAGTCATCCCAAAACGCCCATCCCCCACATATCCGGCTCTAGGGGAGGGGAGCCGCAACGGATTGCGTTTTCTGGACCAGAAATGGGTAAATAATCGTTGTGTGGAATTGGCGGCTTTCCGTATTGTTTTGCCGCGTGATTTCGATCTGAAATCAGCCGGCAAATTGAACGATTTTGTATGGCAAATGACTCTGTGACGGACGACTCCCAGCAGCCTTCCGACGAACCGATTTCTGAAACGTACGACGCCTCGAAGCTGAGTCAGCTCAAGGGTCTGGAAGCGGTGCGCAAGAAGCCGGGCATGTACATCGGCGGCACGGACGAGCGCGCGCTGCATCACTGCGTCTCGGAGGTGCTGGACAACTCGGTGGACGAACACCTCGCGGGTCACTGCAAACTGATCGAGGTGAACATCCATGTCGATGGCTCCATCTCCACCCGTGATGATGGCCGCGGCATTCCGGTGGACATCAACCAGGACAGCGGGTTGCCCGGCGTTGAACTGGTTCTGACCACTCTGCACTCGGGCGGCAAGTACGGGCAGGGAGGCTACAAGTTTTCAGGCGGCACGCACGGGGTCGGTGCCAAGTGTGTGAATGCCGTGAGCGAATGGTTCGAGGTCGAAGTTTCTCGTGAGGGCAAGGTGCATCACATGGAGTTCGAGCGGGGGCAGACGACCAAGAAATTGGAAGTGATCGGCAAAGCCAAGGGCACCGGCACGCTCATCACCTTCAAGCCGGACCCGGAGATTTTTCGCGAGACGGTGGAGTTCAAGGCTGACCGCATCAGCCAGCGTCTGCGCGAACTGGCCTTTCTGAATTCCGGCTTGGAAATCCTTTTTACCGACGAGCGCAATGCCACGTCCGAGCCGGAACGATATTATTACAAGGACGGCGTGGAGGAATTTGTAAAGCAGCTCAACAAGAGCAAGACGCCGATTCATCCGAAGCCGATTTCCCTGACCAAGCAGACGAGATTGCGCAATGAGGACAAGGACATTGAGGTTCACTGCGAGATCGTGCTGCAGTACAACGACAGCTACAACGATCAGGTTCTGTGCTATACGAACACGATTCACAATCCTGACGGCGGCACGCACCTCTCGGGATTCCGCAGCGCAGTCACCCGGGCCATCAACCAATATGCGAAGTCGAACGAGCTGCTGAAGGACAAGGATCCGCAAATCACGGGCGATGACGTGCGGGAGGGATTGACGGCGGTGATCTCGGTCAAGCACAGCGATCCTAAATTTGAATCGCAGACCAAGGTGAAGCTGCTCTCGCCCGAGGTAGAGAGCGTGGTCGGTTCGGTTTCGTATGAGGGGCTGATGAGCTACTTCGACGCCAATCCGCCCGTGGCCAAGCGCATTGTGGAAAAGAGCCTGAATGCCGCGCGGGCCCGGGAGGCGGCGCGCAAGGCGCGCGAAGCCGTGCGCAAGAGCGCGCTCACCGGCGGCGGATTGCCCGGCAAGCTGGCTGATTGTTCCGACCGCGACCCGGCCAACACCGAGCTTTATATCGTCGAGGGCGACTCGGCCGGCGGCTCGGCCAAGCAAGGACGCGACCGGAAGTTCCAGGCGATTCTGCCCATTCGCGGCAAGCTCATCAACGTGGAGAAGGCGCGGCTGGACCGGGTTCTCCAGAACAACGAAATCCGCACCATGATCACGGCCATCGGCACGGGCATTGGTGATGGCGAGGGTGAGGGGGCCTTCAACCTGGAGCGGCTGCGCTACCACAAGATCATCATCATGACCGACGCGGATGTGGATGGATCGCACATCCGCACGCTGCTGCTGACGTTCTTCTACCGGCAGATGCCGCGGCTCGTGCGGGATGGTTATGTTTACATCGCGCAGCCGCCGCTTTACTCAATCACCCGCAAGAAGCGCACGGATTACGTGGATGATGATCTGCAGTTGAACCGCATCCTGCTCCAAAACGGCACCGAGGAAGTGCGGCTTAAGAACCTGGCCGATGGCCGGGAGTTGGCCCCGAAGCAGTTGCAGGAAATTCTGGAATTGCTGGAGTCGCTGGACAAACACGCGACCTATATCAAACGGCTGGGCGGTGATTTCGCGAACTACGTCGAAAAGCGCGCGACCGATGGCACGCTGCCGCAAAGTTTGGTGAAGGTGCGGGAAGGAAATGATGAGACGGTGCATTACTTTCTCACCCACGAAGCCCTGGAGCAGTTCAAGCAGGCGAACCCGGACTTGTTCGGTATCGAGGGTGAGCCAGAAAAGAAAAAGGATGGACCGACGCGGCGGGTGAAAGTCTCGGACCTGCATTTGGAGAGCAAGGCTATCTCGGACCTGCTGGGGAAATTAGCCAAGAAGGGGCTCGCCGTGGATCATTACGCCGCCCAGGACAAACCGCTTTTCGAGCTGGTGGAAGGCGAAGGCGAGCGTGCCAGCGTCACGCCGCTGTTCTCCATCCCGGAAATTCTCAGCAGCGTGAAAGCAGTCGGCAAGAAAGGCATCCAGATTTACCGCTTTAAGGGACTGGGCGAAATGGATGCCAAGGAACTCTTCGAGACCACGATGAAGCCCGCTAATCGTAAACTGTTGCGAATCGATCTTACCGATGCGGTCGAAGCGGAGGAGATGTTCGTGAAGCTCATGGGCGATGAAGTCGAACCACGCCGGCAATTCATCGAGGACAACGCACTTAACGTCCGGAACCTCGACGTTTAATCGCGCCGCAAGAAACTTTCGCAGACCAAAGCATCATGCCAGACGAAACTGAATCAACCGCCTCGCACCCGACGGGCGGCGCCTACACGCAGGGCGAGAAGATTTCCAAGATCAACGTCGCCGACGAGATCAAGAACTCGTTCCTCGACTACTCGATGTCCGTGATCATCTCGCGCGCCCTGCCCGATGTGCGCGACGGACTGAAGCCCTCGCAGCGCCGTATTCTCTACGCGATGCACGAACTCTCGCTGTTCCCGGGACGCAAGCATTACAAGTGCGCGAAGATCTGCGGGGACACCTCCGGCAATTACCATCCGCACGGCGAGGCGGTGATTTACCCGACGCTCGTTCACATGGCGCAGCCTTGGGTGATGCGCGAGCGGCTGGTGGACGGCAAGGGCAACTTTGGCTCCATCGAGGACGATCCCCCGGCGGCGATGCGTTACACCGAGGCGCGGCTCACGCACCTCGGCGCGGCGCTGATGCAGGACATGGATCGGGACACGGTGGACTTCGTCCCGAATTACGACGAGCGCATGACCGAGCCGAAGGTCTTCCCGGCGGCGTTTCCGAACTTGCTCGTCAACGGAGGCACCGGCATCGCGGTCGGCATGGCCACGAACATGGCCCCGCACAATCTCGGCGAGGTCATTGACGGCATTTGCGCCCAGATCGACCGGCCCGAAATCACGATCCCGGAGCTGATGAAGTTCATCAAAGGCCCGGACTTCCCGACTGGCGGGACGATTTGCGGCATTGAGGGCATCAAGAATTACTTCGAGACCGGGCGCGGCAGCATCAAACTCCGCGGCCGCGTGGGTTCGGAGGACCTCAAGGGCGACCGCGAGCAGCTCGTCATCACGGAGATTCCGTTCAACGTCAATCGCGCCGCGCTGGAGCAGCAGATCGCGGACTTGGTGAACGAGAAGATCATCACCGAAATCTCCGCCATGCGGAACGAGTCCGACGAGCACACCCGGCTCGTGATGGAACTCAAGCGGGATGCACTGCCCAAGGTGGTCATCAACAACCTCTACAAGCACACGCAACTGGAGGTCTCCTTCAGTGTCAATGCGCTGGCCATCGATCATGGCAAGCCCAAGACGCTCAATCTCAAGCAGCTCATCTCCGCCTACATCGACCATCGCCGCGAGGTCATCCTGCGTCGCACGCGCTTCGAGCTGCGCAAGGCCGAGGAGCGCGCTGAGTTGCTGGAGGGCTATCTCATCGCGCTGGCCAATCTCGACGAGTTCATCCATATCATCCGCAGCAGCAAGAACCGCGATGAAGCCCGGGTGAAGCTGCTGGCTTTCGAGTGGACGCGCGAACAGGTTTTGCGCTGGGGCATCTTGATTCGCCAGGAAAGCCGCCTGGTGGCGGGCCGCTACGCCCTGACCGAGCGCCAGGTGGATGCCATCCTCGAACTCCGCCTCTATCAACTGACCGGGCTGGAAATCGACAAGGTCGAGACGGAATACAAGGCCCTGCTCGAAGTCATCAAGGACCTGCTCGACATCCTGGCCAAGGAATCCCGCGTGATGGCCATCATCAAGGCCGAGCTTGAGGCGATCAAACTGAAGCACGCCACGCCGCGCAAGACCGAGATTGTTCCCGACGAAGGCGAGATTGCCATCGAGGACCTGATCGCGAACGAGGGCGTCATCATCACCCTCACCCATAGCGGCCTGATGAAACGCACCAATGTCTCCGCCTACCGCGCCCAGCGCCGCGGCGGCAAGGGTGTCATCGGCATGGCCACGCGCGAGGGCGAGACCGCCGAAGATAACGACTTCGTGGAGCACCTGTTCACCGCCAGCACGCACGACTACCTGATGTTCTTCACGAACAGCGGACGTGTGTACGTGGAGCGCGTGCATGAGATTCCCGACATGGGCCGGGCCTCGAAGGGCCGGAGCATTGCCAATCTTCTGGAGTTGCAGGCCGGGGAGAAAGTGGCCGCGCTCATCCGCATCCAGTCCAAGCTGGACGCCGACAAGCAGGACACCACCTGGCAGCAGTCCGGTGAACTCTTCTTCGCGACCCGGCAGGGCACGGTGAAGAAGACCTCGCTCAATGAGTTCGGCAATGTGCGCAAAGGCGGCATCATCGCGATTGGAATTGACCCCGGTGACGCGCTCATTGAAGTGAAACTGACCCGCGGCAGCATTGTGGAGAACAACGAGGTGAAGGACGCGGGCGACGACGTGGTGCTCATCACCAAGGGTGGCATGAGCATCCGCTTTAACGAATCTGACGTCCGCTCGATGGGCCGCTCGGCTACGGGCGTGCGCGGCATCAGTCTGGACGAGGGTGACGCCCTCGTGGCCGCCGCCATCATCGTGCCGGACGCTACGCTCCTGGTAGCTGGAGAGAACGGCATCGGCAAGCGCACCGCCTTCGACGAATACCGCGTCCAGTCGCGCGGTGGCAAAGGCATCATCACCATGAAGACTGGCGACAAGACAGGCAGCGTCGTCGGCGCGCTCACCGTCCGCGAGAGTGATGAGATTATGCTCATTACCTCCGGGGGACAAATGGTGCGCACTTTTGTGAAGCACATCCGCGAAGCGGGACGTAATACCATGGGGGTGAAGTTGGTAAATCTCGACCCCGGGGACAAGCTTCAGGCCATTGCGCCAGTCATCAGCGAAGGCGCGGGTGAACCGTCGGAAGCCGATCCAGGAGCCAATTTTCCAACGGATGCTTGACGCGCCGCACCGTTCTGATTGCATCTCCGCGATGAGAATTAACGCTGTGGCTCTTTTGATCATTTCAACGCTGGCGCTGGTCGGCACCGGTTGCGTCGGCACCATTGATGGGCGCAAGGAGGCCGCCAATCCACTGGTCAAGGATCGCATCATCCGCGTGTATGAACGCCCCGCGCTCGAGTGCTGGGCTGCGGCCAAGGATGTGCTGGCGGTCAATGGGACCGTTTTCAGCGAGGACGTTATGCAATCCACCGTCTCGGCCCGCGTTGATACCCGCACGGTGCGCGTGAAGGTCGAGGAAATGGACAAGAAGATGACGCGGCTGACCGTGCAGGTCCGCACCCGCTTTGGAAATTCCGACCTCGATCTGGCCGGCGAGATGGACAAGCAGATCGCCCTGCAACTTGCCAGCGGTCAACCGGCCCGCAACTCCACCACGACATTGAAGTAGCCGGTCGCGCGCCGGGATGGTAATGGTGCCGTCCAGGGAGAATCGCAAACCAGGGAGCGCGGATATCCAGAGAAGGGTAGGGGATGGCAAGCCGCGCCAATGGCGGCACGGATAAATCCGAGAGCCGAAAGCAGTCTCCTGCATCGACAGAATCAGTGCGACGGAGATGACGGCGGGTGTCGGATCTTTCGGGCCTCGCCTTCGGATTTTTTTGAATCTCGCATCTCGAAATTTGAACTTCAGGCTTCGGGGAAAACTGCGCGCTTCTCCCGCCTGATTCCGGTCCCAACAGGCCAGACAAGCGCGTTCCGATATCCTCTTTGATGAAGGCCGGACAATGGCCAGCGACACATTCCCTTGAACAAAAAAAGCGCGCCGGATTTCTCCGGCGCGCCTTGAAGATCAGTTCGAGATCAGTCCAGATCGCGGGGCGGAGCCGGCTCGCGCACTTCCTGCGCTTCCGGATCCCGCGCGGGCTGGGGTGGTCCGCCAGCCGGACGATCACCGCCGCGATATGCTTCGCGCGGGCCACCAGAATCACGCCCCCCGCCGCTGCGTCCGCCACGATCTCCACCACGTCCGCCACGATCTCCACCGCTCCGCGGGCCACGATCGCGGTCGCCACCACGGAACTCACGGCGTTCGCCACCGTGTCCGCCGCCGCCATCTGAGCCATGCTTGGCTTCGTAGTCGGATTTTTCCTTGGCTGCCGCCGCCTGGTCGCCCTCTTCCATCGCCGCCTTGCGCGAGAGACGGACCCGGCCCTTTTCATCGACGCCCAGGCACTTGACCGAAACGTCGTCGCCGACTTTGGCAACTTCTTCAATCGCCCGGACGCGGAAAGTCGCCCATTCGCTGATGTGAACCAGACCGTCACGACCCGGCAGGAACTCAACGAACGCGCCGAATTCTTTGAGAGTGACGATCTTGCCGCTGTAGATTTTGCCCGGCTCGGCTTCGGCGGTCATGCCCTCGATCTCGCGGCGGGCAATCTCCATGCCTTCGGGCGAAGTCGAGTACACGTTCACCGTGCCATCATCCTCGATGTTAATCTCGCAGCCGGATTCATCGACAATGCGCTTGATGTTCTTGCCGCCGGGTCCGATGAGCGCGCCGATCTTCTCCGGGTTGATCTTGATGGTGATGATGCGCGGAGCGTACTTGCTCATCTCCTTGCGCGGCTCGGCAATGACCTTGAGCATTTCGCCCAGGATGAACAGACGGGCGACGCGGGCGCGCTCCACGGTCTCGACCATGATCTGGTGCGGAATGCCGCGCAGCTTGAGGTCGAGTTGGAAGCCAGTGATGCCCTTGTCCGTACCCGCGATCTTGCAGTCCATGTCGCAGAAGGCGTCCTCCCAGCCGATGATGTCGGTGAGGAGCTTGTAAGCGGAAATGCTTTCGCCGCTGTACTCGGCGCAGATGCCGATGCTGATGCCGCCGACGGGACGAATGACCGGCACACCTGCATCCATCAAGGCCAGGGTGCCGCCGCAAACGGAAGCCATCGACGTGGAGCCGTTCGACTCCATGATCTCACTCGTGATGCGGATCGCGTAAGGATAATCCTTGAGCGGCAGCATCGGCTCGATGGAACGCTCGGCGAGCGCGCCGTGTCCGATTTCGCGGCGGCCGGGTCCACTGATGCGACCGGTTTCACCGACGGAGAAATTCGGGAAGTTGTAGTGCAGCATGAGCTTCTTGCTCGTTTTGCCGCCGGTGTAGGCGTCGAATTCCTGCGTGTCTTCGCCCGTGCCCATGGTGACGACCGAGATGGCCTGGGTTTCACCGCGTTGAAAGAGCGCGGAACCATGCGCGCGGGGCAGAATGCCGACTTCGCCGCTGATGGCGCGCACCGCTTCTGGGCTGCGGCCGTCGAGGCGCTTGCCGTCCTTCATGACGAGGCGGCGCACGGCTTCCTTCTGGATGTAATAGAAGGCGTCTTTGAGAACGAACTCCGTCACCTTCTCGGCGCCGAATTTCTCCACCAGCTTCTTGCTGACTTCATCGGTGACTGCTTTGACCGCAGCTTCGCGAGTCAACTTGCCGACAGTGAGCAGGGCGGTGACGATTTTGTCGCCGGCAAGGGACTTGGCTTCGTTGAGGATTTCTTCCGGAACGATATTGACCGTGATCGACCGCTTGGCCCTGCCGACAGCGGCGGCGAGTTCCTGCTGGGCCTTGATGACCGGCACGCAGGCTTCCTGGGCGAACAGAAGGGCGGCGCAGAAATCCGCTTCGGTGATTTCCTTGGCCGCGCCTTCATACATGACGACTTCGCCCCGGGCGTTGCCGACATAAACGAGGTCGAGATCGCTCTCGGCCATCTCAGCGTGGGTGGGGTTGGCGATGAACTCGCCGCCGATGCGCCCCACGCGGGCCGCGCCAAGCGGACCGTCCCACGGGATGTCGCTGACCATGAGAGCCGCGGAGGCCCCAATGATGTTCAGAATGTCGGGATCGTTTTCGCCGTCCGTGCTGAGGAGGACCGTCTGCACCTGCACTTCGTTGTACCAACCCTTGGGGAAGAGCGGGCGGATGGGACGATCCGTGAGGCGGCAGGTCAGGATTTCCTTTTCTGTCGGGCGGCCTTCGCGCTTGAAATAACCGCCCGGGAACTTGCCGGCGGCGGCGGCGCGCTCGCGGTAATCAACTGTGAGCGGGAAAAAATCCTGCCCGGGCTTGGCTTTCGTGGCCGCCACGGCAGCGACGATAATGATGGTTTCTCCGAGTTGAACCGTGACGGCACCGTCAGCCTGCTTGGCGATTTTGCCGGTTTCGATGTGGATTTGTTTGCCACCAACTGTGGCTGTGACCTTGTGAGGCATACTTCTTTTATTTAATGAACCGCCGCCTCCAGAGGAACTTCAGTGAACCTCGAAAACATTCGAGGCTGATTGAAATTTCCCAGAGGCGGCCAGTTACCATACGCGTGTTGTTTTTGAAGTTCACCCGGCCACCGCGTCTCTGCGGCCTGATGAAAGTGAAACGCGCGCCACAGTCAAACCGGGCGCGCGTCTCAAAAATTTATTTCCGCAGTTTCAACTTCTTGGTGATGGCCTGATAACGAGGCGCATTCTTCTTGTGTAAATAGTCCAGCAGACGGCGGCGCTGGGCCACCATCATTAGTAGGCCGCGCCGCGAACTATGGTCCTTCTTGTTTTTCTGCAGGTGTTCCGTCAGTTCGTTGACCCGCGCGGTCAGAATCGCGATCTGGACATCGGCTGAACCCGTGTCTTTATCGTGAATACGCACACCTTCGATGACTTTCGCTTTCTCCATATTGGCTGACTGCATCTTTCTTTTGTAATTGAGCGGCGAAAGTTAGGTGGCGTCGAAATGGGTGTAAAGCAATTTTCCAGGCCAGTTCGGTCATCGGACGGATCGTGCTCGCCTTCCCCGTGCGGTTTGAGAGGTGCATGGGGAATGTTTCGAGCTCAGAATCTTGTGAGAGCGGCTTGCAAGTCGCGGCCGATTTGCGCGCGCAACAGCTCCAGCGAGGGAAACTTTTGCTCCTCGCGCAGTTTCGCGGCAAAGGTCAACTCCATCTCGTGCCCGTAAATGTCGCGCGCAAAATCCAGCAAATGTACCTCGGCGCGCAATTCTGGCGCGGGATTTCGCAACGTCGGTCGGCGTCCGATGTTCGCCACAGCGCGATGGCGGCCACCATCAAGGTAGGCATGTGCCGCATAGACACCCTCGGGTGGAACAAGTCGTCCATGAATTTCAAGGTTCGCCGTTGGATAGCCAAGTTTCGCACCCAATGCGTCGCCGCGCACGATGGTGCCGCTGAGGGCGTATTCACGGCCCAGCATTTGAGATGCTCCATCGAGATCACCTTGCCGCACGGCCTCGCGGATGCGCGTGCTGCTCACCACCTCGCCGTCGAGCGATACCGATGCGATACCGCGCACGAGAAAGCCCAGTTCTTGGCCGAGGCGTTGCATCAAAGACACGTCGCCACTGCGCTGATGTCCAAACACGAAAGAACTGCCCACGCTGATGCTGTGCAGTGGCCTGAGTCTTCCCGCCAGTTGTCGGATGAACTTCTCGCCCGACTGCGCGCTAAACTCCCGGGTGAAGGGGATTACCAGCACCGCGTCCACGCCGAGCGCTGCGAAGGCCCTCAGCTTTTGCGGCGGCGCGTAAATCAAGGGCGGCACCCGCTCTGGAGCGACGATGCTGTTTGGGTGACGATCGAAAGTGACCACCGCCGCGAATCCCTCATGCTGCTCGGCGTCGGCCACGGCTTGGCGGATGAGTTGTTGATGACCGAGATGCACTCCGTCGAACATGCCGATGGCGAGAGAGATCTTTCGGCCGTCGGACTCAAAGGAGTCCGGGTGGTGAAACGTCTTCATGCGAGCCATCTCACTCCGCGCGAGCCAGTTGAAAAAAGGGAATGACGTGGCGGGTGAATTCGGCCACCGGCCATTTTAGGATTTCTTCCAGCGGCGCGGCATCGTTCACGGAGAATTTTCCCGAGTCGAGCCGCCGCAAGGTTTTCAAATGCGCGCCGCAGCCCAGTCGCTGGCCGAGGTCGTGAACGAGTGAGCGAACATAGGTGCCCTTGGTGCAGGCCACGCGGAACACGCCCACCGGCTCGGCGTAGGACGTGAAACGGTAGGTGTAGATGTGGATGAGCCGTTCTTTGCGCTCCACTTCCTGGCCCTGGCGCGCGAGTTTGTAGAGCGGCACGCCGGCGATCTTTACGGCCGAAACCATCGGTGGCAACTGCATCAGATCGCCGGTGAATTTCACCGCCTCCTCGTTCAACAGTTCCACAGTCAGCGGCGGCACGGGGCGGGTGGCCGTAATCTGACCATCTATGTCATAACTGTCCGTGGCTTCGCCGAACTTGGCTTCACCCTCGTACACCTTGTCCGAGGACATGAGCTTTTCCGAGAGTTTGGTGCCGCGGCCGAGCACGATGATGAGCAGACCGGTGGCGTTGGGATCGAGCGTTCCGCAATGGCCGACCTTGGCAATCCGAAAGTGGTTGCGAATTTTCGCCACCACATCGTGCGAGGTCCAACCCGCCGGTTTGTCCACGAGAATTGCGCCGTCAAGCGCGGTAATTTCCTGCATTGGCCGGATACTTTCAGAGAAGGCAGGCGCGGCTCAAGGTTCTCCGCAAGAAAGTCGCCGACAGATTGCTGACCACCTCCAGGTGGGGAGCTTGAATTCGAGACCATGCCCGGGCCGTCCTCAATTCAGCGAAGGCGGACGCGGGGACTTCGATTCCGCCTCCACCAATCGCTTGCGCGCCGCCTGGAGTCTTTGAATGATCACGGCCGACATACGTTTCAGCATGGCAAAACCGAAATCGTGATCCCGCTCACAACTCTCTCGCAGCCAGGTGCCGTAGAAAAAAATGGCCCGCGTCTTCATCCCGGCCCGCGCGGCAAAGTGCCAGTAGTACGGCGGGAACAGCCACGACCATCCGAGCACTTCGCCGGGGCCGATTTTTTGCACCAACACATTGGACGCTTCGCGGCCTTCGCTCATGACCTCCACTTCGCCATCAAGCAGGATGTAGAAGCGGTTCGCCGGGTCGCCTTCTTTGAAAATGACTTCACCCGCCTTGAACTCCTTCAACATCGCGGCTTCCGCCAGCAACTGCACATGCTGCGGAGCCAAGTCACGGAAAAACGGATGGCCGGCGATCAGCGCCGTCAACGGGTTTGATTCATCGCTTGCTTTCATGATTGAGCCTCCACCATTCACTAGTCCGAAGTCTTCGCCTAAACTGGCGGAAAGTCACCAAACTTTGCCCCGGAATGCACTTTTTCCCCGCGCCTTTCCGTCGGTTCTGCCCAATTCCTTTCTACTCGGCGCTTGCTCCGCAGATGACACTCGGATTTAACAGCGGCGTGTCAGGCTCATCCAAATTCCGTCTCGGCGTGCTCGGTTCGGGCAAAGGCTCGAACTTCGCGGCCCTCGCCGAGGCCATCCAGCGCGGTGAGGTGCCGGCGGAGGTCGCCGTCGTGCTGAGCGATGTCGAGGGCGCGGGGATTTTACAGCACGCGCGCGATCGTGGGCGACCAGCGGAGTTCGTGGCTCCGGGGAAATTCCGCACCAAGCTCGATGAGCAGGCCGAGCACGCTTACATCACCAAACTCCAGGAGGCGAGGGTTGATCTGATCGTGCTCGCGGGATTCATGCGCATCTTGAAAGGAGATTTTTTGCGTGCATTTCAAAATCGCGTCGTGAATATCCACCCCTCCTTGCTCCCGGCATTTCCGGGTTTGGAGGCTTGGAAGCAAGCATTGGACTACGGGGTGAAGATCACAGGCTGCACGGTGCATTTCGTGGATCAAGGCGTCGATAGCGGTGCCATCATCGCGCAGGAAGCGGTGCCAGTGCTGGACGGGGACACGCCGACGACCTTGCACGAACGGATTCAGCAGGCCGAGCGAAAGGTGTATCCGCAAGTCGTGGCCGGGTTCGCACGGGGCGAGATTCAAATCCAAGGACGACAAACCTTATGGTTCAAGGATGAGCCGCAAAAGTGAATAGTCTTTCGGCGGAGCAAGACGCTCCCACGGGGCGCAGCCGAATCAATTTCATCGAAAGACCGGAGATAATTTTACAGAAAACAGTGGGATGAGAGCTAATTCAAAAGCCGCAAAAAAATTGGAGGCAAAGAAGCTGCGACTAGGTTTGCCCAAGGGCAGCTTGCAGGACGCCACCATCGAGAAGATGGCCAAGGCGGGCTTCAACGTGCAGATCAGCAGCCGTTCTTACGTACCCTACGTCGATGATGAGGAGATGGAAATCCGCCTTATCCGCGCGCAGGAAATTAGCCGTTACGTGGAACTGGGTTATCTGGATTGCGGCATTACCGGCCACGATTGGGTGAAGGAGAATGGCTCGGATGTGCATGAAGTCGGCGAGTTCCTGTTCAGCAAAGTCTCCCGCCGCCCCGCCCGTTGGGTGCTGGCTGTCCCGGAAGAGTCACCGATCAAATCGGTCCAGGATCTGGAAGGGAAGCGCATCGCCACTGAGGTCGTCCATCTCACCAAGAGCTACTTGAAGAAGCACGGCGTGAAGGCCGAAGTGGAGTTTTCCTGGGGCGCGACGGAGGTGAAGGCGCACGAACTCGTGGACGCCATTGTTGAAGTCACCGAGACAGGATCCTCTTTGCGCGCGAACAATTTGCGCATCGTGGACACTCTTCTCATTTCCACCCCCCGACTCATCGTTAATCACGAGTCGTGGAAAAACCCTTGGAAGCGCCAAAAGATCGAGACGCTCGCCCTCCTCTTGCGCGGCGCACTCGAAGCCGAGGCCAAGGTTGGCCTCAAGATGAACATCGAGGAGAAGCGCCTCGCCAATCTGCTTAAAACACTACCCGCGCTCCGCAATCCCACCATCTCGCACCTCAGTCTGCCCGGTTGGGTTGCCGTCGAAACCATCATCGATGAGCACATCGTCCGCGAAATCATCCCAGCCCTCAAGGCTGCCGGAGCTGAAGGCATCATCGAATATCCCTTGAACAAGGTCGTGTACTGACCACAATGTCTCGCTCTTAAAAGAATTGATATGGGTTCACTGAAAAAACGCCGGAAAGCGAAAATTAACAAGCACAAGCGTCGCAAGAAGATGCGGGCCAACCGCCACAAGAAGCGTACCTGGCAGAAGTAGCCCGGTGCCGTCGGCTTACTGTCGGCCCGGTTGCTAATCATACCGTTCTCAACGCATGGGCAGTTTTTACTGCTCATGCGCTTTTCTGATCTGCACTCAACTTAAGCCCCCTCCGGCTGAGGTCGGTTGACTACGGTGTTTGAAACAAGCTGCGAAACGCGCTGGTTTCGCGAGTGCTCGTAATCCTTGAGCTGTGTCCACGGCACGGCACAGGGAACAGATTTGGCACCCTGCTATGCCTCGGCGATGATGGACGACGGCAGAAACCATTCGTCCCGCTCAAACCAAGCGAGGCCTGAGATCAACGGTGCGGGTTTCCAGATTTCGGAGAGGATGTTGCTGTCGAGGAGAAGCGACCGCGCTCGCGCGATGACCGTCCAGGCTTGAAGCGTCGCGGCACGGTTAGCTTTGGAAAGAGTGACCTTTGGCTTCGCGCCTGTTCGCTTCTATCCTCGTGCTCATGACGAAGATCCCCGCGCCAAAAGCAATCTTGAGGTTGTGTCTGCGCATGGCATCGTGACTCCGGTATCGCGCGAGTGGTGAAATGGCAGACACGCCAGACTTAGGATCTGGTCCCGTAAGGGGTGGAGGTTCAAGTCCTCTCTCGCGCACCAAACCTCAAAACGCCGTCTCGTAGAGAGAGAGGAAATCTTTTTCTGTGACAGCACGAGGATTGAAATGGGCCGTCCATTGCTTCGCCGCTTCTGCCGCCAGCATGGGTAAATCCTTCTGCTTCACTCCACAGTCACTCAGCGAGGCTGGCATTTTCGCGAGTTCCAGCAGGGAACAGAGTTCTGAAATCAGCGCCTCCACCGCTTGTTCGAGGCCGTCGCTCACACAGGCCAACTCCGGCGCGGAAGCCAGTTCAGCGTAGCTGCGCCGAGCCTCGTCGAGCTCGGCATTGAAGCGGACGACGTGCGGGAGCAGCATCCCCACGGCCTGGCCGTGGACGATGCCGTACTGTGCGGTGAGCGGATTGGCTGCGGCATGGGCCGCGCCGAGCATGGAGTTCTCGATGGCGGTGCCGGCATAAGCGGCCCCGAGCAACATCCGGCCGCGGGCGGCAAGGTCTGCGGGATTTTCCAGAACACGCGAGAGATTGGGCGCGAGCAACTTGAAGGCTTCGCGCGAGAACATGCTGGAGAGCGAGTTGCACTTCTTCGTCACGGCGGTTTCCACGGCGTGAGCAATGGCGTCGATGCCGGTGCAGGCGGTGACGCGCGGCGGTTGCGAAAGAGTCAGCGCAGGATCGAGAATAGCCACGCGCGCGGCCGCCTTAGGATCGAGGCAGGCCATCTTCTGGTGCGTGATTTCGTCCGCGATGAGTGCGGCGCTCTGGCACTCGCTGCCTGTGCCGGCAGTGGTCGGAATGGCGACGAGTGGCAGCATCGGCTTGGTGGCTTTGCCCACGCCCCAGTAATCCTCCATGCGTCCGCCGTTGGTTAGGAGGAAATTACAGCCCTTGGCCGTGTCCATGGAACTTCCACCGCCCAAGCCGATGATGGCTTCAATCTGCGCGGACCGAGCCACGGCCAGACAGTCCGCCACGCAGCGGGTGGTGGGATTTTCGCGCACCTTGGCGAAGATCGTGGCCGTGACCCCATCGGCGGCGAGGCTTTTCAAAACGTGTTCGGCATGGCCGGCGGCGACGAGTCCGGCGTCGGTGACGAGGAGGACTTTTTTCGCGCCGAGTTCCCGAACGATTTCACCCACGCGCTCGACCGTATTCACGCCGAAGACCAGCCGAGTGCGCGGTTGGAAATCAAACGGTGCGGTCAAACCCTCCATGGGTGTCACGGTTTTTTGCATGTCCACCAGAAGACTGTGAAGGGTGGCCTCATGTTCAACCACGCAAATCCTTTTGCCGGTGGACACATTGGCCTCCGCCAGGTCCAGGGTTTCATGTCGGCGGCTTGGGCGGAGCCTTGGGTGCTTGCGGGAGGTGGGTGTTCCAGGTTTTGCCCGACTCGGGCGAATAATTTCCCTGGGCGAGTTGCGCGGGGGACGGCGGGATGACAATGAGGTGCTTGCACGCCGGACATTGGATTTGCTTTCCCCCCAGGCGCTCATCGCACTGCAAATGCTGATCGCAGTGCGGGCAGGAGAACTTGAAGTCACTCATGGGCCGGAGTCTAGCAAGCGGGTTGAAATCGACAATGCCGCGTTTTGCCTTCCCGAGAATCTCGATCAAATGCGCAGCCGTATGACGGAAAAGTTGCTTTCAACCGGCCACTCGGGAAACTCTGCGCCAGTTCGACCACGCATGGAACCGCTCATCATGACGCCAGCGCCGGGCGAGCGCTTGCTGCGCTTCGTCGGGGATCGGGTGCGCTTCACCTTGCGGCGGTCGGATGGTGGCTCGCTGCCCGCCGGCTGGCAGGTTCGCCTGCGGACCACGCTGGGCCGGGGACGTTTGCTCCGGCAGGAAATCATTGCCGCCTATCCGCGTCGGCCCACGCTGGCCAATGCCGCCTGGCACGATCTGCCGCTGGCGCTGAACGGTGGCGAATGGTCGCGCGAGTTGACGCTCGCCGAGACGGGCTACTTCCGCGCCAAAGCCTACGCCATCGATCCCGAGGGCCGGCAGCACTGGCCGGCTGGTGAAGACGCGGGTGTCTCCGTTCACCCGAGCGAGTATCGCACTGGCAATACGATCTATTGCGCGTTCATCCGCATGTTCGGCGAAGGCAAGCACGCCCTCACCACGATGAACCCAGAGCACGAGGCCCGGTTGGCGGAACTGGACGCCAAGGGCTACGCGGTGATTCCACCTTCGGGCAAGATCCGCGATCTGATCAAGGAACTGCCTTTCATCATCGACACGCTCGGCTGCCGCATTCTGCATCTGCTGCCGGTGAATCCCACGCCCACGACTTACGCCCGCTTCGGGCGGTTTGGCTCACCCTATGCCGCGCAGGATTTGACCGCGATTGATCCGGCCCTGGTTGAATTTGATCAGCGCACCACGGGCCTCGATCAATTCTGTGAACTGACCTACGCCACGCACGCGCGCGGTGGGCGCGTCTTCATCGACGTGGTCATCAACCACACCGGCTGGGGGGCGCGGTTGCAGGAGACTCATCCCGAATGGTATCTGCGCGATGAGCAGGGCAATTTTGTCAGCCCCGGCGCGTGGGGCACCGTTTGGGAGGATCTCGCCGAGCTGGATCATCGCAACGCCGCGCTCTGGGAGGATTTGGCGGAAATGTTTCTCACCTGGTGCCGCCGCGGCGTGGACGGCTTTCGGTGCGACGCCGGCTACAAGGTTCCGCTGCGGGCCTGGCGCTACATCACGGCGCGCGTGCTGGAGGAATTTCCCGCCACCATCTTCCTGCTGGAAGGATTGGGCGGGTCATGGGAAGCCACGGAAAATTTGCTCACCGAAGGCGCCATGCAGTGGGCCTACTCGGAACTGTTTCAAAACTATTCCGGAGCCGAGGTGGCTGGTTATCTCGAATACGCCCTGGGCCAGAGCCGCTCGCGCGGGCTTTATGTTCACTACAGCGAGACGCATGACAACACGCGCCTGGCCGCGCGCGGCCGCGCCTGGTCGTTGTTGCGCAATCGACTCTGCGCCCTGACCAGCGTCAGCGGAGGGTTTGGCTTCACTTGCGGCGTGGAATGGCTCGCGACGGAGCGTATCAACGTCCACAGCAATCGCGCCCTGTCTTGGGGCCATCGCGACAACATCGTCCCCGAACTGGCGGGCCTGAACGAATTGCTCCGCTCGCATCCCTGTTTCTTCGACGGAGTGAAGCTGACGCGCGTGACCGTGCCGGACTCGCCGGTCTTTGCCCTGCTGCGCGAGTCCGCCGATGGCGGGAGGCGCGTGCTGGTGGTCGTGAACAACGATGCCGCGCACCCACAACTCGCGCGGTTTGACGCCGCTTTGCTGGGTCTGACTCCTGCCGGCCCAGCGGCGTTTAATCCTGCTTTGCTCATCGATTTGCTCGGCCAATCGTTGCCGGACCCGGAGTTCAAGCACGGCAAAATTGAAATGGGCCTTCCGCCCGCCGCCGCCTTTTGCCTCGCCATCAAGTCGGAAGGAGGGGACGCGGTGAGACCCATGTGGCCCGGGGCCGGGGCTGCCGGGCTGCCGCCGGTGCTCCAACGCTTCGGCACCACGGCTCCCCCCGGATCGTCGCACGGCTTGCTGTATCGCCGCGCCCGGGCCCAGGCCGGTTGGGCGATCAAGGCTGCTGCGGAGATCATGCCGGCCGAGGACATCGGTGCGTTTGACTGGCGGGTGCTGGCCAGTTGGGTGGATCGTGATCCGCGCCTGCTCCTCGGCGCTCTCCAGCATCTCGACCCGGTGAGTGCCCGAGGTGATTTTCTCTCCGCGCTGCTCACGGCCATGGACCTCAAGCGGTTCCCCAGCGTCGTCACCTGGGAACTACTCGATCGCCAGCGCGTGACGCTGGTGCCGCCGCGTCACTGGCTGTTGCTTCACGACACTGCGCCTTTTCGCGCCGCGCTCGGTCGGCCTGGAGAGCCGGAGATGCATGTTCAATCCATCGAAGTGCGGGCCGGGCATGTCGCCTTCTTCCCACCGTCTCGGGTCGAGCAAGGAATCTACGCCACGCTGCGTCTGGAGCGATACGCAGAGCAAGACCAACGAGCCGAGGCCAAAATCCGCTTTCTGGATGGCAGCGCAAAACCCGGCCAGTTGTCGCCCGCCCAAACCTGCCCGCAAATCGCGCTGCTGACCAACGGCCGCGGCGGCATGGCTCGGCTGCCGGTGGACTTTGGCAACATCACCTCCAAGTACGACTGCCTGCTGGCCGCGAACCTCGACGACCAGTTGCCCGTGGATCGCCATGTCTTGGCCAAGCGCGCGCGCCTTTGGATTGTGGCCGATGGATTTGTCACGCCCCTCAACACCGAGAATTTGACCGCGTTCCAGCCCGGCCCGCCCGCCCGCTGGACTTTTCTCGCCAGCGCCGGCGATGGCCGTGCGGTGGAGATCTCGGTCACGGCCGAGATGGTGCCGGACCAGAACACCACCGTGCTGCGCTTCCATCGCCCATCGCGTTCGGTGCCGTTTGGGAATGACCTGCCGCCTGAAGCCCGCGTCAGCCTGACCGTGCGCGTGGACATTGAGGACCGGAGTTTCCACAGCGAGACGCAGCGCAACGGGGCCGCGGAACATCACTTCGCCAGCAACACGCGGGCTTTGGGAAAAACAGAAAGCGGAAAGCAGAAAGCGGAAATGGGATTCGCCTTCACGCCCACGCCGGATCGCCAGCTTCGCGTCTTCACCGACCAGGGCTGCTACCACGAAGGCGTGGAGTGGAGCGTCGGCATTCCCCATCCGGTCGAGGCCACGCGCGGGCAAACGGCGTCGGGTGATGCTTTCAGCCCCGGCTGGTTCGAGATTTCGCTGGCGCGCGGCGACGCGGCCACACTCGTCGTCAGCGCCGAATTGAACGAGGCCGAAGCCGCGCCGTGGCCTCCGACTCTTGAACTGAAGACCGAAGCGGTCGGTGGCGGCCGCTTCTATGAAGCCTTGCTGCGTGCGGTGAAGGCGTTCGTCGTGCGACGCGGCGAGGGCAAGACCGTGATCGCAGGCTACCCGTGGTTCCTCGACTGGGGCCGCGACTCGCTCATCTGCGCTCGCGGCTTGATCGCGGCGGGAATGTTCGACGACGTGCGCGATCTGCTCGTGACCTTCGCGCGCTTCGAGGAGAACGGCACGCTGCCCAACACGATTCACGGTGCGAACGCCTCGAACCGCGACACGAGCGACGCGCCGCTCTGGTTCGGCGTAGCCTGTGAGGAACTGGCCGCGGCCGAGGTGGATGGACTCGCGCTGCGAGGCCATGCGCTCGCAGCGCAAGCGCATCCACCTGGGCGGGAATCTTTTCTTTCGACCCGCCTCGTCACCTCGTCGGCTACGCGCACCATTGCCGACGTGCTCCGATCCATCGCGGTGAATTACATCCGGGGCACGCCCAACGGTATTCGCATGGACCCGGCCTCGGCGCTCATCTGGAGCCCGAGCCACTTCACCTGGATGGACACGAACTATCCCGCCGGCACGCCACGCGAGGGTTATCCCATCGAGATTCAGGCGCTCTGGATTCGGCTGCTCAAACAACTGCACCGGCTCGGCGCGGCTCCGGAAACCGAGCCGTGGGAACAACTGGCCGCTCGCGCCGAAGCCTCGCTCCACGAACTGTTCTGGATCGAGGAGCATGGCTGGTTCGCGGATGTGCTGAACGCCCGCGCTGGTCTGCCCGCAAAGTTCGCCGAACGCAGCGACGCGTTGCGGAGCAATTGTCTCATCCCCATCAGCCTTGGCTTGCTGGCCGGCGAGCGCGCCCGTCGCACCGTCGCCGCCGTTCATCGCTATCTCGTCGTGCCCGGTGCGCTGCGCTCGCTCGCGCCGCTGCCCGTTACGCCGCCCGCGCCGGTTTATGGAAACCAAGGCGGGCTGTTGAACGATCCCTCGCATCCATACTGGTCGCGCTACGAGGGCGACGAGGACACGCGGCGCAAGCCCGCCTACCACAATGGCACCGCGTGGGCCTGGACGTTCCCATCCTTCTGCGAGGCACTGGTGCGCGCGTGGGAATCCGATCCAGCGGCGGTCGATGCAGCGCGGGCCTACCTCGGCAGTATGCGTGACCTGATGCACACCGGCTGCGCCGGACACATCGCGGAGATTTTCGACGGCGACGCCCCGCACACGCCGCGCGGTTGCGACGCCCAGGCGTGGAGCGCGACGGAAGCCTTGCGCGTTTGGACGGTGTTGAAGGCACCGACGCATTGAGTGGTTGGAGATTCCGTGCCCCTGAAGTCAGCGCGTCCCGTTCCCCCTCACCCCGGCCCTGCCCATGAACCGGAGCGCCGGCGGCCTCGCCGGCTTTGGGTATCTGCACGCGCAAAGCCGGCGAGGACGCCGGCGCTACGCCCGGTTCGGGGGAACAAATCGCGAGCCTTGGCAGCTCGTGGAATCTCTCCCCAGGGGAAAGCGAGCAAGTCAGTCCGCCTCCGAATTGAAAGCGCATTGTTCACGATGGACGTTGGTGCGATTCCCCCTCTCCCAGCGGGAGAGGGCCGGGGTGAGGGGGAAGGCGCGTTCGCGGTTCGTTCCGCGCAATTTCACCAGCGGTTGGCGTTACTGACCACCCGCCACTGCGATCATTTCCCGCCGGTGCCAGGCCGTGGGATTTGGCCGATGTGAAACGGTTTTCGAGTCGGAGCGATTTCGGGTGGGAACAGCTTTGGCTCTTTCCTGATATTCGCCGGGAACTGCCAGGTCCAAAAGCTGCCGTCTGCGGCCAATGTCACGGGCAAACCGTTGCAGTCGCCCAGCGCAATCCAGTCGGAATGCTTTCCCACGCGACTCGCCGAGGCCGATTCGGGGTGTTTCACCGGATCTCGAGGAAAGTTCCATTTCCAGATCGTGCCATCGGATTTCAGCGTCAGCACACCCCCGCGCGGATAGGCCGTGGCGCTGATCCAGTTCGTCTCCCGGCTCAACGGGATGCGCTTGGGCACCAGCGCGTAGGTCGGTGGGTTCTGCGCGCGACTCTGCTCCCGCGCAGCGCTGAGGACGAACTGGCCGTCATCAAGAACCGAGACAAAGAAGTTTCCGTGCTCCCAGTGAGTCTCAATGGGGAGTTCCCCACGATGGGCGTCGAAGGCGCTCGCGCGAAACAGATTCATCTGTGAGTCCAAATGGATCATGATAATCTGCTCCTTCTCGGTGGCAAAGTGGATCATGCTGGACCAGGAGGTGCCGTCAACTTTCTGGAAAATCATGGCCCCTCGGGCGATGAAAATTCGCGCCCAGTCGGTGTTGGTGCCAAGCTGTGTCGGCAGTGCGTCGCGCAACGGTAGCCAGCGTTTGCCGACGATGGGGGGATTCGTGCCCAACCGCCAAAGCGTGCCGTTGGTTTTGAGTAGGTAGGCCAGCGGGCCGTTAATCGCCATGCCACTCCAATCATTGTCCTGGCCGATTCGAACGAACCGGGCCGGCCCCGGCAGCGGTTGTCGCCACCAGTTGTTGGTCCAGGTGAGCGGCGTCTCGGTGATCCAGAGGCTGCCGTCCGTTTTGATGCCGAGCATCTCGTGGTAGTTGGCGGCGAAAGCCAGCCAGTTGGTGTCCTCAATGATTTCGCCGCGCCGCCGCTGTTCCAGCCATGGTTCCACGCCGGGGAGTTGGGATGGTTCGATGAAGGCGAACGGAGGTGTGCGGTTGATCCAAATGTGCCCGTCGGGCAGCCGCACCTGAAAGCCTAGGCCGGCGGAAGAGAGTGTGTTTCTGCCGCCTGGCTTGAGGAAGGCCGGGCCGTGCTTCGGCTCCATCGGCGTCAGCCATTCCCAGGTGCGGTGATAGATCAGCCCTGTGGCGAGCAGCATGAAAGCGAACGCGCCGCCGAGCACGATCAGGTTGCGCCGCCAGAGCGGCCAGCCGGCGCAAATCTGTTTGAAGTTCCAATACGCCAGCCCGAGCAGGGCCGGCAGGAGCACCGGCACGCCCACGTAGTGGATGAGCCAGCCATGCCAGATCGGGTTGTCGTCTAAACGCGGCGCGGCGAACCACCAAATGTAGAAGGCCAGAATCGCCAGCGTGGCCGGAGCGATGGCCTGCAAGGTGTTGCGCGAGAAGGTCGAGACGTAGAAAGACATCGAAGCTGTAGCAACGGCGATGGCCGTGAGCGTGAGGAAGGGGAGCGACCAATCGAACCACCAGAATAAACCCGCCAGCGTGATGATCTCGCCACCCGGCGTGGCGAAGGCGAAGTTGCCCGGTTTGTTGATGTGCATGTCGGGCAGAATTTCCCGTCGCTCCAGCAGGAGTGGCATGACCGCACCGAGCAGCACGGCAATGAGCATCGTGCTCGCGAGCTTGATGGCAAACTGCGTCCGCCGACGCGCTGGCTGGCAGAGGTGCGCTTCGAGCGTGCCCAGCTTGCGCTCCTCGGCCACCGCCGCGCAGCCGACCAGCCAGGGCAGGCAAACCCACAGCGCCCAGAAATGTTCGGCGAGGAATTCCGTCGTCGGAGAGCTTTTGAAGCCGTGGTTCAAATACCGCGCGATGACGACGGCCAGATGCAGCCCCGCCAGCACACCTGCCACCACCAACTGCGACCGGTGCAATCCGAATTCCTTGAACCACAGCGCCGCGCGCGGACGCCACCGCCGGTGGTCGCGCTGGGAGAAGAGGCGCAGTGCTGGCTGGCGTGTCCAGGGCAGGGCGATGGTGCCACCGCTCCAATGCGCGTCCTGGGCGCGCAGGAAAAGCCAGCGGGCAAAGAGAAAGCCCGCGACGCTGTAGAGCGAAAGCGCGATGGCGATGGCGAGACGGAGCTTCGGCTGCGGCAAATCCGCCAGCGTGTCATCGGAGAATTTGTGGTTCACCATCGCGAGCAGGAATCCTGGAATCAGGAGCGTGAACCAGAACGCCGCCGCGACCTGCCGGAAGAACAGCACCGTCCACAGTCCGCCGGAGAAAACGACGACGGTGAACAGGATGGCGGTCATGGCCAGCGGAATGTCGCCCGCGTCCGGTCGGGCCAGGACTTCCCGGAAGTGAAGTTTGAATGAGCCGACCCACAGCACGAGCAGGATGGCAAGCGCGGAGGCCAGGATGGCCACCTTCGTCCACCAGACGCGCGACCTTGGCACGGGTTGGGCGAGCAGCGAGGAGAACGTGCCGCCGCTGAACTCCCGGCCGAACGAGTTCAGGGCCAGCATCAGGCCAATGATCGGCGCGCTGAGCAACGACAGTGACAGACTGAGTTGCGCCCACCAGACGTTCGAGTTGGCGTAGGCCGCGCTGGGATTGTTCGGCGAGAGCCACAGCAGCAAGGTCGCGACGGCACCGATGGCGAACGTCGGGCCTTGCAGCCGAACCTCTTTTCGGATGAATGCATTCATGCGGCGACCTTCACCAGAAGTTTGGACTGCACAAAAATTTCTTCCAGCGAGAGAGATTCGCGGCGGATTTCTTCAGGCTGTGCGGCGGTGATGACGGCGAGCAGTTGGTCGCTCGCGCCGTTGGCCAGCACTTCCAGCTCACGGCCGGACTGGCGGACGTGTAGAGCGCCCGCGAGGTCGAGAACCGGTGGTGGCTGGGCGAAGCGCGCTCGAATCTTCTGGAACCGCTCGCGGGCCGCATCCGCCGACATGGTCAGCAGGTTGCGCCCTTCCTCGATGATGGTGAATTCATCAATCAAACCCTCGAACTCGGAGATGAGATGCGTGGAGACAAACACGGTGCGCTTCGTCGGGTCGCCGGATTGATAAGCGCCAATGACCGTCTCGATGAACTCGCGTCGCACAATCGGGTCGAGGCCGGAAGTCGGCTCATCAAGCAGCAGCAGTTCTGGTTCAGGAGAGATGGCGCCGATGAGAGCGAGTTGCGTGCGCTGGCCTTTGGAGAGGGCGCTCGTCTTCTTGCTGGCGTCGAGTTGGAAGCGCTTCAGCAAGTTGGCTTCGAGGTCGCGGTTCCAGTGCGTGCGGAACGAGGCCAGATATTCCAGCGTCTCGCGCACGGTCATCCACGGGTAGAACGCCACCGCATCCGGCACGTAGGCGAGTCGCGATTTTACGGCCACTTCATCCTTCTGCGGATCAAGTCCGAACACGCGCACGCTGCCGTCCGTGGGCCGCAGCAGATTGAGCAGGCATTTGATGGTGGTGGTCTTGCCCGCACCGTTGCGTCCGAAGAAGCCGTAGCAACGGCCGGGCTGCACGGTGAGGTTCAGGCCATTCACGGCGTCGGTCTTGCCGTAGCGACGCGTGAGGTTTTTAATTTCGATGACGGGAGTCGAGTTGCTCATAGGTGTTTGAGTTGTGCGCGGGCGCAGATGTGAAGGTGGAAAGCCTCGCGCTGCGAGGCGAGTGAGAACGGAACTGCGGTCGCAGCGCGACCGCTGCCACCTGGCGCTCTGGGCGCGGCGGGCGCATCGGCTTGGTGCTGCGTGGTCTGGACGCGGGCCTTCCTCTCCCCGTTGAGGGGAGAGGGGAACCATGAGCGCATCCACGTCGAAAGTTCATTTGCCCTCCTTGCCGGCCACCTTGCGCTCGAAATAATCCAGCCGCTCCTTCACCAGGGCGATGAAGTCCGCGCGATCCACCTGTAGGTGGTGTGCGGTGACGACGGCTTCATCCACTTCCTTGACCAGCAACTGGTCCCGGACGCGCTTGGTGAATGGCGAGTGGTTCTCCTTCAGGAAGCAGCCCTTGCCCGGAATGGTCTCGATGATGCCCTGGCTTTCCAACTCGGCGTAAGCCTTGGCCACGGTGTTGCGGTTGACACGCAGTTCCTCGGCCAACGGGCGGATGGACGGCAACGGTTCACCGGGTCGCACCGCGCCCGACGCGGCGGCGTAACGGATTTGATCCACCAGTTGCAGGTAAACTGGCTTGCCCGTCTTGAAATCAATCTGGAAAACCATATTCGGTAACTGTCCTGTGACACTAGGACAGTTGAGGGATGCTTGTCAAATGGGGAATTGATGGAGGTTGCTGGTCGGGCGCCTCTGCCAGATGCGTTCCCCACGCCATCCCCAACTTCCACCTGGCCGGAGGAAAGCTACGGGAGGATGTGCCACCCGCTCGGGTGGATGGCGGGGAGTCCGAGGGCGGCGATGAAGCCGCCGGCCTTGGCCATGGTTTCCTCATACTCCGCCTCGGGTCGTGAATCAGCGACGATGCCGGCGCCGACGTTGAAGTGGACCAGGCCGGCCTTGGCCATGGCGGTGCGGATGATGATGCTGAGTTGGGATTCTCGGTTGAAGCCGAGGTAGCCGAGCGCGCCGGTGTAAGGGCCGCGCGCGAGTGGTTCGAGTTCGTCGATGATGTCCATGGCGCGGAACTTGGGGGCGCCAGTGATGCTGCCGCCGGGGAAGCACGAGGCGAAGGCAGCGAAGTGGCTGACACTCGGGCGCAACTGGCCCTCGACGGTGGAGACGAGGTGCTGCACTTGGGCATAGCGTTCGAGGCGGACGAGTTCGGGCACCTGCACGGTGCCGAACTCGCAGACGCGGCCGAGGTCGTTGCGCAAGAGATCAGTAATCATGACCAACTCGGACATTTCCTTGGCGCTGGTTTGCAATTCGTAAGTGAGCTGGGCGTCGCGCATGGGATCGGCGGAGCGGGGGCGAGTGCCTTTGATGGGGCGGGTGACGATGTGCCGGCCACTCAGGTGGAGAAACAGTTCGGGCGAGGAGGAGGCGAGCTGGAAGTCCCCGCAGTCGAGGTAGGCCGAGAACGGCGCGGGGGAAATTTCGGACAGGCGTCCAAACATCTGCCAACCACTCATGTCCGTGGCCCCGGAGAGCCGGTGGGAAAGATTCACCTGATAAATGTGACCGTGCTGGATGTAGTTTTGCGCCCGCGCGACGGCGGCGAGAAATTGCGCGCGGGTGAGATTGGAGGCGAGGGCGGGCGGGGCGGGGGACTCGGCGCGCTCCAGGGGGGACGGCGGGCGGGCGTCAATTTGGGTTTGCAGTTTTTCGCGCCAGTAGTCGAGGCCGGCGCGGGCACGTTGCTCATGGCGGGAACCGTCCAGGTCGAGGCCGGTCGAGACGATCCAGGCTTTGTCCAGGCGATGGTCGAAGACCACGACGTTCGCATAGAAACCCACGCAGCAATCGGGCAACTCCAGGTCAGGAACCGCCCGTCGCGTGAGTTTTGGCTCGACGAAGTTTTTCAAGTCGTAGCCCCAATAGCCGAAGCAGCCGCCGAGCGGGAACGGCAGGTCCACCTCGTCGAGCAGTTCGTAGCGCGACATGAGCGCGTCGAGCAGGTGCCAGGGATTGCCGAACTGCTCGTGGGTGCCGTCGGCCGAGCGCAATTCGCAGCGCGAGCCGGAGGAGCGAAAGCGAAGGAAGGGGCGGGCGACCACAAAGGAGTAGCGCGCATCGGGCTGGTCGAGCGCACGGGTGCGCAGGAGCATTACGCCCGGCTCGCCCCGCAACCGTTCGACGAGGGTCTCGGGCGTGTGCGCGGTGCTGATTTCCTGGAGGCAGGGATGCATTACCAGCGGAGGAGCTTCTCCAAGGCTCCAGGTTTGTCCAAGGTCGAAACCAGCGCGAGGGTCAACCTTTCGGGCCGGAAGAAATCGCTTGCCACCGCGCGCACCTCGGCGGCGGTGACGGCGGCGACGCGGTCCCGCGCCTCGGCGGGCGGAACTATCTTGCCGTAACCGAAGAGGCATTCGCCCACCCAGTTCATCTGGTTCTCAGTGCTCTCGAGTTGCAGTTCCATCTGGCCAATCAGGTAGTCCTGAGTGCGGCGCAATTCCGTGCGACTCAAAGGCTGGGCCACGAGCCGGCGCATCTCGCGGAGGGTCAGACGGAGAGCTTGTGGCACATCATCGGCGTCGAGACCGACGGCGATGGTGAGGGCACCGGCATCCTCCATGCCGGCCCAGGAGCTGTAAACGGAGTAGGCCAGCCCCTGGTCTTCGCGGAGTAATTGAAACAGTCGCGAGCTCATGCTCTCGCCGAGCATGGCATTGAGCACGCGCAGGGCGTGGCGGCGTTCGTCGTGCCGCGAACAGGCGCGAATGCCAAGCGCGAGCTGGGCCTGCTCGGTCTTCTTGACGTGCAGCCGGATGACGGGCCGGGTCTGATGGCTCTGCGCCGGCACGAAGGCGGGCTTTTTCCCCGCGCGGAACTTCCCGGCGTAACGCGCGAAGGCGCGGCAGACCTCCCGATGCGTGACTGGCCCCGCCACGACGAGCAACGTGTTCTCGGCCAGGTAATTGGTGCCGAAGAATTTCAGCATCTCGGCGCGGCGGACTCCATCGAGCGACTTTTCGGTGCCAGTCAACGGACGACCTAACGGCTGACCGGGCCAGAGTGCTTCGTGCAGGAGGTCCTGCACCCACTGGCTGGGCTGGTCACGATACATGGCGATCTCCTCTTTGATCACGTCCCGTTCGCGGGCGATGTCGGCGGAGGTGAACTTCGAATGGAGCAGTAGATCGCAGAGCACCTCAAGCAGCCGGTCAAAATGCTTCCGATGGGCGCGGGCGTGAAAGCAGGTCAGCTCTTCGGTGGTAAAGGCGTTGATGTAGCCGCCCACGCCCTCGACGGCCTCGGAGATTTCCCGCGCGCTGCGTCGGGGCGTGCCCTTGAAGAGCAGATGCTCGATGAAATGGGCCACACCCGAGACGGACTTCTCCTCGTAGCGGCTGCCCACGCCGACCCACAGACCCACGGCCACGCTGGCCATCTGCGGCATCTCGGCGGTGGCGACGGACAGACCATTGGGCAATCGGGTGACGTGATACACTTGCGGGCAGAGTACGCGGCACGCGCGGAGAGACAAGGGAAGGATGTTTCCCACCGCCACGAACGGAGCGTGGGCGCAATCTCCACGCGCTCGACGCTACGGTTCCATGGAGGAACTTTTCACCCGGCCCCCGGAATCAAACTCCACCCGGCGCAGGCGCGGCTGGTAGGCCTTGGTCCAGGGGATGATCTTCTCGCCCTTGTCCAGATTGTAAACCCACAACTCACCGCCGCCCGTCAGGGCGCGGATGTTCCCGGGCTTCCCGTAGCGGGCGGTGATTTGCCGGGCGGAAAGGCCCAGATCCGCGTGGGCCGGTGGTGCCGATGAAAAATCCGTCGCGCATCCTGCCAGCAGGAGCGCGACGGATAGAGAACGCAGGCCGAACCAGAAGCGCGCGGCCATGATGAACTACTGCAACCGGCCGAGGACTTCCTTGATCGCGTTGAAGTTGGGCAGATCCTTCGGGGTCGGAGTCTGCTCGCTGTATTGCACCACGCCGCTCTTGTCGATGACGAAGGCCGCGCGCGCCGAGGTGTCGCCCACGCCGGCGAGCATCGGGAACAAGACGTCATACTGCTTGGTCACTTCCTTGTTCAGATCACTGGCCAGGGTGATGCCGATCTTTTCCTTCGCGGCCCACGCCGCCTGCGCGAACGGGCTGTCCACGCTGATGGCGATGACATCGGCGTTGAGTTGCTGATACGCGCCCAACCCGGCCGTCACGTCGCACATCTCGGTGGTGCAGACGCCGGTGAAGGCGAGCGGGAAGAAGAGCACCACCGTGTTCTTCTGGCCGAAATTGTTGCTCAACTTCACGTCCGCGTCCGCAGGCGACTTGGATTTGAGCGAGAAATCTGGAGCTTTGGTGCCGACTGCAATTGCCATAGTATTGTTTGGTTGATTGTTAAACTTGCGGGCAGGCTTATAGGCGGCGGCTTGGGCGGTGTCAATCAGGGCTGCTGGGTCGTGGGTCCGGCCGGCGCGGCCTGGGGGCCGGCCACCGGTTCCAGACTCTTCAAGATGCGTTCCTTCGCCACCCGAAACACCACATTCGTCACCGGTTCGAGTTCCCGCCGCACCGCCTCGAAATCCCCCGCCGTGCGATGCCAGCGCGCCAGGTGAATGCGCACCCCGTCACGCTCCTCAGCGTTGCGCGCCAGCTTCATGGCGGCGTGCCACGCGGCGAAGGCGTCCTTCACCCGCGGTGGCTCGATGCCGTAGTAAGTCTGCGCCAGATCCGTCGCGATGGGAAAATTCTCCGGGTCCAGGGCGAGAGCCTGGCGATACAGGTGCATCGCCTTGTCGAAGACCTGCTGCTCGGGGATGCGGAAATAATTCGTCGCATCCTGGCGGAACAAATACACCGTGGTGGCAAAATTCTGGAAGTAGATCGGCTCCTTGGGATTTAACTCGATGGCTTTCTCGTAGCAGGCGAAGGCGTTGGTGGCCGGTCCGTTGTGCCCGTAGTAATTGGCCAGGTTGTTCCACGCCGCCGTGTTCTTCGGATCGATTTCCCGCGCCTGCAAATACTGCTCCGCCGCCTCGTCCTCGCGGCCGATCTCGCCCAGGAAACTGCCGAAGGCGATGCGGCCCCGGGCATGTTTGGGCTGGCGCGTGAGGAAGGCCCGATACTCCTGCTCCACCGGTTCGAGACGTTGCCGGATGCGCGCGCGCAAGCTCGCGCCCGACAACCCCGCCCCGGCCGCGTTCAATTTTTCATCATCCGCCAGCCAGCGTTCCACTTCCGTCTGCGCCGCGTCATCCAGGGCCAGCACGCGCTGGTAATCGCGCTCCACCGGATCGTTCGGGTCGGACACCTCCAGCCGCGCGCCGGTCTTTTCGTAAACCAGATTGCTCGCGGCCGACGATTGATTCGTCGCCACGAGCAACCCGAGCAACCCTGAAAGCAAACTGGCCATGCGCCGACCGTAACACTTGGCCCACCCCGCGCCAGCCCGCAGCGGCCAGGAAATTTTGCTGCGCCCGGCCCCGTCGGCGTGCCAACGACCCGTCGGTCGAGCACCCTTACGGCTTCTTCAACTTCTGGAGGATGTCGTCTTGATGGAGGCAGATGATGAGCTTGCCCGCGGTGACCAGCACATCCTGCTCCTCCGGGGAAAGACTCAACGAGGTGGGCGTGGCCCGGGCCGCCGCCCGTATCTTGATCAATTGCGCCTTAAACCACTCGCCTTGCCTTTTCCGTGGCCCCTGGACTTTGGTTTGGAGAGGCTGCCGCCGCGCGGCCAGCGGGTTGATCAAGCCCGCGCATTTTCCTTCTTCCAGCTCCGCGCCATGAGAATCCAGGTGATCAAAGCTCAGAAACACCGGCTCAATCCCGGCTTGCGCGCAGAGAGTCTCCACGACCTCGCGATACCGGCCCCGCCATGAGTCCAGCGAGATGCCCATCGTGCGCGCCGCAACTTTCCCCATGGTCGGAGAATGGACCGAACCATCCATGGGCAGGCCATGCCCCGTGTAGGCATCAATCACGATCAGCACCTTGCGCGTCGCGTTGGTATCGTCCCGCAGCATCTTCATCGCCGTCCACACGCCCAGATTGTCGGACAGCCCACCGTCGGACAGTTGGAGGTACGCGGGCTGCACGTCATTGGTCAGTTTCAAACTCGTGGCCGGAATCGCGGCGGGAAAGCTCGCGCTCGTCTTCAGCCCCACGGCCAGCGGCAGATCGTAGGGACAAGCGAGCGCGCGGCTCTGCATCCGATGATTAAACTGGGACACGGCGTAACGCTCCACCACGTCCGGGGTGAAAGGAAAGATGGCTCCATTCTCCAGCACCGTGGCGTTGGCAATCCAATACGGCACCCGCGGCCAAGGCGCCGCCAGCCTCGGCACGAACACATCCCCCAAGGTAAACGAATCCTGGCCTGGCCACCGCACTCCGAGCAGCCGGGTGTCCCATTTACGTTCCAGCACATCCCCGCGATCATAACTCGTCAGCAGCGTGCGGGGATGAAACAGACCGCCCAAGAGCGTCCAATGGTAGTTCGCCCGCATCGATTCAAACCGGCAGCCCTCGCCGTGGTATTCCTGTTTGTTGAAAGCGCACTCGCGACACCGGCTGGGGGAACAACTCCCGTAGAGGAAGTTGGAGTAAAGAAACCCGCCCGTCATCCCGCCCGTGGCCTGCAGCGAGAGCAGCCCCGAGAGATAACCTGCCACCGGCAGGCCGCCGCCCGAGACCGTGGAAAAATAATCCACCTCGCGCAGCAAGTTGTTGGTGTGGTGCAGACTGAGCCGCTCCAATTGCAGCATGGCCCCCAGACCCACGTTGCCGGCCCGCTCGCCCCCGCCCGAGATGGCCACGGCCAGGGCCAAATCCGAATCCTGTCCCGGCCGCAACTGGACCGAGCGATATTTTTGCAGATCGAACTCGACCGCGAGCAGGTTCGTGGTTTTCCAGCTCGCTGCGGCATGTTCGTGTTCCGGTTTCTGGCAGGGCGTCGGGCCGAACTGCGCGTTTTTCCAGATGACCTCGGGTGACTGGGTGGCGCAGCCACCGACCAGGAGCAGGGCCAAGAGCGGTAGTAACAGAGTAGTTTTTGGTTTCATGTTATGAATTGGTATTCGGTACCAGTGCGCATCTCGCCACTCATCCCATTTGGGGTGGAAGAGCGCGGGGCTGGTGCGTTCATATTTCTTGGCGGCACGGCTTACCATCCGATGGAAAAGACGAAGGAAATGCCTTCCTGGTGGGTGTTGCGGAATTTGACTTCGGTGGTGGCGACCGGGAGACGCTGATCGGTCTCGTATCCGTCCGCCAACACTTTCACGCCAAAGTCCACCGTATAGGCGACACCGATGTTGAAATGTTCGGGCAGATAGTCACCGGCCACAGTCTTGCGCCGAAAACCTACCATGTAGCCCGCGCCGGCCGCACTGATGATGTTGTCTCCGCCCAGGGCCGCGATGATAAACGGCCCGTGTCCCCACTTGCCCATCAAGTTTGTCCCAAACCAATCCGGCGTGAAGTAATGATGCGCTTCGATGATGGGCCGCGCGAAGACATCACCATCTTCATCCACCACCACCTGTTTGTAGTTGCCACCAGCAGCAGCAGATGCAGTCCTTGTTTCGAGGTGGGCCGATTTCACGCGCACATGTTTTCCCAAGTCGAAGGTCATGCCCAAGCCGGCCCCGAATCGTCCCGTCCAATCGTTCGTGTTGGGCTTCGGGCTTGGATCTGTTGAGTCGCCCTCTTTGGTCTTGGCCGGCGCTTTAGGTGCTACCGCCGCTCCCGCACTCGCGTCACCGCCAGTTACTCCACTTGAACTGGGCAGATTCACGGTCGCATCCCAATTCGACTTGAGGGCCTGCCACATTTGCCCGAGTTCGTGGTCCACCATGCGGGACATCTCGGGATGAGCCGAGAGCGACAGGCCCGAGGTCTTTTCCACCTGCTTGTCCACCTTGGCTCGGTACTCCTGAAACTCCTTGGCCGAGGAGATGTCCTTTCCGCCCATCACTTCCACCACGATGGCGTGAATGGCGGCCGCCTTTTTGGCCTTGAGTTCGCTTTCCTGCTTGTTCAGTTCTTTGAACACGTCGCCATCCGCCGCGCTGGCGATAGTTCCCGCGAAGAGTAGGAGTGGGACTATTTTGTAACGCATAAGTTTAGTTTTGGGTTCTTGGTTTAGGAAATGATGACGCTGATCTGCTCTCCGAACGGCCCGGGGTTGGCCTCGTTCACGGCGCGCATTTTGATCTGCACGGTCGCGCCCACGGGCAGCCCTTCCAGGATCACGTCGTGATCGGTCTTGGAACTGGCGAGGTGGAAGTCCGCGTCCACGCCCACCACCAGGATATAGATCTGGTAATAGTCGGCGCGCGGGGCGCGGGCGCACTGCACGCGCACTTTGCCCCCGCCGAGCAGCGTGGCCTGGGTGTCTTCCACCGCGTCGGGGGCGTCCACGGCGCCGGGGCGGTTCAGTCCGAAGGTGAGCCAGCGCGGGTCGAGCGGGTCGAGCAGTTGCTCGAGTTCGGTCACGAGGCCGCGCAGGCGGGTGCGGAGCTTCTTCTCACACTGGTCGCGGTGGCCCAGGCACTGGCCCAGGGTGGTCTTGTGGGTGTTGCGGGCGGAGACAGCGGTGCTCAGGGCGGTGTGCAGGGCGGTGGTGTTCGCGGCGGTGACGCCTTTGTTCGGGACTTCCTGGGCCGGGTTGTCGGTCAGGTATTGTTTCACGGCCAGCAGGAGGGGCAGGAGTTTGTCGCTGGTGCTGGGCACGGCGATGGAGTCGTCGGGCCAGCCGGCGGCGGTCCAGGCGCTGCTGGCTTTGCCTCCGAACACGGGTTTGAAGTTGTCGCGCGCGAGGGTGAGGGTGGCTCGGGCGTTGGAGCGGGCGGTGCGCACGCCGGTTTCTTTGGCGTTTCTCTGGCCGTCAGCGGCGTTCCAGAGTCCTTTCTTGAGCACGAATTCGTCGAGGTCGTCCTGGAGTTCCGGTTCGCGGTTTTGTTTGAGGCCCACGGCGTCCTGGAGCTGGTGGGCGCCGTCGATACAGTCTTCGGCGAGGGAGATTAAATCATCTTCGCCATTGGGGAGTGCATTATGTGCCATACGTCCTTTTTGTGCATGTGGTTCTTGGTTATCTACGGAATCCCAAAAGAGTCCCGGACTGTCCCAGGTCAGGCCCGGCTGGTCCCAGTTTGGAGGCATCAGGCACGCTCCTTCTGGGTTAAAAGTCGGGTGGGAGGAAAAACCACGAGTTTTTCGCTCCGAAAACTTGGCGAGGGGCATTCCCCGCGTAGTTTTTGGGATGAGATCGGGCTGGGGAGCATCCCCGGCCAGCTTTTGGGCGCGATATTTGACGGACGAGCATGGATTCGCCCCGGCGGGAAGCCGCAAGGGACCGGGGAGCAATCTGCACCAGGTTCTTGGACCAAAAATGGAACCGGGAGCGGCCCTTGGGGCTTTTTCGGGACGATTTTCCAGCGCGGGATGCTCCCGGACAAAATTTCGGCGAAAAAAACGATTACCGATCCAGCCGAAACCAAATTCGGTGCGGGAGTTCGACTCCGCCAGGGGAGAGCGCGAACCCGGGCGGTTCCTATTTCAACTGTCTGTCTCAATTTCAAAATGTGAGCGATTGGTCTGTTTTGATCTGAAACCCGGGCACAAGGGAGCCGTGTAGGAGTACAAAAAGGCGCGGGTGAATTAGACTGTTGGCGGGCACCGCTCAAGGGAGCAATGGCGGCTCGGAATTGGAGTTCCGGCCTCGTCCCGTTTTACAGATTGCTGCTCCGCCGACGCAGCGTTCTGGCACGCATTTAACCTAACAACGGGAACTGGGAGTCAGGCTAAATCTAGCGGGATCAGTGTCAACGGAATTCTCAATATAGTTTTCAAGGAGTGCCATCGAGCACAACTGGCTGTCATCGGCGAGCCGTTGCGACGAAGAACGGTCCTGATTCAACCCGGCTTTGGAGATCCTCACGAGACAGCCGCAAATTGCGCTTGCGCCTGGAGTCGCGCTGCCTAGAGTCCTGCCCGCCACCGGAGCGGTGGCGTTTTGTTTTCCCGGATATTTACCTGTGAAAATTTTTAGCGGCACGTCCAATCGCATCCTCGCTGATGCCATCGCCAAGAACATCGGCCTCGAGGTGGGGCTTTCTACGGTGAGCGCATTTCCCGATGGGGAAACCTTTGTGCGCATTGAGGAAAACGTGCGCGGCGAGGATGTGTTCTTAGTGCAGTCCACCTGTCCGCCCACGAACCATAATCTGATGGAGATGTTCATCATGATTGATGCGTTGCGGCGGGCCAGTGCGGCGCGCATCACGGCCGTGATTCCTTTTTACGGTTACGCCCGCCAGGATCGCAAGGATCAGCCACGCGTTCCGATCACCGCCAAGCTTGTGGCCAACTTGCTGGTGACCGCCGGCGCGAACCGCGTGCTGACCATGGACTTGCACGCCCAGCAGATTCAGGGCTTCTTCGACATCCCGGTGGATCACCTCTATGCCGCTCCGGTCATCTACGAGTATCTCAAGAAAAAGGACCTTAAAAACTTCATCGTGGTCAGCCCGGACGTGGGCGGGTTGAAGATGGCTTATGCCTATTCGCAGGCTCTGGACATGGAATTAGCCATCGTAGCCAAGCGCCGCAAAAGTGCGATCGAAGTCGAATCGCTCGGCATCATCGGCGAAATCGATGGGCGGAATATTTTATTGGTGGATGATCTGACCGAGACGGCGGGCACGCTGACCCAGGCGGCGGCGCTGCTGCGCAAGAGCGGAGCAAAGCAGGTTTTAGCCTGTGTTTCCCACGCTTTACTCAATGATACCGGCGTGGAGCGATTGCAAAAATCGAACATTGACGAACTAATCACCACTGATACTGTCCTCCGCCCTGCGATAGACGGTGTGAACATTACGACGCTGTCGGTGGCAGGGTTGCTGGGTGAAGCCATCAAACGAATTCACAATAATTCGTCGGTGACTTCGCTTTTTGAATTTAAGGGCGGGCGTACCAGCTAGTCGCCAAACCAGGAATAATTTAAGATGAAATCAGTGCCATTGAATGCCTTTCCGCGCACGGCCACCGGCCGTGGCGAAGTGAAAAAACTGCGTGAGCAGTTCAGCCGCGTGCCGGCCGTGATCTACGGTCGGATGGTTCAGCCGCAGAACCTCGAGCTGAGTCGGGTTGAAATCGAGAATCTCATTCACCACTCGGCCAGTGAAAACGTGCTCGTAGATCTTGCGGTCGCGAATGATGCTCGCTCCAAGCGCCTGGCCCTGATTCAGGATGTGCAACATCATGCGCTCAGGGGTGACATTCTTCATGTCGACCTCCATGAGGTCGCCGAGGATGAAAAGGTTACGATTCTGGTCCCGATCGAGCCGGCCGGTGAGGCTGCGGGCGTTAAGACGGGCGGTGGCGTTCTGGAGCACGTTGTATTCAAGATCAAGTGCCGCGCCTTGCCCAAGGATTTGCCCGAGGTCATCCGTGTGGACGTAACAGCACTCGAGATCGGCAAGTCGATTCATCTCAATGAGATCGTCGCTCCGACCGGGGTGGAGTTTCTGGGTGAAAAGAAGGGTGTTGTATTCTCTGTCGCCGCACCGGTGACGGAAGCCGAGGAGACTGCAGCCACCGAGGCTGGTGCTGCCACGGGCGAAGTCGAGATGATCAAGGAGAAGAAGGAAGACGGTACCGAGGGTGCCAAGGGCGAAGGAAAAGCCGCGCCGGCCAAGGCGGCCGCCGGGGACAAGAAGGACGAGAAGAAAAAGTAGATGCATGGCGCTTCGCTGGATTCCGAGCGTTGACTTGTTCCAGCATGCGCTAGTATCGCTGCCCGTGGATGGAGAGCTTGTGTCTCATCGTGGGTTTGGGCAATCCGGGCGGCGACTATGCACGGACCCGCCATAACGCAGGATTCCTCGTGCTAGAGGAGTTGGCCAGGCGGGCCTCGTTAGGTTGGAGCTTGGAGAAGCGATTTGATTCGAGACTATCGAAATTGGAAAGCGACGGACAAAAGGTCTTGCTGGCTCAACCGCAGACCTTCATGAATTTGAGTGGGGAAGCGGTCAGCGCGCTGGTTATTTTTTATCGGGTACCGCTGAACCGGTTGCTGGTAGTGACCGATGACGCGGATTTGCCATTGGGCGGGATTCGATTGCGCCCTCAGGGGAGCAGCGGTGGCCATCATGGGTTGGAGTCGATTGAACAGCATCTTGGATCGCGGGAGTTTGCCCGGCTGAGAGTGGGCATTGGAAGGAAGGATGGGCGGCGCGAAATCGCCGTTCATGTGCTGGGCAAGTTTAGCCCCGAGGAAGCGCCTTTGCTGGAAAAAGTTTTGCAGCGCGCGGCGGATCAATCCGCCTGCTGGGTGGCGGAGGGGATCGACAAGGCCATGAACAAATTTAACGGGGTTTTGAACCCTGAAGCATAACGAAAAGCCAGAAGCATGAAACGATACGAAGGTCTGTTCATCTTGAACAACACGAGCAAAGAAGAGGGCATCAAGGAAATCATTGATGTCATTACGGCTGATATTTCCGCTGCGGGCGGCAAGGTCGAGACCGTGCAGAAGATGGACAAGCGCCCCTTCGCGCGCATTGCCGACAAGCGCAATACTTCGGGCTTCTACGCCAACTTCATTTTCGAGATCGCTCCCGGTGCTCTTGCGCCGCTGCGGACCAAACTCGGGATGAACAGCGACGTTTTCCGCGTCCTGTTCAGCGACGCTCCGGCCCCGGTCGAAGCGAAGAAGTAATCCAGCGGAGACAGCATGGCCAGTTTCAACAAAGTGATCATCGCCGGGAACCTGACCCGGGATCCCGAATTGCGTTACACGCCCAAGGGCACCGCCATTGCCCAATTCGCTCTGGCTGTGAATCGGAAGTGGAAAACCGAAACGGGCGAGACCAAGGAAGAGGTCAGTTTCATCGACGTGGACGCTTTTGGCCGGCAGGCTGAAGTGATCGGCCAGTTCATGAAGAAGGGCCGTCCGTTGCTGGTGGAGGGACGCCTCAAGCAGGACACTTGGGAAGACAAGAACACGCACCAGAAACAGAGCAAGATCAAGGTGGTCCTGGAGGGGTTCACTTTCATCGACTCAAACCGCAGCGACAGCGGTGAGGGTGGTTCCGCCACGTCCATTCCCTCCGCTCCCGCGGCGTCGCGTCCCGCGCGCCCTGCTGTGGCCGCGGCTTCCGCGCCCGCCGGGGACTCTGAACCCGATGCACCGCCTCACGAAGGCGACGACGTTCCCTTTTGAGTCTCTCAAATCTCAATTTTCAACTCTCAACAATTTATGCCCAAGACTGAAGTCATCCTTACTCACAACATCGTCGGACTCGGCGGTGAATCCGACAATGTTAAGGTCGCCGCGGGTTACGCGCGCAACTATCTCTTCCCGCAGGGCTTGGCCGTGCCGGTGAGCAGTGCCAACAAACGCCGTCTCGATGTGCTGCGCCAACGTCGCGCCGAGCGCGAGGCCCATGAGTTCAACACCATGAGCGAGATGTCCAAGAGCATCTCCAAGCTCATCGCTGTCATCATCATGAAGACGGGCGACGACGGGAAGATGTTTGGCTCCGTGACCTCGGGCAGCATCGCCGATGCGCTTAAAGCTCAGTTTGACATCACTCTGGACAAGAAAAAGATTCACCTCGAACATCCGCTCAAGACTCTCGGCGAGCATGAGGTGTCCCTGCGCCTGCATCCGGAGGTCACCACCTCGATGAAGGTCCGCATCGATAGCGACCACCCGTTGCCCCAGCCCGAAGCCGCTGCTCCTGGGGTGCGGGATGATGGCAAACGCGACAGCCGCGTGAGCGAGAAGCGCGGCAGTCGTCCTGCCGGCAAGGCGGACGAGGCCAAGCCAGAAACCAAAGCCAAGCGCGTCGAGAAAAAATAACCAGCGATCTGGAATGATTTTCCTGACTGGCGGCGGTCGCAAGACCGCAGCTTTTTCATGCCCAAGTGTCGCCAGAGGATTGGCAGCACAGGGGGCTAAACTCGAACAGAGCCGTTGAGAACGGATTGCACTGGGCTACGCCGTCCATAATGGATTTTTCCAGGCCGTCGCTCCGCAGTTCCTCGTCGTTAATTCTCGTTGGTCATGGCGACTGAATCGGCCTTCGCCGGGCGCTCAAAGCGGCCAAATCTCACCGTCAGCGCGGGAAGCACGAGCAGGTTCAGGAGCGTGGAGGTAATCAAGCCGCCGAGAATGACGATGGCCATTGGACCTTCGATTTCGTGCCCGGCCTCTCCTGAGCCAATCGCGATCGGCAACAGCCCCAGTCCGGTCACCAGCGCCGTCATCAGGATCGGCAGGAGCCGCTCCGAGGCTCCGCGCATCGCCGTCGCGAGATTCCACGTCAGACCTTCTTCAGCCACCAGGTGCTCGAAATGAGAAATCATCATGATGGAATTTCGCATCGTGATGCCGAAAAGCGTGACCAGTCCGATGAGCGAACCGACGGAGAGCAGTCCCCCGCTGGCAAAGATGGCCAGCACGCCGCCCACCAGCGCGAACGGGAGATTCACCAGCACGAGCGACAGGTTGCGTCCGCTGCGAAACACCATCGCCAGCAGCAGCACGATGCCGACCCCGGCCAGCGCCGAGTGAAGAAGTAATTCACGACGGGCGTGGGTCTGCGCTTCGGCGGAGCCACCATAGACGGGATAAACTCCGGTGGGGAAATCCACTTGGGCTGTCACCTGGCGTTTCAACTCGGCGACGAAGGACGCGATGTCTCGGCCCTCGACGTTGCAGGTGACTTGCTGGCGGCGTTGCGCGCCTTCATGCACCACGACGTAGCGGCCCGTGCCCGGTTCGATGTCCGCGAGTTCGCGCAGCGGCATCCGCAAGCCCTGGGCATTGCGGAGCAGGAGCGAACCGACGCTTTCCGGTTCGCGGCGGCTGGCCGGATCGAGAATCACCGCCACGTCGAACACCCGGTTGCCGTCGTAAGTCTGCGCCACATCCGCGCCCTGGTACGCGGTCTGCACCGCTTCAAGCACATCGACCGGCTGAAAACCGAACTGCCGCAGCCGCTCCGGACGCAGGCGCACCACCATTTCCGGCGACGAACCTTGCGACTCCACTTCCACATCGACCGCGCCCTTCACTCCGCTGACGACCGCGCGAATCTCGGCGGCCTTGCGGTCGAGTGCATCAAGGTCGCTGCCGAAGACGTTGACGACGACCTGCGCGCTCGCGCCGGAAATTGTCTCTTCCATGCGCTCGACGAGGAAGGGCATGATTTTGAAGGTTAGTCCGGGAAACTTCAGCAGGGCTTCGCGAATCTCACCGGGAATGAACTCCGCCTCCTCGCCGCTCACCGGATTCAACTCCACATGAAACTCGCTCAAGTGCGTGCCCCAAGTGTCCTCGCCGTTCTCCGCCCGGCCCGCCTGCTGCGCCACCGAGCGGATGTGTTTGTTCTTCAGCAACTCCTCCGTGACCTGCCGGCCCAGCCGCATCGATTCATCGAGCGACGTGCCGGGCACCGCCGCCATGTGGACGACAAAATGGCCTTCGCGGAACTCGGGCAGAAATTCGCCGCCAAAGAACGGCAGCGTCGCCGCCGCCCCCGCGTAGAGCACCAGCACCAGGGCCATGACTGTTTTCGGAAACCGGCTCACGCCTTCGAGCGAGCGCCGATGACGCTCCTTGAGCCAGCGCACGTAACGCGGCTCGCTGTGCGGTGCCGTGCGCGACAACATCAGGTAACAGAGCGCGGGCGTGACCGTGAGCGCGACCAGAAGCGACGCCAGGATGGCGAGAATGAACGCCGTGGCCAGCGGCGCAAAGAGACGCCCCTGCACGCCGGACATCATCAGCACCGGTAGGAACACCAGCGCCACGATGAAGGTCGCATAGACGACGGCGCTGCGGACTTCGAGCGACGCATCGAGCACGACGCGGAAAAGCGGACGCGGACTGGGCCGCAATAGATTCTCCCGCAGCCGGCGCAGGATGTTTTCCACGTCGATGATGGCGTCATCCACGACCACGCCGATGGCGATGGCGAATCCGCCGAGGGTGAGTGTGTTCAACGACACTCCGAAGCGGTCGAGCACGAGGACAGCGGCGAGCAACGAAAGCGGAATAGACAGAAACGAAATGAACGCCGTGCGCCAGTCGAGCAGAAACAGGAATAGTACGACTCCGACCAGCGCGCCGCCCACGGCGAGCGAGAGATTGATGTTGCGCAACGAGGCTTCGATGAAACTGGCCGGGCGAAACAAACGCGGCTGCAAGGTGATGCCCGCCGAGGCGAACGCGCCCTTCATCTCATCAAGCGCGCTCTCCGTCGCGGCCGTCACGTCCATGGTGTTCGCGCCGTACTGGCCCCAGACGAGGAGGATGACTCCGGGCGTGCCGTTGATTTGGGCATCACCAAACTTCGGTTCCGCGCCCTCAACCACATCGGCCACATCCTTCAAGCGCAGGCTCGCTCCCACGCCCGCGCGCGGCGTCACCACCACTTCACCCAGTTCCGCCGGCGTGATGGCCTGCCCAATCGTCCGCAACACGATGCGCTGGTTCGCATTCTCGATGAAGCCTGCGCCGCGCAGGCCCGTGGCTTTCCGCGTCGCGCTCACCACGTCGTCGAGAGCGAGTTGGTGCGCGATGAGACGGTCCGGCCTCACCTGAATCTGAAACTGGCGAATCTCGCCGCCGAAAACATCCACCTTGGCCACGCCCGGCACGCCGAGCAAACGCGGCCGCGCCGTCCAGTCGGCGAAAGTGCGAATCTCCATCTGCGAGCGGTTGGTGGAAGTGAGGCCGAGAACCAGCGTGAGGCTGGTCGATGAAGTCAGCGGTCCCATCTTCGGCGGCTTGACGCCTTGCGGCAGCAGGCCGGCGACTTCGGTCAGCCGTTCGCTCGTCATCTGACGCACGAGGAAAACGTCGGCATCATCCTCGAACACGACCGTGACGGCGGAGAGACCTTGGATGGATTGCGAGCGAATGGCCGCCAGCTTGGGCGCGCCATTGAGCGCGGTCTCGATGGGGCGCGTGACGAGTTGCTCGACCTCCTCCGGCGACAGGCCCGGCGCCTCGGTCTGGATGTTGATTTGCGGCGGCGCGAATTCCGGGAACACGTCGAGCTTGGTGTGGAACGCGACGTACAGCCCGTAGCCCATCACCAGCAGGGCCAGCCCGACGACGACGCCCCGAAAGCGCAGCGAGAATTGAATGAGGGAGTTGATCATGGCGCGGCGTTTAGTCGGCCATCTTCGGAATCTGCGCCTTGAGTTCCTCGGACAGCAGGGCCTGCGCGCCCGTCACCACGAGCTTGTCCGAAGCCGCCACTCCGCGCGCCACGAACCATCCGGTGGCCAGCGGGTGCTCCAGCGAAATCTCGCGCCGCACAAACGTCTCGGCACCGGTTTGCACGAAGACCCAGGCCCGGCCCTCCGCGCGCAGCACCGCGTCGCGCGGCACGACCACGCCCGTCTGCACCGCGCCGCCGGTCGGGAGAAAGGCCGTGACCATCGCGCCCGGCGTCAGTTTCGCGGCCCCGTTCTCCGCGAGGAATAGGAAGCCCTGTCCCTGCGTCTGCGGGTCCACATCCGTGGCCGGCCCGAGAAGTTGTGCGACGATAACAGCATTCGCCTCCGCCAGCGTGACCAGACGCGCGCTGGCCGGCGGCGCGTGCAATCCTTCGCCCGCAGGAAGTTCAACTCGCACCAAGGCGGTTTCTCTCTCGCCCAGAGAACGGGTGAAGGCGCGCAAATCTTTCCGCCCGAGAACGCTCTTGTCCCAGCCGAGCCCCAGCCGGGTGTGGGCGGCAGTGAGAGCCAGTTCATCGCGGCGCACCGCCAGTTCGGCCACTTCCAGGACGCGGGCGGATGCGTTTTCCTGGGCGCGCAAAATTTTCACCCGCTCCAATTCCTTGCGCGACGCGTCGAGCACCGCCTGCGCGGGGGCGAGTTCCAGGACCGCCGCCACGAGCGGTGCGGGGTCGAGGACGCGCCCGTAGCCTTTGACTTCCGGGCTGAGGTTGGTGGCGGCGGGCGATTCCGTTTTGAGGGCGAGGCGCTGTTGCGTTCCGGCATCCAGCGTCACGATGACTTCGGAGCCGGAGCGTTTGACTCTGGACTCGGGAATGACGGGCGCTTCGCCCTGCATTTCCAGCGCGCGCTCCTTGCTCATTTCGCGGTAGGCGACAATCAATCCGCCCGACAGAAGCGCGAGCACGACAGTGATGATGATGATTTTTTTCACGGTGTTTGCGTTGTTGATTGAATGTCACGTCCGCGCTCCACCTTCCGCAGCGCCTCGAAGGGACGTTGCAAGGCGTCTTCGAGCCAGCCGATGGCCTGCTGCTGCTTGGCGAGCGCGTCAAGCCGGGCCAGTTCAGTGGCGGCGAACTCCACGCGCGCTGTGGCCAGATCCAACTGGTCCGCCGCGCCGGCCTGGAACGACGCTTCGATTTGCCCGATTTGCTGGCGCTGTACACTGACGAGTTCTTCCAGTTGCCTGAGTTGTTCGATGGCCGCCGAACGACTCAAGAGCGCGCGGTCGATTTCGGAAATCACCTTCGCCTGGAGCGCCATGAATCGCGCCGCCACCTCATCGCGCCTGGCCTTCGCTTCGGCGATGCCGCCTTGGTTGCGATAAAGCACGGGCAATTCAACCGACAATCCCAGCGACCATTTGTCCTCGCCCTGATCCCACTGATAGCCGGGATTGAAGTGCAGGTCGGGATACTGCTTCGCGATTTCGAGTTGCAGCGCCGATTGGCTCGCCGCGTATTCAGCCAGCAGCGCCAGAACATCCGCACGGCCGAGCAAAGCCTCGCGCCGTGCCTCCGCCGACAGCAGCGCGGCGTCCGCCGTCTGGCCGAGGTCAAACGTGAAATCGAGTCCGTCGAGCGCGCGCGCCGGCAGCCCGAGCGACTCCGCAATCTTCGCCCGCGCCTCGGCCACTTGCCGCCGCGCCTCCGTGAGTTCAGCGCGCCACTTCACCAGCGTCACGCGAGCCGGCCAGACCTCCGTCGCACTGATCGCCCCCGCTGCGAGGCGCTGCTCCAGCAGTTCCGTTACGCGCTGTTGCCACAAGGTATTCCGGCCCAGCACTTCGCTGCGCCGCGCCACGGTCGCGAATTCCACGAGCGCCAGGCGCACGCCGCTGCGCACCGCCCAGGCTGCAGTCGAGATGTTCAGTCGCGACACCTCCGAAAGTTGTTGAGCCCGCGCGATGCGATGCCCGCGCTTCCCCGCTGTCTCGATCGGGATGTCGAGCGTCACGCTCGGGAACCACGGCGACACGCCCTTGGGCGCGTCCGCGCTGTAACCCGGCACGACGTTGAGCACTGGATTGGGCCGCGCCCCCGCCGTCGTTTCGCCGCCACGCGCCACGGCCCACTGCGCGCGCGCCACATCAAGCGTGGGATGAAAATAAAACGCGGCCAGCGTGAGCGTGGGGAAATCCAGATTTGTGATCGGCCACTCCGCGAGGGTGTGCTGAAGATTCGTTTCGAGGAACGCCTTGAAGTTCGTGTCCGCCAGCGAGCGGGACTCGAAACGGCCGGCGCTTTGGGCAGCCGACAAGGGCTTGTCCTCAAACCGGACGCAGCCGGCGAGGCCAGCACCCGCCAGACAAAGCATGGCTCCATGTTTCAAGTTCAAGAGGGGGATTGTGTCAAAGCACGCAGCGACTTCAAGCTGCGCCGCATGACAACTTCGTCACCACGCCGCGAATGGGGCTGTCATCCGCACCTGGTTCAATCGCGGGAATGATCACAGGGCTAACGACCGTTCCAATCCACCCCGGCCAAACTTGCGCGCCGCCAGGCTCCGGGGCAGTCTCCACTCCAATCATGCGCGTGCTTGTGGTCGAAGATGAGAAGAAGATGGCCTCGTTCATCCGGCGGGCCTTGGAAGCCGAAAGCCTGGCCGTGGATGTCGTCCACACCGGCGAGGAAGGAATCACCTCCGTGCTCACGACTCCGTTCGACGCCGTGGTGCTCGACATCATGCTGCCGGGACGGGACGGCCTGAGCATGCTGCGCGAGATGCGCCAACGGCGGATTATGATTCCGGTGCTCTTGCTCTCGGCGCGTGGACAGGTGGAGGAGCGCATCGACGGATTGAACGCCGGCGCGGATGACTATCTGCCCAAGCCCTTTGCCCTCGGTGAACTCGTGGCCCGCGTGCGCGCGCTGGGGCGGCGGGCGAGCGAGGTTCAGCCGGCGCGGCTGGTCTTGTGCGATCTGACCGTGGACATCCTGACCCGCGAGGTGGTGCGCGGCGGCAAGCGCATGGTCCTGACCAATCGCGAATATCGGTTGCTCGAGTTTCTGCTCAGCTCGCAGAATCGCGTTTGTGGCCGGATGCAACTTCTGGAAAAGGTCTGGGACTATCATTTCGATCCGGGCACGAACCTGGTCGATGTTTACATCCGCCGACTGCGGGACAAGATGGACACGGGCTTCGAGCCGAAGCTGCTCCACACCGTGCGTGGCGTCGGTTACGTGATGAAAGGTGGCGCGTGAGCATTCGCACCCGCCTGACGGTCTGGTATGCCTGCGTCCTCCTTGTGTCACTCGTCGCGGTCTCGGCGTTGACCTACTACGAGTTCATGATCGAGGGGCCGGCGCGGTCACGGGCGCAGCAGCCGTCCGATCCGGTTTGGGAAGAGAATTTGGAAATCGCCCTCTTCGCCGGGCTGCCCTCGCTCCTGCTGGCCCTCGCGGGGGGATGGTGGCTGGCGCGCAAAGCTTTTCAGCCCTTGGAACAACTGACCGCTGCCGCGGAGAACATCCACGCCGGTAATCTCAAGCAGCAACTGCCGGTCGGCGTATCGGACGACGAAGTGGCGCGTCTCACGCGGGTGTTCAACGCCATGACGGCCCGGCTCGATCAATCGTTCGAGCGCGTGCGCCAGTTCACCCTGCATGCCTCGCATGAATTGAAAACGCCGCTGGCGGTGATTCGCGGAGAACTTGAGTTGACCTTGCAGCAGCCCGGGGCCTCGGCCCAGGAGTTGGAACGCGCCGCCAGTCTGCTCGATGAAGTCGAGCGCCTCGCCCAAGTCGTCGATGACCTGACTTTTCTCACCAAGGCGGACAGCGGGCTGATGGCCTTTCGACAGGAGCCAGTGCAACTGGATGAACTCGTCCGTGAGGCGCACGCCGACGCACAGGTGCTGGCCTTGCAGGGGCAGTTGAAGGCGGAACTCCCCCAGTGCGACCCGGCCACGGTCAATGGCGACCGGCACCGGTTGCGGCAGTTGCTGCTCATCCTCACGGACAACGCCATCAAGCACAACCAGCCTGGCGGGGTGATTTCTCTCGGCCTGACGAATGAGGGAGCCACGGTGGAATTGCGCGTCACGAATACTGGCGCCGGTCTGCGCGCGCATGAATTGCCCCGCGCCTTCGACCGGTTCTTTCGCGGCCAGGCCGCCACGGCCAACGAGGCGGAGGGAACCGGCCTGGGCCTGAGCATCGCGCGCTCCATCGCGCTGGCGCACGGGGCCGATCTCCTCCTGGAGTCCACACCTGGGGTAATGACCAGCGTGATGGCGCGCTTCAAAGTGGTCGCGAACGTGGAGCCGACCAGCACCGCAGAGAATTCGCGGGCCTGAGCCGCGCGCACGCAGGCATTCAAGCCTGGGGCAGAATCCGCAGTGCTTCCAACGCCTTCACAATGAACTGCACCGCCACCGCGGCGAGCAGCAATCCCATGATGCGCGTGGTGATGCGCATCACGATGGGGTTCAGCCAGCGCGCTCCATGAGCCGAGAAGTGCAGAATGACGTAACTCGCGGCCCCCACCAGGACGATGGCGACGCAGAGCAATGCCTCCTCCAGGAACGACGCGGCCTTGTTGTGCAGCAGGATGGCGGTCGAGATTGCGCCCGGCCCAGCCAGCATGGGAATGGCCAGCGGCGTGACCGCGATGTCGTCCTTGGCCGATCCGGCCGCCGTCTCCTCGCGCGTTTCCTGCACGCGCGAGCGCTGCGCGCGCAACATGTCGAGCGCCACGAGCAGCAGCACGATGCCGCCCGCGATTTGAAAGGCCGGCAGATCGATGCCGAGAAACTTCAGGATGCGTTCGCCGAGAATCGCGAACGCACCCAACACCAGCACCATGATGAAGCAGGCCAGCCGCGCCATGCGGACGCGCTGGCTCGGCGTGGCCTCCGAAGTCATGGCCAGGAAGGACGGCACCACGGCGATCGGATCCACGATCACGAACAGCGAACTGATCGCCAGCAGCGTGTATTCAACGGTCGTCATGGCTGGGATTCACGAGGGCGCAGGGAGCCATGATGGCGTCCTCCATGCCGTGGATGATCTTTTTGTCCGCCGGACAAATCGTGGCCAGCACGCCGCGCAACTCGGGACGCGCGGCATCGCCCTCGCCGCTCACGAAGTAGTAGGGACACAACCGGACGCGGCCCTGCATGGGCATGATCTTGTTGGCGTCGAAATCATACCAGCTTGCGGCCAGGCTCTTGGGCTTCTCGAATCGTTGCAGCACGCAGGGCGAGGAGCCGAACCCCGCGATGGCCTTGTCCACCGCCCCGCTCCATTCTTCATGCGATAAATCGCTGCCCAGATAAACGCCGCGTGCGCCCCAGGCCTCGGCGGAAAAGCCCGACACCTTCAGAATCAATTCGCGCTCGCGCTGCGAGAGCGATTTGAGCTGCTGCCAGTCCGTCAGGCCCAGTTCGGGAATGGCCGCGTGGGGCGGGAGGGGCACCGGATCAATCACCCACGAGTAAGGCACATGCGAGAGCAGCCGCTTGAAGAAGCTCTCGCCTAGCGACTGCCGCCAGAACTCCCGCAGGTTCCGGTTCCACAGCAGCGCGAAGAGCAGCTTCTCCTCGAAGATCATCTTGGGCGGCGGCGTGAGCCGGATTTTCTTCTGCGCCGCCAGGTCAAAGATGCGCCGCGCATTCGGCACGTTCGCCTGATCGAACAGCTCGAAGAAGCGATACACCGCGTCGCCATCCTGGAAGTCGCTGAACTTGGAATCGCGTATCTGAATCTTCGAGTTGCCCAGCATCTCGGTCAGCCATTCCATCTCCGGCCGATACGTCGCCGATTCCTCCGACACGACGACGTGAACGCGCGGGGCGTCGCCAAAAATGCTCTCGAAGCCGCTCATCATGCCGTCCCGTCCGCCGATGATCTCCCCGCCCGTCCCGCCGGCCCCGGTGTAGGTCTCGTTCAACCACGCTGTCAGCCCGATGCCGCCGGGCACGCTGTCGAGTTCGGTGATGGAGAAGCCTTTCTCGGTGAGCAGAAGGTCGGGGCGGATGACGCGCGGCACCTCGCCCTTGAAGGCGGAGGAGCGTTGCAGTTCGATCATCTCCGCCGGCTTGCCCTGATCGAGCAACTCCGCCACCCAGCGCGGCTGACGGCCATCCAGGCTCTGGCGATAGAGCAGATTGACCGCGCGATAGAACTGGAGGGACACGCGCCCCAGCCAGTTCAACTGCTCGATGAATTCCGGACTGAGCGGGAACGGGTCCGGCGAAACGCGCCAAGAATGCCCGGCGAACAAGCCCTCCGCCGGCAGATGCGCCCGGACGAAGCGCGCCCGTCCCGTGGCGGCGGCGACGGATGCGGAACTGGCCTCGTTAAAAATCACGTCGCGCATGGTAAGGCACTTCCTGGATTCGGCAAATCGGGACGGCGTGACTTTACTTCGCGAAGAGCGCGTCCAGCGTGAGGGTGAATTCCGGCAAGGCCGCGCTGGTGAGGGTGCCGGCCGGTCCATGCACGGCTTGCTCGGCGAACTGGCCGTCTTTGGGCTGCCGGTACACTTCGATCTTCTTCTCCGCACCGAGCACGAGCCAGCATTCCTTCACTCCCGCCGCGGCGTAGGCGGGAAGTTTGGAACGGTCATAGTCAACGCTGCTCAGGCTGACTTCGATGACGAGTTCCGCTGTGTGCGGGTGGTCGTGCCGGAAGTCCTCTTTGCGTCCGATGACCACGGCCAGATCAGGCTCCGGCTCCGAATCGCCGCAGGTGACTGGCTGCTCGGTACGCAAAAGCCAGCCGGTCCGAAGGACGCGGCTCACAGCCTCGATTAGGAATTGCAAAAGAAAACTGTGGAAGGGTGACTTGGACATTTTCGTATAGACGAACCCGTAGAGGAGTTCGGTGTTCTTGGGAATCAGGCCCGCCTCACCCAGCACCCGGTAAGCGGCCACGGACAAAGGCCAGAGCTTCGCGCCGCGCAACGGCATCGCTGGAGATTCAACCGCGTTTGACATGGAGCAAACTCTAGTCGGGGGAACGGCGTTCGCAAGATGGGATTTCCCGACGACTAAGCCGGAACCTTGGAGTCGAGAACGGTCGTGCCTCACGCCAAGGCCGCCAAGGGCGCCAAGGCATTCATTTCCACAGGCCCGTCAGACCCGCACCTTGTGGTGAAGCCCATTGGGCAACGGAAATCAGACCCTGGTTCCGTCCTTCGCGTCCTTCGCGGACTTGGCGTGAGGCTTCTTCCGCACCGCACCGGCTAAGTCCGCACCTGCCCCGTGCCATAGCCAAGCCAACGGTAGGTGGTCAGTTCGTCGAGTCCCATCGGGCCGCGCGCGCCAATCTTGTCGGTGCTGATGCCGATCTCCGCGCCCATGCCGAATTCGCCGCCGTCGGTGAAACGCGTACTGGCGTTCCAATACACGGCGGCGGAATCCACTTCGTTCAAGAAGCGCTGCGCCGTCGCCTCATTCCTGGTCACGATGCTGTCCGAGTGCGCGCTGCCGTAGTGACTGATGTGTTCGATGGCTTCTTGCACGCCGTCCACTACGCGGACGTTGAGGATGTAGTCGTTGTATTCGGTGAACCAGTCGGCGTCTTGAGCTGGGACGTGCAGGTTGGCAGCGTCCAGTTCCGCCTCGGGCTTGATCCGCGCTTTGTAGAGGATGCCGCAGGCAGCGTTGTCGGTGCGCAGTTGCACTTTCTTGTCCCAAAGTTTCGCCCCGATCTGGGGGAGAAATACTCCCGCCACTGATTTGTCCACCAACAGTGTCTCCATCGCGTTGCAGACGGCGGGGCGCTGCACCTTGGCGTTCATCACGATGGCCTCGGCCATCAGCAAGTCGGCGTCGCGATCCACGAAGACATGGCAGACGCCCTTGTAGTGCTTGATCACCGGCACCTTGGAACACTCGGTCACGGCGCGAATCAGACCTTCGCCGCCGCGGGGCATGCAGAGATCCACGTACTGGGTGAGCGAAAGCAGTTCCTTGATCGCCTCGCGGTCTGTGGTGGCGACGACCTGGATGGCGTGTTGAGGAAAATGCGTGAGCGTTCGATGCCCCGCCTCGACCATCGTTTGCGCAATGATCTGGTTGGAATGAATCGCCTCCTTGCCGCCGCGCAGAATGGTCGCATTTCCTGACTTGAAGCAGAGGCTCGCCGCGTCGGCCGTCACGTTCGGACGCGACTCGTAGATGATGACCACGACGCCGATGGGCGAGGAAACCTTCCTCAGCCGCAAGCCGTTCGGACGCACACGTTCGTCCAGCAGCTTGCCGATGGGATCTGGCAGCGTGGCGACTTCGCGCAATCCTTTCGCCATGCCGGCGATGCGTTGGTCATCGAGCTTGAGCCGGTCGAGCATGGCGCTGGTCAGGCCCATCTGCGCACCGGCCACCATGTCCTTCGCGTTCGCAGTTTTGATGGCTTCCGCGTTCTGTTCCAGCGCCGCCGCCATCGCGAGCAGGCAACGGTTCTTTTCCTCCGTGCTCAGCCTGGCCAGTTCGCGCGCAGCCGCGCGGGCCTGCCTGGCCAGGGCCGTCATTTGTTCCGTCAACGTCATGGGGCCGAAGTTACCGGAAAGGAATGATGATGCAAAAGTTGAAACCGGTCCGTGCCGGGTTGGAGCTTTCACGCGCGGTGGCATCTCCATTAGCCTTCGCCCATGCGTCATGACGAACCTGTTTTCAAAGGCTGGACCAAACCTGGCCCCATCCCGCCAGGGGCGCTGGGGCAGGGGCCGGAGTTGGTTGCGGGCGAGACCCTCGACGCCATCAGCGGTTACTTCCGCCTGTTTCAGTTGGCGAACGGCCATCGATTCTCGACCGACGACGTGCTGACGGCGTGGTATGGCACCTCGTGGTGTCCGGCGGCGCGCACGGCGCTCGATCTGGGCAGCGGCCTCGGCGCGGTGGGGATGATCGCGGCGTGGCGGTTGTCGGGCGCGCGCTTCGTCACGGTCGAGGCGCAGGAGGAGAGTGTGCGGCTGGCGCGCAAGTCGGCGGTGTGGAACGGACTTTCGGATCGCTACGAAATCCGCCAGGGCGATTTCCGCGAAGGCGGAGTGCTGCACGCCGAGGAGAAGTTCGATCTCGTGCTGGGCAGCCCGCCCTACTTTCCGCTCGGCAGCGGGGTGGCTGCCGAGCATCCGCAGAAGGTGGCCTGCCGCTTCGAGATGCGCGGGAACATTGCCGACTACTGCGCGGCGGCGGCGCGGCATCTGGAGCGCGGCGGTTTCTTCGCCTGCGTGTTTCCCGTGACGCCTGGCGAACAGCACGAACGAGTGAAGACCGGCGCGCGCGATGCGGGGTTGATCATCGTGCGATGGCGTCCGGTGGTCCTGCGCGAAGTCGAACGTCCCTTGCTGGGATTGTTCGGCATGATGCGCGCGACGGATTTGCCGGAGTGGATGCGCGGTCGAACCTGGGAGGAGCCGCCCCTCACGATCCGCACGCGGGAGGGCGCGGTGCATCCCGAGTATTCGGCGGTGAAACTGTCGTTTGGATTTCCGCCCTAACCAGTGCTTCTCCGGCGCGCGGACATTCCTGTCCGCAGCAACGTGAAATAGGGCGCAGGCTCCGGCAGGTCTGAAACTGTTCGTCGTTCGGAGATTACTACGGACAGGAATGTCCGCGCGCCAAGCCGTTCAGTTCACGAAACTGAATTCGTTGCCCTGGAAGAGCGCGTGGGCGTATTCCTGCCAGGCCGTGAGCGGAGCGCGCGCGGTGGCCGGCTGGTTGCCGGCGCGACGGAGTTGACCAGGGCGATTGGGCAGCGCGTTCGCGCCCTGACCGGGTTTGAAACCCTTGCGGGCATTGGCCGGGCCGGTGGCGGCGGTCGAGGCGACCCGTTGCTGCGAAGGCTGTTGCGAAACAAAATCCAATCCCAAGGCAATTTCCTCCGCGCTGGGTTTGCGCTGGTAGATCATCGAGTAGAGGAAACTGACGCGTTCCTCCTCCGTCGAGAGGGCGGCGAAATCCTTCCGGCTCACCAGATTCTTGGCGGACTCAACCACGAGCGGACTGTTCATGAAGAACAGCGCCTGCTGCGGGACGGTGGTCTGGTAACGCTTGCCGTTGGTCACGTCGGGATTGGCGAAGTCGAAATTGACCAGCACGTCGGCGGGATTCTGCCGGTCGATGAATCCGTAAATCGAGCGGCGCTGCGACTCCAATCCCCGCGTCGGCCGGCCATACATGGTCTTGTCCAGCGTGCCGCCGATGGCGAGGAGTGAATCGCGCAACGGTTCGAATTCCAGGCGGCGAATGCTCATGCGCCAGAGCAGGCGGTTGTTCGGATCGACCAGCGCGTAACGCGGATTGTTGGCGCTGCCCTGCTGGTACACGGACGACAGCATGATGAGCTTGTGCATCTTCTTGATACTCCAACCTTCGTCCATGAAACGGCTGGCCAGATAATCGATCAGTTCGGGATGGCTCGGAGTCTCCGCCATGGTGCCCAGATCGTCGGGCGTGCTGACGAATCCCTCGCCGAAATGATGCTGCCAGATGCGGTTGATCATCACCCGCGCGGTGAGCGGGTTGTTCTTGCTCGTGATGGCGGCGGCCAGTTCGGCGCGACCGCTGCCGCTCTTGAACTCCGGGCGCGTCGGTCCTGAAAGCACTTCGAGGAAGCGCCGAGGCACGATCGCTCCCCGGTTGTCGGCTTCGCCACGGATGAAGAGCGGCGAATCATGCGGGCGCGGGATGTCCTGCACGATCATGGCCCGCGCCGGCGCTGCGGGATGGCTCATCTCGAGTTGCGCCGTCCGGGTGACATTCTGTTTGATTTCACGTTGCAAATCCCGAATGGCCATCGGGTCGCGCTTGCGGCGCAATGCGAGGAATTTCGCCTCCAGTTCCTGCTCCTCTTTCTGGAGCGCCATGCGCTTGGTGTAGTAATCGCGATACTCATCCGAGGCAGGAATCTTGGAGATCACCGGCTCGATCTCCGGCTCGGCGCAGCTCGCGAAGATGCCATGCAGCGAGTAGTAATCCTTCTGCGGGATCGGATCGAACTTGTGATCGTGGCAGCGCGCACAGGTCACGGTCAGTCCGAGCAAGCCCTTGGTCACGACATCAATGCGGTCATTGATGATGTCGTTGCGCATTCCCTGGAAGCGCTCGCCAATGGTGATGAAGCCCAGCGCGGCCAGATTGCTCGGATTCAATGAACTGGAAGGCAGCTTGTCCGCCGCCAGTTGCTCGGCGATGAAGACGTTGTAAGGCTTGTCCTCGTTGAAGCTGCGGATCACGTAATCACGGTACGTCCAGGCGTGGGGATAGTTCGGATCCTCGCGCTGCCTCTTCACTTCACCTTTCGTGTCGGCGTAGCGCGCCGTGTCGAGCCAGTGGCGGCCCCAGCGTTCGCCGTATTGCGGCGAGGCGAGCAGGCGGTCAATCACTTTCTCGAAAGCGTTGGAGGAGGTGTCATTGACGAAAGCCTCCACTTCGTCCGGCGTCGGCGGCAGGCCGATCAGATCAAAAGAAGCGCGGCGGATCAGCGTGCGCCGGTCGGCCGGAGCGCTGGGTTTCAAGCCCTTCTCGTCGAGCTTGGCGACGATGAAATTATCCACCGGGGTCTGAACCCAGGCCGCAGTGGCCACGGCAGGCACCGCGGGTTTCTTCACCGGCTGCCAGGCCCAGTGCTTCGCGCTGGGATCCTTCCATTCCTTCTGCGCGGCGCTGGCAATTCGCGGATCGGGAGCGCCCATTCGCACCCAGTTGGCGAGGTCGGCGACTTGCTGGTCAGAAAGCTTTTTGCCTTTGGGCGGCATTTGCAGATCGGGATCGGTGTAGCGAATGGCCTTGATCAGCAGGCTCTTCTCCGGGTCGCCGGAGACAAGGGCCGGGCCGGAATCTCCGCCTTTGAGCAGTCCCTCGCGCGAATCGAGCAGCAGTCCGCCCTTCACCTTCTCGCCCTTCGTGCTGTGACACTGGTAGCAATTGTCCGCCAGCACCGGGCGCACTTTGCTCTCGAAGAAATCAAGCTGCGCCTTGGTCGGTTCGGCGGCGGAAGTCACCAGGACTCCGCTCACCACACCGGCCAGGATGGAAACGCCCCGCCTCCGGGACCAAATGGACTCAGCTTTCATAGGTCATTTATCGGCATCCAAATCACAGGCTGCACTTGTTCAAAGCAGACGCCTTCGCGTTCCTCGGTGTTACACTTGGTAACTGAGGCCGGGCCGGGTTGCCGAAATCCAGGTTCAAGCGTCCGGTCAATTCCCGCCCAGATGGCGGTCCGCGAAATCGAGAAACACCAGCCAGTCACCGCTCGTCATCGAATGCTTGCCCGCGCGGATGTAGTAGCCCAGGCGGCTTGGCACGAGCCTGCCTTCAGGCGGCATGGCGTCCGCATCGCAGCCTCCGGCCTGGAGCAGCTTATAAACTGGCTCGGCGGCCTTGAGCATTTCAAATTGCTGGCCGGGGTTGGCCCACTTGTCATCCGTGGCATTCGAGAGCAGGACCGGACGCGGGGCCATCAGCGCCACCAGCTCGTGCTGATCAAAGGGCAGCTTCTCCGGCGTGGCGTTGAACTGCTTGTACTCGGCGTTGAACCAGTGCGGGAAGCTCTTGTTGATCACGGCCATCGTCTCCGCCGTGCCTCGGCCATTGGACACCGGCTTGGCCAGTTCGGGGGCCACGCGGTTGGGTGCGGTGCCGCCGCAGCCGGCTTGGTGCGGAATGGCCAGCGCGATGCGCTCGTCGTAGGCCGCCGCCAGCAGCGCCGTCTTGCCGTTGCGCGAATGACCGACGGCGGCGATGCGCGCCTTGTCGAGGTCGCGATCGGTCACGAGATAATCCACGCAGCGTTGAAAGCCCCAGGCCCAACCCGCGATGCAGCCGCGATCCGCCGTGGCTGAATTCGTCGCCGAGCCGGTGCGCTCGCGGGCCAGCCAGGCGTACACGCCATCCGAGACGTGGCCGCGATCCGAGTCCACGTCGGCGTTGGCGAAGCAGGCCAGGGCGTAGCCGCGATCAATGATTTGCTCAATAGGCCAGTCGGCCGCCTGCGTGCCGCGCGCGGCGGCGGTGGCGTGGTTGTTCGTGCAGCCGTTGCAGTTGCCGAGGAAACTTTTCGCCAGCGGAATGCGCGGGTCGGAATGCACGGCGTGGTTGCCGCAGAAGTTCATGGCCAGGAAGACCGGGGCGGGTTTGGATTTCCCATTAGGCGTCACCAGCAGCAGATCGATCTTCGGCGCGTCGCTGCCGGGGATGGAGATGGTGACGAACTTCAGCGTGGCCTTGCCGCCAAGAAATTTCTTGTCCACCACCTCCACCGCGTAGTCGAGCCGCTCGGGCCGGGGCGGAATCGCGCCGTACATGTAGTGGGCGAAAATGGCTTTCAGTTCCGGGCGGCGCTGCGCGTTCCATTGGGCGGCGCTCGTGACCTTGGAGCCGTCCAGCATCACCAGTGGATCGGGCAGCGCGGCTTGCGCGGGGAGTCGTGAGATGTCGGGAAACTGGGGGGATTGAGAGTTCATGGAGGAGCAGCCGCAAAGAAGCGCGGCCAAAAGCCAGCCGCCATGCCATCGCCAAGGTGAATTCATAAGGCGGAGTTTAGGAACGCCGGTGACGGGAAGCAACCGGCAAGAGGTGACGGCACAGGGCAGACGGATCTAATTTCGCGGTGTTTCGCACGAAAACCCAAATCTCAAATCCCAAATAAATTCCAACAGCCCAAATTCCAAAACCAGGCGTTCGCACTCCCATAAGAGTTTGGAATGGAGAGCTTATTTGGGATTGGGGATTTGGATTTTGGGTTTTAGCCCGTGGAACCAAACATTTTGATGCGTCTGCCCTGGGTAACGGCATAGATCAGGAGCGCCGGTCATGCGGGAAGATCGCAGCCAAAGCTGTGCTGCCGCTCAAAACGTCGAGTCGCGCCATTTGTCCGTCACGCCCCACAGGTTGATGGGCGTGATGGAACCCCAGTGCTTCAGGTAACGCGCACTGCCGTCCGCGAAAGCGAAGTTCGAACCACCGGTGCCGCTCTGTCCTTTCATGTGCTTGTCGTGGTCGACCTCCGAGAAGTCATTGGCGATCAGCGTCGCCGGATCTACTTCCATGAAATCCATGTAGAAATGAATGGAGTTGGTGGTCTTCTCGCCGAACAGCACCGTCTCGGCAGAGTTCCTGATTGCCGTTTCGGGAAGCTGTTTGCCTTCGAGCGCCGAAATCGATGGTAACGGCGACAGCTCCTCGAAGTAGTCGTTCCAGCCATTCAGGATGTAGCTGCGCGGTGCGCGGTCATCGCTGGAAAGGGCGCTGGTGTTGCTGACCGGGTTCAGGTCGCTGGGGCACGTCAGCACCTTCAGATCCAGGTAATAGTTACGCAGGGAAGTGGGCCAGCTTCGGTCCGGGCCATTGATCGTGCGCGGAGGTTGTAAGCCCTCATGGTCGTCCGTGTACATCTGCATGGAGAGACCCAACTGGCGCAGGTGGTTGACACAGGCGATGCGTTTGCCCGACTCCTTGGCCTTGGCCAGGGCGGGCAGGAGCAGGCCGGCCAGGATCGCGATAATGGCGATCACGACCAACAGTTCGATCAGCGTGAAAGCGCCTCCGGCTCCGCGCTCATTCGTCTTCATAGTCATGTGTTCTTGCCTGTTTTGTTTTTGCGTCACCGCCTTGCGGCGGAGTCGTGCCGGTGGAGAGACTGTAAACTTTTACCGCCAACCCGAGGTGCGGGCGAATAATCCGCTCCTCGTAACGTCAACAAGCACATGACAAAAAAGTCCGTGGTGCTGATCATCCTGGCCGTGGTGCTGGCGGGCGTTTACGTCGCCTTTTTCACCGACTGGTTTGTGAAGCCGGTCATTCAAATTTTGCCGCAGATTCGTCCGCCCCGGGCCAGCACGCGCACCGCCGTCGGGGACACGCCGGTCTATCCTGTCCTGTTTGCCTTCGATCGCAATTATCGCTTCACGGAAATTCTGGTCGTGGCTGCGGACGACGAGAAGACTAACAAGTATCCGCACGCTCTCTGGCATCTCATCGCGGACTCCACTTCCGCGCCGAACAAGGCGGTGGCGTACGGTGCGACGCTGCGCGGCATGAAACCGAAGATTCCCAAAGCCCAGCCTGAACCGCTCGAACCCAATGTGCCTTACATGCTTTATGTGAAGGCGGGTCACGCCGTGGGCAAGATCGGGTTCAGGACGCACGAACTGGTGCGAGCCACGGCTCAGTGAACTGCGCCTCGCCTCGAACCTTTCAGCCGCCGGCAGGGGACGCTTCTAACTCGTAGTTCACCACCGACAAGGCGTAGGTCGCCGCTGTCTCCACCCGCAGCACCAGCCGGCCCAGCGTCATCGGCCATGCGCCCGAGGCTTTGATGAGGCAGTATTCCGCAGCGGTGAAATCGCCTTCCGGCCCGATCCAGATGCACACTGACCTGGGCAACTGTTTCTGTTCGTGAAGAAATTTCTGGAACCACTCGCGCGGGTGCCGGCTGCCTGCTTCGAGACAGCCGATGAGCGGCAGATCAAATGATTCGTGGCGAGAGAGAAATTTCTCCAGCGTGATCGGCACCTCCACTCTGGGCAGCCAGGGACTGCCGCATTGCTTGATCGCTTCGACGGCGATCTGCTGCCACTTCTCCGCCTTTGCTTCTGCTCCCTCGTGGTCGAGCTGGGTTACCACGCGCTCGGAAAGAATGGGCACGAGGCGGGTCACGCCCAGTTCGGTGGCCTTCTGAATGATGCTCTCGAAGATTTTCCCCTTGGGCACCGCCTGGAGCAGCGTGATGACGCAGGGCAGGGGAGCGGCGGCAATTCTTTTCTGCACGCGCAGTTCAAGTGTGTCGCGGAATTGACGGGTGACTTCGCAGAGAAGTTCCAGGCCCGCGCCATCCAGCACGGTCACGGGTTCACCCGTGCGCACTCTTAGCACTTGCACGGCGTGATGCGCCTCGCGCCCGGTGAGACTGAGCGCGTCCGCCCGGCAAAGTTCTGGTGACAAGTAGAATCGGTGCATGGCCTCAACGGAGCGCGGACCGCCTGGTCCGCGTGCTCATAAAATACGTTCTACCGCAAGCAAGCCCGGCGGTGTCCGCCGGCGAGCGGTTCAACGAAACAGCTCCTTGGCCTTGTCGAAAAACGACTTGCTGCGCGGGTTCACTGATTCGTCGCAGAGATTGGAGAACTCCACCAGCTTGGCCCTTTGCTCGGCGGTCAGTTTATTCGGCACTTCGACCGTGACTTGCACATGCAAGTCTCCGTGACCGTGGCCATGCACGTTTTTGATGCCCTTGCCACGCAGCCGAAATACGCTGGCGGTCTGGGTGCCGGCTGGAATTTTAATCTGGGCCTGGCCCTCCAGCGTGGGCACTTCGATCTCGCCGCCCAGCGCCGCGATGGTAAAACTGATCGGTGCCTCACAGAGCAGATCGTCGCCGTCGCGTTGGAAGATGGAATGTTCTTTGACGTGAATGATGACGTACAAGTCCCCCGTTGGTCCGCCCTGTTTGCCCGCCTCCCCATTGCCGCTCGAACGCAGCCGCGACCCGGCATCCACGCCCGGCGGGATGCGCAGGGTGATGCTCGACTTCCGCTCGTGCTGCCCGCTGCCGTGACAGGTCTGGCACGGTTTGTCGATGGTGCGGCCAGCTCCCTGGCAGCGCGGGCAGGTTTGCGCGATGCTGAAAATCCCGCGCGACGAAAGCACCTGGCCGCGCCCGCCGCAGGTCTGGCAGGAGTGGAAGCGCGCCCCGACCTCGCCACCGCTGCCCCCGCAGCTTTCGCAACGATCCAGCTTGGTGACGGAAATTTCCTTTTCACAGCCGCGCGCCGCCTCCTCGAAGCTGATTTCCAAGTCGTAGCGCAGATCGGCCCCGCGTTGCGGCCCGCCGGCGTTGGAGCGTCCGCCGCCAAACAAGTCGTCGAAGATGCTGCCGTTGCCCTGCTGGCTGAAGACTTCGCGGAAAATGTCGAACGGGTCGTGGAAGCCACCCCCGCCGCGCGAGGCCCGCTGCCGGGAATCAAAGGCCGCGTGACCATACTGGTCGTAGGCCGCGCGCTTCTGCGGATCGGACAACGCTTCGTAGGCTTGTCCCAGTTCCTTGAATTTCTCCTCCGCGGTCTTGTCTCCGGGGTTCTTGTCCGGATGAAATTTCACCGCCAGCTTGCGGTAGGATTTCTTGATCTCGTCCGCGTCCGCGTCCTTGGCCACGCCGAGGACTTCGTAATAATCTCGCTTCGACATCGGGGTTACAGCGGCAGCGGGGAATGGGAATTGAATGACGAAAGACGGAGGGCGAAACGCCAGGGCAGCTCAGGCTCCGCTTCGTTCGTGAAATTATTACTCCGATTCATGGCGCTCTTCACGCGGACGGCTTCTTGGCCACGATGACGCTGGCGGGGCGGAGCAAACGCTCGCGCAGCTTGTAGCCCTTGCGCACCTGTTGCAAGACCTGGCCCTCGGGCGCGTCGCTGCTTTCCTGCTGCGAGATGGCCTCGTGCAGGTTGGGGTCGAAAGGCTTGCCCGTGGCCTCGATTTCCTCGAGTCCGGCATTGCTCATGGCCGAGCGCAATTGCTGTTGAATCATGTTCACCCCGGCCTGGAGCGACTCCACCGAGGTGTTGGCGGCGGAGGCGGCGGCCAGCGCCATCTCGAAGTTGTCCAGGATGGGGATGAACTTCTCGAGCAACGATTCGTTGGCGAACTTGATTGCGTCCTGCTTCTCCCGCGCGGCGCGCTTCTTGAAATTCTCCAGATCGGCCGTGGTGCGCAACCACTGCTCATAATACTGCGCCGCACTGGCCGCCTGGGTCTTCAATCCGGCCAGTTGCTCCGTGGAAAGCGGTTCGTCCACTCCCACCTCGGTTCCCGGAGAGGATTCGGCTTCATTTCCCAAAACTTCTTTGTCGCTCATGTTGATTTGCCCTAAGGCGGCGGGAAACCTAAACAATGCCCTGGGTCGTATCAACCTTTGCGTGGGCGCATTCTGGGGCAGTCGCCCCATTTCCTGAGGCGGACGGCCCAAATGCGGCGGCGCGACGGCCCCAGGATAAATGTCGAAACTCCACCGGTCTGAGGAGCGTCAATCCGATGAAGCCGGACAACACGCTTGGGCACCAAAACCATGAAGACGAATCAGCAACGCAATGCAGTCGCGGACAAACTCGCGATTTTCAATCGCCGCCATTTTCTGCGGGGTCTGGGCGCATGCCTGGCGCTCCCGGCGTTTGAAACGCTGCGGCCCTTGGGCGCGGGGGCGGCTCACGCGGGCGCAGCCAACCTCGCCACCACGACGACCGGCTCTCCGCTGCGCGCGGCCTTCGTCTATTTCCCGAATGGCGCCATTCAGCCGAACTGGTGGCCCACCGGCGAAGGCAAGGACTTCAAACTGGCCCGCTCCATGGAGCCGCTGACCAAGCTGAAGCACCAGTTGCAAATCCTCGGCGGCATGGATCACGTCAATGCCACACCTGGTCCTGATGGCGCCGGCGATCACGCCCGGGCCAGCGGCACGTTCCTCACCGGCGTGCGGGTCAAGAAAACGGCGGGCGCGGACATTCACGCCGGCATTTCCATCGATCAGGTCATCGCCAACCAGATCGGGCACCTCACCCGCTTCCCATCGCTCGAACTGACCTGCGACGCGGTGCGCAAGTCAGGCAACTGCGACTCCGGTTATTCCTGCGCCTATCAGTACAATCTGGCCTGGCGTTCACCGACCCAGCCGGTCGCGCCCGAGCCGAATCCGCGCCTGCTCTTCGAGCGTCTGTTCGGCGCGGGCCATCATGGCGAGCGCGCCCAGAGCCTCACCCTTCGCCAGCAGCAGCAGCGGTCCATCCTGGATTTCGTGCTTGCTGACGCGCGCGCCTTGCAGCGGCAGATGGCCTCGCGTGACAAGGACAAGCTCGATGAATACCTCGGCAGCGTGCGCGAGATCGAGAAGCGCATCGAGAAGTCGGAACGCTTCGGCACCTCACCCGATCCAGATGTGGCTGCGCCCTCGGGCGTGCCCACGAGCTACGAGGAATACATCCAGGTGATGTTCGACATGATGCTGCTTTCATTCCAGACCGACTCGACGCGCGTCGCCACTTTCCTGCTGGCGAACGAGGGCAGCAACCGCACTTTCCCCGAGATCAACATTGCCGAGGGCCATCACTTCCTCACCCATCACCAGGGCAAGCAGGAGATGATCGACAAGGTCGCCGAGATCGACCTCTTCTACCTGAAACAACTCGCCAAGTTCCTGGAAAAGATGGAGCGGACCAAAGACGTGGACGGCAAATCTCTCCTGCACAACACGATGATCGTCTATGGCAGCGGTCACGCGGATGCCAACCGCCATTCCCACAGCAACCTGCCAGTGATTTTGGCGGGTGGCGCGGGCGGTGGGCTGACTCCCGGCCGCGTCGTTAAATCCGGCGGTGTGCCCATGAGCAACATGCTCCTCAGCATGGCCGACCGCATGGGCGCGCAAGGCGTGGAACGGCTGGGTGATTCCACCGGGCGATTTGATGGCATCAGTTGATGCCCTTGGTCGCGAAGGCGATGAGCAGGTGAACCTCGCGCAACACCTCAGCCCGGCCCTCCAGGAGAAAGTGCTCTTTACCGCCACCACCATGCGGAGCGCGGGCAAACTGGTCGCACGTTAAGCAATCAACTCCGCCGCCTTGCTCGCGATGTCGCCGCGCATCAATGACTCACCGACCAGAATCGCGCTCGCTCCGGCCCGGGCCACACGGTCCACGTCCGCGCGCGTGTGAATGCCGCTCTCGGCTACGAGCACCACATCGCCTGCTCCGCGCGCGGTAAAGACCTGGACGGCCAGCGTCTCTGTAGTCGCGAGATCGACTTTGAAAGTCTTCAGATTGCGGTTGTTCACACCGAGCAGGCGGACGTCGATGGCGAGGGCGCGCTCCAGTTCCTCCTTGTCGTGGACCTCCACCAGCACGGCGAGGCCGGCTTCCGTGGCGAGGTCGTGGAACTGTTTCAACTGCGCGTCCGAGAGAATCGCCACGATGAGTAGAATCGCATCCGCGCCCCACTCGATGGCTTCGAGAATCTGGCGCTGGTCGATGATGAAATCCTTGCGCAGCAACGGAAGTTTCACTGCGGCGCGAATCTGCTTCAGGTAATCGAGCGAACCTTGGAAGAACTTCTCGTCCGTCAGCACCGAAAGGCAGCTCGCACCTGCCGCCTCGTATTGTTTGGCAATGAGCACAGGGTCGAAGTCCGGGCGAATGACGCCGGCCGACGGCGACGCCTTCTTCACCTCAGCGATGAGCGCCACGGAGCCACGCCGGGGATGCCGCAGCGCGCAATTGAACCCGCGATGATCCCCGCGCTTGGTCAGCGCCTTCTTCAGCGAAGCGACGGTGACGGTGCGTCTTGGCAGCGCGGCGACCTCGCGCCTCTTCTGTTCAACGATGGTGTCGAGGATGTTCATGGGGGAAAAGAACCAAGATCCAAGAACCAAGATCCAGAGAAGCGCCAAGCTCCAAGCCCCAAACACCATTCGCTCCGAACACCCGCCTTTGGATCTTGATGCTTGGCGCTTCTCTGGATCTTGGATCTTGGATCTTGGTGTTTATTCCTCTTCATCCTTCACCCCCTGCATCCGCTTCATCGGACAACCCGCGCGCAGCCACGCGTTCACATACGCATCCAAATCCCCATCCATCACCCGCTGCACATCGCTCGTTTGCACGCCGGTGCGGAGGTCCTTGACCATGCGATAGGGCTGGAAGACGTAGCTGCGAATCTGGTTGCCCCAGCTCACGCTGCCTTTCTCGCCGTAGAAACGCTCCATGTCGCCCTTCGCCTCGTCGAGCTTCAAGGCGTAGAGCTTCGAGACGAGCATGGCCATCGCGGTGGCTTCGTTCTGCACCTGGCTGCGCTGGGCTTGCGAGGCGGCCACGAGTCCGGTCGGGATGTGCGTCAACCGCACTGCCGTCTCGACCTTGTTCACGTTCTGGCCGCCCTTGCCGCCGGAGCGGAACGTGTCGCGCCGGATCTCCGTCTTCGGGATCACGATGTCCGACTGCACGATGTCGCTCAACTCCGCGATCACATCCACGCTGGAGAAGCTCGTATGCCGCCGCTTGTTCGAGTCGAAGGGCGAGATGCGCACCAGGCGATGCACCCCGCGCTCCGCCTTGCAGAAACCGTAGGCGTTCTCGCCCACCACGCGGAAGGTCACGCTCTTCAACCCCGCCGAATCCCCGGCCAGCGCATCCGTCACCTCCCACTTCCAGCAGCGGCTGTCGAACCACCGGCCGTACATGCGCGAAAGCATTTCCGCCCAATCCTGCGCCTCCGTGCCGCCCGCGCCGGCCTGGATGCTGAAGATGGCGTCGCGCCCGTCGTGCGGGCCATTGAGCAGCACGCGCAGTTCGAAGTTGTCCAGCGTGTGCGCGAGTTTGGCGAGTTCGCGTTCGAGTTCCAGTTGGTGGGGAAGCTGTTCCTCGACCGGCTCGCCCTCGGCCAGCTCGGTCAGCACGCGGAAATCCTCAAGCTGCTTCTCGGCGGCGAGGAGCGGGTCGATGCGTTTGTGCAGGGTGGACGACTCGTCGATGAGTTTTTGGGCCTGCTCGCGGTTGTTCCAGAAGGACTCCCCGGCCATCAAGGAATCCAGTTCGCTCAGGCGCCTTTGCGCGCTGGGGACGTCAAAGAAACCTCCGCAACTGGGCGGTCTTCTGGGCGGCGGCGTCAATCTGGACACGAATCGGTTCAAACATGGCGGGCGCAAGGTAGCGAAGGGGACGGCGGCGGGACAAGAAGTTCTGTGGGCGGCAAGCACCTCAGCAAATTCGGACTAGAATTGATGAAATCCAGATGACGGTTTGACTGAATGGGCAGTTCTGTGAACACTCCATGACATGAGCACGGCGACAAAATCGGCAGAGGGACATGCGAAGAAGATCGGCGCGAAGCAAGCCGTGGCCGCCGCCTTGAAATACTTTGGTGAATTTTTCCCGCACCCTACTCACCGCAATGTGCTCCTCGAAGAATTGGAGGAGAGCGAAGATGAACAGTATTGGCTGGTGACCATTGGCTTTGATTTTGAACGACCGGTGAATGCCTTGGGAGGCAAAATGGCGGACATCTTCGGCACGCCGCCCCACCGGAAATACAAGACGTTCAAAGTCTCCGCGACTTCCGGCAAGGTCACCTCAATGAAGATTCGCACCATTGGCTGAGGTGCTTTGATGACGGCTTCTCTCATCGGGAAGTACCGGAGCAAGGGCGTGCTGATTGACGCCAACTTGCTGATCGGCCTGCTGGTCGGCCGGCTCGACCCCAAGTATCTTCCCCACTGCCGGGCCACGAAGAATTTTACCCAGGACGATTTCGACCGCTTGGCGCTTTTGGTCAGCCAGTTCGACAAGATCATCACGACTCCTCACATTTTGACCGAAGTATCGAATTTGGCCGGGAGGTTGCCGCATCCCTTGGACACGGAATTCCGCGCGATGTTTGGCCGCGTCCTCGAAACCTTTTCGGAGCAGTCCAGGCCCGCCGCCGACATCGGCAGGCACGAGCACTTCGTTCGCTTCGGTCTGACTGACACGGCCATCAGCATGATCGCGCCCGGAAGCTATCTGGTACTGACTGCTGAACTCCCTTTGTATGGCTTGTTGCTGAATCGTGGGGTCGATGTCATCAACTTCAATCACGATAGGATGACGGCGTGGGAATAAATGAGGGAATCCCCGCCGCCGCGCCTGTTCGGGGTTCGGCTGATGATCCGCCCGGTTCATGCGGCGCATCAGACCGGCGGTCCCCACCCTTGGCAACGGCAAAGGCGGCGGCACTCTTTCCGAACCCCAACGGGGTTCCATCACATAGCCCAAGGGTTGCGAGTCGGACGAGCTACCCTGGGCGATCGGCCATCAGGATTCACCAACCCTGAAGGGGTTGCATCACGACCATGCACAGCGCCACGATGCAACCCCTTCAGGGTTGAAACATTTCTCTCCGCCTGACCCAGGGTAGCTCGTGCCTCGCAACTCTGGGCTATGTGATGCAATCCCTTTGGGATTGGGGAATCAGGAGACCTGCCGCCTCACTTTTCGCCGCTTCTCGGTGCCGTGCCATTTCGGGAAGACGCTGATCATCCGCCCGGTTCATGCGGCGCATCAGACCAGCGCCCCCCGCCCTTGGCAACGGCAAAGGCGGCGGCACTCTTTCCGAACCCCAACGGGGTTGCATCACTGGTCGGAGCGCGGCGGCAACCCCTACAGGGTTGGGACAAATCCCGGGCTGATTTCCCAGGGTGAGGGCTGGAACATGCTCGCGGTCGAAGGGCATCAGGACCGCACCAACCGCAGCGAGCTCAGCTTTAACTTCGGGCGAACCGGCCGCGCGTTGATTTCCAACACGCCGGTCATGGCTGCCTCCTCCACGGGAGGAAGTCTGGTGCTCTCGTGGCCGCGGCACGCCAGCTACTTCCAGCTCGACGGGCCACGAACCTTGCCCCGCCCGTCGGTTGGACCCCCGTCGGGATTGAGCCGGTGTTCTCCCATGGCCACTGGCTGGCCCCACGGCCCGCTCCCACCAACGGCCAGCGCTTCTACCGGTTGCAAGCGCCATGACGGCGGGCGGAGAGGATCTGCTGGCGAATGCTCATGCGTGCCGAACCGGGGCACCGATCTCCCGTCCCGGTTCGCGGGGCCAATGGTGCTGGTGAAATCAGTTTGGCCTGCGGTCTTGTCGGGCCGGCGCAGTCAGGACCGGATCATTTCAAGGCTGGCTTGGCCGGTTCAAACCCCGCCGGGCGACGGCCGGCGCCCTTGACGCCGGTGAGCGAGTCACCCAAATCGGCGCGCATCGGTTCCGCAAGCTGGCTGAGGCGCGCGACGAGGCCTGGATGTTGCGCGGCCACGTTCGTGGTCTCGCCGGGGTCCGCGCGAAGATTGAACAGGGACAGTTCCAATTGCGCCACGCGTTGGCCGTGGCGGCTGGCGATGGCGTCCATGCTGGAATCCTGGATGGAACGCGGCGCGGCCTGTCCCCAGTTCGAAGGCTTGCCCGCGCGGCCAGGTTCCCCGGAGGTCGTCAGATAAGGGTGCGGGAAGTGAAGTTTCCAGTCGCCGCTGCGGAGGGCGTGCAATTCGTCGCCCGCGTAGAAGAACAGCGCCTCGTGCGGAGACTTCGCGCCCGCCGCACCGAGCAGCAGCGGCTTCACGTTGAGACCGTCGATTTTGCGGCCGGGAAGTTTCCCGCCGGCCAGTTCCGTCAACGTGGGCAGCCAGTCGATGGCCATGAACGGTTCGTCGCTCACGCGGCCGGCGGGCACCTGGCCGGGCCAGCGCACGATGAGCGGCACGCGCACGCCGCCTTCGAAGGTGGTGAGCTTGCCTTCGCGCCCCGGCTTCGCGGAGCCGGCATGTTCCCCATAGCTGAGCCACGGGCCGTTGTCGGAGAAGAAAATCACCAGCGTGTTTTCGGCCAGCTTCAGCCGGTCCAGGGTGGCAAGGATTTCGCCGACCGACCAATCCAGTTCCTCCACGACATCGCCGTAGAGTCCGCGTTTCGAGCGTCCCTTGAATTGCTCCGAGGCAAAGATTGGCACATGCGGCATGACGTGTGGCAGGTAGAGGAAGAAAGGCTGCCGGGCGTGGCGCTCAATGAAGGACACGGCGCGCTCGGTGAAGCGGCGGGTGAAGCTGCTCTGATCGGCATCGGACTCCACCACGGTGTCGCCGTCCATGAGCGGCAGCGGGGGCATTTCCGCCGCCAGCACGGGGTGGAACTTCGAGTTGTCATTCGAGTAGGGGATGCCGAGCCATTCGTCGAATCCGTGGCGCGTGGCCCGGAGGCTGGGCACGGTGCCGAGGTGCCATTTGCCCACGCAAGCCGTCGCGTAGCCGCGCGCCTGGAGCATCTCGGGCAGCAACCATTCGTCGGGGTGAAGGCCGTTGCGGCTCGTGTGGTTCAACGCGCCGGCCAGTCCGATCCGGTTCGGGTAGCTGCCGCTCAGGAGCGCCGCGCGGCTCGCCGTGCAAACCGCCTGCGCGACGTAGAAGCTGGTGCAGCGCAGACCCTGCGCCGCGAGCCGGTCGAGGTTTGGCGTGCGGATGTCCTTGGCCCCGAAGCAGCCAAGATCGGCGTAGCCGAGGTCGTCGGCGAGGATGAGCACGATATTCGGACGGGGTGAGTCAGCGGCGGCCATCGCCACCGAGAGTGGCAGCCACAAGCACACGAACAAAATCACCGCCCGGCCATAGGAACGCATGGCGCAATTAATCCGGAACTCGCTGAGAAATGCGCGCTCAATCCTCCGCCACCGCGCGCGCAAGATCTCCCCCCTCGTTGAGAGGAGAGGGAAACCAGCCGCAGTGAACCTCACTCCCAATCACATCCCACTGCTCGATGCGCCTTACTCATGGGCCCGAGTCAACATTGCTCAAGCGCACTTTCCACTTCCGCTGCCCGCTTGCACCAGATGCCTGGGTTAATTGAGGGCGCGGTCTGAGAGCCTGTCTAAAAAGTCGCCTGGAAGCAAAGGCCGCCGGTCCCGGAGTGCGCCCGTCCCCGGGCGCAGCAACGTGCGAAAGCCTGGAGAGCTGGGAGGGTCCAACGCGCCCGGCGTCAGCGGACTGCTGCGCCCGAGGACGGGCGATCTCCGGGACCGACTTTTCAGACCGGCTCTGACTGAACGGCCTGCGCCCGGAAGAATTCCTGCGCTGGCTTTCAGATTTTTGTTCTGCCATCGTCCCGGCCACAATTTTATGGCCGAAGAAAATCAAACCACGCAGCCCGAGCAACCGAACCCCGAGCGCAAGACGCTCGACGACCGCAACAAGATGTCCGACCTCGAACGCCTCCGGCATTCGTGCGCGCATGTCTTCGCGACCGCCGTCCTCCGCATCTGGCCCGAGGCCCAGCTCGCGTACGGGCCGCCCGTCGAGACTGGGTTCTACTACGACCTTGAGATGCCGCATCGCATCTCACAGGAGGATTTTGCGCGCATCGAGGAGGAGATGAAGAAGGAGATCAAGGCCAACAACGTCTTCCAAAAGATCGAAGTGCCGCGCGAACAGGCCATCAAGGACGCGCAGAGCGGTCGGCTCGGCGGATTGGCCGAGCGCCCCGGCAACGTGAGCAAATTCAAGCTCGATCTCATCGCGCAGATTCCCGAGGGCGAAGCCATCTCGTATTTTCAGAACGGCGACTTCCTCGATCTCTGCGCCGGGCCGCACGTCATGCGGACGGGCAACATCGGGGCCTTCAAGCTGACGACGGTGGCGGCGGCCTACTACAAGGGCGACGAGAAGGGGCCGCAGCTCCAGCGCATTTACGGAACCGCGTTCAAAAACAAGACGCAGCTCGATGAGTATTTCAAAATGCTCGAAGAGGCGAAGCGCCGCGACCATCGCAAGATCGGCGCGGAGATGGGGCTGTTCGCATTGGACACCGAATATGTCGGGCCGGGACTGGCGTTATGGTTGCCAAAGGGAACGGCGATTCTGGAAGAACTAGAAACGCTCGCGAAGGAAACGGAATTCGCCGCCGGTTATGTGCGTGTGAAAACGCCGCACATCGCGCGCGAAAAAATGTACACGACTTCGGGTCACTTGCCTTACTACGCGGAGTCCATGTTCCCACCGATGGAACTTTTTGATGAAGGACAAAAGCAACTTGCGATTGAGAGTTCCGCACGCAGCATCGCAGAAGCAGATAAGTCACTCCGCCAAAGCTTTGAGTCGTTAATCCCAGAATTGAAGGCGAAGAACATAACAGACCCTCAAGAGTTTGTTCGCGCCTTCAAACAGCTTCCTGAAAAAACTCAGGCTGGATTGGTGGATAACGTCGCGCTTGTTCGTCTGTTCTCTTCGCTCAAGTGGGCGCAAGTCAACGAGCCGGACCGCTATTACCTCAAAGCCATGAACTGTCCGCATCATCACCGCATTTTTGCGGCTGAACCGCACAGTTATCGCGATTTGCCGTTGCGCCTCGCGGAATACGGCACTTGCTATCGTTACGAGCAGAGCGGCGAGTTGTTCGGCCTCATGCGCGTGCGTTCGCTCAACATGAACGACGCCCACATCTATTGCACCGAGGAGCAGTTCGCCGACGAGTTCCGCGCCGTGAACGACATGTATCTGAAGTATTTCAAAATCTTCGGCCTCGAAAAATATCAGATGCGCTTCAGCACGCACGCG
>JANOQV010000209.1:0-16960 GCA_031414955.1 Pedosphaera sp. | reverse complement strand
GTCCTCGGGCGCAGCAACGTAATGACTTGGAGCGCGTCGAAAAAAACATACCCGCTGACGTTCGCACGCTGCTGCGCCCGAGGACGGGCGCACTCCGGGGCTGGCCGCTTTCGCTGCACCAGTGACTTTTCAGACAGGCTCGAAGTCACGATTGCGAGTGGTCTGGCGGCTGCTCAGTGGTCAGCGGCGGATTTCCGCTGTACGCACTTTGAATCCTGACACCCTGACTTTGAGTCCTGAGCATGAGTCCAGTTCCGCCGAGGTGGTGGAGGAGCAAAGGCGCGGCTCGTACTTTTGCACCACGCAATGGAGCCTGGTCGTGGAGGCGGGCGGCAGCGGGCCGAAGAGCGCGGCGGCATTGGAGGAATTATGCGCCGCTTACTGGCCTCCGTTGTTCTGCTATGTCCGTGGCCAGGGGCATGACCGGCCCACGGCGCAGGATCTGACCCAGGAGTTTTTCGCCCGTTTGCTGCGGGGCAACCGGCTGGCCTGCGCCGATCCGGATCGCGGCCGGTTCCGGTCCTTCCTGCTCGCATCCTTGAAAAACTTTCTCACCAATGAGTGGCATCGCGGTCAGCGCCTGAAGCGCGGTGGCGGCTGCGTCATCTTCTCCATGTCGGAAGCGGAAGCGGAAGATCAACCGGGCTTCGATCCCCAGGATCCGTCGGGGCCGGACAAGATTTTCGAGCGGCGCTGGGCCGAAACGCTCATCGGGCGAGTCAATGCGCGCTTGCGCCGCGAGTATGAGGCGGCTGGCTGGGGCGCCCGATTTGAAGCCTTGAAGGTTTACCTGGTCGGGGAGTACGAGCCGCCTTCGTATGAAGAGATGGCGGCCCGGCTCGGGTTGACGGAGAGCGCCTTGAAGTCGGCCATCTACAAACTGCGGCAGCGATATGGTCAGGTGTTCCGGGCCGAAATCGCCGGGACCGTGAGCAATCCGGCCGACGTGGAAGCAGAGATTGATTCTCTGCTTCAGGCTCTGGCTGGTTGAGCGAAAACTTCGCGGGGATATTCTGTTAGTATTGAGCGTGCCCTTGGCCTTTTGCCTCTCATGAATGCGCCGGCCCAACCTTGTCCGCAGTGCGGCTGGCCGGTGCCGGCCCGCGCGTCGGAAGGACTCTGCCCACGCTGCCTGGTTCGGGGCGTCCTGCGGCGGGCCTCGGCCGGGCCGGGGGCGGACCAGGGGCCGCGCCCGGAACGACTCCCCCTGCCCAGGCGCTTTGGGGCTTACGAATTGTTGGAGCGACTCGCCGCGGGCGGCATGGGAGTGGTCTATCGCGCGCGCCAGATCGAGTTGGGCCGCATTGTGGCGTTGAAGATGTTGCGCGCCGGAGCGCTGGCCGGGGCGGAGGAAGTACGGCGGTTCCGGCTCGAAGCTCGCGCGGCCGCGCACCTGGATCATCCTCACATCGTGCCCATCTTCGACGTGGGGGAACACGATGGCGTCCACTTCTTCACCATGAAGCTGGTCGCCGGCGGAACGCTCGCAAGCCGGCGGGCCGCCGTGGCCGGGAAGGACCACGCGACGGCCTCGGTCGAACCGCACCTCGCGGCGAGGTTGCTGCTAAAAATCGCCCGCGCCGTCCATCACGCCCATCAGCGCGGCATCCTCCACCGTGACTTGAAGCCCTCGAACATCCTGCTCGACCTGGAGGGCGAACCTTCGGTGGCGGACTTCGGACTGGCGCAGATCGCGCAGGGTGAGGACGACCTTACGCTGCCGGGCACGCTGCTCGGCACCCCGGCCTTCATGGCTCCGGAACAGGCCTCGCGCCGGGGCGGCGATCTCACCACGGCCTCGGATATTTACAGCCTCGGGGCGGTGCTGTTCTTTTTGCTCACCGGCCAGCCGCCATTTCGCGGCACAACTCATTTCGACACGATGCGGCAAGTGGTGGACGAGGAGGCGCCGCGCCCCTCGGGCCTAAATCCGCGCGTGGATCGCGACCTGGAAACCATCTGTCTCAAGTGCCTCGAGAAGGAACCGGCCCGGCGCTACGGATCGGCCGAAGCGCTGGCCGAGGATTTGGAACGCTGGCTGGCCCACGAACCAATTCACGCGCGGCCCATCACGTCCAGCGAGCGGCTCTGGAAATGGGCGCGGCGGCGGCCAGCCCCGGCCGCAATGGTGATGATTTCGCTCCTCGGCGTGGCCGCCTTCATGGGGTTGATCCTGTCGAGCCGGTCGCAATTGCGCGCGGAGCGTAATGCCGTCGGGGAGCAGGAACTCAAAGCCCGAGGCTCGGCGGCCCAGGCGACCCAGGCGGCGGCGCGCGCCGAGTTGGAGGCCGGACGCGCCGGACGCAATGAATTGTCCGCCCAGCTTCAGCTCTACGCGGCGGATATTTTTCTCGCCGCCCAGGCCCTGGACGCCGGGAATTACGGACTGGCCCGCAGCGCATTGCGGTCACAACTGCCGGCCGCCGGCCGCCCGGATTTTCGCGGCTTCGAATGGTTTCACTTGTGGCCGCGCAGCCAGGGCAGCCAGGCGGCGGTGCTGGCCGGACACACCCAAGCCGTCGCCGCCGTGACCTTCAGCCACGATGGCCGATGGCTTGTGAGTGGGGGGCGTGATGGCCGCGTGCTCTTTTGGAACTTGAGCAACCGCGCGCCCGAGCTGGTCTTTCCGCCGCTCCGCGCCGAGGAGGGGCTGACCGAGCACTTTTCCATGACGCCCGTGTTCACCGCCTCACCCGAAGTGGCGGCGATGCTCCTCGCCGGGGTGGAGCGTTACGACAGCATCATGCACCGCACGCGCCCCAGCCGCCTGGGCGAGGTGCGCGCGCTCGCACTTTCCCCGGACGATCGTTGGCTGGCAGTGGCAGCGCAGTCCGAATTTATCCGGGTGTGGAACGTGACCAACCAGCAACTGGCCTGGGTCGTGCCAGTCAACCTCTGCCGCGGGCTGGTCTTCACGCCGGATGGACGCCACCTCGTGCTGGGCGACGGCGGCTCGGAAGCCAAAACGTCCAGTGCCGTCGTAAATATCTATGACACCACGAGCCACGAACGCGTCCGCCACCTCAAGGCGGCGCAGGGTGCGTTCGCCCTTTCCGAGGACGGGCAAAAACTCGCCATCCTCAGTTCGGCCGGCCAAGTGCAAATCCGCGAATTTGCCACCGGTCAGGTGCTGCACCAATGGCCGGCGGAAGTCGGCGGTTCCAAACTCGTCTTCTCCCCGGACGGCACGTTGCTGGCCCACCTTTCGGCGCGGCAGACGGAAGTGATCGTGCGCTCGGTCGCGGACGGCAAGGAGCGCGCCCGTTTCGGCGACGAGCCGGCCCACTTGTGGACGCTGGCCTTTTCCCGCGATGGGCGGCGGCTGGCCACGGGCGGGGCGGATCACGCGGTCGGACTTTGGGAGTTGGATCGCAGCCAGCCGCTGGCCCGGTGGCCGGGTCACGGCGACGAAGTGCTCGCCGTGGCCTTCGCGCCCGACAACCAGTCCGTGGTCGCCGCCGGTCGCGACGGCACGGTGCGCGTGTGGGAGAACTCGCCCCCGCCCCGCGCGGCCAACCCGCGGTCCTCGCGCCACCCGGTATTCCTCTCACCTTCGGGCGAGGACGTGCTGGAGGAACCGGCTCCCGGCCAGGTGGAATTATGGAACGGCGCGACCGCCCAACGCCTGGCCTTGCCCACCGACCCGCCGCTCGTGCCGCTCGGCTTTGATGGCGAAGGCAAATCTTTCGCCACCTTGTCAAAGCCTCCCGACGGGCGCACTCCTGTCCTTCAGTTCTGGAACCGGGACGCGCAAGTCATCGGAGAACCGGTGAACCTCGACCCAGCCCCGGAGGATTGGAAGGGCGTGGCCGCAGCTCCGGCCGCCGGACTGATCGCGGTCGGCAGTCGCAAGGGCGCGATCACTTTGTACGATTGGCGCTCCGGAACGCGAAGACGTGAAATCGCCACCCATGAGCGGGCCGCCCGGCGGCTCTTTCTCTCGCCTGACGGCCGGATCGGGGCGGCGTTCGTATGGCCCCGCACGGTGCAAACCTTTGACTGCACCACCGGCGCGCTGCTGGCCAGGTGGCGCGGCAGCGAATCCGAGATGGCGGCCTTCACGTTCTCGCCCGATGGACGCCTCTTCGCCTGCGGCGGCACGGACAACCGGGTGACGGTGCTCGACTCCGGCACCGGGCATGAAGTGGCGGTGCTGCGCGGGCACAAGGCGGAGATTAAAGCCCTCGCCTTTTCGCCGGATGGCCGCACTCTCGCTTCCTCAAGCCGCAGTCTGACGCTCAAGCTCTGGCACGTCCCGACCTGGCGAGAGCTGGCCACCTTGGCGGACGACAAACCGTTCACGTTCCTCGCCTTCTCGGCGGATGGCACCACGCTGTTCGCCGGTGAGTACCACCAGAGCCTGCAACGCTTTCTCGCCCCGCCAACTTCGGACGCCTGGTAATGGCGGAGGATATTTTCAATTTTTAGCGTGGGACTGGAAAATTCTGCGCCCTGGGTTCTGGCCCAGGCCGAGCCGAGTCCGGCACACGGTTGCCAGGCTGACCCCGGAGGATCAATTTCGCCCGCAGAACACTGGTCCCGGCACCCGTGCCCGCGCGCGGGCCGTCTGCCCTCAGCGACGGGTTGTCAGTCCGCGCTGCCCGCAGACGGACGGAGTTGCTCAATGCTCGCTTTTTCGATGACCGGAGACTTAGGTTCGCTTTCATGTCCGACGTCACCCAGTTGCTTAACGCCATTGACGCAGGCGATCCCAAGGCTTCCGACCAGTTGCTCCCGTTGGTTTATGAGGAACTCCGCAAGCTGGCGGCAGTGAAGATGGCGCAGGAGAAACCCGGTCAAACCCTACAAGCCACCGCGCTGGTGCATGAGGCGTGGCTGCGCCTGGCTGGAGCGGAGGAACAAAAGGCGTGGAACAATCGCGGCCATTTCTTCGGGGCCGCCGCCGAGGCCATGCGGCGCATCCTGGTCGATCGCGCCCGGCAGAAGGCCCGCGTCCGTCACGGCGGCGAGTTGGAGCGCGTGGATTTGGAGCATGTGAACCTGGCGACGGAGGACAGCGATGAAACCCTGCTCGCAATGAGCGATGCTCTGGACGCGCTGGCCGGCGAATCCCCGCAGAAGGCCGAGCTCGTCAAGCTGCGCTACTTCACCGGGCTGGAAAACCAGGAGATTGCCCACGCGCTCGGCCATTCCCTTTCCACGGTGGAACGGTCCTGGGCCTACGCCCATTCCTGGCTGCATCGGGAGTTGAAAAAGAATTCTGCAAGTCGTTGAAGGTTTGGCCGTGGAAACGACGCACTGGAGAGTGAAGGCCGCCTTGCCGTCCGCAAACTTATGAGTGAAGCCAATCAAAGCCTCGAAGAAATCCTCTTCGATCTGGCGGTGCAGAAGTCGACGGCGGCCGAACGCGCCGCCTTCCTCGACCACGCCTGCCGGGATAATCCTGACCTGCGCGCGGCGCTGGATGAATTGCTCGAGTCCCATTTTGGAGCGGCGGGATTCCTGCCCAAGCCGGCCCCGCGCGCCCCGCTTCCACTCGCGCCTACGGTGACCACTCCTCCTCCTCCTCCCGCTGAAGCCCCCGCGCAGATGCTGGGCCGATACAAGCTGCTGGAAAAGATCGGCGAAGGCGGCTTCGGCGAAGTCTGGATGGCCGAGCAACGCGAGCCGGCTCCGCGCCCGTGGACCTGCCGGGCTTCGGGCCTCCCGCCCGTCCGTCCCGCTCGCTCGGGTTCTTTGGCACCAACACGCTCTGCCGCTGGGATGGCACCAATCAGATTGTCATCGGCCAGTTGCGCGGGATGGACTTCGTCGAGCAGCGTCGCTTCGAGCTGAAACCCGGCGAGGCACCCAAATCATTCGCCTTGAACCTCGAACAAGAGGTCATCGCCTGGACCGACGCCGCTTCCGAGACCGCCATTTACGTCGCGAACCTGAATTCGCCCGGCCGCCGGACCGAGTTGCAGAGCGATCTCGTCGGCCCACAAAGACTGTTCTTCAGCGAGAAGGGAGACTTCCTGGCTGCCATGTCATCACAGGATGGCCTGCGCGTCTGGCGGTTGGACACGGGGCGCATCGTGGTCTCGATGAACGACCCTCTCTACGATGTTGTCTTCGCGGCGAGCGGACGCGTCCTGGTCGCGGCAGTCCGTCAGGGAATCGACCACGAGATCCGCATCTTCGACCTGAGCAACCCGGACGGTGCCCCGAAAACGTTCCCGGGAGCGGACCTTTCCCGCAGACTCGCCGTATCGCCTGACGGTCGACTGGTCGCTGCGGTCACCGACAGGGGGCATTGGCTGCTGTTCGACGCACTCGAGCGCGAACTCATCGCCTCCACGCGCGGCCATCTGAACGCAGCCTTCAACGTCGCCTTCTCTCCGGACGGCAAACGGTTGATCACGTCGGGCGGGGGGCGGGAGGCCGTCAAAGTCTGGGATGTCAGCACACGCCAGGAGTTGCTCACCCTGGCGGGGGCCGGCTCCCTCCCGCTGGCTGCCTGGAGCCCCGACGGCGACGTCATCACCGCCGGCGTGCCTTCACAGGTTTGGCACGCCCCGACCTGGGAGGAAATCGCCGCCGCGGAGGCGAAGGAGAAAGCGGAGAGCAGGAAGCCGTAGCTCGCGTAGCGTCTTGGCAGGCGCCACCAAAGGACATGCCCGGTGGCACCGCAGAGACGGGAAGGACGCAGAGATGGCCGGTCAGAAAACCTCTACGCTCTTCCCGCCTCTGCGGTGCATCAGAGCGTCGCTCATGAAGCGTGAGGCGGACGGCGGGCGCTCGCGCGTTGCGCCTGGTTGTTTCCAACGGTATGAAGTCCGCCGTGAACAAGCTCAGCTCCATGGGACCTCCGCAAGAACCGGCTCCCGCCGCAACACCGGGAACACCCAGGGCAACCATCACCCGGGCGGGTGAACGGAACGCGTCCGTCGCTTCGCGCGGCACCAGCACGTTGATCCTGCTCGTGGCCTGGCTCGGCACCGTTCTGATGGCTCACGCGGCGGACGTGCCTTCGCCACGGGAGGATTTCCTGCGGGCGAACATGGATTTCAATGTGGAGCCGGGAGTGGATTTCTTCGCCCACGCGAACGCGACGTGGCTGCGGCAGCATCCCATCCCGAACACGGAATCGGCATGGGGCATCGGGAACGTGGTGCGCGAGGATCTCTACGCGAACCTGCGCAAGATTAACGAGCAGGCGGCGGCCGCGACCGGCCGGGTGAGCCGCGAGCAAAAACAAATTGGCGACTTCTGGACGACCGCGATGGATGTGGCCAAGGCCAGCCGGCTGGGCGTGCTCCCCTTGCAAGCCGAACTCGCGCGCATTGAGCAGGCCCGGACGGTGCAGGACGTTCTTGATGTGGCTTTCGCGCTGGGGCCGCTGGGAGTGACGGCGTTCTTTGGCGCATCGGTGGGTCAGGATCAGAAGGCCAGTGATGTCATGGCGGTGCAGCTCGGCCAGGACGGACTCGGTCTGCCCGAGCGCGATTTCTATTTCAACACCAACGCCAGCATTGCGCGCATCCGGGAGGAATACGTGCAGCACCTCGCACGCACGTTGCAGTTGCTGGGACGGGACGCCGCTTCCGCGAAGAGCGCGGCCACGAACATCCTGGCCTTCGAGACAGAACTGGCCCGCGCCTCGCGCAAGCTCGAAGACCTGCGCGATCCGGAACGGAACTACCACAAGATGTCGCTGGCGGAGGTGACGCAAAAGCACACACCGTCGATTGTCTGGAAGGAGCGCCTCGCCGGATGGAAGCTGCGCCCGTCTTACGTCATCGTGGGCCAGCCGGAGTTTTTCAGCGCGCTGGAGAAATTGCTCCATTCGACACCGGTGCCGGTGCTCCAAGATTATCTCCGTTATCATCTCGTGGCTGGCTATGCGGAGTCGTTGAGCCAGGTCTTCGATGACGAGCAGTTCGCGTTTTATCACCAGGTGTTGTCCGGCCAGAAAGAGCCGCGCCCGCGCTGGAAGCGGGTCCTGGATGCGGAGGAAAGCGCGATGGGCATGGTGCTGGGAAAAATCTTCGTGCAGGAAAATTTTCCGGCGGCCAGCAAGAAGCGCTACACCCGTCTCGTGGAGGCCATCCGCGAGGCCTATCGCGAACGCATCAACCGGCTCGACTGGATGAGCGCCGCCACCAAGGCCAAGGCCCAGCGCAAGCTCAAGGCCATGACGGCCAAGGTGGGTTATCCCGACAAGTGGAAGGATTATTCCTCGCTCGTCATCTCCACGAATTCCTACTGTGAGAACATGATGAACGCGGCCCGCTGGCGTTTCAACGACATGGTCTCGAAGTTTGGCAAACCGGTTGATCGCACGGAGTGGGCCATGACTCCGCAGACCTACAACGCTTACTACAGCCCGGAGAACAACGAGATCGTGCTGCCGGCGGCCATCTTCAGCATCCCGGGCCTGCGCGATGCCGAGGTCGATGATGCGGTGGTTTACGGTTATGCCGGCGCCTCCACCATCGGCCACGAGATCACGCATGGCTTCGACGATCAGGGGCGGCAGTTCGATGCACGGGGAAATCTGACGGACTGGTGGACCGCGGAAGATGCCGCGCAGTTCAAGGCGCGCGCCGAGGTCATGGCGAAGCAGTTCGACGCCTACGAGCCGCTGCCCGGCCTGCACATCAATGGCAACGCGAGCCTCGGCGAGAATATCGCCGACTACGGCGGCCTCCTGCTGGGCCTCGAAGCCTTCAAGAAAACCAAACAATACAAGCAGGGGGAAACGATCGGCGGGCTGACTCCGATCCAGCGCTATTTCCTCGGCTATGCCCTGGGCTGGCTGCATCAGGATCAGGAAGCCCGGTTGCGGAACAAGCTCCTGAGCGACGTTCATGCCCCGGCGAAATGGCGCGTACTCGGCCCTCTCGCGAACATCCCCGAGTTCTACGCAGCCTTCGGCGTGAAGACCAATCAACCCATGTGGCGGCCGCCGGAAGCGCGCGTGAACATCTGGTGAGACTTCCTATTGGCCGTCTGCTTCCACGAGTTCCATGGAAACGATTGTCACCCAACCTCCTTCGTGTAACGTCCCGCCCATGAAACGCCATACTTTGATCGCTCTTGCTGTCGCCACGCTTTCGCTGGGTCTGCTCACCTCCCGCGCGGCGGACAACACCCTGACCGCCGCCGAAAAGGCCGCCGGTTGGAAACTGCTCTTCGACGGAAAAACCTTGGACGGCTGGAGCAACTTCAAGAAGACGACCATCAAGCCGGGCTGGCAGGTCAAGGACGGGCTGCTCGTCTGCGTGGACCCGCACAACGCGGGCGACATCGTGACGGCGGAGAAGTTCGGCGCGTTCGAGTTGCAGATTGATTTCAGGATGGCCACCGGCGCGAACAGCGGAATCATATACCACGTCACCGAGGAGGGCGGCGCGGTCTGGGCGACCGGGCCGGAGATTCAGCTCGAGGACAACGCCAACGCCAAAGACCCGCAGAAGTGCGGCTGGCTCTACGCGCTTTATCAGCCGCCCACGGATGCGAAGACCGGCAAGCCGCTCGATACCACGAAGCCCGCCGGCGAATGGAATCACCTGCGTGTGGTCATCAGCCCGGACGGCAGCCTCCATGAAATGAACGGCACGAAGTACGTCGAATACGTGATGGGCAGCGAGGACTTCAACAACCGCGTGAAGAAGAGCAAATTCGGCACGATGCCCAAGTTCGCCAAGTCCGGGAATGGCTTCCTCGCGCTCCAGGGCGACCACGGCGAAGTCGCATTCCGCAACATCAAGATTCGCGCGCTGCAGGTGAAGCAGTAGGCGAGAGTGCGCCGCCGCTGGAAACCGCCATGCAATCAATCCTCCAGCGACCGCTGACCTGTCTGTCGGTGGTCGCTTTTTCTTGGCTCACATTCGCGGCGGTGGAACTGCGTGCCGACGACTGGCCGCAGTGGCTCGGGCCGCAACGCGATGGCGTGTGGCGCGAGACGGGCCTCGTCGAGACGCTGCCGACGAACGGTTTCAAATTTCGCTGGCGCACTCCGATTGGCGGCGGCTACTCCGGGCCGGCGGTGGCGAAGGGCCGCGTGTATGTCATGGACCGCCAGCTCGCGACGGGCGCGAAGAATCCGCCGAATGCGTTTGCGCGCGGCGAGATTCCCGGCAACGAACGCGTGCTCTGTCTGAACGAAGCCGACGGTAAAATTCTTTGGCAGCACGAATACGATTCCGCTTACACGGTGAGCTACGCGTCGGGACCGCGCGTTACGCCCGCCGTGGCGGACGGCAAAGTTTACACGCTCGGAAGTGAGGGAAATCTTCTCTGCCTCGACACGGAGAAAGGCGCCGTCCTCTGGTCGCACGATTTCAAGAAGGAGCTTGGCGTCAAGACGCCGGTCTGGGGCTTCGCCGGTCATCCGCTCGTCGATGGAAAGAAACTGATCTGTCTCGCGGGCGGGCCAGGAAGTGTGGCCGTGGCGTATGACAAGGACACGGGCCAGGAACTTTGGCGCGCGCTCAGCGCAAAGGAACCGGGCTACGCGCCACCGATGATTTATGAGTTCGCCGGCCAACGGCAGCTCATCATCTGGCATCCCGAGGCTGTGAACGCGCTCGATCCCGAGACGGGCAAAGTCATCTGGAGTTATCCGCTCACGCCGTCCGTACGCTCCGGCATGACCATTCCCAGCCCGCGCCAGGTTGGTGACCTGCTCTTCCTCACGTCCTTCTACAACGGCTCGTTGCTCCTGCGCGTCGGCGCGGGTCAGCCCGCGCTCATCTGGCAGAGCAAGAAGGTGAGCGAGATGGATACGGACGGTTTGCACAGCGTCATGGCCACGCCGCTCATCGAGAACGGCCACATCTACAGCCCGTGCAGCTATGGCCAGTTTCGCTGCCTGAAGCTGGAGACCGGCGAGCGCCTGTGGGAAACCTTCGCGCCGACCAGCGGCAAGTCCACGCGCTGGGGCCATGCCTTCATCGTGAAAAATGGCGGGCGCAGTTTCATCTTCAGCGAGAAGGGCGACCTCATCATCGCAAAACTCACGCCCGAGAAATATGAGGAACTCAGCCGCGCGCACCTGCTCGAACCCGACAACCGCGATCCCGGCCGCCCCGTCGTCTGGTCGCACCCCGCCTTCGCGAACAAGTCGGTCTATGCCCGCAACGACCGCGAGATCATCTGTGTGTCGCTGGCGGGGGAGTGACGAACGACTTCGGGCGGCGCTTGGATAAACCGCCCGTTTGGAGTCGGTGCTGTCCCCGCCTCGCCGCGCCAGTTTCCAACTGGAGGACCGTCACGCCGCCGCAAGCTTCAAGGCGCTGGAAATCTTCTCGCGGCTTCAGTTGGGAGACCTATGCTCCAGCCCATCCTATGAAGCTGCGGATAATCCTGGCCGCGTGCGCCGTCGCGCTCTCCATCGCGCAGGCCGCGCCGTTTTCCACCAATGGCAATCGCCTCGCCTACCTCGACAGCGATGATCCGTTCTACCCCGGTCGCGATTTCCCGAAGCTCATCACGCCACAATGGGTTGGCGAGGAGGGTGTGGATGCGGTGATCATTCTCTCTATTGATGACATGCGCGAGACGCCGCGCTACGAGACGATGCTCCGGCCCATCTTGAATCGCCTGAAGAAGATCGATGGCCGCGCGCCGGTCAGCATCATGGTCAACACCATCTCGCCGACGAATGCGCAGTTGCAGTCGTGGCTCAAGGAAGGCGTGTCGCTTGAATGCCACACCATTGGCCATCCGTGCCCGCTCTGTCAGCGCGGCGATTTCAACTTCGCCTCCACGAACTATCACGCGAGCGTGGACTTGCTGAACGCCATTCCAGGCAACAAGCCCGTCGCCTTCCGCATGCCCTGCTGCGACTCGATGAACTCACCGTCGCCGCGCTTTTACTCCGAGATTTTCAACCGCACCTCGCCGCAGGGAAATTTCCTCGGCATCGACTCCAGCGTGATGGTCGTGCTCACCACGAACGACACCTCGCTCCCGCGCGAGCTTGTGATGGATGCCGATGGCCGCGAGCGCTTCCGCAAATATCTCCCGACGCAAACCAACGCGACGACGCGCGTCAGCATGGGTTCGTTCACCACCACCATTGAGGACTACCCGTATCCCTACGTCATCGGTAAGCAGTGCTGGGAATTCCCGTGCATCGTGCCGAGCGACTGGGAGGCGAACAACCTGCACGCGCCGAATAACCCCAAGACCGTCGAGGACTGGCAGCGCGCGCTCGACGCCATCGTGCTCAAGCAGGGCGTGATGACCGTCGTCTTCCACCCGCACGGCTGGATCAAGCCGGAGCAAATGGTGGAGTTCATCGACTACGCGGTGGCGAAGTACGGGAAGCGCGTGAAGTTTTTGAATTTCAAGGAGGTGCAGGAGCGGTTGAACAAATCAAAACTCACGATGCGCGAAGCCCTCCCCGCCATCGCGGGTTCATACGCCGTTGGCGTCCATGGTCTGCGGGTGCTGGACGTGAACAACGATGGATTTCTGGATGTGTTGCAGCATGGCATATGGACTCCGCGCGATTTGAAGATGCGGATCTGGCAACCTGATGAGCGCCGTTGGGCGGAAAGCAATTTGCCCTTCCTCCCCGGGCCGGGCGGAAACATTCATTTTGGAGTCGTCGGCAACGCAACCATCGCGACCGACGGCACACGCCTTTGGAGGTTCACAAACACAAGCTGGCTGGAGGACAAAGCGATGCTGAAGGGTGTTGATTGGAAACTCTTTGCGATGAGTGCGAACGGCGCGGACTTCGGCCTGCGGCTTCGCGACATTGATGGCGACGGTTCGTGCGAAATGCTCATCTCGCACTTTGGGGTGCTGCCAAATTCTACAGTGAATCTTGCCTACAAGTGGGATTCGGCGACCAAGTGGAATCTGTTGCCCTTCGCGCTTCCAGCGGAAACAGCCATCGTGGATGTCCAAGGTCGCGACGCCGGCCTGCGCTTCGTCGATGTCGATGGTGACGGCTACGACGACGTGCTCTTCTCGAATCACGAACGCTATTCGCTGCACCTCTTCCGCAAGGACTCGCGCAACCTGCGCCTCAAGCCCGGCTGGAGCGATGAGATCATTTCCGGCGTGCGTGGTGGCTCCGCTCGCGCTGCGAGCGGAGTTCCTAATTCGCAGGGTTCTGAAACTAACGCCTCGCAGCGCGAGGCTTCCCACCTTGATCCGATTCCGCCGATCGTGCGCGACGGCACGAACCGCAACAACGGCGTCTGGTTCGCGCGCAGCACGATGTGGATTCAGAACGAGGACACCGCGCATCTGCCGGACAAGGTGGATCGCCGCACGTTCAAACAATTGCTCGAACTGGGAAACCCGCCGCCGCTCTCGCCGGAGGCGTCGCTCAAGACCATGCGCGCGCGTCCCGGCTTCAAGGTCGAACTCGTCGCGAGCGAGCCGCTCATTGCGGACCCGATTGCCTTCGACTGGAGCGCGGATGGCCGGCTTTGGGTTCTGGAGATGGGCGATTATCCGCTCGGCGTGGATGGCAAAGGTTCACCCGGCGGCCACCTGCGCGTGCTCACCGACATCAACGGCGACGGTCGCTACGACGAGGCCGTTACGTTCCTTGACAAGCTCAGTTGCCCGGAGGGCATGCACGTCTGGCGCAACGGCGCGGTGGTCATCGCGGGCAAGGATTTGTTCTACGCCGAAGACACGAACGGCGACGGCGCGGCGGATGTGCGCGAGGTTCTTTTCACCGGATTCTCCGAAGGCAACCAGCAGCATCGCGCCAACGGCTTCACCTACGGCCTCGACGGCTGGCTCTACGGTGCGAACGGGGAGAGTGATGGGATGGTGCGGGCGGTTGGAGCGCCGAGCATTGCTCGGCCTGGCGCCGCCGATTCGTCACTCGTGCCGAGCGATGCTCGGCGCTCCAGCGCAGCCATCAACATCCGCGGCCAGGACTTCCGCTTCGATCCAGATCACCGTCACTTCGAAGCCATCGGTGGCCGCAGCCAGTTCGGACTCTACCGCGACGACTTCGGCAACTGGTTCGGCAACAACAACTCGGTCTGGCTCTGGCACCATTTCTTCCCCGTGCCGTATCTCTCGCGCAATCCGCTGCTCCCGCTCAAGACCACCAAGCGCACGCTGGCGAATTACCCCGAGTCCACGCGCTGCTTCCCCATCAGCAGGACGCTCTCTCGCTTCAATGATCCTCACACATTCAACCACGTCACCAGCGGCAACTCGCCCGTGCCTTATCGCGATGAGCTGTTCGGGAAGGATTTCGCCACCAGCATCTTCATCAGCGAGCCGGTGCACAATCTCGTTCACCGAGAAGTGCTGGAGCCGGACGGCGTGAGCTTCAAGTCACGCCGGGCGACCGACGAAGCAAAGAGCGAGTTCCTCGCCTCGAGCGACAACTGGTTCCGCCCCGCGATGCTCAGGACCGGCCCCGACGGCGCGCTCTACGTCGCGGACATGTACCGCCTCGTCATCGAGCATCCTGAATGGATTCCCAAGGAAATGCAGAAGCGTCTCGACCTGCGCGCGGGTTCGGACAAGGGCCGCATCTACCGCGTGCTGCCGGAAGGCGCGACGCCAAAAAGAATTCCCAACCTCGCGAAGATGACGGGCGCCGAACTCGCCGCCTCGCTCGACTCGCCGAACGGCTGGCAGCGCGACACGGCGCAGCGGCTGTTGCTGGAACGCGGCGACAAATCGGTAACGGTGGCTTTGGAGCAGCACGCCAAGGACGCGAAGGACGCGAAGGTGCGGATTCAGGCGCTGTGGACGTTGGGCGGGTTGAATGCACTGACGCCGGAGACGCTGCTCGCGGGCTTGAAGGATGGCAGCGATGCGGTGAAGGAACAGGCCGTGAAATTGAGCGAGAGAACCTTGCGCGAGGTAGGGCGCGGTGTCCTCACCGCGCCGCGCCTTGAATCGGAAGGGCGGTCTGGAACTGAGAACGACTCACCCCGGCGCGCTGAGGACAGCACGCCCTACCTTGTGCTGGCCGACAACTTGTTGCCGCTCGCCCCGTCCACATCACCGCGCCTCCGCTACCAACTCGCCTTCACGCTCGGCGAGTGGAACGACCCGCGTGCGACGGAAGCGTTGCTGAAACTCCTGCGCGATTCCGATGAGAACATCCGCAACGCCGCGCTCAGTTCCGCGCCGCGTCACGCCAGGTCGCTGGTCGCGCTCATCGAGAAACTTCCGGCGGAGGACAAGGTGCGCAGTCACTTGCCGATGCTGCAAAAGCTCGTCGCCAATCCGCCGGCGCTCGCCACGCCCACGAAGTTCATCGACCGCACCGTCACGCTCACACCCGAGCAGCGCGCGGAACGCACAAGGATTCTGGCCCCCTACGCCGACCTGCCGAAGTTGCGCGGTGATTCCAAGAACGGCGCGACCTTGTTCAAAGCCAACTGCGCCCAATGCCACCGGCTCAAAGGCGAAGGCACGGAAGTCGGCCCAGACCTCGGCATGATGTCCGGCAAGCCCGTCGAGCAACTCGTGGAGGCGATTCTCAATCCGAACGCGGCCATCGAGGCGCGCTTCCAAAGTTTCTCCGCCACGCTGAAAGACGGGCACGAGACCAGCGGCATCATCCTCTCAGAGACTCCCACTACGCTCACGCTTCGCGCCCCGAATCGCGCCGACGAAACAATTTTGCGTGGCGATTTGAAGGAACTTTCCACGAGCGGCCTCTCGCTCATGCCCGAGGGATTGGAAGCCGCCTTCACCCCGCAGCAACTGGCTGACTTGATCGCGTTCGCGACGGGAAGGTGAAGACGCGCGGCTGAAAGCGGTTGCTCAAGCGCCCCTTTTCTCACGTCCATCCACCCGCGCGAAGTTTGGTGGCGTGGCCGAAATGTGTCCACGACCCTCGCAAAACGGAGTTTCGCCTTGCGATTCGGCGGAGCTTTTGAAACTCTCGCCACACCCAAACAAAACTGAAGTGCGTCAGATTCTCCGGCCGCGTGACGGACAGCGCGATTGGGATTTGCCCACACTTCAAAACTCTTGCTGCAAAACTTATGAGAAAGTGCGTCTCTCGAATCGTTGTCGTCGGTCTGGCTCTCAGTGCCTGGCTCAGTTCCTCCACGGCCCAGACCATCATCAACCCCAGTTTTGAAGCCGAGTCCTTCGGCAACTTCCCCGGCTACATCAGCGGGAACAGCACGATCACCGGCTGGTCGGCGGTGAACAGCAGCCGCGCCGGTCTCAATCCCGCTGGCGGCAGTCCCTTCGCGGACAACGGCGTCATTCCTGCCGGGGCCAACGTGGCGTTCCTCCAGAACGGACCGGACTCGTCGTTGAGAACTCTCATCACCGGCCTGACCATCGGCGAAACCTACAAGGTGAATTTCCGCGTCAACGCGCGCAACGGCAATACGCCCAGGCTCGATGTCGATATCGACGGCTTCAACCGCATCAACACCGCCGTCACGTCCGTGGGCGGGGGCAATGCCTACAAATACTTCGCGTTCGATTTCACGGCCACGGCCACCGATCATCTGATGGCGCTGCGCAACGATGCGGGCGGCGACAACACGGTGCTGATCGATGACTTCAGCATCGCGGTGCGCAACAGCGGCTGGTCCTACGCCGCGTGGACGGACAATGCCAGCGCGGGCGTGGACAACACGAAAATCTACACCCACGCCATCAACTTCGGCACGGCGGTCAGCGCGACGATCAACGGCGTGGTGTTCGCCGGAGTCAACGGAGCCAATCCCTCGGGGCCGACCTTCTCGACCACCGGACTCGGCGCCCAGTTCAACAACGATGCCAACAACCTGAACGAGACCGGCAGCCGCCAACTGGCCAACAATTTCGTCTATAATGGATTTCCCGCGACCATCACGATCAACGGCCTGATCACCGGCGCGGAATACGTGGCCAACATTTACTCGGTGGGCTGGGAGAACGGCACGCGCGCGGCGACCTTCAGCGTGGGCAGCGACCGGCTGACGGTGAACCAGGATCATTTCGGGGACAACAACGGCATCCGTTTCACCTACCGCTACATCGCGAGCGGCAGTTCGGTCACGCT
>JANOQV010000208.1:0-64688 GCA_031414955.1 Pedosphaera sp. | reverse complement strand
GGACGCTTCTCGCCCGCCGAGGCGCTGACCATCGTCCCGAAAATTTGCGAGGCGCTCCAGTTCGCGCACGAGGAAGGCATTCTCCATCGCGACATCAAGCCCGAGAACATCCTGCTCGACGCGAAGGGCCGCGTGAAGATTGCCGACTTCGGCATCGCCAAGCTCGTGGGCGAGGAACATCCCGACGTTTCGCTCACCGCCACCGGCGCGGCCCTCGGCACCATGCACTACATGGCCCCGGAGCAAATCGAGAAGCCGGCCACCGTCGATCATCGCGCGGACATCTATTCGCTCGGCGTCGTCTTCTACGAACTGCTCACCGGCGAACTGCCGCTCGGACGCTTCGGCCCGCCCTCGGCCAAAACCCCGGTCGATTCGCGCGTCGATGACGTGGTGATGCGCACGCTGGAGAAGGAGCGCGAGAAGCGTTTCCAAAGCGCGGGCTTCAATGCTTTCAACTCAATGCTTCTTTCCAAAGGCGCAAATGCTCGGGGCGATGGCACAACTCGTTCTCCGCATGAAGTCTCGCCATTCGTGAAAGTTTCTTTCGCAAAGCAACGTCCTTGCGAAGTCGCGCAACGTGTTCGCGGTAATCAGCGTTCGTCGTGCAAAGGAATCCCGCCTTCCCATGCGGCACCAGATTCTCCAAGTGATGCCCCCCGCCTTTGGGAACCAACGGCACGCAGCCGGTGAGCATCGCTTCCACTGTCGAACGCCCCCACGACTCGCGAAACGTTGGGCCGAGCGAGTACACGAACAGATCGAGCGAGTGCAGGAAGTCCACTTGCGATTCCGTTTCCTTCTCCAGCAAATCCCAGCGCGCATCGAAGCGGTGAGTTTTGTACACGTCCCGCATTTGCTCGCTCCACGCCATGACACGGAACTTCGTCGCGTTCTTCTTCCTGCCGTCCAGCGATTCGTAAAACTCCGGGAAGTCCGGCGGGAACTTCGCGGGGTCAGGCCGTGAGAGCCTGCCGATGACGAGCGGCGCATCTTTCGCCCGGACTCGTTCCGAGAAGGGAAAGAAACTTGGCTCGATGTAATTCCCCGTGATGGCCCACGGACATTTCCCATAGCCGTCCGCGAGCACGGCGCGCTGCGCCTCGGAAACGAACAGCACCCGGTCGATGAGTCCCCACTGTGCCGCGCCACATTCGCCGCCGTGATGCCACATCATCTCGCTCGACCACGCCACTTTCAGCCCGCGCCGTTTGCACTCCACGCCGAGGCCGTCTTTCCAGAAGCCGCCATTGCAGAGCGAGAGCGCCCAGCCGGAAAGTTTTTGCGGCAGGTCATCCAGCATCGCGGCCTTCACGCCGAGACGTTTCAGGAATTTCCGCCAGCCGAGTTGCAGGAGTTGTTCGCGCCGGTTCGGGCAGACGGTGATTTCAAAGTCCCGATGCAGCAGCAAAAGCAGATGCACAAACTTCGTGTCCGCCCCGCCGAAGTTCGACGGCCAGTTGAAGCAGTAGAGGCGTGGACGGGATTTCATGGCGCGCGAAAAGATTGACCTAACCGCTCCGAAAAATGGAAGGCACTTTTGAGCTTGCCCGCCTTTCGCCGAATCGTCAGCTTCCCGCCAACGCACACGAAAGACATTTATGGCATTTCAACCTGATCCCGAAGAGTTCCTGGGTTCCCTCGACACCCTCATCAAGTTCATCGACGACAACACCGCCGCCATCACGGCCAAAGGTGTCACGTCCGCCACCGTCAAGACGAGCCTCACCGGCATTCGTGCCGATGTGTTCGCCAAGAAAACCGCGCGCGACAACCAGCGCACCACCCTCACCAACTCGCAGAAAGCCTTCGAGCTTTCGGCCACGAACAATTACACGACTTTCAGCGACGCCGTGGACCTGCTCTCCGGCGCGATGGGCAAGAAGACCGCCGAAGGCAAACAAGTCCTCAACACGCGCAAGAACGTGACCGGGGCGAACAAACGCGGCTCGTCGTCCTCGTCAAACAGCAGTTCCTCGTCGTCTTCCGGCAGCGATTCGAGCAGCAGTTCGTCCAGTTAAATGACCACGGACGGCAAATCCGTGCCCGTGGAACTCAGTTCCGGGGTCGTGGTTTGCCGCCAATCGGTCGTGGGAAGCCGTTTTATGGGCATGGAATGTGGTTACATGACTATTGGGCATGATTTAGCGACAATGAAATGCCATTTCACGACCGTAGGAGTCTCTCCCGCGACAGCGGCGAGGCAGACCGCGACCGTGAAATGCCGTTTTACAGTCACGGGAATACGATCCATCGGGCCGGAAACGGTGGCTTTGCTGGAAAAACATCGAAAATGCGGAAAATGACCACGTTCCCTGACTGTTTCACTGCCGGGCTGAACCCCAAATCGCTGTCGAATTTCCATTGGCGAGTTATCTCCAAATCCAAAAAATAGAAAATACTATGGCAACAGATTTAACCAGTCAGCATCGAATCCGAATCAACGGACAAGATTACCACCTCAATGACTTCAAAGTCCATCCCGCGCCTCCCGCAACCATAACACCTGCTGGCATATTTCCCGGCGTAGAGGAAGCATTGCGCGCCGATGGCCCTCCACAACCTGAGAGGTATTCTTTTGACACCGTCACGTTTGGATGCGACCTGACTCTCGAACCGGGCAAAAGCTACGATTACTCCTCTCCGGAGAACCAGAACCGAGGACTCACGATTCTCTCTGGCAGCCTTCACAAATATCGCGGCGTTCTTCAGCAATCTTGATCGTCTGGGCCGCTCCGTCGCGTGACCAATTCCATCGTCCAGCCACCAACCAAGGAAGTCCTCGCGCTTTGCGACGACTCCGACTTGCTCATTGAGCGGTATCTGGCGAGCCTCGACACGATTCGAGGGACGATTCGCCGTTTCGAAGCTGAGACGGAGACTTACACCATCATGAAGCTTCTGATTCGCCACTTGGAGTCGGTATGCCAGTTGGCCCGCCACGACCTTGTTTTACTTCCATCCGCGATTGTTGTCTCTCGTGCAGTCTTTGAGGCCAGCGTTCGCGCCCGGTGGATGCTCCACCCCGTTGACCCGTATGAACGAGAGGTGCGATGGGTTCTGCATCTTCGTTCTGCGATAGAGCATTGCTCCAAGTTGGAGCGCAGCGAGCACACACCAAAAGACGCTGCGGCGGCCTATGGACGCCGCCATGAGACATACGCTCGATTCGATGCCGCCATTTCAAAGCTCCTTTCCGAGCGGGGATACTCTCTTCCAAAGCAGGCACCGAAACTTTGGGAGATGCTCAAGGACATCGACGGGCCACACCTGTACCGGTTCTACATTCTTCTTTCCGCATACACGCATACGAATTTTGAGGCAGGCAACCTTTACCGCAAGAATCTCGGCGGCAGTAAGGAGCTGGGTGAGTTCATCACACCCGAGGATTGGCGGCTCCCGTTAGAAGTTGCTTGGTGGTCTTTTTTCCTCATCGCTCGCGACTTCTTGAAGTGGGTCGAGGCAGACATGGCAACATTCTCAGCGGATGCACTACTTCACGATTTTGAATCACACTTATCTGAACTCAGCGCGACCATAACAGTACGTTAGGCCGGAAAGGGTGAACCCCTCAGAGTCGGAAACGCCTTTTCCTTTCAGTCACTCTTGCAAGTTCAACAAGGTTTGCAGTTCGGCACCGCTGAGGGCGCGGTTGTAGAGGAAAATATCGTCCAACTGACCCCACAATGGATGGTTTCCAGCTCCTGGCAAAGTTCGCCAGCCGAAGTCCAAAACCAGTTTGGCCGGGGCCGCTTCATTCCCCGTGGCCACGATTCCTTGAGCCAGTGCAACGCCGTCACGATAGATCGTCACGAGATTTGCGGAACGGGTAAGCTGAATGTTGTACCACTGGCCCAGGCTCCAACCCAATGGAGCTGTCTGAAGACTTGGGGCCGTGAGGCCGAAGCCGCTGTAAAACTCAATGGGCGAGTTGGTGCCAGTGAAGACTCCGATTCCCAATTGGAACTGGTTGTTCTCTCTATTGGCAAAGAGCAGATGGTAATCAGGCCCGATGAGGGAAAGCTTCGCCCACATGGAAACGCTCACGTCGGCTGTGGAAGTGGGGAACCCGTTGGTATTCGCAGTGGAGATCGTATCCCCGACCCAAAGCGGATAGGAGCCTGTCGCCTTAAAAGCATACGAATTGCCGGCCACGCCAAAGCGATTCGTGCCGAGCGTAGCGCCGCTGACAATTCCATTGTTGCTGTATCCGCTGTCATCATTCGCGTTGCCGTTGAACGGATAGTAGAGGACCAGGCCGTTGGTTGGACCGACCTCTTGGACTTTGAAAAAAGCCTGAACATTGCTCCCGGTTAAAAAGCCGGCGTCGTACCTGAGTCCGTCGCCTAGAATCGGGTCGCCTAGCTTTGTCCAAACCGTTGGGCCGACCGATGGGGAACGCAGAAGCTGGTAGAATTTTCCCGGCTGGGTCTGGAAGCTGACTTTGACCGCTCGCTCAACTTGAATTCCGAAATTGGCACCCGCCGCGAGGCATTGGCGCACTCCGGTCAATGACGCCAACAGAAGAAAGAAGCAGCGCAGTGTTTTCATGGTGATTCCATTTCAACCTGCTGTTGTGCAGGCGTGGCATTGGAGCCATTTCACCGAGATTGTTCAAGCCGTAAAAGTTGAAGCCAGTTCAGCACTCATCGCCCCCACGCGCTGGACGCTCGTCCTGCGCGCGCGGGGCGAAAGCGTCGAGGCGCGCGGGGCGTTGAGCGAGTTGTGCGAGGCGTATTATCAGCCCGTCTTCCGCTTCCTGCGCCGCGAGGGGCGCGAGGAGGATGCGGCGCGCGAACTGACGCAGGAATTTTTCGCGCGCCTGCTGGCGGGCGGCGGACTCGGCGCGGCGGACCCGCGACGCGGGCGTTTCCGCTCCTACCTGCTCGGCGCGGTGAAACATTTCCTCGCCGACCAGCGCGACCGCGAACATCGCCAGAAACGCGGCAGCGGCGTCGCGCCGGAATCACTCGACGCACAGACCGACACCCAGCCCGCGTTGCAAGTGGCCGACCATACCAGCACGCCGGACGACACGCTCTTCGACCGCGAGTGGGCGCTGGCCGTGATGGACCGCGCGCTGCAAACCCTCGCCGCCGAGTTCGCGGGCGCGGACAAGGCGGAACAATTCACCGTGCTCAAGCCCTGGCTGGTGGGCGACGCGGCGTTGCTGCCGCAAGCCGAAGCCGCTACGCGCCTCGGCCTGAGCGAGAGCGCGATCAAAGTCGCCATTCACCGCCTGAGAAAACGATTTCGCGATGTCATCCGCGCCGAGATCGCGCAGACCGTGGACGAGGGCGGAGATGTGGACATGGAGTTGCGCTACTTGGTCGAAGTGCTGGCGAAAGGGTGAACGTGCCGCCAGCATCCTGCTGGCCTTCCTTCCTCCGCCCAGGGCCAGCGGGACGCTGGCGGCACGCTCACGGCATTGATCCACGCCATCTTTGACACCGCCAGTTCCGTGTGCGACACAGCCTGCCATGAAAACTGCGAGGCCAGCCCAGCCGAAGAAGTCACCCGGAAACGCCCAGGCCGAGGCACTCCGCGCCCGCAGCAACAAGCTAACCGAGGCCGAACGCAAGAAACTCCGCGACGAGGGGATGCGACTTTTCTATGGAGGCGATCCAAAGCCGTCCAGTTCTTGAACCTGCCTTACGCGTGGTCCAACTCGCGCGCGTGGGGAATGTCGCGGGGTGTCCAGCGGGCGCACTTGGGAATCCTCCAGCGTAAGCAGGGCCACCGCGTCCAGTTCATGGATGGTGCTCATAGTTTTGCCACGGATGCGCGGTCACAAGTCTCGGTGCATCGAGGCCCGGATCGATATACTGCGGAGCGCAACTTGAGGGCGTGTGGCCCAAATCATCGCGGCCTGCCCGGATCGCGGATTGGCATTCCGCAGCCGCGCCCGACCTGTCGGAACGTCCATGATTTCCTGGCGCGGGCCGACCCGACTGGCTGGCGGCGGGTTGAAAACCCGCGCTCCGAGGTTTGGGCCACAGGCCCTTGAGCTGTGTTTTCTCCTCGCCACCGCACGGCCCGGCGCGAAACTCGCGCACCATTGCGCCATGAGTGAATTGCACAAACAGCTCGACACTTTCCTCGCCCGCAAGCCCACGCTGGGCCAGGGCGTTTACATCGCCCAGACCGGCGTGGTCGTGGGCGACGTCACGCTCGGGGACCACTCCAGCGTCTGGTATCACGCCGTGTTGCGCGGCGACATCAACCGCATCGTCGTCGGCCATCATACGAACATCCAGGACAACGCGGTGCTGCATCTGGCGGATGACTACGCCTGCCTGGTCGGCAATTACGTCACCATCGGGCACTCGGCCATCGTTCACGCCTGCACCATTGGCGATGAATGCCTGATCGGCATGGGCGCGGTGATCCTCGACGGTGCCGTCATCGGCGAGCAGTGCTTGATCGGGGCCAAGGCGCTGGTCACGCAGCGCATGACGATTCCCGCCGGCTCACTCGTCATGGGCGCACCGGCGAAGATCATTCGCCCGCTCAAACCGGAGGAGCGCGCCGGGCTGAAGCATTGGGCCGACAAGTACGTGGCGAACGCGGCCTATTGCCTGGAGCGCGGAATCAATGTGGGCGCACCGATGTCGTAGAATCTTCTCTGCCGCGCCGTCCTCGCGTGGTTAATTCCCGCCATGCAATTGAATCACGGACTGCACCTGGCCTACTGCACGAACATCCATCGCGGCGAGTCGTGGGCGCAGACCTTCGACACGCTCCAGAAATACACGCTGGCCGTGCGGGATCGCGTGTCGAAGGGGAAGCCTTACGCCATCGGCTTGCGGCTCGGGGCGGATGCGGCCCGGGAGTTGAGCGACGCCGGCACGCTCACGGAGTTTCGCCGCTGGCTGGACCGGGAGAATTGCTACGTCTTCACCATCAACGGATTTCCCTACGGCAAGTTCCACGGCACACGGGTGAAGGAGCAGGTTTATCAGCCGGACTGGACGACCGACTCGCGCGTGGAATACACCAACCTGCTGTTCGATTTGCTGGCGCAGATCGTGCCCGAGGGAGTCGAGGGCAGCGTCAGCACGGTGCCGGGTTCGTACAAGGAATTCGTCACCAGCCAGGCGCAGGTGCAGGCCATCCGCGACAACGTGTGGCGGACGGTCGAGCATATTGCGCGCGTGAGCCAGCGCACTGGACGCAAGCTGCATCTCGGGCTGGAGCCGGAGCCGCTCTGCTATCTGGAGACCAGCTCCGAGACGACGATGTTCTTCGATCAACTTCGCGACGAGCATCCAGGTGACTCGCGAATACGTGACCATTTGGGCGTGAACTACGACACCTGCCATCTGGCGGTGGAATATGAGCGACCGGCCAATGTGCTGGCGCGCTTTCACGAGCATGACGTCCGGGTGAGCAAGCTGCATTTCAGCTCTGCGCTCAAGGTACTGTCGAACGCGGAGACCCGCGCCGCGCTGCGGGGCTTTTGCGAGCCGGTTTATTTTCATCAAGTCATCGAGCGCGGCGCCAACGCCACCTTGACGCGTTATCGCGATCTGGATGATGCGCTCAACTCTCAGCTCTCAACTCTCAACCCACCTCCCGAGTGGCGCATCCATTTCCACGTTCCGCTCCATTGCCCGCCCACGCCGCTGTTCAACACCACGGCCGATCATTTGTTGAAAGTCATGGACGCGCTGGCCGCCGATCCAACCCTCTGCTCGCACCTTGAGATGGAGACCTACACCTGGGAAGTGATGCCGCCGGAGATGAAGAACCGCAGCGTGGTGGATCAGCTCGTGGCGGAATACGAATGGACGTTGAAGGAACTGCGCCAGCGCGGGCTGGCGTGAAGGTGGAAGGGGTCGCGCTGCGACTCCTCGCCTCGCAGCGCGAGGCGAACTACCTACTGAAGCGAATCGCGAATCTTCTCCGCCGCCGCGCGCGGGTTCGGTGCGGCGTAAATCGGGCGGCCGATTACCAGCCAGGTTGAGCCAGCCTCAATGGCCTCCTTCGCACTCAAGGTGCGTTTTTGATCGCCGGCCGCGTCCGCACCAGTGCGGATGCCAGGAGTGACGAATTGCATGTGGGCGGGAAGGATTTGTTTCAAGCCTGCGACTTCGAGCGGCGAGCAAACTAGCCCGCGCAGGCCCGCGCGGGCGGCGAGTTGCGCCAGGCGCTCGACCTGGTGGCCGACGACCGCCGTCACGCCCACGCCTTCGAGGTCGCTCGACTCCATGCTGGTCAGCACGGTCACGCCGAGAATGAGCGGGGCGTTCAGGCCCGCTTGGTCGGCGGTCTTTTGCGCGGATTCCTCCGCCGCCTGCATCATCGTCAACCCGCCGCCGGTGTGGATGGTGATCATCTGCACATCGAGGCGCACGGCGGAGGCGATGGCCTTGTCCACGGTGTTTGGAATGTCGTGGAACTTGAGATCGAGAAACACGGACGCGCCGGTGGCGCGGATTTTCCGCACGATGTCCGGCCCGGCGGCGGTGAACAGTTCCAGACCGATCTTGAACGCGCCGACCGCGGGCGCAACTTCTTGCGCCAGCGCGATGGCCTGCTCGGCCGTCGGAACATCCAGGGCAACAATGATTGGGTTTCGCATCGGCGAAAATTGAAGCAGCGACTCCAGGCGGGACAAAGGAGAAAGATTTTTCCTCGGAGCGCGGGTTTTCAACCCGCAGCAAGGTTCGCAAGGTTCGAGCCGAAGAACTCCCAAACAACACTCTACATTTCACGTTGCTGCGGGTTGAAAACCCGCGCTCCGGCAGAAAAAAAGCGCCGGCTCGCACCGACGCCAAAGTCTGTGAAAGGAAAAAACGGTTACGCCTGCGCTGCCGTAGGCTCCACATCCTCGATCTTCGCGTTTTGCTGGAGGAAATCGATGACCTTCTCGTTCAGGAGCTGGCCCCAGATTTCAGAGAGGCCGTTCCGCTTCTCCAATTCCTTGGCGAACTTATCCGGGGCCATCTGGTATTGCTGCGAGAGGGTGTAGATGCGGGCGTTCACTTCCTCGGGCTGCACGCGGATGCCTTCCTTCTCGGCAATCTTCTGGAAGACGAAGCTGGCCTTGACGCGCTCACGGGCGGTGTTTTGCGAAGCGGCGTAAATCTGATCCTTCTGCGAGTCGATGGCCTCCTTGCTGATGCCGCGCTGCTGGTTCTCCTGCACGATCTGGTAAACGACGTTGCGCGTCTCCTGCGAGACGAGCGTCTCGGGCAACTCAACCGTCATCTGGTCGAGGAGCTTCTTGACGATCTGTCCGCGCACGCTGCGGCTCTGCTTGGTGTTCAGCTCGTTCTGGAGATCACGGCGCACCCCTTCGCGGAGCGCGCCAGAGTTGTCCGCGCCGTAAGTCTTGGCAAAGGCATCGTCGATGGCGGGCACGACCTTCTCCTTCACTTCCGTGACTTCGACCTCGTAGGTTCCCTTCTTGCCGGCCAGCTCCGGGGTCACGAAGTCGGCGGGGAAATCCACATTGACCGTGCGCTTGTCGCCGGCCTTGGCCCCGATGAGCTGCTGCGCAAAACCGGGGATGAAACTGTCCGGTTTGACCTCAACCCAGAAGCCCTTCTGCTCGGTCAGGCCTTTGGCCGCCGGAGCAATCTCCGCCAGCGGCTTGCCTTCGGAACTGCCGGTATAGTTCACGACCACGAAATCACCTTCCTTCACCTCGCGCTCGACCTTGTTGAAATTCGACACGCGGTCCGCGAGGAGTTTAAGCGCCTTTTCGATGTCCTCGTCGGTCACGGCGCGCTTCTCGCGCTTCGCGTCCAGGCTGCGGTATTCGGGCAGGGTGAAGTCCGGCGCGGTCTCGATGGTGGCGGCGAACTGCATGGCCTGATCCTTGCCGAACTGGATTTCCTCCACGTCGGGATAGCCCACGACCTCAATCTTGTGCTCCTTGATGGCGTTGCGGTAGTGGTCGCCCATGAGCTTGCGCTTGGCCTCGCCCTCGATCTCGGTCTGGTATTTCTTCAGGACCATGTCCTTGGGGGCCTTGCCGGGACGGAAGCCAGGCAGGGAGGCCTGCTTCTGATAATCCTTCGCGACTTCGTCAAAGGCGGTGTTCACCGCCGCCACGTCGATGTCGAAACGCAGCAGTTTTTTGCAGGGGCCAAGATTTTCAACGGTCACATTCACAGGAAACAACCTTTCCGATTCATTTGAGAAACTCGCTGGAAATCCGGGTCGCGGAACTGCGTCAGGCCCAGTCGAGCGGCGGAGGGTAGGCAACGACCCTGGCAGGGTCAAGCGCCCTGTCCGGCGTGGGCGAGATTGGTTTCGACCAGATTCGGGCGGAGATTTTACTGGCGTGCTGATTCCGCGCTTAGTATCAAATCGCCCTAATTCCTAAGCATTAGGGCCTGAATGTATCACTTGAGTTCACGATTTTTAGTTGGTCCGGCTGATCGTCCTTGCCCTCCTCGGAAGGTCGCAAGCCAATCAAGCCGGCTGGCCTCACGTTGAACTGGGCCGGCTCCAATTGGATTTTCCAACCCAAACCAAAAAACAAAAACAAATGACAAAATTAAAGTTCCTCAACCGAACCCTGGCCGCCGGATGCGCGGTCGCCCTCGCGATTTGCGTTTCCAGCCCGGCCGGTCTCGCCGCCGATGCCGCTCCGCCGGTTATCCAGACCAATTCCCCCTGGGAAGGCATCGCCTCCGCCGGTCTCACCTTGACTCGTGGCAACAGCGAGAACCTGCTCTTCACCGCCGCCGCCAAGATGTCCCGCAAAGGCCCGCAGAACGAAATCTCCTTTGGCGGGGACGCCGCCTACGGCGAAAGCACCACCACCTCCAAACGTGATCCGGTCACCCTGCAAAAGACCGACACCACGACCAAGAACGCCAATTTCATGCACGCGTTCTTCCAGTATAACCGGCTCTTCAACGAGCAGCTTTATGGCTACGTGCGGCTGGATGGCTTGCATGACGACATTGCCGACATCAGCTACCGCATCGCGTTAAGCCCCGGTCTTGGCTACTATTTCATCAAAAAACCCAACACACGCCTAAGCTTCGAGGTCGGCCCGGGCGTGATCCTCCAAAGGACCAGCGGCGCGGACGCCAATACCGACCTGTATGCCACCCTCCGCGTGGCCGAGCGTTTCGAGCACAAGTTCAACGACTCCGTGAAAATGTGGCAGACGCTCGAGTTCCTGCCGCAGGTCGATCGCTTTGGCAATTACCTGATCAACTTTGAGATTGGCGCGGAAGCGGCCTTGAACAAAACCTTCAGCCTGCTCACCTACATTCAGGACAATTACGACAACGAGCCTGCCTCTGGCCGCAAGAACAACGACCTCAAGCTGGTCGCGGCCATTGGCGCGAAGTTCTGATTTGACGCCACCCCGAAACCAAACCCCGGCCTGAAAAAAACATTATGAGCATGCTCAAAGAGTTCAAAGAGTTCGCGATGAAGGGCAACGTCGTGGACCTCGCCGTCGGTGTCATCATCGGCGGTGCCTTCGGCAAGATTGTCACCTCGGTCATCGACGACCTCATCATGCCGCTCGTCGGCAAGGCGTTCAAAGCGGACTTCAGCAACATCTACTTTCCGCTCTCGGACAAGATCGTAAAAATCGGCGACCAGTGGCCGGCCCTGGTCGATGCGAAAAAGCTCGGCCCCGTCTTCGCCTACGGCAACTTCATCACCGTGGCGATTAACTTCACCATCCTGGCCTTCATCATCTTCCTGATGATCAAGGCCATGAACGCCTCGCGGAAGAAGGAGGAAGCCAAACCGGCTCCCGCTCCTGGGCCTACGGCCGATCAAAAGCTGCTCACGGAAATCCGCGACGCCCTGGTCAAGCGCGGTTAATCCATCAGACCCACGGTTCGACGGAGTGCCGCTCCGTCGAGCCGCTGGGAGAACTCGACCGCCACGGGTGCGAAAGTGCCCGTGGCTTTTTCATTCGCGGCCATTTCCGGCCTGGTAGAACCGGTCGTCTGGGCGGAAGTCAGGGCCGACGCATCTGATCAACCCCAAACCCCAAGATCCAAGCGGTGGCGGCTCCGACTGGCCCGATGGCCTGGAGGCTCCGGGGCGCTTTGAAGTTTGGAGCTTGGGGTTTCTCTGGTGCTTGGGGTTTGGGTTTTGGGGTTTTCTGGTGCTTGAGGTTTGAGGTTTCGGAGACTCGTGGCGCGCCGATTGAGATGCGCCAGCCCTGATCGCTCCTGTTTTACGGGGCACGTAACACGGCACCGTCGGTTGATTGACAGCCGCCGGCCGACGCCAGATAACCGACGCATGAAAGTCCCAACATCTTTGAATCGTCGTCAGTTCCTGCGCACCACGTCGCTCGGGGTCGGTGCCGGCCTCGCCTTGCCCAACATTTTCCTGAACAAGACCCTTGCCGCCACCGGCCAGAACCCGAGCGAGTTGGTCCGCGTCGGCATCATTGGCACCGGCGGGCAGGGCCTGGCCAACATGCGCGCCATCATCAAGAATGTGGCGGCCGTGTGCGATGTGGACACGACTCACGCCGCCACCGCCGCCGCGCTGGTCGAGAAGTCCACCACGCGCAAGCCCACCGTGTATTCCGATTACCGCAAATTGCTGGAGGACAAGTCCATCGACGCCGTGCTCGTGGCCACGCCGGATCACTGGCACGCTTTGCCGAGCATCGAGGCCTGTCTGGCAGGCAAGGATGTCTATTGCGAGAAGCCGCTCACGCTCTTCATCGAGGAAGGCAAGACGCTGGTGCGCGCGGCGCGGAAGACGAAACGCATCGTGCAGTGCGGCAGCCAGCAGCGCTCCGAGGCCAAGTTCCTCCAGGCGGCGGAATACGTGCGCAACGGACGCATCGGCAAAGTGAAGCGCGTGCTGGTCGGCCTGGTGGGCGTGAACTGGACCAAAGACCCGCTCACGGCGGACGGCACGCCGCCCTCGGAACTCAATTATGACATGTGGCTCGGGCCGGCTCCGTATCGGCCGTACAACAAACAGCGTGTCCACTACTTCTTCCGCTTCTTCTGGGATTACTCCGGCGGCCAGATGACCAACTGGGGCGCGCATCATCTCGACATCACGCAGTGGGCGTTGGGCATGGATGACAGCGGCCCGGTCGAGATTACGGGCCAGGGCGACTTCGATCCCGAGAAGCGCTTCGAGGTGCCGTCGGCCTTCGCCATCACTTACAAGTATGCCAACGGCGTGGTGGTGGAATGCCGAAGCCCGGTGCCCAAGGTGGCGGCGCTCATCCCCGAGCGAAAGGAGCAGGCCATGGAAATCCTCGACGGCAAGACCGACTTCACCGGCTGCATCTTCGAGGGCGAGAAGGGACTGCTCTACGTCAACCGCGGCGTGATCCGCGTGTGGCCCGAGAATGTTTTCGAGACGCCGATCCAGGATGGCGATGTGCGTCTGCACAAGAGTACGCAGCATCATCAGGACTGGCTCACCTCGATCAAGACCCGCAAGCCTCCCGTCTGCGACGTAGCCATCGGCCACCGCTCGGCCACCGTCTGTCATCTCGGCAACATCGCCATCCGCACCGGACGCAAGATTCAATGGGACCCGGTCAAGGAAGTGATCGTGGGCGACGCCGAGGCCGCCAAGCTGACGACGAAGGAATACCGCGCGCCGTGGAAGCTGCCGAAGGTGTAAGAGCTTCAAGCCGGCCGGCTCCGGTCCCGGCCCGTTCCGTCACGGTCAAACACTCCAGCGTGAGTCGGGTGTCGCTGTCCTCAGCGCGCCGGGCCACGACTTGACCGGACACGCTCGCACTGGCTCCGGCCTCCCCTGCCCCCCGGGCCGACGCATCAAAATGTTTGGTTCCACGGGCTAAAACCAAAAATCCAAATCCCAAATAAGCTCTCAATTCCAAACTCCCATGGGGGTGCGAACGCCTGGTTTTGGAATTTGGGGCGTTGGGATTTATTTGGGAATTGGGTTTTCGTGCGAAACACCGCGAAATTAGATGCGCCTGCCCTGCCCTGCCCTCTCGGGGCGGACTTTCCCTTTGGTTTGCGCTTGTTAGACTGAATGCCGATGAAGCCCGACGCCCAGACCAATCCCGCGCCCCGCGCGCGCGAGGTGTTCATGGACGTGCTCGACCGCTCGCCGGGTGAACGCGCCGCATTCCTGAACACGGTCTGCGGTGGCGACGAGAACCTGCGCGCCGAAGTGGAGGAGTTGCTGCGCGAGCATGAGCAGGTGGGTGATTTCCTCGCCACGCCGGCCATGCTCGACCGGACACCGGGCAGCACCATCCCCATCGGGGCCGAAATGCTGGCTTCGATGGAGAAGGCCGGGGACCGCATCGGTCGTTACAAGCTGCTTCAGAAAATCGGCGAAGGCGGATGCGGCATCGTTTACATGGCCGAACAGGAAGAGCCGGTCCGTCGCCGCGTGGCGCTGAAGATCATCAAGCTCGGCATGGACACCAAGTCGGTCATCGCGCGCTTCGAGGCCGAACGGCAGGCGCTGGCCATGATGGAGCATCCGAACATCGCGCATGTGCTCGACGCGGGGGCGACCGAGACCGGCCGCCCTTACTTCGTCATGGAACTGGTGCGCGGCGTGCGCATCACCGAATACTGCGACGAGAACAACCTCACCACCGAAGAGCGCCTCCAACTGTTCATCCAGGTCTGCCAGGCGATTCAGCACGCGCACCAGAAAGGCATCATCCACCGCGACATCAAGCCCTCGAACATTTTGGTCACGCTGCACGATGACGTGGCCGTGCCCAAGGTGATCGACTTCGGCATCGCCAAGGCCACCCAGATGCTTCCGCACGGGCAAAGGCTCACGGACAAGACGCTGTTCACCGAGTTTCAGTCCTTCATCGGCACGCCGGCCTACATGAGTCCCGAACAGGCGCAGATGAGCGGACTCGACATCGACACACGCAGCGACGTTTACGCGTTGGGCGTGCTGCTCTACGAAGTGCTCACCGGCACCACGCCCTTCGATCCGCGCGAGCTGATGGCGCTCGGGCTGGAGGGCGTGCGCAAAAGAATCCGTGAGGAGGAGCCGGCCCGGCCCTCGAACCGGCTCTCCACGATGATCAGCGCCGACCTCACGGCCACCGCCGAGCGCCGCCGCACCGAGCCGCCCCGGCTGATCCATGCGCTGCGGGGTGATCTGGATTGGATTGTGATGAAGTGCCTGGAGAAGGACCGCACGCGCCGTTACGCCACGGCCAACGATCTCGCCGCCGATGTGCAGCGCTTCCTCGACGGCGACACGGTGCTGGCCCGTCCCCCGAGCAATGTTTATCTGCTCCAGAAACTTCTGCGCCGCCATCAACGTGCCGTGGCGGCGGCGGCGGTCATCACCTTCACGCTGTTGACCGCCAGTGTGATCAGCACCTGGCTGGCCATACGGGCGACCCGCGCGGAACGCCAGGCGCAGGGCGGCGAAGCCCGTGAGGCCGGACTGCGCCAGCGCGCCGAGCGCGAGCGGGCCTCGGCGCGGCTCAACGAATACGTGGCCGACATCAATCTCGCGGAGCAGTCGCGGCAGGCCGGCAATTACGGGCGCGCGGTGCAATTGCTGAACAAGCACCGGCCCAAGCCCGGCGAGCCGGACTTGCGCGGCTTTGCCTGGCGTTACCTCTGGCAACTGACGCGCGGCGACGCGCATCTTGAATTCCCCGCGCAGGACGAGTCGGTGCAGTCCGTCGCCCTCTCGCCGTCAGGGGAATTCCTCGCCGTGGGACTGGAGCGCAAAGTGAACATCTGGAACGCGCGCAACCAAACCCTGGTGGCCAGCCTCAAGCGTGGCGCGTCCTCGCTGGCCTTCCTGCCCGACGGGCAGACGTTGCTCGCGGCGGATTTCCGCGGCGTCCGCCTCGTGAGCGTGGCCGACTGGACGGAACGCCAGTCGCTGCCCGGAAGTTCCAGCCCGATGACGCTGTCCTCCAACGCGACCCGGCTGGCCACTGGCGGCCGGGAAGGCGTGCGGGTGTGGGACACTGCGGGCTGGACCAATGTTCTGACTTTGCCGGAGGCGACGTCGCCCCTGAGCATCTCGCCGGATGGCGGAAGCATGGTCGCCGACTCACGGGACGGCTCCGGGCTGATGGTTTGGAACATGAAGGATGCGACCAAAAAGGTGTTGCTGGCAGGTTCGACCAACCTGTTCCTGCGCCGGTTTGGATTCCGCAACGATCGCGCCCTCGCCTTCTCGCCGGACGGTCGATGGATCATTGCCGCGCGCAACACCCCCTCCGAGCATGGCGTGTTTGTGCTCGGCATCTGGGACGCGGCGACGGGCGCGGAGGTGGACGTGATGCCCGGCGACGCGGAGAATCCGGCCCACACCGGCGGCATCACCAGCATTGTGTTCTCGCCCGACGGCCGGACGATGGCCACGGCCAGCATGGATTACTCGATCCGGCTCTGGGACTTTGAGAAACGCCAGCGCATCGCCACCCTGCACGGACATTTGAACGAAGTGCTGGCCGTTGCCTTTTCGGCCGACGGCCGGCACCTCGTGAGCGGCGCGAAAGGCGGCGGCGTGAAACTGTGGCCCACAGAACCGCAGCCCATCGACGAGGAATTTGCCAGCGCGCGCGTGCCGCTGATGTTCTCGACCAACAGCGCGCTGCTGGCGGCCTTGAGCCGGCAGAACAGCGTGCTCTTCCTCGACCTCAAGGCAGGCAGCATCGTGGATGAATTTCCGCTCGATTTGCCCCGTGGTTTTGGCGGGCCTGGTTTTCGCGGGCAGCCGCCGCCGCCGACCGTGGCGTTGAGCGCGGACTTGAAGACCCTGGCCACGGCCCAATTCGACGGCACGCTCAGGCTGCTCAACACCGCGACGCGCACGACGAATCTGCTCCACGGCGGCGGCCAGCCGTTCAACACCCTCGCGCTCTCGCCGGACGGACGGACGCTCGTCACCGGCGGGCGCGAGGAGGGACTGCGCTGGTGGGACGTGCGCCGCGGCACCAACCTCACGGTCGAGAGCGAAGGAGGGCGGGCGCTGTTCTCGGGCGATGGCGGCACGCTCGCGCTTTTCCAACGCGAAGGCGGCATCGAGTTGTGGGATGTTTCCACGCGTTCGCTTCGCACCAATCTGGTGGTGGACCCGCCGCCCAATGTCGCCGGCTCCAGCGGCCTGCCGGCGGGCTTTTCTCCCAATGGAAAATGGCTGGCCGTGGCCTGCCAGGATGACGCCATTCGCCTCTGGGATGTGGCCACCGCCGCGCTCATCGGCACGCTGGTGGGACACAAGCAAAGCGTTTACACCGTGGCCTTTTCGCCCGACGGCACGACGCTCGCCTCGGCCAGCGACGACAGCACGCTCAAGTTCTGGAACGTGCCGACACAGCAGGAACTGCTGACCATCACGCGACTGGGCGGAGGACTGCGGGCGCTGACCTTTTCGCCGGACGGACGCGCCCTGGTCGCGGGCACCAGTTCCACGTTGAGGACGGGCGGTCTGCGGATTTTTCGGGCGCCGACGCTCGCGGAGATTGACGCGGTGGAAGACCGGGCCGTGGTCGTGGAGCCAAATCGTTAGCCGACATCGGGCGGTGAACCCGTGCAGTGCCAAGACCTCACTCCCCCTCCCATTTTCCGGCCAACAAATCTTTCTGCCATCGCTCCTGGAATCTGCGGAATTTCAGGGCGGAAAGATTTGCCGGCAAAAGATGGAGACGGCCTCGGCTCACTCTTCCCCGCGTGAGCCGCCGGCCATTCCCTGCTGGTTCCCGGCCCCGCCCAAGGTCATCCCCTGCCGCAAACCAACTTTGCGCACTTTTTCTGGCGGACTCCCCGGAACCCTGGCGCATGTTGTGATGAAAGCTCATGAGAACAGCCCCGAACGGCCTGAAGGCCAGAAGTGCCAGCCCGAAAACGGCCCACGGTCGTGGCCCCGTTACCGGACGGGCCGTCCGTCCGGGTGGCCGGCCGGAAGTCCTCTCCAAACCGCGCACGGAAACAGCCACGCTCTGTGACCGCCTGCTGGACGAGGCCGCATTGCTCGACCGGGTGCGTCGCGGCGACGAGCAGGCGGCCTGTTCCCTCGTGAACAATCTTCGACCCATCATCCTCAAGTGCGTCCGCTGCCGGCTCCCGCGCTGGGCCAGCGAGGAAGACTTGGTCCAGACCGTCTTCGCGAAAATCTTCAGCCACCTGCACCAGTTCTCCGGCGCGGTACCGTTGGAGCACTGGGTGGCGCGCATCGCGGTCAACACTTCGCTCAGTCAGATCGCCCACGAGTCCATCCGGCCCGAATGGTCCATGAGTGAACTGAGCGAAGACCACGAGGCCGTCGTGCAGAAAACCTCCACCCCCGGCGCCGGCGAGGAGGAAATGAATCATGCCCGCGAAGTGGTGGACCTGATGCTGGCCCGCCTCCAGCCGCAAGAGCGAAGGATCGTGGTCCTGTTGCACCTCGAGTGTCGTTCCACGCAGGAGATCAGCCAGTTGCTGGGGATCTCCATCGCGGCGGTGAAAGTGAAGGCCTTCCGCACCCGGCACAAGATGCGGCGGCTGGGGCGGCGGATGCTCCAGTAAGCAGCGCGGGCCGGACGGGTTACTTGCCCTGGCCGCGAAACTCGCCGAGGTAGCGCCGCAGCAATGCTTCCTGATCCGGCTTGAGCTTCGACTTGCGGCTCATCTTGCGCATCCACAGCTCCCAGTCCTTTTCCGAATACGCCGCCGGGTCGTAGAACTTGTGGCACTTGGCGCATTTGACGTTGTAAAGATCCTGCGCCGTCGTCCGCTTGCTCGGCGGCAAATCGACCGCCTCCGCCCTGACCATGCACAGAGCGAAGGCGGCGAGAACACAGCACCTGAACCGAAAACCACGCATCAGAAGGAAACCCCGACGATGAGCCGTGAGTTCCAACGTTCGTGGCTCTTGAGATCCAGGTTGCGGTTGCGGTCGGGATTTTCCGGGTGGAAATTCTCACCCCAGATCTGCGGCATCACGGTCAGCGTGGCCCACCATCTTTCGTGGCGGTAATTGATCACCGGGCCGAGGTAGAGCGCGCTGTTCGCCCATTTTTCATACTCGGGCAGATTGTTGTGGTTCCGCGCCTCCAGGCCGATGGACCAGTTTTTGCCCAGGGCATAAGCGAGGCCGGCGGTGATTTCGATTTCACCCTTCATCTCCGTGAAATGATGCTCCCACTCCGTGGCGTGAGTGAAGTTGAGCGCCCACTTCCAGTCGCCGTGGCGCTGACCGAGGATGATCTTCTGCTCCAGTTCCATGTTCTCGCCGTCGTAGGTCGGCTCCAGATACAGGGAGAGTCCCACGGGCTTGGTGGCCGGATTGAGCACCATGTACTTGTTCTCCAGCGAAAAGCCCTTCCAGGAAAGGTCGCGCGTCTTCTCGCCCGTGGCCGGATGGCGGTAGCTCTCGTACTGCTCGTTCACGTAGAGGGCCACGGTGTAGTTGTCGGTCACGCCGTATTCAAATTCGGTGCGGAAGACCCAACGGGAGTAGTCCTGCTGCCCGACGGCGGCGTTGCGCCCGGCCCGCCAGGTCGCCCACTGCTCCACCTCGAACACGCCTTGGGGAATTGTTTCCGGCTCGTAGCTGTAGGTGAAAATCCGTTCGTTGGCGGAGGCCCGGGGCATGAGGGTTGCGCAAACGGCCAGGACCAGCGTCCCGGTCATGTTTCTGATGGTGTCTCGGTTCAATTTCATACCGGACATCCTACCCAGGGCGCGCAGGCCGGCATTCGTTGGCTTGCGATTTCTTAGCGGTGGCTTGCGATCCTCCGTTCCGCCTCGCGGAGGCCGGCGCGTGCAAGACTCCGCAAACCTTTGGCAACGAACCGGGAGCGGCGCGCGGCGCAAGTCCGCTACGGTGCGCGGCATGAAATTGAAGTTCGCTTTCGTTCCTTTGCTCGTCGCCGTGGGCGTGTGCCTCGCCACTCTTCCGCTGCGCGCCGGCACCAACGGCTTCATCGTGCCCCCCTTCCGCGGCTCGGCGAAAAGCCAGGCGGGCTACTGGGAAACATTTTCCACTGCGGTCGGCGCTCCCGGCAATCTGCCGGACAAGCCCGGAGCCACCACCGGCGCCCTGCTCACGCAGACCAGCCCGACCGCCTTCCTTACCGGCAGCGGCAACATCTACAACCTCAACGGGACAAGCGCGTTCACGCTGAGCAACGCCACGCCGTTCACACTCGGCACCGTGGTGTTGCAAACCCGTACGTTGGGAACCGAACTGGATTACAACTCCATGACACTCTCGTTCACGAACGAGTTCGGCACGCACACGCTCGCGCCGCTGCCACGCGTGGAACTGAATCGTGGCAACCAGCCGGGACTCGGCGCGACCGTGTCCTCGCTGTGGCAGTGGAATCTGACCGGATCGAACATCAGCACCTTCGTCATCGCGTTCCACGCGGCGGGTCCGAGCACGAGCTTCGATTCACTCACCCTCGACACTTCGACCAACTCGATGCTGCTGTTCACCCAGCCGTTTCACGTCAACGACACCGCACCCGTCATCGAGCGCTGGATGTATGCCAACAACGCCGCGCCCTGCGATCGTCCGGCAGGGTCAACCTTCGGCGTCTTCGGCGACGACTCGGGTGTGGACACGCGCCTTGCGCAGCACCTCATCGGCTGGGACACGGGCCTGCTGCTGCCGACCAATCGCGGCCCGGCGAATTATCTGCTCACCCGCGCCCGCGTCACGCTCACCATCAATCGCGGCAACATCTTCATCTACGATCCGACGCATGATCATTTCTTCACCTACTTCGAGACGAATCATCCTTCGTACGTGACCGACAGCGATGCCGGTCGCCCTGTGGAACTGTTCGGCGCGGGCTACCGCAACGGCTTCAACGCCGTGACTTTCGATCCATGCGCGCTCCTTGGTTCCGACGCGCCGGGCCAGCGCAACGCTTTTGCAGCGGGCTGGTCCACCAACGGGACGCTCGTCGATGTGGGCAACAATGTCGGCAAGACCAACGCCGCCTTTCCGCGCTTTGAAGTGCAGCCCTTCGCCGTCGGCCAGACCACCAACGTCGCGCCCGGCCAGCTCGTGCCGGTGGGCGCGAAGATCACCTTCGATCTCAACCTCGCCGATCCGTTCGTGCTGGCCTACGTGCAATCCGCCCTGCACACCGGCCATCTGCGCCTCATGGTTTCCTCGCTGCACCTCAGCGGCGGGCAGTTCGGTGGGCCGAGCTACCCGGATTTTGTCACGCACTTCAACGAGGCGGTGCTCAACCCGACGCGGCTGGAGATTGATGGCGTCGTGTCGGGCGCGGGCGATCTGGACGCGGACGGATTGCCTGATGACTGGGAACTGTTTCAGTTGAACGGACTCACCGGCAACGGCGCGGCGGACTCCGACGCCGATGGCGCGTCGAACCTCAAGGAGTTCCGCGCGGGCACGAATCCGTCAAACGCCACGAACGCGCTGCGCATCCTCTCCATGACACGCGACGGTGACACGACCACGTTGCGTTTTCCGCACGCCGCGCACCGGACGTACGCCCTCGAATACACCGGTGATTTCCAAAGCTGGCTGACCCTGACCAACGCCCCCGTCTTCGAACTCGAATCCGGCACCGCCCTCTGGCGCGACACTTCTGGCGCGACGACGAACCGCTTCTACCGCGTGCGCGCAACGCCGTAGCCGCACAACCAACGAGGTGGAACGGCTCGCGCTGCGAGCCGCCGCGCAGCGCAGAGCGGCGCAACAGACTGGCCAACGCGCCTGTCCAGTCCGATCCGCCCGCTCTACGCGGGCGGAGTGCTCGCGGCGCGAGCACTTCCACCACCCTGCGCCGGCGTCCTGAGCGGGAACAGTCCGGGGCAGCAGCCAAACGTCTCGTGAAAGACGGAACTGAAATGGCTCAGGCTGTTGTAGCCAACTTCAAGCGCGGCCTCGGTCACGTTGCACTGGCCGGTGCGGAGCAGTTCCGCCGCGCGCTCCATGCGAATCTGGCGGACGAACTTTTGCATGGTCAGGCCCGTCTCCTGCGAGAACTGGCGGCTGAGGTAGAACGGGCTGCACCCGACCAGCTTCGCCAGCTCTTCCAGCGAGGGCATGTCGGCCAGTCGCTGGCGGATGATTTCCCGCGCCTTCTCCACGCGCTCGCGCGAAGCACGCTGGGTGCGTGTGCAGAAGAGGTCCCCGCCGGGCGGACGAAAGAGGACGTGCGTGGCGGCTTCGATGGCCTTGCAGCGGAACCACACGCCCTGGGCGGGTGTGAACACGGGGCAATGCCGCAGGCTGTCCACGAGTTGCACCAGCGATGTTGTGAGCCGGCCCGGTATCTGCACGAACGACTCGCGCGCTTCACCCCGGGCCACCGCTCGCACCGTGTCGTGCAGCATCGATTCCTGATCCGCGAAATTTTTCCGCAAAAAATCCGGCGCGAATTCCACGGTGATGAAACGATGTGTCTCGCCCGCCCGGCGCGAGGCAGCCAGCGGCGGCTCGCCTTGGAAATAGAAGGAGCAGGCGCGCGGCGGCAGTTCGGTCGTGCCTTCGTCGCTCACGATGCGTCCGGTGCCTTCCAGGTTCAGGCACAGTTCCAGACTGCCGGGATGAAAGCTCGCCGCCCAGTCGAGCGGTTTCGCGGAGGAAAAGTCGTGCCACTCGAAGCTGAAGCCGAGTTCGCGATAGCTGCCAAAAAGCGGACGCCAGCCCGCGCCCACGCTGCGCCAGGCTGCGGCTTCGCCAAACGGTTCCGCCGTGGGTGGCGCTCCGTCCGCCCGCAGGTCGAGCTTTCGGCGGGACTGCGGTTCACGGTTCACGGCTCACAGTGGGGAAAACTCCAAACTCCAAATCCCAAAATCCAAACAAGCTCCAAATCCCAAACACCAAACTCCAACTGCCGGCTGTGCGATTGGCGCGGGAAGGAATCGGAGCAGGCGGCGGTGCATCGACCGTGCTTCAGACGCTGCCGCGAGGCACGCCATGTCTCAAGTTGCGCGGAGCAGGTGGAGTGCGGTGACTTGTCACCTCCTTTTCCACCGGCACCTTGTCGCCGGCGCAAGCCAGCGCGCACTCCGCAGCCGACGAACATCGCGCTTCGGTTTGGATTTTGAAGTTTGGAGTTCCTCACGGCAGCGCCCGGATCGTCCAGTCCGGCCGGTCGGCCGTGTTGCCCCAGTGGCGCATGTCCTGAAGTTCGGTCTGATTCAACGACTCGGCATGGCCATCCGTCATCGCCGTGACCGCACGCCCGCTCCAGCGCGGATGCACGTAGCCAAATTTCTCCGGCGGACGGGCGGTGGAGAACGCCGCGTCCCATTGGTGCGTGACGAGATACGGCGGATGCACGGCGTAGTAACCCGCCTCATCGCGCGTGCCGCCGGGTTTCGAGCGCGCAGAGGCGAACGCGATCAAGTCGCTGGGCCTTTGGATTTGCGACGTGCGCGTGACCAGCCAGTCCGTGCCGAAGGAAGCGGCGGCCAGCGCGGGATTGAACTTCGCCTCATCACCGCCAAGGAACACGGTGTTGTATCCAAGGCTCGGATAAAGGCTGGCGCGGTAAACGTAGTCCGCGTGGGACATCGACTCCGCTTCCTCGAGAAACCGCCGTGACTCGTTCACGTAGATGCAGTGGAAGTTGTTGGCCAGCGAAGGCGCGAGCCGCCACGGGTAGCGGTCACGAATGGGGCTGCCGAGCGTGTTACCCTGATCATCAATCGCCTCAACCTGCGAAGTGTAGCCGGGCAACACCTGGTCTTCATTGTCGTCCGCGTAAAGCTGCCAGGCGATCATCGACTGCCGCGCGGCGTTCAGTTCATTGATCTGTTTCGCGCGCTGCTTGCCCCGGCCCAGCGCGGGCAGCAGCAGGCTGGCCAGCACGGCGATGATGGCAATGACGACCAGCAGTTCAATCAGGGTGAACCCCGCCGGCCTCAATTTTGGCGACTCTTTCACCCCGGCAGCGTAGGCCGGTGCCGTCCAGTCCGCTTTCGTTCGCTTGCCATTTATTGGCGGAGGCTTGCGCAAGATCGCGTCAACCTTCCGCAACCTTCCGAAAGCGCGGGACCGCTCGTCACGCTAGCCTTGTCGGCAAATGAAGATGCAAATTGTTATCACTCTGATGCTGGCCGGGGCCGCCATCGTGCCGTTCGGCTGCTCGACCGGGCCGGTCTCAGACGCCACGCCACAAACCAAGCTGCCCGCGACCCTCGCGCCCATGCCCGAGGCGGTGACCAGTTTTGGCGCTGTTACCGCCGAGGGCTGGCTCTACGTCTTCGGGGGGCACAAGGGTGAGCGCCATGAGTATTCGGCGGAGATGGTCAGCGGCAGTTTTCACCGGCTGCGCCTGAGCGACGGCGGTGCGTGGGAGAAATTGCCCGGGGCCGCGCCCTCGCAGGGATTGCCGCTGGTCACGCATCAAGGCGCGGTCTATCGCATCGGCGGCATGGCGGCGCGCAATGCCGCGAGCGCGAAACAGGATTTGTTTTCCACCGCGCACTTCCAGCGCTTCGATCCAAAGCGCGGGCAATGGGAAAACCTAACGCCGCTGCCGGCGGTGCGTTCGAGCCACGACGCCGCCGTGCTGGGGGACAAGGTTTACGTGGCGGGCGGCTGGCAACTCGCGGGCGGCACGAACAAGCCGGCGTGGCCGGCGAACGCGCTGGTCTTTGATCTCAAGAATCCGCGCGCGGGCTGGCGGGAATTTCCGCAGCCGTTCCAACGCCGCGCCCTCGCGCTCGCCGCGCAAGGCGCGCGCCTCTACTGCATCGGCGGCATGGACAGTGACAACGCGACGACGCTGGCCGTGGAGATTTTTGACACCGCCACCGGCCAATGGTCGAAGGGGCCGGAACTGCCGCCGGGCAAACACAAGGGCTTCAGTTGCTCGGCCATCGCGCAGGGCGGACGCATTTACGCGAATGCCTTTCAAGGCGACTTGCTGCGGCTCGCCGCGGACGGAAGCGCGTGGGAAATCGTGGGCCGGGTGCAGCATCCGCGCCTTTCGCACAGGCTGGTGACGGCCGGCGCGACGCAACTCATCGTGCTCGGCGGCGAGGGCGAGGAGAAGCGGGCGGATTTGGAATTGCTGACGCCGACGGAATCGGCGCGGGCGGTGAGTGTGGTTGCTCCCGGAACCGTTGTGGCCCAGTAGCCGAAACTCCAAATCCCAAATCCCAAACTCCAAACAAATTCCAATGGTCCAAAATCCAATCGCTGCCGCCGCCTCGGGACGCTCGATTCATCCCGCGCCGGGGGAGTTTGAAATTTTGGATCCTGGGATTTGTTTGGGATTTGGATTTTGAGTTTTGGAATTTTTTACCGTCACTCATTCATGAACTGTTTCTTCGCCTCTCTCACCGCGCTGTTGCTGGTCACCCACACCTTCGCCCACACCGTCTGGATCGAACCGATGGATGGCCAGCTTGTCATCCGCTTCGCCGAGCCGGATGGGAATTTCGAGAAGTCGCCGGGGCATCTCGACAGCCTCACTGCGCCGTCGGCCTTCACGGTCGCGGGCACGAATGCGCCCGCGCTCCTCGATTCACCGAAGAAGACAAACCATTTCCTGATGGTGAACGCCTCGCCCACCAATGTGGCCGGGTGTGAATCCATCTTCACCGTGCGCGCGGCCCGCAAGCCGCACTTCTACGCGCGCTGGCAGCCGGCGGGCGCGGGCGCGGGCCAGCCGATGCTCACGTTTGATCTGGTGCCGACCGGGAAGCCGGGTGAGGTGCGAGTCTATTTTCGCGGCCGGCCGCTGGGCGGACTGAAAGCCACGCTGCGCACGCCGGATGAGAAAGAGAAGGAACTGACCGCCGACGCGGAAGGCTTCATCCGCTTCCAATCAGACCAGAGCGGCCAGCATCTTCTCACCATTGCCCACTACCGGGAATCCGTGGCGGGATTCCATGCCGGCCGCGCCTACGATCAGACCAGCCACAACACCGCGCTGACCTGGCGGCAGCGTTGAGATTCAAGAAGGGCCGGGCACCTACGAACGACGGGCAGGTCAGCGTTTTTGTCTGGTGCGCTGGGTGGGCGTGGCCAGCGGATAAAGTCCCGGGCAACAGCCGAACGTCTCATGGAACGCCACGCTGAAGTGGCTGGAACTGGAGTAGCCCACTTCCATCGCCACTTGGGTCACGTTGAGTTTGCCATCGCGCAGCAACTCCGCCGCCCGCTCCATGCGCAACTGGCGGAGATATTGCGAAATGGTCTTGCTCATCTGCTGGGAGAAAATGCGGCTCAGGTAAAACGAACTGCAACCCACCTGCGTGCCCAGTGCTTCGAGGGTCGGCGGCTCGGCGAGGTTCTTCTTCAGGATGGCGATGACACGTTCGACGCGGTCCTGACTCACGCGCTGTTGGCGCTGGCAAAAAAACTCCTTGCCGGCGGGCGCGCAGTAGAGAAACGCCGCCATCACCTCCAAAGTCTTGGCCTGGTACCAGATGCGTTGCGCGCTGGCGAAGACCGGCGGATGGCGCAGGCTGCTCACAGACTGCTGTTGCTCCGCCGTCAGGCGGATGATCTCGGACATGAAGACGGATTCGCCGCCTTCGAGAACTTCACGGGCCATCGGATGCAGATTCGCATCGTCCGCCGCCAGGTGGGCGCGGAGAAAATCCGGCGACAACTCGACAGTCAGGAACTGATGCCGCCCATCCGGCTCCCGGCTGGCCGAGAGCCTGGATGCGCCCTGCCGGTAGAAGCCGGCCGTGAGCGGCGAGAAAATCATTTCCTGCGAGCCATCGGTCACCCGGCCGCGCCCGGCAAGGTTCAGACAAATCTCGATGCTGCCGGGATGGAAGCTGCGCCCCCAGTCCACGGGCTTCTGAGGAGTGAAATCGTGCCACTCGAAGCTGAAGCCCAAATCCTGATAGCTGCCATGCAACTGGCTCCAACCAGCGCCGACGGGTGCCCACGCCGGCTTCTCACTAAAAGCCGGCGCACGTTCCGACCGGATGGTCTGAACGGGCGGTGCTTTGGCTGACCCTGGCATAGGGGTTGAAGATGTAGATGAATCGCAAGTTGGCAAGAAAATGCTCTGAGGGGCTGGAGATCAGGGCTGGAATTTGGAGAAGCAACCTTGGACCTCCCGTCCTGGCCCGCTCTACCGGCTCCGACCCACCCCGGGTTCAGGAGGCACTCCTGTTCCATGGCGTTGCAGGAAAAACGCCCGGGCCTCGGCCACGGGCTGGCTTTGAATCACCTCCGCCGTGGCGGGCGTGATGGCGGCGCAGACCACGCAGAGGCAGCCGTCAACTTCCCCCCGCCGAAACCAGTCGCGCGCTTCGGCCAGCGCCGCGGTGCCGTCGCCAATCAGGCAAAGGTCCGGGCCGGTCAACCGGTGGCGGATGGCGATCTCACCGATGGGTGCGCTGGGCAAAGTGTAAGTGAAGAGCATCGGGCTGGGACCGCCCGCCGCCTCGCGTCCGCTCCAGTACTCGACATCGGTGGCAAGCGATCCGCCGCGCACCGCGAGGCAGATGCCGATGCGGTCGCGCGCGAAGGCGTCGAAATTTACGCCCAGGTTCTCCACCGCCAACAGGGCCAACTGGCTGGGCAGATCCATCCGGCCAAAACGAGATCCGAGCCGCGCGCCAGGCAGATCGGCGGCGGTCACGAAGCTGGAAGCAGTAATGACCGGGTCATTCATGGCTGAGAATGAGCGCGCCATTCAAACCGCCGAAGCCGGTGTTGAGCTTGAGCACATGCCGGAGCCGCGTCGCCGCGCGTGGCTCGCGCACGAGACTGGGCGGCATGTCGTCCGCCGGCGTGCCGAGCCTCGGCGTGCCGGGCAGGAGACGCTCCTGCATCGCGAGCACACAGAGAATGGTTTCGACCACGCCGGCCGCCCCGAGGGTATGGCCAAGCATCCCTTTCACGCCGCTGACCGGAGGACAGGCTGCGCCAAAAACCGTGCGCAAGGCCATCGCTTCCATGGCGTCGTTGTAGGGCGTGCCGGTGCCGTGGGCGTTGACGTAATCAATGTCGGCCGGTTGCAACTGCGCGCCCTGCAAAGCCAAGCGCACCGCCAGGGCCAGCCCCGAACCATCGCGCGAAGGGCCGGTCATGTGATTCGCGTCATTGCTCGTGCCCCAGCCGCGCAAGGTGATGGCCGGGCGGGTCACACGATCCGCGCGCATCAACACGATGGCCGCGCCAGCTTCGCCCGGACTTAATCCGCAGCGGTCGCGATCGAAGGGGCGGCAGCCGAGGGGATCGATGGCCTTCAATGAGGTGAATCCGGCGACGACGAAAGCGGAAAGATGATCCACGCCCACGACGAGTACGGCGTCGGCCACCCCGCGTTGGATTAATTTCGCGCCTTGTTGGAGCGCGACCAAACCGGAGACGCAGGCGACGGAGATGGTTTGCACCGGCCCTTGCGCGTCGTGCGCCACGGCCAGATCGGCGGCGAGCTGATCCGCCTGCAAATGGCGGCGCGCAGCCTCGGAGCAGGGACGATGGTCCGCGATTCGTTCCAGCGCCTCGATGTTGGCCTTGGTGGTCGAAAGCACCAGGCCGCGGCGGGCGGCGGGGATGGCTTCGAGCACGTCGGCGGCCTGAGCGCGCGCTTCCTGCAAGGCTGTGTCTGCCAGTTCAAACGCGGGGTCATCGGCGGTTGCGTCGCAATTTCGCGAAGCCTCTCCGGCGATGCTGGATTGAAAGCGCGGCGAGTTGAACTGCTCGCAGTGGCGCAGGCCGCTACGGTTGGCGCGCAAGGCCGCGCGCAGTGGTCCCAACCCCGCGCCCAGGGCGGTGTTCGCGCCGCATCCCACCATGGCCACGGCTGGAAAATCCGTCGCGCGAGGCTCAGGCATACAACGTCAGTTCTCCCGAGGCCACGACTTGCCCGGCGCAAGTCACCGTACCGGCGACGAGCAGCATGGGGCCAAAGCGTTTCACCTCGCACACCTCGATGCGCAACGTCTGGTCGCAGGGCGGACGCGAGGTGACGCGGAAGCCGGAAACCGCGGCCAGCATGCCACCAGCGGGCGGGCCGGATGGACCGCCGGCCTTGGCCCGCGCGCCCTGCGCGGCGGCAACAGTCTGGGCCACGCACTCGACCAGCGCGGTTTCAAGGACGGCTCCATCCGCCACGGCGAAATGATCCGCCGAAAAGCAGGCGCTGGAGACGGCGGTCGTATCCGTGAACTCGACCAGTTCATCGATCCAGCGCATCGGCGAGCGATGGGGGAGAAGGGTTTCAATGGCGACCGGCATGGTTCAGCGCGGAGTTGAGGCAGCGCGGGCGCGAGCGGAGGGCGTTGGGTTTCCGCCGAACGGAGCGGGGGCGCTCCGCAACGGGGGCGGATTCCAGAACGGATAAAAATTGTACCACTGCAACGGATCACGTTGGAGAACCGATTCGAGATTGGCCGAAAATTTCTGAGCGCACTCGCGCAGATAGGCGTCGCGCTGATCATGGTTCGGCAATTGCGGACGTTGCGGCGGAAAGCCGAAAAAGCGGTAGTGGCCGCCCGCTTCTTTCAGGCTGAACACGGGCACCAGCGGCGCGCCAGCGATGGAGGCGAGCACATAAGCGCCGATGGGGAACGGGGCCGCGCCGCCCAGGAAAGGAATGCTGGCAGAGGGACTGCCGTAGGAACGATCTCCAAGCATGGCCACCACTTCGCCGCGGCGGAGCGCGGCGACAAGCGGGATGGCGTCGGTCGGTCCGCCGGTCAGCGGGATGAGGCGGAACTTGGCCTTGGAAGCCTGACTGAGCAGGGAGCGGATCTCGGCCGTCTCCTTGTCGAAGCCAGTCACGTTGATGGGCACTTCGAGGCGGGAGAGCAGCATGCCGGCGGCCTCCCAGTTGCCGATGTGCGCGGTGAGCAGAAGCACGCCCCGGCCTTCCTTGACCGCGCCGCGCAAATGATTTTCACCGTCGAAGGTGAAGGAGAATTTGCTGGTGTGGCCGGCCAGAATCGCGGTGCGATCGATGAGCGCGTGGCCGAAGCTGAGGAAGTGTTTGAAGACCAGCCAGCGCCGCTTCCACCACGGCACCGCGCCGAAAATGCGCCGGTGGTAATCCATGGTGGCCCCCACGTCCGGCGAGACGAAGGAGAAGTAAATCGCCGGCGGCACGCAGAGCGCGTAGGTCAGGCGCAGGCCCAGGATGCGCAGCGCGGTGAGGAAAAACCAGATGCCGCGCGTGCCGCCGCGCAGTTGGCCGGTGCCCGACCAGTGGCCGGATGATGAATCGCTGGCCGCCATGTCAGGTGTAAACGCCGCCGTTGATGTTCAACACCGCGCCTGTGATGTAGGCCGCGGCCTCCGAGCACAGGAACACGGCGGCGGCCGCGACTTCCTCGGGCTGGCCGAAGCGACCGGCGGGGATCTGTGTCTTGAGCTGCTCGCGCGGCAATCCGGCCGTCATTTCCGTCTCGATGAATCCGGGTGCGAGCACATTGACCGTCACGCCGCGTTTGGCCACCTCGCGCGCGAGCGACTTGGAGGCGCCGATGACGCCGGCCTTGGCCGCCGCGTAATTGGCCTGCCCCTCCAGCCCGGTCTGCCCGGCGGTGGAGGCCACGGTCACGACCCGGCCCCAACGGTTCAGCGCCATCTGTTTCACGACGGGCTGGGTGACGTGGAAGAAGCTGTCGAGATTCGTGGCCATGACCTCGGCCCACTGCTCACGCTTCATGAAGACAAGCAACGCATCACGCCGGAGGCCGGCGTTATTGACCAGAATGTCGATGCGCTGATGAACTTGCAGCGCCTGTTCCAACGACTGCGCGCTGGCCGCGGCGTCGGCGACATCGAAGGGGCACAACTCGCCGGTGCCGCCGGCGCGCTGGACGAGGGACAGTGTTTCTTCCGCGTCCGGCTGTCGGCTGCGGAAATTGATCAGCACATGGCAACCGGCCCCGGCCAGCGCCACCGCCACCGCCCGGCCGATGCCCCGGCTGGCTCCCGTAACCAATGCGATTCGTTTGTCCATCTTCCAAGATGCCGGTGCGGGGCCGGACCAGGACGCGGCAGGCGGCCTGGTCGCGGTGCCACCAGCCCGCTTCACGCGCCAAACTTGTCGAACATCTTCGCGTTGGCCTGCATGTGGCGGATGAGAAATTTTGCCTCGAAGACGCCCAGTGATCCGAGGTTTGCGCCCGTCTCGGTGAAGCGGTCCAGCTTGTCTGATCCGCAGATGGCGGAGTGGATCAGCACCGGCTGCGGATGCCAGGAGTGGCCCTTCATCGCGCAAGGCGTGGAGTGATCGCCGGTGACCACCAGCACGTCCGGCTTCTTCTGCAAGAGCACGGGCAGCGCGGCGTCCAGTTCCTCGATGGCTTTTTTCTTGGCCGCGAAGTTGCCGTCTTCGCCGTACTTGTCCGTGTACTTGTAGTGAATGAAGAAGTAATCGTAGTTCGCGTACTCGGCCACGTAGCGCTCGAACTGCTCGCGAATCGTCTGCGGCCCTTCGATCTTCGCCATGCCCACAAGTTGCGCCAGTCCCTTGTACATCGGATACACCGCGATGGCGGCGGGCCGCATCTGGTAACGCTCCTCGAAGGTCGGAATCTCCGGCTGGTGGGCAATGCCGCGCAGCAGGAAACCATTCGCCGGCTGCTGCTTCGCCAGCAAAGGCAGGGCAAGCTTGTAGAAATCGGCGACGAGCTTGGCGGCTTTCTTCTGCTTCAACGACTTGGCGTTCGTCGGCTTGACCGTCGCGATGGGCAATCCTTCGCGGTTCGGATCGGAATCGGTGAGCGGACCTTCGAGTCCCTTGCCGCGGAAGATGACCACAAAGCGGTGCTCCTTGCCCGCCTTGATGATGACCTGCGTGTCGCCGATCTTCTTAATCTTGCTGGCCAGCAATGCGCACAATTCCTCGCACTTCTCGGTGGGGATACGCCCGGCGCGACGATCCGTGACCAGACCTTTGGCATTCAAGGTGCAGAAGTTGGCCCGGGCCGCCACGTCCCCACCCTTCAATTCCAAGCCGAGACCGAGCGCCTCGATGACGCCGCGACCGACTTGAAATTCCAGCGGGTCATAGCCGAACAGACCGAGATGCCCCGGGCCGCTGCCGGGCGTGATGCCGGGGGCCACGGGAATCATGCGCCCTTGCGCCGAGTCCTTGCTCAACGCATCGAGATGCGGGGTGTAGGCGGCTTCCAACGGGGTGAGGTAGCTGCTTTGTTTGGTGGCGATGTCGCCGACCCCATCCATGACCACCAGGACCATTTTGGCCCCCGTCTTGATGGTGAGATTCGAGTAAACGCTGTCGAGTTTCATAGAGACAAATTGAGTTCCAGTTTCCAGTTCAGGGTTAAGAAACAACGCGCCTGGGTCGCAGGCCGTCGAAGTGTGGGGAGAAGGCTGGGGAGCGTCAACGGGATGTTTCAGGCCCGCCTTCCACCGGGTGCCTCGTGAAGGTGTTGCCATCTTCGTGGTCGCGCGCTCTCGGCCCAAGCACAGGAAACAAGTCCGGCTCATCGTTTCACGGCGGCGCGGGTCCGTTGCCTCCCGGAAAAATGGAGGATAAATTGCGCTTGCCAGGCTGAGACCACATGGGTAGCAGTCCCGTAACCGTTCAGGCAAAACCTCCACGGGAAAAATCAAAGCCCAAACTAGAACCATGAAAAAACTCATCCTCGCACTCACGGTCGCGGCCTTGGCCGCCTGCACCACATTGCCCGCCGCCGCCGCCGACGCCAAGCCGGCGGCGCAGAAGGCAGCGCCCGGGCGGGCGGTTCCATTCAACGGAAAAATCGCCGCCGTGGATCAACAGGCCAAGACCATCAAAGTCGGCGAACGCGTGTTCCAAGTCACCTCCACCACGCGCTTCATGAAGGACAACAAACCGGCCACGCTGGCGGACGCGAAAGCTGACGACGAAGTCGGCGGGGCCTATCGCGAAGGCGACGACAAGAAACTGAATCTTGTCTCCGTTCGCCTCGGACCGAAACCGGCCCTCACACCCAAGAAGGACGCTCCGGTGAAATGATCGGTCGCCGTCAGTTTCTCGCGAAGGCAGGCTCAATTTTGAGCCTGCCTTTTTTATGGCCGGTGCGGCCGGGGTGGGCGGCGGAAGTTCCAGAGGCCGGCGCGGAACCGTGGACATTTGAGACATTCGCCTCAAGCTGTATCGACCTGGGACGCTACGACGCGAAGACAAAGCAGTTGACCGTGCGGTTCGTGAGCCGAAAGACGGAAAAATTTTACCGCTACTCCCATGTACCTCCAACCGTCTGGGACAAACTGCGCCAGTTGAACGAGTCCGGCGGGGTGGGCGGCTACTTGAAAGAAACCATCGTGTCCTATCCTAAGACTTTTCCCTTTGCCGAACTGACCATTCGGGAATTCAAGGTTGCACCAGCCAAAAAACGACCGGAGCCACGTTGAGGCCAGTTCGCTAAATGGAGGCGGCGGGATGGCGGACCATCAGCGAATCCTTGGCCGCAGAAAGGTGGATTGCGAACATGGACAGCCTGCGCCGTTTCGTGTTCGCTGCCTGAAATCAATCACCATGAAACGCCGACAATTCCTTTCCCGTGTCGCCGCGGCCACCGTGGTTACGGCCATTTCCAAAATCCACACGCTGGCCCGCGCGCAGGCTGCCGCAGCCGCCGGCACCGGTAGCGCGATCGTCATCGACCCCAGGCCGCTCTTCGACATTTCGCCGCATCTCTACATGCAGTTCATGGAGCCGCTCGGCGTCACCGACTCGTCGGTCGAGGCGTCGTGGGATTACAATCGCGACGACTGGCGCAAGGACTTCATCGACACCACGAAAGATCTCGCGCCCGGCATGATGCGCTTCGGCGGTCTCCTCAGCCGCTACTACAAGTGGCGCGAAGGCGTCGGCCCCGCCGCGAAGCGCCCGCCGTATCGCAACTACGTCTGGGGCGGCTGGGAGACGCATCGCGTGGGCACGCACGAGTTCGTGGACTACTGCCGGCGCGTCAACACCGAGCCGATGTATTGCGTGAATTTCCTCGGCGACGGAGAGAAGCGTTACGCGAACACGCCCCAGGGCAACCGCACCGGCGACGCGCGTGAAGCCGCTGATTGGGTGAGCTACACCAACGATCCTGACCACGCCGAACGCAAACGCAACGGTGCTGCGGAGCCGTTCAATCTCAAAATCTGGCAGCTCGGCAATGAGACCAGCTACGGCAATGCCGTCTTCAAGAAAGATGACGCCATCGCCACGACCATCGACTTCGCCAAGGCCATGCACGAGCGCGACCGGTCACTCAAGCTCATCGGCTGGGGCGACAACGGCTGGGCCGGCGATCTCGTGGACCGCGCGGGTGAGCATCTCGAATACGTCGCCGTTCACATGATGGGCCAGCAGCCCATGCGCAAGGACACGGTGCTGCGCGGCAACCTTTACCAGGCCCAGCCCGAGCGCGCGTGGGAGGAACTGATGGAACTCATCAAGCCGCGCATCGAGGACAAGCTGCTCGCGCTCGAAGACGCGCTGGCCAAACGCAATTCCAAACACGGCATCGCCATCACCGAGGGGCATCTCAGCCTCCAGCCGCACAACTCCAACCCCATTCTCGCCGAGTGGCTGACCGGCGTGTATCACGCGCGCGTCATGAACCTCTTCCAGCGTCACGGCGACAAGGTGAAGATTTCCACCGCCGCCGACTTCAACGGCAACCGCTGGACGACCAACGCCATCATCCACCAGGTGCCCGGTGGCGTGAGCTATCTCCTGCCCGTGGGCGCGGTCATGCGCCTCTTCAAGCGGCACAACGGCGCGCAGGGCGTGACCGTGAAATCTGCGCCCGCCAGCCTCGACATTTGCGCGAGCCGCACCGGCGACAAAATGTTCCTGCATGTGGCCAACAAGAATTTCTCCGGCACCACCGAGGCGAGTTTCGTCGTGGACGGCTTCGTGGCCACGGGCGGACGCGTGCTGGAAATCTCCCCCGAGAACCTGCGCCAGGAAATCAGCCCCATCAACCCGGACGTCTTCAAGCCGCGCGAACACGCGCTGCCCGCCGGCGACGCCCTCAAGTGGCGTTTCCCCGCCCGCTCCGTGAGCGTGGTGGAGTTGGAGTGTCGGGGGGTCTAGTTCCGGGCTGGCAGGAAATGGACTGCTCCTCCATCGAACTGAGCAGGCCGGCGCGCCAAAGACTTCGAGCGTGCGGTCTGCTTAGTCGGATTGAAGGGCCAGCTTGTAAGGCTGGCCATTTAAGGTAAACACATCGCCGTCCATGAAGTGTTCCTCCTTGGTGAGTTGACCGTCGCGGTTGAGGTCGATCCAGAGCCCGTCGTCGCGGAGCAGGGCGCTGTGATTTTTCTGCTCGAACACCACGGCCGGGAAAGTCTCGGTGCCGATGCGCAAATCCCGGGTGTAGTGGCCGACACTGTAGAAGCGCGGCGCTCCCTGGGTGGCGATGTACCAAAACCAGACGTAGTAGGGGCGGTGCTTGATGGTTCCATCCTGGGCCTGCACGGCGACGCTGAAGGTGCGGTTGCAGGAAAGTTTGGGACAAGGGGCGGCATCATCGGAAAAATCCCCGTTGCCGTTGTCGTCGAAATAGAGTTGCTCTCCGCCCACCATGGCCACGGAAATTTGTTCCTCGGGCACGTTGCCCAGGGGCAGCGTGACGTAAAGCACCTCGCCTTCCGCGCTGGGCGGTTTCCTGAGATGGGCCGGCGGCCGGGTGGACCAGCGTGGCAGGTTGCTCTGGCCGGTGGATAGTTTCATGGGCCAACCCTTCTTCACAAATTGAAAGTCTTTGGCGACGTTCACTGGCAATTCTGTTGGTCCTGAAGGGACGACGGCGGATGGCGTGGGCTCGGGCGATGACTGGGCAACGTTGTCCGGACGATTTACGGGTTGGAAAACGCGCCAGGCGACAAACACGCCAACGATCAGGAGCAGGGAAAGGAACAGGGCCGCGCCAATGATCAGGAGCGCCAGCCTGGTGGAGATGCCGCGACGATCGGAAGCTCGGGAGGGAGCCGGGTTCATATGTCCGGCAGACTAGATTCGGAGTCCTGCGGGTCAAGCCCAGCGAGCGGACATTTTTCCTCCCGTCTTCCGGCCGCTTTATTCCTCGGTCGAAGTGAGCCGGGCCAGCACGCTGAGATCTTCCAGCGTTGTGGTATCACCCTTGATCTCCCCGCCGCAGGCCACTTGCTTGAGCAGGCGGCGCATGATTTTCCCCGAGCGCGTCTTGGGCAGCGCATCTGCGAAGCGGATGTCGTCGGGCTTGGCCACGGGACCGATTTCCTTGCCGACGTGCTGGCGGAGTTCTTCGCGCAACTCGGGCGTGGCGTGGACGCCGGTCTTGAGCGTGACGAAGGCGACGAGGGCCTGACCTTTCAATTCATCGGGGCGGCCCACGACGGCGGCTTCGGCGACCTTCTGGTTGCTGACGAGCGCGCTCTCGATCTCGGCGGTGCCGATGCGATGGCCCGCGACATTGAGCACGTCGTCGATGCGGCCCACGATCCAGAAGTAACCGTCCTTGTCCTGCCGGCAACCGTCGCCGGTGAAGTAGCTGCCCTTCACTTCGCTCCAGTAAGTTTCCTTGAAGCGTTGCGGGTCGCCCCAAATGCCGCGGAGCATGGAGGGCCAGGGCTTGCGAATGACGAGTATGCCGCCGCTGTTGCGCGGAACTTCCATGCCTTGATCATCGACGACCTCGGGTTGAACGCCGAAGAAGGGCAGAGTGCCGGAGCCGGGCTTGGTGGGCGTGGCGCCGGGCAGGGGTGTGATCATGATGCCGCCGGTTTCGGTCTGCCACCAGGTATCGACGATGGGGCAGCGTTTGCCGCCGATGTGTTCGTGATACCACATCCACGCCTCGGGATTGATGGGCTCGCCGACCGAGCCGAGCAGGCGCAGCGACGAGAGGTCGTGTTTCTTCACCCAGTCGGTGCCCCATTTCATGAAGGCGCGAATGGCGGTGGGCGCGGTGTAAAGGATCGTGACGCCATACTTGGCAATGATGCGCCAGAAGCGATCCGGCTCGGGCCAGTTCGGAGCGCCTTCATACATGAGGCTGGTCGCCCCGCACGCGAGCGGACCATAGACGACGTAGCTGTGGCCCGTGACCCAGCCGATGTCGGCCGTACACCAATAGACATCCGTGTCCTGAAGATCGAAGACGTACTTGGTGGTCATTTTCGCGCCGAGCAAATAGCCGCCGGTGGTGTGGAGAATGCCCTTGGGTTTGCCGGTGGAGCCGCTGGTGTAGAGGATGAAGAGGTTCGCCTCGGCATCCATCTTCTCGGCGGGGCACTCTGAACTGACGTATTCCAACTCGCGGTGCCACCAGACATCACGGCCCTCGGCGATGTGGACTTCGTTGCCGCAACGGCGCAGCACAATGACCTTCTCAATGGTCTTGGTCAGGGAGTGGCCGCTGGCGTCCTTGAGCAGCAGCGCGTCATCGACATTTTTCTTCAACGGCACGACTGCACCGCGGCGGAATCCACCGTCGCTGGTGATGACCATCTTGGCGCCGGAGTCCTGGATGCGATCGGCAACCGACTGCGCGCTGAATCCACCGAACACGACCGAATGCACCGCGCCGATGCGCGTGCAGGCGAGCATGGCGATGGCAGCCTCGGGCACCATCGGCAGGTAAATGATGATGCGGTCGCCCTTCTTGATGCCGTTGCGCTTGAGGACATTGGCGAAGCGGCAGACCTCACGATGCAGTTGCTTGTAGGTGAGCACGCGCTCCTCGCCGGGCTTGCCGTCGGTGGCCGGCTCGCCTTCCCAGATGAGGGCCGCCTTGTTGGCGGTGGCGGTGTTGAGCCACTGGTCGAGGCAGTTGTAGCTGACGTTCAGCTTGCCACCCACGAACCACTTCGCGTTGGGCACCTTCCATTGCAGCACCTTCTTCCAGGGCTTGAACCAGACGATCTCCTTCTTCGCCTGGGCAGCCCAGAACCGCTCCGGGGCGCTGATCGATTCCTTGTGGAGCTTGTGGTAGTGCGCGAGGGACTTGATGTGGGCGCGCTGGGAAAATTCCTTGGACGGCTTGAAGACCCGCTTCTCGTGGGAGAGCGAGGTGATGTTCATCGCATTCTTATCGGGCATAGGGCGGCGAGTGTAGGAAGCGAGCGGGAAGCGTCAACGCCGATGTGCTCCCGGCCCTATAGAAACCTGACCTGCCCGTTCATGGATTCAGCAGTTTCGCTTTGCAGCACGACCAAAAGTCGGCGGAGCGTTTCCCCGACAGGCAGTTGCTTGGACACGATGATGCCCGCGTGCCCAGGCCCGCTGCCTGTCCATCGGTTGTGGAGTTGAACGAAATCACCCACGTTGAAAGTCATCAGGCAACGGCCTTGGGCGGTCGCATGGAGCAACTGGCTTTCGTCAGGCAAACCGAGGCGCTTTTCCTCCAGGACGTGGACCACGTCGTAACCCCGCTTTCGCAAAGCCGTGGCGAGAACCGCGTGAACGTCCTCATCCAGCAAGAGACGCGGAGACATGAGAATCAGGCGGCGGCCAGGTGGGGCGGGACAGCCAGCTTGCGCCACCGCTCCATGTCAGAATTGCGCTTGAGGTCGCGATCAATCTCCTTCTGGTGATCGAAATAATAAGCCAGCGCCGCGTGAAGCTGGGACTGAGTGAGATGCGGCAGGCTTTGCAAAATTTCATCCGGCGACAGACCGAGCTGGTAGTAGCCGGCAATCGTTCGCACAGCGATGCGCGTCCCCTTGATGATAGGAACACCGTTCGCGATCCGCGGGCTGCTCGTGAGGTGCGGGTAATTGATGGTCTTCGCTTTCACTCGTTCAGCATATCGCAAGGCGCGAATCACGCGAGTACTTGTTCTTCACCCAAACAAATCCATCTGTGGCGTGGGGGCGAGTTGCTTGAGCTTCTCGCGTTCGCGTTGGGGCGCGGCGCGGCGGACATTTCCTTCGGGGGTGAGTTCGGAGTCTTCGAGGTTGCGCAGGATTTCCTTGGCCCGCTCCAGCACCGGCTTGGGCACGCCCGCGAGACGCGCCACTTGGATACCGTAGCTCTTGTCCGTGCCGCCTTCGACGATCTTGCGCAGGAAGACGATCTGATCGTTCCACTCGCGCACAGCCACGTTGAAGTTCTTCAAGCGTGGCAGGCGGGCGGAAAGTTCGGTCAGTTCGTGGTAGTGCGTGGCGAAAAGCGTCTTGGCTCCGACTTGATTGTGCAGGTGCTCGATGATGCTCCACGCCAGCGACAGGCCATCGAAGGTGCTGGTGCCGCGGCCAATTTCATCGAGCACAATCAGGCTCCGCGCCGTGGCGTTGTTCAGGATATTCGCCGTCTCGCTCATTTCGACCATGAAGGTCGATTGCCCGCGCGAAAGATCATCGCTGGCACCGATGCGCGTGAAGATGCGGTCCACGAGATCAATGTGCGCTTCCTTGGCCGACACGAATGAGCCGGTGTGTGCCAGCAGCGTGAGGAGCGCGACCTGGCGGATGAAGGTGCTTTTGCCCGCCATGTTCGGTCCGGTGATGAGCGCGATTTGAGTGCTGGAAACCGGCGCTCCGCTGCCCAGGTCCACATCGTTCGGCACGAAACGCTCATCCACCACGCTCTGCTCCAGCACGGGATGCCGTCCGTCGCGAATCATCAGCACGCCTGCATCGCCAATGTGCGGACGGCAGTAGTCAAACAGCCTCGCGACTTCGGCGAAACTGGCCAGCACGTCGAGTTGCGCCAGCGCCTGCGCCGTCTGCTGAATCTCCTTCAACTGCCCGAGCGCCTCTTCGCGCACGCGCTGGAAGAGTTCATATTCCAGTTTCACGCTCCGCTCCTCGGCCCCGAGGATTTTGCCCTCCATCTCTTTCAACTCGGGCGTGATGTAGCGCTCGCCGTTGGCGATGGTCTGCTTGCGGATGTAATGCGCCGGCACCTTGTCGAGGTTCGATTTGGTCACCTCAATGTAATAGCCGAAGACGGAATTGAACCGCACCTTGAGCGAGGAGATGCCGGTGCTGGCGATCTCGTCCTGCTGGAGTTTGGCGATCCAATCCTTGCCGCCGCGCTGGGCGGTGCGCAGTTCGTCGAGCGCGGGATCGAAGCCGTCGCGCATCAGACCGCCTTCCTTCACGGCCAGTGGTGGTTCATCGACAATGGCCCGGGCGATAAGTTCAATGATGTGGGGCAACTCCACCAAGGCACCAAACAACTCGGTGAGCAGCGAAGACCCGCCCGCCTCCTCTGGAGCAGTCGCCGTAAGCAGACTCTGATCGTTCAGTTGGAGTCTCGTGACCTCGACGGCCAAGGATTTGAGCTTGGGCACCTGCTCCTGGCCGAGCCGCAGTGCTTGCAAGTCGCGCGCGTTGCCGGAGCCGAGGCTTAAGCGCCCGATGGTTCGCTCCAGATCGCGCACTTCGGCCAGCCGGGCGCGGAAGGCTTCCATCGCCGTGGTGTTCGCGAGGAATGATTGCACCGCAGCCTGACGGCGCGTGATTTCCTCCACATGCGAAAGCGGCTGCGAGAGCCAGTCGCGCAAACAGCGCGCGCCCATTGGCGTCACCGTCTTGTGCAGCGCGCCGTAAAGCGTCGAGTTCCTCGGCGCGTCGCGGTGCAACGGTTCGAGAATCTCCAGGTGTCGCAATGTGGTGGTGTCGAGCTTGAGAAAAGCTGACGTCTCGTAAAACGAACACGACGTAAGATGCGTCAGATCCCGCCGTAGATGTTGCACAAGGTAGTGCAACACCGCGCCCGCCGCGCCGATGGCCGCAAGCCGGTTCTTCAACCCGAAGCCATCCAGCGACGCCACTTTGAAATGCTCGCGCACCGTGAAGACCGCCGTCTCGGGCGCGAACACCCAGTCATCGTAGTGTTGGAGCGCCTTGCAGACCGGCGCGAGCAGGGATTGCAACGATGCGTCCTCCGCCGGCAAAACGATTTCCGCCGGATGCAGCCGGTCCAGTTCCGCCAGCAACGCCGCATCGCTCTCACACTCCGTGGTCTTGAAGCCGCCCGTCGTCAGGTCCACCACGGCCAGGCCGAACGACTTCCCGCTCCGCGCCACGGCGGCGAGGTAATTGTTCCGCTCCGCCTGGAGCATCCGCTCGTCGAAATGCGTGCCGGGGGAAATGATCTGCGTGACCTCGCGCTTCACGAGTTGGCCGGGTTTGGCGTCCTCGACTTGATCGCAGATGGCGACCTTCTTCCCGGCCCGGAGCAGTCGCGCGATGTAGCTGTTCAGCGCGTGGTGCGGAATGCCACACATTGGCACCACACCGCGCTTGGTCAGGGAAACATTGAGGAGCTGCGCGCCAATCTGCGCATCCTCGAAGAACATCTCGTAGAAATCGCCGAGGCGGAAGAGGAGCAGCGCGTCCTTGGGCAGCTCGCCTTTGATGCGGCGATACTGGGCCATCATGGGCGTGAGTTGCGGTTCGGGTGACGACATTTTGCGCGGGGCGAAGTTCAGGGTTCAACCGTTCAAAGTTCAAGGTTCAAAGTTCGGGGGCAGGCTCATCGCTCCGCCGGGTGGATCGAGGCCGGGCCGGGCACGACAGCCGTCGGTCTGGAAAATTTCACAGAATCGTCACTTCCCGCTTCCCGGCCCCGCTTCGTTGTGGTGAGATACACACAATCCAAATGGCCGGCATGAAGGTTCTAGCGCTGCGTACGGCAGCTTTCCTCATCGCTGCGGCGGCGCTGACAGCGCACGCGGCGGCCCCTTCGGCCGTGACCCTGCCCCCACAGAGTGTTTCCAGCGACCGGGCCAGCCTGAAGGCGATGGTGGGGGCCAATGATCTTCCCACCCACGCTCGTTTCCAGTGGGGCCAGACCACGAACTACGAACTGACGGTGGCCGCGTCTGGCTTCAACCTGCCTGATTACTGGGACGGCGAACTGACTCTGCAACTCATCCCACTCCAGCCTGGCACGACCTACCATTATCGCATCGTGGCCACGAACAGCGTCGGCGCGGCCCTCGGCGCGGACATGATTTTCGCCACCACGCCGAGTGGTCCACCTACGCCCTCGGGCGGCATCGTGACCAACCTTACGGCCTACACCGCCGTGCTGCTCGGCACGGTCAACCCGAACAGCCTGGCTTCCGCCGTCTGGTTCGAATGGGGAACCAACACGAATTACACCGCCACCACCGCCACGCAACCGCTCGCGGCCGTGGGGGTGAAGATTCCGGTGCAGCAATTCATCACCAACCTCGTGGCCAACCGCACCTATCATTACCGCGTGGTGGCCTCGAACAGCGCGGGCCTGGCGCGCGGCGCGGATTCCGTCTTCACCACGCTCCAGTGGCTACTGCCCACCGCCACCACCACGCCCGCCGCCGTCCTCACCACCAACGCCGCGACGCTGCACGGCAGCGTAAACCCCGGCGGCTATTTGGCCACGGCGGCCTTCCAATGGGGTCTCACCACCAACTACGGAAACACCACGCCCTTCGTAGTGCTTCCCGCCGGCACGAGCTTCGGACCCATTCTCACCGCGTTAAACAATCTCGTGCCCGGCGCGACCTATCACTTCCGCGCCGTGGCCACCAATGCCAGCAGCGCCTTCTCCCTCGGCCTGGATCGCGTGTTCACCACTCCCTTGTATCTGCCGCCCCTCGTCTTCACGACCAATGCCGAGTTGCACGCGATCAGTTTCGCCACCTTGCGCGGCACGGTGAATCCCCACGGACCACTGGCTTCAGCCTGGTTTGACTGGGGGAGCACCACCAACTACGGAAACAAAACGCCCGGCCAAAACATCGGAGGCGGACTGGCCTTCATCGACGTGGCTCACACCATCGGCGGGCTGGCCCTGGGCGCGACTTATCATTTCCGCGTGGCGGCCAGCAATGCGGCGGGCGTGGTTCGCGGCAGTGATACGACCTTCGTTTCCCTGCTCGGAGCACCCTTGGCCACCACGACTCCGGCCACCGTGCTGCCCGCGAGCCCACCGACACTTGCCCATCCCTACGCCTACTTGCGGGGGACGGTCATGCCGAACAACGACGAGACGACGGTCTATTTCCAATGGGGAACCAACGCCAGCTATGGCAACATCCTCGCCGGGCCGCTCGTGCCCGCCGGCACCTCCAGCGTACCGGTGTCCGCCTTCCTCTACCCGCTCACTTCGGATGCCACCTATCACTTCCGCATCGTGGCTTACAACCAGGCCGGGACCAATTACGGCGGCGACCTCACCTTCAACCGGCCGGGGGGCGTTGGACCCCGGCTCCAGATCCGGCGTGAAGCCGACGGCACAAATTTCATCACCGGGACCGCCGAAGAAGGCCGCGCCTATGCGTTGGAGCAAACGATGAATCTTGATGACTGGTGGCCGGTGGCGACGAACACGACGGCGGCGGACGGCGGGCTGGAGTTCCGAGTGCCCGCCCAGGGCTCGCCTACTTTCTACCGCGTCGTGGCCCAGTAAGAGCCGAGGGCTGGCCGCCCAATTCCCGGCGATGATGGGACGGGCGAGAAGCTCCGGCTGGCAGCGGGCGTTCCGTTCGAATGTTGCCCGCCACGCCCAGGCGAATGTGCATCAGAGGTGGGCGTGCCCGAGAGGCTGGAGACGAAGCCGGACAGAGTCGGAACTCCGTGGCGTGACCAGGGAGGAGAAGCCCAGGGTCGCCAACCGCTCCGCCGCTTCATCGCCCAGGGGACGCTCCGCGGCGGGAGTCAGTTTTGATTCGCCGCCTTCGCGATAACTATGCTGGGGTAAACCGGAAAGTTCGGTGATTTCATTCCCCTGCATCTCCCAACCGCTCTGGGCAAACGACTGCGCGAGCAGGATCCCGGCGATCAAAGCCGGGTGGCCCCAAAGATAATGTTCGGCCACCGCCGACGGCATTTCCTCGAGGGTAAAACTTTCGATCGGATCACTGCTGGTTCCGTAGGGCTGTCGGAGCAGGAAACGCGGTGCGACCAGGGCGAGCAGGCGTGCGGACGGTCGCGCACGCAATTGCCGCCACTCCTCCGGAAAACTGGTCTCCGGCAGGCGCCACTGTTCGAGGATGGCGGTCTCCGCTGCGGCAATAAACGGCGCGCCGAGTTTTTGCGCCTCATCCGCGATGGCTCCGAGCGTTTGGGCGTCCTCACGGTTGGGGCCGAAGGAAAAGAGGCCGAGCGCCAGGGCGCAGCCTCCGCGCGGCACGAAGGGCGAGGCGAGGTCCGAGGCGAGGGACTGATGGAAAGCCCGGGCCCGCAACTGATCGGCGGGCAGATCGAAGAGCTGCAACTCGATGGAGTCATCCAACTCGATCTGGCGCACCAGGAAGTCGATGCCCCGCCAAGCCGATTCGAGAGCTTGAAAGCGGGGGTGGTGCAGCAGTTCATTCATGCGCCCACTGATGAGCCGGTCCAGAGAGGCGATGGCCGCCGCCTGCTCGGCCGCATTGGCCTGGGCAAGGTTGGGGGCCACGGCTTCGCGCAGCAAGACCTGCACGGTCGAAGACTCGACCGGGCTGGGGTTGGTCGTGCGTGGACGGCCCAGCAGACGTTGGAGCACCTCATCGTCGCTTTCCTTCTGGCCCGGGTTTGGTGGGGCGGTTGGGGCCGGAGGAACCAGCCCGTGAAGTTCAGGCAAGGCGGCGTGAAACGAGCGGGCGTCGGCCAGGCGCGCGCGCAACTGCCGCCAGGCCTCGAAGCAGGGGAGTTGAAATAAATGATCCGGGTGCAAATCCTGAATCGTGCGCGGGTGCAAGACCAGCGATCCATCCCCCCAAGCCAATTCAATCCGCGCGGAGAACTGAGCGAACACCGTCTCGAGAGTATCCAAGTCCACGCGCACCGGCCGTCCAAGGCGCGGCCGCTCCACACTGGCGGCGCCAAAATCACCCAGCACGATGATCCGGTAAACCAGGCCGCCCTCCCCTGCCCCTCCGTCCGGGCGGCGGCGCGGAGTTGCGCTCAACTCAATGGAACCGAGGGAAAAGCGTGGCGGCATGCTGGTCCTGGGGCTGGCTCAGGTTTTCTCCAGGAAGCCGCTGATCACGCCGTGGATCTCGCGGTTGAACTTCCAGTCGATCACAATCAGGCTGCGCGAGCGGCGGAGCAACCGGGCCAAATCCTCCACCGCACTGTCGAAAACCGCCTCGAGCGCCAGCGAAGGCGCGTCGCCAAAGTCGCGACAAATGCTGTCCGGTCCCATCCCCGGAAACAGGCGGGCGATGATGCCCAACGCTTCGCACCAGAGTTCCAAAGGAAGGATCGCGGCCGCTTCCGCCGGGGTCACGCCGTTCCAAAACAGCCGGTGCGGCCCGAGCGATTCCATCCAGCGACCGTCCTGTTCGAGCAGGCGGCGCACGCGCCATTTCAGCTCCTGCGCCGGGTCGTGATCGACGCGCAATTGGCGGGCCAGGCTCAACATCTCGTCGAGGGCCACGGCCAGCGTGGTGTCCTCATTCACGAGCAAGGCGCGCGTGGCGAGCACGCCCAGGGAATACAAGTCGCAGGGCGAACTCATCAGGGGCACGATGTCGAAGGCCGTGCGGGCGAAGGAAACACCTTCCGCAGCGCGCAACGCCTGAATCGTGGCCTCGGGCAGTTTCTGCGGCACGGTGCGAAAGCGGGCTTCGCCCTGGGCCAGTCCTTCCGAGGAGTAGAGGTGGCCATAAAGGTCCACCCGGGTGTTTTGCACCAGGAGCCGGATCCAAATCAGATCGTTTTGCGAAACAGAGATGCGGTCCTGAAAAACAAGCGTGCCTTCGATGGTGGTCAGGCCGCGTTCGGGCGGCACGACCTTGCGCAACCGCACCGTGCCCGTGCCTTGCTGCGGCTGCCCGGCACCCTCCGGCAGATAGACCGAGGCGGTGCCGGCCCGCGCGGGGATGAAGTAGCGAAAGTCGCTCGTTTCCACGGGCAGCGCGAAGGCCTGGCTGGGCCGGGCCAGAAAGGTTTGAGCCGTCCACAGGAACGGCAAGCCGGCTCCGGTCGAGTTCAGCTTCACCCGGAAGCTGTCCGCCGCCAGGTTCAGAAAGGGAAGCTGCTGCCGGCGCACAAACTCCCGAACCGCACTCACGGTGTCGGCCAACAGTTGGAGCTTCAGGTGGAAGGTTTCAAGCAGCCGCCCGGCGCGACCGTGCGCACCCAAAAACAGATGCGCGCCGCTCTGCTGCACGGCGTCGGCACTGACCAGGGCACGGTAGGGGCCACCCAGGACGAAGGGCGATTCACCCGGCTCCACGCCCGCCCAGGATCGTCCGCTGAGAATCCCCAGATAATCCTCGAACGGAATGGGCGCGAAGGAACGCGCCATGGTCAGCCCGCAGTGCGGATTGAAAGGCAGCAACTGGTCCGCATCCTGCAACGCGGCGGCGACCGGCTGGGTCTGATCGTTTTCGGGCGCGCCGTTTCCCACCGGCACGAGCGGCGACTTTTCCGCGCCTTCCTCCTGCCAGTAGCGGAAGAGCGAAGTGCTGTAGGGCGGCAACCCGGCGGCGCGCAATCGAGTGTCGTCCTGGCAGAGCAGCCAGCGCCGGCCGCTGCCACGGGCCAGCGCCGGCACGGCCGTATTCAAGGCGGCCTGGAGAAAAATGGGCGCGGGGTGCTTTGCCTCCCAGCCCGTGGCCAGGGTGCTTTCAGGGTCGGTTTCGGAGAAGGTCCGGCAAAGTTTGGTCCAGCGTTCATCGAGCACATCGTTCGACAGATGCTCACGCAAGTTCGCCAGGCCGGTCTGCAATTTGTCCGGTGTTTGAACCCAAAGCTCGATCCAGTCCCAAACCTGACCCTCGGCATCCGCGATACAGCCGAGAAAAACCGACGCCTCGGCCAGGTCGAGCAAGAGCACGAAATTTCCGGCCACGGGGTCCGGGCGATTGCGAACCATGACACACAGCCGCAAGGGATTGCCGTCCGTTAGCGGATGCAGCGGTATGGCGCGGAAAGCCGCGTGAACACTTGTCTCAAGCTCGTTTTTGGCTGAACCCATGCGGTTTATCTCTCTGGTTCGCGGCGACATTGCGAGTCAAAACACTCCGGTGCGCGGCCGGGGGGCATCACTCCAGGGGCTGTGGCTCAAACCCGCGCCCCAGGGAAGACTGCGATGATTTGAGCCTCACTCCTTCCAACGGCGTCCGCTCAAACTGCCAAAAAAAACATATTTTGCGCTGGCACGAATCCGGCAATTTTCGTTTCCTGCACGTAACGGTTCCAACACATCTAAAAAAATCCCAAAAAACACCAATCCTATGAGCAACAAAACCAAACCATCCTTCCTCGCGTGGCTGGCGGTGGCCACGCTCGCCTTTGAGCTGACCGGGCAGGCGGCGCTCCTGCAAGTGGGCGAAGACATAGCCTCCACATCGTTGGGTTCGATCACGGCGCTCGGGGGCAAGGCCACGACGCTGACAGTTTCTTCCACGCGCCGGGCCTTCCTGCGTTTTGACCTGGCCGATCTGCCGGCCTCAATCACCGGGGCCAACATCACCCGTGCCCGGCTGACGTTTTACGTCAAGACCGTGACTATTCCGAGCGAGCTGGCAATTCACCCCGTAACCAGCGACTGGCATGAGTCCACCGTCACCGTGTTGGCGCCGGTCTACTCCCCCACCCCGCTGGTCAATGTTCCGGCGGCGCAGGTGGCCAGCCGGCAGTTCGTGGTCGTGGATGTGACGGCTCAAGTCGTCGCCTGGCGCAACGGAGCCAATAATTTCGGATTCGCCGTCGCTGCCCTCGGCGGCAGCCTGACGATCGGGTCGAAGGAAGGCACCTCGGTCGCGTATCCGGCGTTCCTCGAGGTCGAGACTTCAGCGTCCGGGGTCACTGGTCCTGCTGGTCCTGCTGGTCCCGCTGGCCCGGCTGGTCCGGCCGGCCCCACGGGAGCGAACGGGGTGGCAGGTCCGCAAGGCCCGCAAGGCCCGCAGGGAATTCAAGGTATTCAGGGGCCGGCCGGCGTCGCCACCATCACCGATGGCAGCGTAACCACGGCGAAACTCGCCAACGGGGCCGTAACGGCGGCTAAACTGGATGCCAGCGTCGGGCTGTGGACGGCGGCGGCGGGCAACGTCTCTCGCAACAGTGGCAAGGTGATCGTCCAAGGCGACATTGGCATCAACACGGCCAACTTCACGGGGATGAGCCTTCAGTACAATTCCGGGGACGGCGAAGGCGCGATCACCTCGTCGTTTGATGACGGCCAAGGATATCTGACCTTTTACACCAAGGCCGGGCCGGGCCAGCCGATCACTCAACGCATGATCATCTCGCTCGACGGCAACGTCGGCCTCGGCACGTCCGGACCGGAGAGCAAGCTGGATGTCGAAGGTGACGTGCGCATCAATGACTTCAACCTCTGGTTGCGCGGCGGCACTGATCCCAACCACGGTCTCGGCTGGTATGGCGGCGGCAAAGCTTTCGCGGGCTTCGCACCCGATGGCCCGATGCTGTTTGGCTTTGGTGGGGGCGGCTTGGGCACCGTCGGCACTGGCGAGCGAGTGGCTCTGTCCTGGAATGCGGACGGCAATGTCCGCCTCCCCGGACTGGTGGCCCAAGGGTCGGGCACCGGCACTTCCGAACCACCGGATCGCCCCAATGGTCTGGTCACGCGCCGAATCAGATCTGTGAGCACATCTGCGAACCAGGTCATCGCACGCTTCAACAAAGGAACCTTGGAACGGGATGGCAGCAATGGCGGCTTCCTCCTGCGGTACGAAGCCAACCCGGGCGAGATTACTATTGCCGCCATGGGCATGACCAGCGCCGGGGCGAGCGTGAACTCCTATCAATACGTGGCCAATCCTCCGGCGGGTGGCACCGTGCCTGTCTTCACCGACGCTCAGGGGGTCGTGTTTTTCCGTTGCCAGTTTGGCGATACCTACAACCTGTCCAACGAACAGACCGAGGTTTCGATCTCCCGGGCCGCGGGCGACTATTTCTGGACTGGGTTTGTCACCTCGACGTTCAACCAGTGAAAACCGACGGGCCGCGACGGACGGTGGGCGCTGGTTAAGCGCCGAGGACCGTCCGGGCCCAAAGCCCGCTCCTGGTATAATCACAAAGCCGTCCGGCGAATTTCGCCGGGCGGCTTTCTGGCTATTACAGTCGGGGCGCGCGCGCCGCACCCACAGTTCGATAAGTGGCCTCGCCCTTCAGAACCATCCGTCGTCGGGCCACCGCGCTCAATTGATGGATGCAGCGATCAGGCCGCGAGATTTGGTGAACAAGAACGTCCGGCAATTGCCATCGCCCCTGCTTGCCCTACACTCGCGCGGTGATTCGCAACGTCATCTTCGATTGGTCCGGGACGCTGGTGGATGATCTCCCGGCGGTGTGGGAGGCGACGAATCATGTCTTCCAGCAGGCGGGCCTGGCCGAGCTGACCTTGGAGGAATTTCGCGCGGAGTTTTGCCTGCCGTTCAAAAAGTTTTACGACAAGTTCCTCCCCCACGTCCCGCTCGAGCAACTGGAGGGCTGGTTTCACGGACGGTTCAAGGAATGTCAGGACTCGGTCACGCCGCTGCCGCACGCGCGCGAGTTCCTGAAATTCTGCCGCGACCGCGGGCTCCGCACGTTCGTGTTGAGCAGCGTGCATCCCGACCACTGGAGCGCGCAGGCCGAGTCCGCGGCCTTCGCGGAGTTCATTGATGAGGCGTTCGTCGGCGTCTGGGACAAACGGGAAAAGATCCACGCCCTCCTGGCCGAGCAGCACCTGGTGGCGGACGAAACAGTTTTCGTCGGCGACATGCAGCACGACATCGAGACGGCGCAGCATGGCGGCGTCCATTCCTGCGCCGTGCTCACGGGCTACAACAACCTCGCCCAGTTGCGCGCCGCCCGCCCCGACCTGATCGTCGAGCATCTCGGGGAACTGCGCGAACTGCTCGCGCGGCAGAACCTGGAGTTGAAGCCCGTGAACGGTGCGGGGGCGCCTCCGTGCTTCCCCATCGTGACGGTGGGCGCGGCGATTTTCCATCCGCGCACCCACGACGTGCTCATGGTCCGCACCCACAAGTGGTCCGGGCGGTGGGGCATTCCCGGCGGCAAGGTACATCTCGGCGAGCCGTGCGTGGACGCGCTGCACCGCGAGTTAAAGGAGGAAACCAATCTCGAGATCAGCGAGGTCGAGTTCGTCCTGGTGCAGGACTGCATCGGCTCGAAGGAGTTTTATCGCGACGCTCATTTTGTGCTGTTGAATTACCGCTGCCGCGCCCTGGAACCCCTCGACGTAATCCTGAACGAGGAAGCGCAGGAGTTCCGCTGGGTGCCATTGCCGGCCGCGCTGGGAATGGAATTGAACCAGCCGACCAGGATTTTGCTGGAGGCACTGGCGGGACAGGAATCATGAATCGCCAAGCACAAGGAAGGGCGCGGCGCCCTCAACGCGCCGCGCCGGAGTCGGGGGAAACCTCTCGAACTGGCTCACACCTCACAGCGGCGCGCTGGGGACAGCGACGCCCTACCCGCTCCGGCTTAATCGAGAACTTTTTTCGGCAAACACTTTAACCACCACACACTCATGGACACCATCACCATCACGGACCTCGAAGTCTTCTACTGCGTCGGCGTGCCGGACGAAGAACGCGCCCAACCGCAGCGATTGCTGCTGACGGTGGAGATGGAACACGACTTTCACTCCGCCGCCACGGAGGACGAACTGGGCGGGACCATCGATTATTTTGCCGTGAGCCAGCGGCTGCGCGGCTTTGGGGAGGGCGTCCACTGGAAGCTGATCGAGACGCTGGCCGTGGACGTTGCGCAAATGGTCCTGGAAGACTTCGGCCCGCGCGGGGTCACGGTCGAGGTGAAGAAGTTCATCATCCCCGAAGCCCGCCATGTCTCCGTGCGCGTGACGCGCTCGAAGTAATCCCTACTTGGCCGGCTTCTTGGGCACGAGTTTGACTTCGTCCTTGAAAACTTTGGCGTCGTCAGCGTACTGCGCCACGAACTTCTGCAAATCTTTCGTCGGGGCGGTCAGGAGCGGAAAAGAGGTGCCATCGCCCACCGGACGGTAAACGTGGCCGATGAGTTTGGGATTCTGAGGCAACTGTTCGTCGAGCCATTCCAGATTCATTCCCGTCAGAGTCAACCCATGCTCGTTCGTGCGGACTTTGAAAAAGGCCGAGGTCGGCACTATGTGCCAAGCGGCAAAACTATTCCACTTCGTCGGTTGGCCGGCGACCATCGGTTCGTTCAGGACGGTATTGAGAAATACGTTTGTGCCGAGCCGCCCCGCCGTGACCATGAACGTCGCCTTGCTGCCCCCCTCATCGGTGTGCGTCAGTAGGTAACGATTGCTTACCACCCCAAAAATCCAGGTGCCCTGTTCTTTTTCCCCGTCCATCTGAACCCACGTCCCGACCAGGCCCGGGTAGGAGATGTATTCCCTTTCCATGAAGAGCGGATGGAGGCTCTGCACGATGCATCCGCTGAAAAGGATGGCCGCGAGAGCGACGGCATAGAGCGGGAGTTTCATTTTCATCGCCGGGATTTTTCTCACACCCGATGAAGTTCGGGAAGGGAATTCCAGGCCATCCAGATCGGAACTGGCCAGGCCACCATCGCTTCCGCACGAGCAGAAATCAGCAGGCACGCCGCCCGCGCGTGGCCCACACCCAAAGCCTGATCTGATTCGCCAGCGCCAGGGCCAGTCCCAGGGCGATGAAGGCACGGGAGGCATTCGTGAGCCAGACCCAGGCGACATCCGGTTGCCAGGCATAGGTAATCACATGCTCGCCCGGAGTCATTGAGATGGTAATGCCGCCGGCCTGACGTCGGCACTCGACCGACGTGACCGGATGACCGTCCACGCTCAGGCGGTTCCAGGGAAAGGGTTGGATTCGCACTTGGAGATTCGTGGCCTGGGCCAGCCGCACGGTGAGCGGTTGTACTCGGCCGAAATTTCGGCCCTGGCCCAACGGCAGGGACACCGGGTCGGCGGGCGGAAAGTTCAGCGGCGTGTCCGCCGTCAAGGCGTAGGCCCGCCAACCGTAGAAGTAATCCGGCAGTTCGAGCACGCGATCTCCCCGCCAGGTCATCCGATCCGGGGTGTTGGGGGTTCGGATCGCTTCCACATGACAAAGCTTGATGACCAGACCAGACGCGGCGAGCACGAACGCGCCGCCGAGCAGCCACGAGTGCAACCGGAACGATCCAGCAACCGGAGTCAGGGTGCGGGCCACGACAATGACGAGGAGCAAACCGAAATTGAGATAGGAAACCAACCGGTAGGCAAATTGAAGGTTTTGAAGGAAGGCGGGTAGCAAGTGCCCGAGCGCCGGCAGCACGGAGATGGCCAGCAGCAAGAAGAACCCAAGCCAGATCATCACCAGGGAGCGCGCCCGGAGGGACAGCGGCTCCCCCCGTCGAAAGCTCCGCAGCACTCCCGCTGATAGGCCCAGCGCGCAGAGGAGCAGCGCCGAACTGATCTGGGTCTCGAGATAAGGCACTTGCTCCGCGGCGACAGTCCGTCCCGCCACCATGCGGGCGTCATACGGAAACGGCATGAGCCGCCCCGCCCAGGAGTCCACATCCGAGCTGCCATAGGTGATCGGCTGGCCGTCCGCGACGGCCAGCCCCGGGCCAAATTTAAGCACCGCATAGAGCCAGGGGCTCATCGCCACGGCTATCCCCAGGGCGGCCAATCCCAGCGAGCCGGCCAGCCGCAGCCGGTCCCGGCTGAAGGGGAGCAGCACACCCACCACCGCCGCCAGGCCGATGGCTCCAAATGTCGCCGTGATGGGATGCGCGCCCGCCGCCCCAATGAAGAAAAGCATTCCGGCCAGCGGCGAACCAAGGTGCCCACGTCCAGATTCAAACAAGAACATTCTGACCAGCACGCAAAACGCGCCCGTCAGCAGCGCCACCGCGAAGAATTCGCTCAGCGCGGCGCGATGGTACAAGTTGGTCAGCGCGTAAGTGGACCAACCGACTGCGGCCGTGACCACGAAGCTGAACGCGCGTTCCTGACTGGCCAGCAGGGTCAGGCGAAAGACTTCCCTGGATTGCAGGAGCAACACGGCCAGGACGGCCGCTCGAACGGCTAGCTCCGGACCGGTGACGGCGCTGATCATCCCCAGCGCGGGATAGAGGAGAAAACCGTAGAACACAGGGTAATGCATTCCGGCCAGTTGCCCGGTGTGGAGGACGTCCGGGAATCGGAGATGGGCTTGGAAGAACTCGCCGAAGTAGGCCACGAGCCAGTGATGACACGGCCAGTCGAGGCCATACCCGCCGCCCAAAGGAAACAACAAGATCAACGGGGCCAGCGAAATGGCCCCCAGCCAAAGCCCATCGGTGCGGCGGGCGCACCCGCCGGAAGGGCGAGGCTTCACGGCACAATCATTCATGGATTTGGCGGGGTGTGGCTGGCGAAGAATCATTCCTCCGCCGGTGAAACCGCACGGCTCCGGTTTGATAGCTGGTGATTCACGCCCATGGCCTCCGCGTCATAGCGACAGAGCGCCCGCTCGTCTTTAAGTTTCTCATCCCTGGCCGCGCCGGGGGGAGCGGAGACGAGGCGGGCGCGCTCCCGACAAGGCGGGCATTTCCATTGCCGCGTTGCCATGGCCTCGCTAGAAACACGCCGCATGTCGAACCAGAATGTTTTGCTCTACGGCCACGAAACCTTGCCGCCCGCGCCGCTCCATCTGCGCGCCGGGCCGTTGACGATGCTTTTCGAGCCGGACAACGCCTTCCTCCGCTACGTGCGCCTCGGGGATCACGAGATCATCCGCAGCGTTTATGCGGTGGTGCGCGACCAGAACTGGAACACCATCGCCTGGCAGGTCTCGAACTTGCAGAGCGAGGTGCGCGCCGACGCCTTCGATCTGACGTTCGACGTCGAGTGCCGCGAGCGCGAAGTGCATTATGCGTGGAAAGGCTCCGTGAGCGGGGACGCCCGCGGCCGGGTCACATTTTCGTTCGAGGGCGAGGCGAAGTCGGAGTTCCGGCGCAACCGCATCGGCCTTTGCGTGCTGCATCCCATCGCTGAATGCGCCGGGAAAGCCATCACGCTGGAACACCACGATGGCACGCGTGAAGAAACTTCCTTTCCGAAAAACATCGCGCCCTGGCAGCCGCTCAAGGATGTGCGTGCCCTCACCCAGGAGGTCGCGGCCGGCGTGCAGGCGGAGATTCGTTTCGAGGGCGAAGCGTTCGAGACGGAGGATCAGCGCAACTACGGGGACACTTCGTTCAAGACTTACAGCACGCCGCAGGATTTACCCAAACCGGTGGCGGTGCGGTCCGGCGACCGGGTGAGCCACCAGGTTACGCTCACGCTGCTCAATCCGGGCCAGAAGAAGGTGCTGCCAGTCAACCAGGGGCGCGGCGCGCAACTCTCCATTCTCACCACGCCCGTGCTCGCCCGGCCCGCGCTGGGGGTGCGCATGGCGAAGCATGGGCAGCCCTTGAGTGAACTGGAGGCGGAGCGGTTGCGCGCCTTGCAGTTCACGCATCTGCGCGGCGATGTCACGTTCGCCCACGACTGGCAGGCGGAACTGCGCGCGGCCTCGGCCCAGGCCCAACAACTGCGCCTCTCGCTGCAATGCGCGCTGCATCTGGGCGCGAATCCTGAAACGGAACTCGCTGAGTTCTCGCGCGAGTTGGAACTGGTGCGCCCCGAGGTGTCGCTCTGGATCGTTTATCAGCAGGGCCAGAGCATCGCGCCGCCGGAGGTGGTGAAGCTGGCCCGGCAGCGGCTCTCGGCCTTTGGCGCACAGATACTCGTCGCGGCGGGGGCGGCGCCGTTCTTCACCGAGTTCAATCGCAACCGCCCGCCGGTGGATTCGACCGCCCTGCCCTGTTATCCGAACACGCCTCAAGTTCACCTGCGCGATCCGCGCACCATGATTGAGAACATCGCCGACATCCTCGAGACGGTGGAGAGCGCGAAGACCATTTCGCCCCAGCAGGTGGTCGTGTCACCCATCACGTTACGCCCCTGGCACAAGGTGCCGGCCGGGCCGGATGACTTGTCGGGGGGGCAGTTACCGGGCGACGTGGACCCGCGGCAGATGTCCCTGTTCGGCGCGGTCTGGACGGTGGCGCATCTTTCGCGGCTGGCGCTTTCGCCGCACGTTCACAGCGCGACTTACTTTGAAACGACCGGCTGGCGCGGCTTGATGGAAGGGGCGCATGGATCCGCTTTGCCGGCGCAATTTCCGTCCCGGCCCGGCGCGGTCTTCCCAATGTATCTCGCGCTCGCCGAAACGGCCGGGTTCAACCGCGTGCTCCCGACGCAATCCACGCACCCGCTTCAGGTCGAGGCGCTCACGCTGCTCGACGCCCAGAACTGCAAGCGCATCCTGGTGGCGAACCTTTTGCCCGAGGAACAGGAAATCAAAATCAAAACCGGCACCTGCCAGGCGCGGGTCAAGCAGTTACACGCGGCGAACACGGCGGCCGCAATGCTCGCGCCGGAGAAGTTTCGCGCCGAGCTCGGCGAATCCGTGACCTCCATATCCGGCAAAATCGAACTCAAACTCGCGCCCTACGCCGTGGCGCGGGTGGATGTGGGGTAAGCCCGGCGGGCTGCACCCCGGTGGGACGCGCGACCAAGAGCGGAGTTGCCAATCAGTGGTTCCTCTGGCAAGTAAGCGCAGCCAATGAAAACTTTTGTCAGCCTGCTCGCCGTCGTCGCCGCTCTCGCGCTCGCCGGTTGCAACAATGATCTCACCAAGCAGGGTGCGGCCCGCCGGATGACCGGCGAGGATCTAATCCTCCAGGCTCATTTCGTCGGCAGCGACAACCTGCTCCAGAGTCCGGACGCGGCCAAACTGCGCGAGGTCTGGCAACTGAAATCCTCGGCCGACCTGCGCAACCTGGCCCTCGACCGGTTTTCCCGCCTGCCGTTTTTCTGGTTGAGCAATGCGCTCCCCAAGGGAGCCACCGATCAGGCCGCGCTTTTCCGTCCGGTGTTTGAAGACGTGCTGGCTCGGGAATCCCACCTCGACTGGCGGGCCACGCCCGTGTTTTCCCTCGCCGTCCGACTGCCCGAAGCGCGGGCGCAGGCTTGGGATAAAAATCTCCGCCAGGTGCTGGCCGGTTGGAAGCTCGGCGATCCGACGACCCTGAACCTGGCCGGACGCAGCGGTTGGGAGCTGTCCAAGGCGGGAGCCTTCTCGATTCGACTCAGTCGCGCGGGAGATTGGAGCACGTTGACCGTGGGGCAGGACGCCGCAAACGTCGAATCCAACCTGGTGGCGCGCATTAAGTCCAACCGGCCCGCCGGGGCCTGGCTCGAAGGGAATGCGAACCTGGCGCACTTCAAGGGCCGCATCCCCTGGCTGGAATACTTCAACAACCTGCCGACGGCACATTTCTCCCTGAGCAACCGCGCTGATTTCGTGCGCACCCTGGTTCATCTGGATTTTCCCAAGCCCCACCAATGGAAGAGCGAGCCGTGGCAGATTCCGACCAACCTGATGTCCGATCGAATCATGGATTTCACGGTGGTGCGAGGCGTGGCGGGAGTTCTGGACGCCTTGCCCGTCATTCACAACACCGGCTGGACGCCGATCCCCAGCCAGGTCTGCGGCTGGGGCAACCGCGATTTGCCCTTCCAGTTCTGTTACACCACGCCGGCGCAGAACGTGACCAACCGTTTGCCCGCCATCGCGGCGCGACTGCGCGCCGAAGTGCATCGCACCCTGGGCACCAAATTGCAGGGGAACGTGGACTGGAATCCGGCCCGCCAGGAACTGGTGTGGTCCGGGCTGCCGATGGCGGTGCCCTCGCTGTTCCAGAGCCGGGATGGAAACACCGAGTTTCTCACGCTGAGCCTGTTCCCGTTGACGAAAACCAGGCGCCAACCTCCTTCGGAACTGTTCGCGCAACTCAGGGGAGGCCAGGATCTCGTGCTTTACGATTGGGAATCGAGCCAGTTCCGTTTGCCGAGTTGGCGGCAGCTCTACCAAATCTCCGAAATCGGCACCCAGCGGCCCATCAGCACGACCAACCTCGTCAGTCAGCGCTGGCAGGTCGAGGTCAGTTCGCATTTGGGGGACAGCGCCACGGAGTTGCGCGCCACCTCGCCGACACAAATGACGCTGGTGCGCAAATCCACCCTGGGACTGACCTCGTTCGAGCTGGCGACACTGACCCGCTGGCTGGATTCCTCCAGCTTCCCGGCCTTCGGCCTGTATCCCTCCCCCAGCGCGGCGCGAGCCCGCCCAACGAAGTAAGAATGCTCCAACTCGGTGTCAACATCGACCACGTCGCCACGCTGCGCGAAGCGCGCTATCGCGGCACTGGCCGAGGCGAGCCAGATCCCATCAGTGCGGCGCTACGATGCGAACAGGCCGGCGCCCACGGCATCACAGCTCATCTGCGCGAAGACCGCCGGCACATTCAAGACCGTGATGTTTGGAAACTGCGTGCATCCATCCGGACCCGCTTGAACCTGGAAATGGCCAACGCGCCGGAAATCGTGGCCATCGCCGAGCAACTCAAACCCCACATCGTCTGCCTCGTGCCCGAGCGCCGGCAGGAGGTCACCACCGAGGGCGGCCTGGATGCGGCGGGTCAGTGGAACCCGCTGCGGGAGACACGCCTGCGCATGAATGCCGCCGGCATCGAGGTGAGCCTTTTCATCGCGCCGGACCCCGCCCAGGTGGAGGCCGCCGCGCGGATCGGCAGCCAGTTTATCGAACTCCACACCGGTGCTTTTGCGGACCATTTCCACGACCTGGCGGCCCGGGAGCAGGAGTTGCAACGTCTGGTCGCGGCGGCGGAACTGGCGCATCGGTTGGGTTTACAGGTCAATGCCGGGCATGGTTTGAGCCACGAAAATTTGCCCGCGCTTTTTTGCGTGCCGCACCTGGTCGAGTTGAACATCGGACACAGCCTCATCAGCCGCGCCCTCTTCACCGGGCTCGATTCCGCTGTGCGCTCGATGCTCGAACTGATGGCCGGCTACGGCACGCGCGCGCGATAAATTCGGTGCGATGCGCCCGGCGCTGAGTTGGTATAGCGCAGCACGCCGTTGGTGTTGATCACGTTCGTGACGATCGGCAGCCAGCTTGTCAGGTTCGAGGAGAATTCCACCACGGCCGCGGTCAGCGGCGGCCCGCGAAATTCCACCCGCACGGCGTTGTTGCTCCAGACCGTGCTGCCGACCACGAAGTAACCGCTCGGCACCGGGGCGAAACGCGCCCCGGCATAGCCAATGATTTCGCCCGCGCCGCTGAATTGCGAGGCCGTCTCGTGATGGAAATACCAGCGGCTGCGCGGCACGGAGACGGTAAAACTGGCCATGTCGCCCAGGTTCGCGAAGGCCGCCACCGCGTTGCTGGTTCCATCCTGCACCCGCATCCGGTAGATGCCGGTGGAGTTCCGCACGTAAGCCAGATACACCGAGTTGCTGAAATACTCCGCCACGCCCCAATAGGCCCAACTGTCCGAGAGCACATGGGCCGGCTCGGCCAGCGGGCCCAGTTCGTTCACCAATCCCGAGGGCAGCGCGATGCTGAAGACGTGGGTGCGATTGTGCAGCACGATCTGCCCATAGCCGGAAAAGAGGCCCGACTGCGTGCCCCCGCGCGTGCCGCCGAGCGGGATGGGCTGGGAGAGCGGAATGAAACCTCCGCTCAAAGTTCCGGTGGCGGTGAGTTCCAGCAACCGATTGGCCGTGCCGGTGAAATTGGAACCGCTCACCGGGACATTGTTGCTGGCGAGCAGATAGACCGTCTCCGTTTGCAGATCACTGATCAGGCCGTCGTAGCTTGGCCCTAGACCGGTGCCGCCCGTCAAATCCAAGAGGCTGAAGCGGGCTGTGGCGCTGTCGCCCGTGTAGAACACATGAGTCGAGGACGCGGCCATGCCGCCGCGGTCATCGCCGGTCACAGCGGTGTGGTTGAGGACCGTCGCGCTGTTGGTCAGGGCCAGGATTTTGAAATCACGGCGCGGCATCTGGACTTGATCAACCCAGCCGGCATCCGCGCCCGCGTCCACGGTTTCGTCCTTGCGGTATGTCCAGCGGACCGTGTGCGGGCCGGAGGAGAGCGGCAGCGTGACGTAGGTCCAGTCCACGTTGCCCGAAATCTCATTCGAGACGCCCCCATCCACGGAAACACTCAGGAAGTCATAGTTCGCCTCCGAAGAAACCTTCCACCAGAAACCCAGGTTGCCGGGACCACTGATGATGCCCTCCAGATAGTTTGTCTCCCGGCCGTTGAGATCGCCGCTCTGGGCGGCATCAACACCGTCATGAGTGGTGCCGGGCTGGCCGAACCAGTTGGCGCTGCCGCTGGTGGACCAGAGGGTGCCGGGGACATCAAGCGCGACCGCGAGTGGAACGGCGTAAGCCGCCTGCACCACGGTAAAGAACTGTCCAGCCACGGAGATGGAGCCGGTGCGCGCGGTGGTGCCGTTGTTCGTGAGCACGGCAAAGGCGAGCGAGCCGTTACCAGTGCCGTTGGTGGCCCCGACCAGCGAGATAAACGCGCTCTGGGTCACGCCGGTCCAAGTGCAGGAATTGGAGGCAGTGCTAAAGGTAAACGTCCCGGTCGCGGCGGCACTGGAAATATTTGTGCTCACCGAGGAGAGGACAAAGATACAAGGCCCGACCGACGGGCGAAAATTGGCGATGGTGAAGGCCGAGTTATTGATGGTCAGCGCGTTGTGCGCGGCGTTAGGGAGATTCGTGGCCACGCCCGTGGCCACACCTTGATAGAGCACGCCCGGGTTGGAGAAGCGCGGGATGCGCGTGCCTGGCGCGTACGCCATGACCGTGCGGTATTCGTTGGCGTCATTGCCGGTGAACCGCCAGCCATACGAATAAGCATACAATCCCGAGCCGGCCGAGTTGGCGAGGTCATGGTTGCAACCCATGTTGTGTCCCAGCTCGTGCGCGAAGGAGTAATAGCCCGTCGCGCATCCTTGGTGAACCACACTAAACGCGCTGCCCTCGAACCCAGGCGACAGGCTCGTCATCACATGGGCCAGGCCGCAGTACTGACTGTTGTCGATCAACAGGCAGACCATGTCCGCGCCGTAGGCATTGCGCAGGGCGTGAACCTCGTCCAGATGGCCGTCGCCGGGCGTGGTCAGGCGGTTCAGATCGGTGTCAAAGGTCGCGGACTGCGTGTAGCTGACCTCCTGCTGATGCACCAACCTTAGCCGGGGTGTGATCAAGCTCTGCTGATACGCCATATTGGATTCGTCGATGGCGAGATTGATCAGCGCCTGCATGGACGGCGTGCCACCGGCGGCGTTGCGGGCCTGCGCGGTGTAAACCACCAGCACGTCGAGGATCGCGCCGCTGTCCGCCGCCGGGCCACCGCCACTCTTGGCACCTTGGACAGGCTCTCCAGCCCTGGCCGGGATGGAGATGGAATGCTTCGCCTCATTCCCGCAAGGCGGATACTGGCTCTCGTCGATCTGCCGCACGTCGTAAAAGCTGTTCTCCAGATGACGGAGTTGGAACAGGCCACGATCGGTGGTGCGCACGTTCAGCACCGCGACGTCAGCCTTGACTGAGAGGGTGAAGGAGGAAAACGGCTGCCCGCTCAGGCTGCCTTGGAGCGTAAACTCATCCGGTCCCCGGTCGACGACCTGCTCCACCACTCCTTCATAGGCCGCATCGGCAAACAGGTTGAACGGAAGCCGAGCCTGCACCGACCTCAGCGAGCGCACCGCCGTGATGTCCACAGTCACCACGCGACGGCGCGAGACGCTGGCCGCGAGGTTTACCCGCAGGGCCGGCGCGGGCACATCGACAAACAGCCCGCGACCGGCCGCGAGGTTGGCCGGCTGGGCCGCGGCTTTGGTCGGGGGATTGAAGCATGAAAGGACCACCAACACTCCGACCAAGGGAAGACCCGTGACGCCCAGTCGGTAGAAAAAAGCGATCATGCTGCTACTCTCGGGGAACTGTCTCGTCGCGCCATTACGGTCGCTACCGTGCCCGGAAACGGCTCCCAAAGCAAACCGATTCCCGGCCGGGGGACACCTTGGGGTGCATCATGGCCGCATTTCGCAGGCCCACCGCTGGCCCAAACACAGCCAACCGTTCCTGAACCATGTTCGGAACCACCCGTGGGTGAACCGGGCGCAGGCCCGGCATGGCGTTGATTTCATCTGCCCCCAATCAGTTTCAAACCGGTGGCTTTCTTTCAACCGCGCACTCCAGATGGAAGCCACCACCGTTCGCAAATCGTGGCGGACAGTGCGGGCAGTTGAATCGGCCTCGAAGTTCGGAGACTCTCGCCCGCGCCAGCACCCTTCAGCGGCCCGGAGTCAAATGCTGAGGACGATGGTCAAAATACGTTCCTTAAGTTGATGACCACACCCAGGGGGGCGGGGCAGCAAAAATGAAAGAATTGCAGACACTTCTTGGCACGGCGGCGGGGTTCAACTTTGAACCGCACAACATCGCCGCCCAGCTCGATGGGCGCGGGCATTACGCGGTGGCGATGCATGAAGAGTTCCCGCTCCTCATCAAACTCTTTCACTACACCTCCAAAAGGCATACGCGCGGTGCGACCTGGCACGATCGGTTGGAACTTTTCCTGCCGCTCGATGGCCCGGCCTGTTTCCGCATGGGCGATCAGGAGGTGGAATTGCAGCGCGGCGATTTGCTCGTAGTGGACAACCTCAAACTGCATCACGTCGTGGATTTTCCCGGATTTGATACGCGCGTGGTGGTGATCAGTTTTCTCCCGGAATTCGTCTACAGCCTGGGTTCCCCCTCTCACGACTACGCGTTCTTGCTTCCGTTCTATTCCAAAGTCGAACGTCGTCCCCATGTTCTGCGCGCCGGTGATGTGAATGCGCCGGCCGTGCATGCGTCCCTGGCCAGGTTGTTGGAATGCTATTTCGCGGGGGCTACGCGGCCCTTTTATCAGGCCGGCTCCAAGGCGTTTCTGCTCCAGGTGCTTTATCATCTGGCGGCGCATTTCCGCGCGTCGGAAGTGTTGAAGTGGGAATTCATGCGGCAACAGGAACGTTCGCTTCGGTTGAAGAAACTGTTCGATCACATCAACGCGCGCCCGGCCGAAAAACTTCCCGTGAGTGCGGCGGCCCGGCTGGTTGGGATGAGTCCCCCGCAGTTCATGAAGACGTTCAAGCAGGTGGCGGGCATGACCCTCGTGGCCTATCTCAACCATGTCCGTCTGGCGAACGGCGCGCGTCTGCTGCGCGAGACGGATCGCTCCATCGCGGACATCGCCGACGCTTCGGGCTTCTCGGATCAGAGCTATTTCGACAAACGCTTCAAGCGCGCCTTTGGCCGCACGCCCAAGGAATTTCGCGCCGAGGCGGTGAAATAAATTTCGTCCAACATTTCCCTCTGCCTTGTCCTAGCGCGCGAATTCGGCGGAAGGCATGATCGCGGTCATGAAACCACTGCTGATGCTTATCGCGCTCGCCCTTTCGCTCTGCGTGACCCAGGCGGCAACGCCCCGACTCAAGGTCTCGGAGAACAAACGCTTCCTCGTCACTGCTGACGCCCAGCCGTTCTTCTGGCTGGGTGATACAACGTGGGAATTGTTCCACCGTCTGAATCGGGAGCAGGCGATCCAACTCTTTGAGAACCGCGCGGCGCGGAAGTTCAACGTGCTCCAGTCCGTCGCCATCGCGGAACTGGAAGGCCACACCGACCCGAATCCTTACGGCCATCTGCCGTTCGTGGATCTCGATGTGACGAAGCCTGCGGTGAAGGACGGGCCCCAGAATGATTACTGGGACCACGTGGACTTCATCGTGCGCGAGGCGAACCAGCGCGGACTTTACCTCGGCTTCCTGCCGACGTGGGGGCGTTTTTGGCGGGACACGAATCAGGGCCGCAAGCCGCTGTTCACCGTCGCCAACGCCGAGGCCTACGGCGAGTGGCTCGGCCGACGTTACAAGGAGGCGGGCCTGATCTGGATTCTCGGCGGCGACCGCAGCGTGGACAACGACGAGCAGAAGGAAATCATCCGCGCGATGGCGAAAGGTTTGCGCAAGGGCGACGGCGGCGCGCATCTCCAGACCTTTCATCCTCCCGGCGGCAGCGGTTCGGCGAAGTGGTTTCACGACGAGGCGTGGCTCGACTTCAACATGCGGCAGAACGGGCACGTCGCGGAGTTCACCGAGCGATACACGCAGACCCGCGTGGATTACGACCGCACCCCGACCAAGCCCGTCCTCGATGGCGAGCCGATCTATGAGGATCATCCGATCTCATTCGACGCGAAGAAGCTCGGCCACAGCATCGGCGGCGATGTGCGGCGCCCGCTCTATTGGAATTTGTTCAGCGGCGCATTCGGTCACACCTACGGCCATCACTCCGTCTGGCAGATGTGGTCGCCGGGCAAGGCACCGATCAACAACCCGCTCATGCCGTGGTCCGAGGCCCTCGACCAACCCGGCGCCGCGCAGATGCAGCACGGTCGCGCGCTGATGGAATCACGCCCGTTCCTCACGCGCATTCCCGACGATTCCATCATTGCGAGCAATCGTGTGCCGACCTCGATTCCCGGCGCCGGCCGCTACCGCTTCGTCGCGACGCGCGATGAGAGCGGCAGCTACGCGATGGTCTATGTGCCGGTGGGCCGCCCGTTCGCGGTGAACATGGACAAAATCACCGGCGCGCAGGTGAAGGCGTGGTGGTTCACTCCTCGCAACGGCCAGGCGACGGTCATCGGAACCTTCAAGAACCAAGGCGTGCGCGAATTCATCCCGCCCGATCTCGGCGAAATGCTCGACTCGGTGCTCGTGCTCGACGACGCGGCGAAACAGTATCCCGCACCCGGATCGAAGCATTGAGCCGGGCCGGCAACGGAACCAATGGGTGCCGCTTTGCTGCTGACTCCAGGGACTGGACACGCCAGGGCGGCCAAACGCCGGGGCGTGCAGAAAAATCCGCCTAGAGAACGAACTGATCGTTCTAGTCAGCAGAGGAGCACGGCCGCACGTTTACCATGCTTATGATGAAGCAACTTCGCTTTGCCATTCTCGGCACCGGCTTCTGGGCGCGCTACCAACTGGCCGCGTGGCGCGAAGTGCCGGGCGCGAAGTGCGTGGCGCTCTACAACCGCACCCGCGCGAAGGCCGGGGCGCTGGCGCAGGAATTCGGCGTGCCGGCGGTTTATGACGATGCGGAGGAATTGATTCAGCGCGAGCAGCCGGACTTTCTCGACGTCATCACCGATGTGGACACGCACAGCCGTTTCGTGCAACTCGCGGCGGCTTATCGCACGCCGGTCATTTGCCAGAAGCCGATGGCTCCGAACCTCGCCGAGGCGGAGCAGATGATCGCGGCGTGCGCGCTGGAACAGGTGCCGTTCAGCGTGCATGAGAACTGGCGCTGGCAGACGCCCATTCGTGAACTGAAAAATGTCTTGGACTCCGGCGTGATCGGGTCGGTGTTCCGCGCGCGGATTGATTTCTGCAACAGCTTTCCCGTCTTCGAGAACCAGCCGTTCCTCAAGACGCTGGAGCAGTTCATCCTCACCGACATGGGCAGTCACCTTCTCGATGTGACGCGGTTTCTTTTCGGCGAGGCGGCCTCGCTGTGCTGCCACACGCAGCAGATCAGCACCGGCATCTTGGGCGAGGACGTGGCGACGGTGCTGTTGCGGATGCAGTCCGGCGCGACCGTGGTGGTGAATCTCAGCTACGCCAGCCGCGTGGAGCACGACCGTTTCCCCGAGACCTTCATCCACGTCGAAGGTGGACTCGGCTCCGTGGAACTCGCCCCTGACTGCTGGCTGCGCGTCACGACCGGCCGCGGCACCGAGACGCGCCGCTGCCCGCCGCCGGAGTTTGCGTGGGCCGACCCGCGCTACGCGCTGGTGCATTCGAGCATCGTGGCCTGTCATCGGGATTTGTTGCACGCGTTGCAAACCAACACCGCGCCCGAGACCAGCGCGGAGGACAATTTGAAAACCTTGAAGCTCGTGCAGGCGGCTTACGATTCGGCGCGGGAAAATCGCGCCGTGGAAATTTTCTGATTCACCAAAAATGAAAACCATCACCCTCATTGGGGCCGGCGGCAAAATGGGCTGCCG
>JANOQV010000207.1:0-33772 GCA_031414955.1 Pedosphaera sp. | reverse complement strand
TGGGCGGCGCAGGCCACAGGCCTCGGAGAGCGCCCGGCGTCATCACCTGGCTGCGCCCGAGGACGGGCGCACTCCGGGGTGGGCCGCTTGCGCTGCCCCAGTGACTTTTCAGACCGGCTCTAATCCGAAGGCCGAAACCGCCTTTCTCCCCCCGATTGAGGGTATGGACGGGAGAGGGCTTTGCCCTGACGCTTTCTCCCCATGCATGCACTTGAAACACTGGAGGCTGGTAATCCTCCGGGCCGGAAAAAAACATGAAGGCTTGGTTTCCCATTCTACCGTGCTCGACGCTTTGGGCGGCGGCCGTCCTGCTGCTGAGTTCGTCGTGGAACTCGCCGGGTGCGGCGGCGCTGAAAGTGGATGTTTCCAAGCTGCCGCCGGCGGCGACTCGCCCGGTGGATTTCGCCAGGGATATTCAGCCGATCTTCGCCAAGTCCTGCGTCTCGTGCCACGGGGCGGAAAAGCGCAAGGCCGATTATCGCTTGGACTCGCCGGCCGCTGCGCTCAAGGGTGGTGAAACCTACGCTCCCGCCATCAAGCCGGGTGACAGTGCGGGCAGTCCGCTGATTCATCTGGTGGCCGGATTGGTGCCAGACTCCCTGATGCCGGCGAAAGGCGATCCGTTGACCGCGGAACAGATCGGATTGCTGCGCGGATGGATTGATCAGGGAGCGCAGTGGTCGAAGGAAACTCGGGAGGAGATTGATCCCATCAAATCGCATTGGTCGTTCCAGCCAGTGAAGCGGCCTGCCGTGCCGGCGCCCGCCCATCGTAAATCGCCAAGCCCAAATCCAGTTGATGCCTTCCTGGCCGCCAAGCTCGCCGAGAGCAAGTTGACTCCCTCGCGTGAAGCAGACCGCGTGACGCTCATCCGCCGGCTTTACTTTGTGATGCTCGGAATGCCGCCGACGCCGGAGGAGGTGGCGGCGTTCGTGGCGGACAAGAAGCCCCAGGCTTTCGAGCGATTGGTGGACAAGGTGCTCGACGACACGCGCTATGGTGAACGCTGGGGCCGCCACTGGCTCGACGTGATTCGTTTCGCGGAGAGCAACGGCTTCGAGACGAATCGCGAGCGACCGAATGGCTGGCGCTTCCGCGACTATGTCATTGCCGCGTTCAACCACGACAAGCCGTACAATCAGTTTGTTCGCGAACAGATCGCGGGCGACGCGCTGGGCGTGGATGTCGCCACTGGTTTCCTCGTCGGCGGCCCCGTGGACATTGTCGGCAGCCCGGACATCGTGCTGACCTCACAGCAGCGCGCGGATGAAATCGACGACATGGTGGGCACGACGGGGACGGCGTTCCTCGGGCTGACCATCGGCTGCGCGCGTTGTCACTCGCACAAGTTCGATCCGATTTCGCATCGCGAGTATTACTCCATGGCGGCGGTGTTCTCGGGTGTGAAGCACGGCGAGCGCGCCCTGCCGTTGCCGAAAGAGCGAAAAGAGGAAACGGTGAAACTGGACGCTCGCATCAAGGAACTGGAGACGCAGTTGGCGCGCTTCATGGCCAAGCCCGTCACCGCTAGCGTGGCGACCAACCACACGGCCAAGGTGTTGCGGCCGGCGGTCAATGCCGTGCGCAACGAGGAAGTCCTCGCACCGGTTGAAGCCAAGTTTGTCCGGTTCACGATCGCAGCGGCGACCGGAGCCGAGCCGTGCATCGATGAACTGGAAGTCTGGGCTGGCGAAAGCAACGTGGCACTGGCAACGAACGGAGCCAAGGCCACCGCGTCCGGCTCCATCGCGGGCTACGAGATTCACAAGCTGGAGCACCTCAACGACGGACGCACTGGGAACAGTCGCTCGTGGATTGCCAACGAATCGGGGCGCGGCTGGGTGCAGTTGGAGTTTGCGAAGGCCGAGCGCATCGAGCGCATCGTGTGGGGGCGTGATCGCGACGGGCAATTCAAAGACCGGCTGGCCACGACGTATCGCATTGAGGCCGCGCTGGCGACGAATGACTGGAAACTCGTGGCAAGCTCCGCTGACCGCGAACCGTTCAAGAGCAAGACCGAGAAACCCGCCGGACCACTTTATCGCTTCGACGATACGCCGTTGGCTGAAGCAGAGCAGGGCAAACAGTGGCTCGCCGAGTTGGAGAAAACACGCAAGCAGCGCGCCGAGTTGGCGAAATCACCGATGGTTTATGCCGGGAACTTCTCCCAGCCGGGTTCGACCTATCGGCTGCATCGCGGCGATCCCATGCAGAAGCGCGAGACGGTGCCGCCTGGTACGCTTGCGGTGTTCAACCCGCTGACGCTCGCGACGAACACTCCGGAGCAACAGCGCCGACTGCAACTCGCGGACTGGATCGCCAGTCCCGAGAATCCTTTGACCCCGCGCGTGATCGTGAACCGGATCTGGCAGCATCACTTCGGCTTCGGGTTGGTGACTACGCCGAACGATTTCGGCAAGAACGGCGTCAAGCCAACGCACGCGGAACTGCTCGACTGGATGGCGAGCGAACTTGTCGCGAACGGCTGGAGCCTCAAGAAATTGCAACGGCAGATTCTGACTTCGGCGACGTGGCGGCAGTCGAGCGCACCGCGCGACGAGGCATTGAAGGTCGATGCGGGCAGCCGGTTGCTCTGGCGCTTCCCGCCACGCCGGCTGGAGGCGGAGGGTATTCGCGACAGCATTCTCGCGGTGAGCGGCAATCTGGATCGCACGGCGGGTGGCCCGAGCTTTTTCCTACACGACGTGGATCGTGAGAATGTTTATCACTATCACCCGAAGGAGAAGTTCGGCCCGGCCGAGACGCGCCGGATGGTCTATGCCTTCAAAGTGCGCATGGAGCAGGACGGCATCTTCGGTTCCTTCGACTGTCCGGACGGCAGCCTGGTCATGCCCAAGCGCAGCGTCTCGACCACGCCTTTGCAGGCGCTGAATTTGTTCAACAGCCGTTTCGTGCTCGATCAGTCGGAGACGTTTGCCGCGCGACTGCGCAAGGAGGCTGGAGCCGACGAGGGGGCGCAGGTGCAGAGAGCTTGGCAACTCGCCTTCAATCGTCCGCCTAATCGGACGGAAACCAGAGAAGCAGTGGCGTTCGCGAAAGCGGAAGGATTGCCCGCGCTGTGCCGTGCCGTGTTGAACGCGAACGAATTTCTCTTCATTCCATGAGCGAGCCATTTCCAAATTTCAACAGCCCGTTGCTCAATCGTCGTCGCTTCCTCGCGGATGCCGGCATTGGTCTTGGTGCCATCGCGCTCACGTCTCTGCTCGGCCGCCACGGGTTGCTCGCCGCGAATGTTTCCGGGAAGGAGGCGATTCGTCCCGTCATCCAGCCCGGCAGTCCGTACGCGCCGCGCCAGCCGCACTTCACGCCCAAGGCGAAGAACGTGCTCGTGATCTTTTGCAGTGGCGCGTGCAGTCACCTCGACACTTTCGATTACAAGCCGGAGTTGATTCGCCGCCACGGCCAGCCCATGCCGGGCAACGAGAAACTCATCACCTTCCAGGGCGAACAGGGCGCGCTAACGAAAAGCCCGTGGGAATTCAAGCCACGCGGGAAGAGCGGCAAGATGATTTCCGAACTGGTGCCGCACCTCGGCGCGTTGGCGGATGAGATGTGCTTCATCCACTCGATGCAGGGGAAGACCAACACACATGGGCCGGGCGAGAACTTCATGTCCACCTGCAACGCGCTGGACGGATTCCCGAGCATGGGCGCGTGGGTGACCTACGCGCTCGGCAGTGAAGATCAGAGTCTGCCTTCGTACGTCGCGATTCCTGATCCGCGTGGCAAACCGCAGAACAGCGTGAACAACTGGGGGCCGGGTTTTCTCCCGGCGGCGTTCCAAGGCACGGAATTCAACGCGACGAATCCGATTCGCAACCTGGCTCGGCCTGGCTCTATTCCGGCGAAGAGCGACGTGGCGACGCGCGGCTTTCTGCAGAAACTGAACGAGCAACATGCACAACGTTTTCCCGGCGACAGCGAACTGGCCGCGCGTATCGCGAGCTATGAACTGGCCGCGCGCATGCAACTGACCGTTCCCGAGGTGGCCGATCTCTCCAGCGAGCCGGCGCACATTCTGAAGCTCTACGGCGCGGACGAAGGCGGCTCAAAAATCAACGAGACGCGGGCGGCTTACGCGCGGAATTGTATTCTCGCCCGGCGGCTCCTCGAGAAAGGCGTGCGCTTCGTGCAGCTCTTCAATGGTGCGTATCAAACCGGCGGCGAAGGCGTGAGCAACTGGGATGGCCACAAGCAGCTCTTCAAGGATTACAGCCTGCACGGCCCGGTGCTCGACAAGCCGACCGCCGGATTGCTCATCGATCTCAAGCAGCGCGGCCTGCTCGAAAACACGCTCGTCGTCTGGTGTACGGAGTTCGGGCGCATGCCGACCTTCCAGAAAGGTGCGCAGGGCCGCGACCACAATCCCGCCGGCTTCACCTGCTGGATGGCGGGCGCGGGCGTGAAGAAAGGTTTCAGCTACGGTGCGACGGACGAGTTCGGCTACAAATCCGTCGAGAACATCGTCACGGTCTATGATCTGCACGCGACGGTCCTCCATCTGCTCGGCCTCTATCATGAGCGCCTCACCTATTACCACAACGGCCTGGAGCGTCGCCTGACTGATGTGCATGGCGAAGTGGTGAAGGCGATCCTTACTTGATCTATCGCGTGCCGGGCTTTGCGACGCGAGTTTGCCTTTGCGCGGGAAGTTCTTACCCTGCGGCACCGTCATGTGGTTCGCGCGCATTTCATCAGTGTTGCTGTTGACCGGCTGGATTTGTCCGGTCGGCGCTGCTTTGCGCGAACCAGTGCATCCGCGACGCAACGTCGAGGAATTCGCGCCCGTCGAGGCGAAGTTCGTGCGGTTCACGGTCCGGGCCACCAACCGCGGCGAGCCCTGCCTGGACGAGTTGGAGGTTTACGCGGCAGACGAGCAGGCCGGTAACGTGGCTCTGGCCGCGAATGGCGCCCGCGCCACGGCCTCCGGCGCCCTGCCGGGCTACGCGATTCATCAACTCGAAGGCGTCAATGATGGCCGCTACGGCAACGGTCGGAGTTGGATCGCGGAGCGCGTTGAGGGCGCGTGGGTGCAGATCGAGCTGCCGCAGGTCACACGCATCAACAAAGTCGTCTGGGGCCGCGATCGCGAGGGCAACTTCATCGACCGGCTCGCCACGCAGTACGAGATTCAAGTGGCCGTGGACACGAACTCCTGGCGCACTGTGTCATCATCGGCGGAGCGCGAGTTGCTGCCGCTTGACGCCCAATCCATCACCAGTGCTTCCATCACGCGCTCCATCGTCAATCGCTTCGCACCCGTCGGCACCACGCTCTCGGCCGAGCAAGGCCAGCCGTCCGGCGAGTATCGCATTGATGTGTGGCAGACCTCGGACGGCTTGCCCGGCAACACCGTCACGGCGATCCAGCAGACGCCGGATGGCTACTTGTGGATCGGGACTCTGAATGGATTGGTCCGCTTTGATGGCGTTCGTTTTCAAGTCTTTGGCGAAGCCTCCGCGCTGCCGAGCACTCGCGTGCTGGCGCTGCTGGCCGCGCGCAATGGCACGCTGTGGATTGGCACCGAAGGCGGCGGCCTCGTTCAGTTTCGCGATGGAGAATTTCACGCTCTAACCCGCCGCGATGGTTTGCGAGGCGACACCGTCACGGCGCTGGCTGAAGATCGCGCGGGACAAATCTGGGCCGGAACTTCCGCCGGATTGAGTTGCTGGCGGGAAGGCAGATTCGTGGATCAAACAAACTTGGGCTGGGCCAGGGAGTTGCCGATGGTGGCCACTTGCGTGAGCGCCAGCAACACGCTTTGGGTGGTCGCGGGCAACCAACTCCTTACGCGCGTCGATGACCAGCCGCTGGCGCGGCTGGCGACGCCTGAGCCCAGTTCCTTCAGCAGCGTGCTCGCGGCGGAAGCGGGGCGCTCTGGGCAAGTTTGGTTCGGCGGCGCGAACGGTTACCTCGGCGCGGTCAGCAACGGCGTGGTGCATGTTTTTCGCGAGCAGCCCGGCCAGTTGCTCGAAGCCGTCTGGACCTTGTGCGAAGCGAGAAACGGCGACGTCTGGGCCGGCACGGCCAACGGCGGCCTGCGCCGGTTGCGCGACGGGCGCTTTTACTCGCTCACGACGCAGGAGGGGCTTTCCGACAACTCGGTGCGCTGCGTGTTCGAGGACCGCGAGGGCAACCTCTGGGTGGGCACGGTCGGCGGCGGCTTGAATCGCGTGAAGCCGCGCAAGTTGACGACCTCCACCACGCGCGACGGTCTCGCGCACAACGTCGTAATGTCGCTCGCGGAGGACACCGACGGGACCTTGTGGATTGGCTCGAACTGCGGCGGGCTCACGGTCCGGCGCAATGGCGTCTTCTCGCCCTTCTACTCGAACTACCTGCTCGACAACGAATGCATCTGGTCGCTGCTGCCGGCCCGCGACGGTTCGTTGTGGGTGGGGACGTGGGGCGGCGGTTTGTTCCAAATGCGCGGCAAGAGCGTGAAGAATTTTCCCGTGGCACGGGCGGGGAATGACGATCCGGTGATCTCCCTGTGCGAGAACGGCGAGGATGGATTGTGGATGGGCACGATGCAGGGCGGGCTGAAATCGTTTCACGGCGGGCGAATCACCGACGAGTTGCCCGTGGGTGAACGCCTGTCGCATCCGGTCACGGCGCTGCTTCGGGAGTCCGACGGACGCTTGTGGATCGGAACCGGTGGCGGTGGCCTGCGTTTGCTGCAAGGCGGACGGCTGACGGCGTACGGACGACGCGAGGGATTGCCGGGCGACTCTGTTCGCACCCTGCATCGCGACACGAATGGAGTGCTGTGGATCGGCACGGGCGGCGGCCTGGCGCGGATGGCCGGGGGGAAGCTGGTCTCATTCACGCGCGCGCATGGACTGCCGGACGAGGTGATTTCACAGATTTTATCCGACGACCTGGGCAATCTCTGGTTCGGTTGCAACCAGGGCATCTTTCGAGTGGCCGCGCGCGAGTTTGAAGCGGTCGCTTCCGGCAAGGCGGCGCGCGTGAACGCAATTTCCTACGGCCGGGCCGAAGGCATGGAGAGCCTGGAATGTACCGGAGGATTTCACCCCGCCGGATTGAAGGCCCGCGATGGCAAGCTCTGGTTCTCGACCGTCAAGGGTCTGGTGATGGTGGATCCGACGAGCATCTCGATCAACGAGACGCCGCCGCCGGTGGTGATCGAGGAAGTCGTGATGGATGGCCGGACTCTTCCACTCATGCCCAAATTGGAATGTGGTCCTGGGGTGCAGCGGTTGGAGTTTCGGTTCACCGCACTCAGCCTCGTGGCTCCGGAGCGCAATCATTTCAAGTATCGCCTCGAGGGACTGGAGAAGGATTGGGTGGAGGCTGGCTCGCAACGGGTAGCAGCTTATGCGCATCTGCCGCCCGGGCCGTATGAGTTCAAAGTCATCGCTTGCAACAACGACGGGGTTTGGAACGACACTGGCGCGGCGCTCCGCTTCTCGGTCTTGCCGCACTACTGGCAGACGTGGTGGTTTCGCGTGCTGGTAGTCGTGGCCTTGTTCGGTGCGGTGGGTTGGGCGGTGCGGGTGGTGTCCGTGCAACGACTGCGCCGAAAGCTGCACCGACTGGAGGAGCAGCATGCGCTCGAAAAAGAGCGCACGCGCATCGCGCAGGACATCCACGACGAACTGGGTGCGAGCCTCACCCGTATTGCGCTGCTCACGGAAGTGGGGCAGAAGCACCGCCATGATCCTGCGGAAGTGGCCGCGGACTTGGGGAGAATTTCCGTGACGGCCCGCGAAGCCGTGCGGGCGATGGACGCCATCGTTTGGGCCGTGAACCCGCGGAACGATTCGCTCGATCACTTCGCCAATTACATCTCGCAGTTCGCCGAGGAGTTTTTCCGCCCCACGTTGATTCGCTGCCGGCTCGACATCCCGGCCGATCTGCCGGAGCACCCGATTACCACGGAGGCGCGGCATCACTTGTTGCTCGCGGTGAAGGAGGCCCTGAACAACGTCGTCCGACATTCCGGCGCGAGCGAAGTCTGGCTCCGCCTGAGCATGGAACAGGGTGAATTGAAAATCACCGTCGCGGACAACGGACACGGCGTCATCGGCTCCGCCGCCCAAAGCCAAGGCCACGACGGCTTGCGCAACATCCGCCAGCGGATTGAGGACCTCGGCGGACGTTTTGAGATGAGCAGCGATGCGGCGACCGGCACGACGCTGCTCCTCTATCTGCCTTTGCCCGATTCAGGAAAGAGGACGGCACCATGAACATCCGGGTCGCCATCGTTGAGGACGACGAGCAGGTGCGGGAGAATCTCGCGCGGCTGATTGCCGAGACGAAGGGCTTCGAATGCGTGGCGACTTTTGGATCGGGCGAGCAGGCCATCAGCGGTTTTCCGCGTCGTGCGCCGGATGTGGTGGTCATGGACATCAATCTTCCGGGGATTTCCGGAGTGGAGTGTGTGCGTCAGCTCAAATCGACATTTCCGGACCTGCACATCGTGATGCTGACGGTTTACGATGATAGTGAGCGCATCTTCCAGGCTCTCCAGATGGGTGCCGCCGGGTATCTGCTGAAGCGTTCGACCTCCGAGGAGATTCTCCACGCCATCAAGGATGTCCATGGCGGGGGTGCGCCGATGACGAGCTACATCGCACGGAAAGTCGTGCAGTCGTTCCGCCGGCAGGGGCCATCCGACAAACCAACCGAGAACCTCTCCAAGCGTGAGACGGATGTGCTGGAATACGTCGCCCGCGGCTACAGCAACAAGGAGATCGCTGACGCCCTTGGGCTCAAGGCCGAGACGGTGCGCGGCTACTTGAAGACGGTTTACACCAAGCTGCACGTCCGCTCCCGCACCGAGGCGGCGATGAAGTTCCGCGGTTAAACGTCTTCTGTGGGTTGGTGGCAGTTTCCGTGTTCCCCCCTTTCGGGGGTATGGCCTTTCCTGAAGTTCTCCCTAACCTCCTTTTCCATGCCCCAAACAACCAATGGCTTGCCGGCGATGTTGCGCGCCCGGGTTCCGGCTAATGGTGGCTGCCTCCCTTTCATCACGGCACGATTGACTCGATGCATCACCTTTTTGTCGGTGGTGCTGGTCCTCTGCGCTGAAGTCGCTTTCGCGGACAGCGTTGTGGTCTTCAACGAGGTCATGTATCACCCCGCCACCAACGAGGCCGCGCTGGAGTGGGTGGAACTGCACAACCAGAACTCGGTGGATGTGGACCTCGGCGGATGGAGGCTCACGGGCGGCATCGATTACACTTTCCCGACTGGAGCGGTGATTCGGGGCGGAGCACAATTGGTCGTGGCGGTTTCGCCCGCCGCGCTGATGGCGGCGACTGGAATGACGAATGTGCTGGGGCCGTTCTCCGGACGGCTCTCGAACAAAGGCGATGAAGTGAGATTGCGCGATAACGCCAACCGACTCATGGACTCCGTGAACTACGGCGTCGATGGCGACTGGCCCGCGGGTGCGGATGGCTCGGGAATGTCGCTGGCGAAACGGAATTCCAATCTGGCCAGCGGCCCGGCGGAGAACTGGGTGTTGAGCCTGCAACCCGGCGGCACGCCCGGGGTAGCGAACTTCGTCACGACCGTCTTCACCGGCGCACAGACCAATGTTATCGCGCTCGCGAGCACCTGGCGTTTCCACGACGGCGGCGTCGATCTCGGCGCGGCGTGGCGGGCGCCAGGATTTGACGACAGTGCTTGGGCGAGCGGCGCGGCGTTGTTTTATTACGAGGACGCCGCCTTGCCCGGCCCCAAGAACACGCCGCTCACGCCGGGGCGCAGCACGTATTACTTCCGCACGACCTTCAACATGGCAGGCGATCCGGCGTTGAAGCTGTTGAGTGCGCGGCCGCTGCTCGACGATGGCGCGGTCATTTACCTTAACGGCGTCGAGATTCAGCGGGTGAACATGCCGCCCGGCTCGGTCAATTATGCCACGACGGCCTCGGCCTCGGTGGCGAATGCTGCGTTCGGCGCTCCGATCAGCCTGCCGGCCGCTAATCTGGTCGCGGGAGAAAATGTCCTCGCGGTGGAGTTGCATCAGTCGGCGGCGACAACCAACGCCGGGTTGCGCATCATTAACACCTCGGCTTACTCCACCGTTTGGGACGGGAGCGAAGGCGACTTTTCAACGCCGTTCACACCGGCGCTGGCTCCGACCAACGCGGCGCGGGCCTCGCTCGGTGTCGAGGTTTTCACCACCAGCAACACGAACCTCGCATCGAATCTCAACGACGGGCGTTACGGAACCGGCAGCGCGTGGTCGCCGACTTCGAATGACCTCAGTTCGTCGGTCATTCTGCGTTTCAACCAGACGATTCCCTTGTCGAGCATCGCGTGGAGCCGGGACAACGGCGACACAAACGATGTGGCCTGCGGTGGCACTTGCACGGATCGCACCTTGGGCAATTACACCTTTCAATACACGCTCGTCACGAACCCGGCCGCCATCTCCAACAACGCGACAAGCCCCTCCAATGGCTGGACGACCATCGCCACGGTGCAGTTCTTGAGCGCGCAGCCGGGCTTCACGCCGTACCTGCGGCACCGGTTCGACTTCGTGGCGACGAACGGGCAGCCCATTCTCGCCACCGGCCTGCGCCTGCGTCCGGCGGTGAGCAACACAATCGATGAAATTGAAATCAACCCGCCCGCAGTGCCGACTTTCGACGCGGTGTTCGGGCTGGAACTAACCGCGACGGACGTTCTCCCACCTCTGCCCAAGCTGGCCTTCAATGAAGTCTCGGCGGCGAGCAGCAACAGCTTCTGGTTGGAGATCATCAATCATGGCAGCACCGCCGTGGAACTGGCCGGCGTGGAAGTCACGAGTGGCGGGACAAACGGTTTTGTCTTTGCCCCTCAGTCACTCGGGTCGGGCGGGATCGTGGCTTTGACCCAGGCGCAGTTGGGTTTTGGGGCGTCGGAAAATGACAAGCTTTTCCTCCACACGTCCGGCCGCTTCGCCCTGCTGGATGCCGTGACCGCGAAGACGAATTCGCGCGGACGATTTCCGGATGGCGTCGGCGACTGGATGTATCCCTCTGCGCCCACGCCCGGCTCCTCGAATGTGGTTTCGCTGCACAACGAGATTGTCATCAACGAGATCATGTATCACGCGCCGCCCATCGACCCGGTGCCGGCGGTGACGACCAACCTCAACGTGGTGCCCATCAATGGTGCCTGGCGGTTCAATGATACGGGCACGGATCTCGGTTCCGCGTGGCGAGACGCAGGGTATGACGACAGCGCCTGGCCCAGCGGCGCGGGTTTGCTCGCCTTCAACACCGGCCTGACGCCGGCGGCGACGAACACCACGCTCGCGGCCAATCGCTCGACCTATTACTTCCGCCAGAGTTTCAACTTCAGCGGGGCAACGAGCAACGTGACCCTCGATGTGCGGGCGGTCGTCGATGATGGTGCGGTCTTCTATCTGAACGGTGCGGAGATTTATCGGCTGAACATGCCGGCCGGGCCGGTTGCGTATTCCACTTCCGCACTCAGCCCGGTGGGCGACGCGGGCTACGTGAATCCCATCGTCGTGCCGGCCAGTTCACTTCTGCCCGGCGTGAACGTGTTGGCGGTGGAAGTGCATCAGGCTTCGAGTGTGACTTCCGCCGGGATCGTCCTGAGTGGAGGCGGCCTGTCGTTGGTCGAGGAAGGACCGTTCGGCGGTGCGCCGCCGATGAACCTCGCCCGACAACCTGGCTCGGTTCCGTTCGTCATCGATTCACTCGCGGGCTATCCGATTCACGATTTCCTCCACCTCAACGACGGTGCCTATGGCAACAGCTTCAGTTGGATCGGCAACTCAGGCAGCCCGGGCTACGCGGGGATTCGCTTCAGTGCCACCAACGCCGTCAGCAGCATCGCCTTTGGTCGCGACAACACGGGCGGGTTTGCTGACCGCGCGCTCGGCACCTACACCCTGCAATACACGCGTGTCGCGGTGCCCGGCACAGGGACAACCTTCACGGGCAATCCGGACACCGGCTGGGCGACCATCGGCACTTTGAATTACCAGAATGCGGGGAGCGGATTGTTCACCGCGCCGTCGCGCCGGCATCGTTTTACTTTCACGCCCGTCACAGCCACCGGTGTTCGGTTGCTGGTTCCCGCCACAGGAATTGGCAGTGGCACTTGCATCGATGAACTCGAAGTGAATCCGCCAGACACGACCGGCGACATTGCCTTCGGTGCGGAATTGTCACTCACGACCACGCTGTCGCCCGCACTGGCCTATCAGAAGTCTGGCGAGGAATGGGTCGAACTTTTCAATCGTTCCAGCAACAACGTGGATCTCACCGGCTGGCGGCTGGATGCGGGCATCGATTTTCGTTTCACGAACGGGCCGATTGTTGCGCCTGGCGGATTTGTGGTGGTGGCGCGGGAGGCGGCGGCGCTCCAGGCCAAGTGGCCCGAAGTCGCCGGCAGCATCGTCGGTGATTTCTCCGGGCGGCTCGAAGGCGGCGAGCGCTTTCTGCTGCGCGATGCGGCGGGCAACCCGGTGGACGAGACGCGCATCTTCGAGAGCGGTTGGAGCGATGGCGGCGGCTCGAGCCTGGAGTTGCGCGATGTCGCTGCGGATCGCCTCAGTGCCGAGGCGTGGGCGGACAGTGACGAGAGCGCGAAGGGAACTTGGCAGACTGTGACCTATCGGATGGTGGCCGGACAGAACTACGGCTCGACGCGCTGGAATGAATTCCGAATGGGCCTGCTCGACAAGGGCATTGTGCTGCTCGACGACGTAAGCGTGGTGCGCGACCCGGACGGCGCACAGCAGCACCTCATCCAGAATGGGGGTTTCGAGACGACCACCGGCAACACGCACTGGCGTTTCCTCGGACATCATCGCGGCGAGTTCGTCATCGATCCGGACAACGGCGGAAACCACGTTCTCAAACTTTCGGCCGAGGATCGGGCGGTGATGAACCACAACCACCTCGAGACGATGTTCCTCAACAACACGACGCTGACCAACGGCCAAATCTACGAAGTCAGCTACCGCGCGCGGTGGATGGCTGGTTCACCGCAGGTCAATACGCGCGCCTATTTCAGCAAGCTGGCGAAGACCACGACTCTGACCATGCCGACGAGGCTCGGCACGCCGGGCGCGCCCAACACGCGGCATGTGACCAACGCAGCGCCGACCTTCGCCAGCTTGCAGCATTCCCCGGTGGTTCCGGCGGCAGGCGAGGCCGTGATCATTTCCGTTCGCGCCCGCGACCCGAATGGCGTCGGGTCCGCCACGTTGAATTACCGGGTGAATCCGACGACGACCTTCACCACGCTGCCGATGACCTTGCAATCAACTGGGGTCTGGACGGCGATCATTCCCGGGCAGACGGCGGGGAAGATTGTCCACTTTTACGTGACCGCGACGGACGCGCTCGGAGCAGCAGCGTTCGCGCCGGTCAAAGGGCCGGATTCGCGCGCGCTCTACCAGGTGGCGGACGGGCAGGGGAGCGCGCTCGCGGCGCACGAGTTGAGGCTCATCATGCTCGATGCCGACCGCGATTTCATGCTTAACGCCACCAACGTGATGAGCAACGCGCGCAATGGCGCGACGCTGATCTACGATCGCTCGGAAGTCTTCTACGACGCGGGCGCGAAGTTGCAGGGCACCGCCGCGAGCCGCATCCGCGACGGCGACAACTACGTGAGCTACGACGTGGATTTTCCGCCGGGGCAGTTGTTCCGCGGGGTGCAGAACAACCTCGGCATCGATCGCTCCGGTCGCGGGCCGACGATTCGGGCGCAGGACGAAATCTACGTCCTGCACCTGTTTCATCGCGCCGGCATTCCGGTTCCCTACAGCGACCTCTGCTACTTCATCGCACCACGCACCGTCCACACGGGGACGGCCATCCTGCAATTGGCTGGCTACGGGGGCAGCTTCGTAGAGGAGCAGTTCGGCGCGGACGGATCGGTGTTCAACATGGACATCACCTACGAGCCGGACACGACCACGGACGGTGGCGTGGAATCGATCAAGCTGCCCGTCCCGCACCAGGGCCACCTTGGCACCGACTTCACCGACCTCGGCGACAAGGAGCAATACCGTTCGCCCTTCGACATCCGCCTGGGGAATCGCCGCGATGACTACGCGGGTTTGATGGCTCTGTGCCAGGTGATGGGATTGCCGCAGGCGCAATTCGACGCGCAGATCGCCAGTGTGCTGAACGTGGATCAGGCTTTGAGAATGGCGGCGATGGAGATTCTCTGCGGCATCGGCGACACCTACATCAATTCCGCCGCTGGTCAGCTTCCGCACAATCTCCGGCTGGTGACGTTCCCGGATGGCGACCCGGCTCAACTGTTGGCGTGGGATATGGATTTCGTGTTCAACGCTTCCACCGGCAGCCCCATCCTCATCACGTCGGGTTCGAATCTCGGCAAGCTGATGAACCATCCGGCGACGCTGCGAAGGTATCTCTATCACGTCAACGACCTCTGTCAGACGTCCTTCAATACGGAATACATGAACCCGTGGCTGGGCCACTACGCCAGTGTGGTGGGCCAAAATTATTCCGCGGCGGCGAGTTACATCGCGAGCCGTCGTGCCTTCGCGCTCTCGCAGTTACCTGCCGCGGTGCCTTTCGCCATCACTTCGAATGGCGGCCTCGGCTTCACGGTCAACACCAACTTCGTGACGCTTGCCGGGACGGGCTGGATTGACTTGAACGTCATCGACGTGAACGGCGTGCCGCGGCCGATCGTCTGGACGAGCATCACCAACTGGTCGATGCTCGTTCCGCTCGCGGCCGGGACGAACTTTCTCACCTTGCAGGGGGTGGATTACCTCGGCGTCCACCGCACAAACCTGGTGGATGCCATCAGTATCACCAACACCGCGTCTTCCGGAATCGTGCCCGTGGTGATCAATGAGTGGATGGCGAACAACGCCGGCCCGTGGGGTTTCGTGGATCACGGCGACGGCCTGTTTCAGGACTGGTTCGAGCTGTTCAACCCCAACTTCACTCTGGTGAACCTGACTGGTTTCTACCTGACGGACGATCTCGCCAATCCGACCAAGTTTCTCATCCCGTCGAATACAATCATCGCCGCGCGCGGCTTCCTCGTCGTGTGGGCGGACGAGAACGGTTTGCAAAACTCGCCGACGAACGCCGACCTGCATGCGAACTTCAAACTGAGCAACGGCGGCGAAGAGATGGGCCTCTTCGCGCCCGACGGCCTTTCGCCACAGCACACGGTGACCTTCGGCGCGCAGTTCCTGAACGTGAGTCAGGGTCTGTTCCCAGATGGCGCGCTGGGCACGAGTTTCCTGATGACCAACTGGACACCGCGCGCGCCGAACCAATTGGGTGCGCCGTCGGCTCCCACAGTCACGAGTGTCACGGCGGATTCGGGCGTGCTGCATTTCAATATCAGCGCCTTGCCGGGGCGCAGCTATCAGATCGAATACAAGAACACTCTCGACGCACCGGTCTGGCTTCCGATCGGTGGCGTGCAGGCTGCCGTCACGAACAGCCTTGTGCTTGACGTGCCTGTCGGCCCGGAGCCGCAGCGCTTCTTCCGGATACGACTTCAATAAACACAGCAACTCCAAACAAAACCATGCAAACAAATCCAAACCGCAGTCATGCCCAGCCTCGTGGCCTCCAGGCGACGAGATCCATCGGTTCCATCATCGTGCTCACGTTGCTCGGAGCCGCGAGCCTTCACGCCGCCACGCATCCGCGCCTGCTGCTCACGCCTGCCGCCGGATTCAGCATCACCTGGAGCGGCAACAACGGAGGGTTCACCAGTCCCGACTCCGGGGCCGGGCCGTCGAACAACGTCGCGCTGGCCAGCAATGGCACGACGGCCTTCGGCAGCACGGAGTACGGCGCGGGCGTCCACCTCATCGCCAATATCAACGACGCGCTCTATGGCAACTCGCACAGTTGGATTGCCAACTTCACCATCCCGGACGCGAACCCCTTCATCGGTCTGAGATTCGCCTCCAGCGTGAACGTCTCCAGCGTCGCGTGGAGCCGCGACAACGGCGACGCCACCGAGGGCGGATGTGCGGCGGGCACCTGCACCGACCGCAACGTCGGCCTCTACACTCTCCAGTACACCACGGTGGCCGCACCGGACGGGAGCACCGCTGAGACAGGCGATCCCGCCACCGGTTGGGCCAACCTCGGCACCATTCAATATGCGGCGGGTGCGGATGACCTGAACTTCACCGGCTACCTGCGCCACCGCTTCGACATCGCGCAGGGCGGTTCGCCCGTCGCCGCCACGGGCATCCGATTCAAGGTGTCGGACCCGAACATCTGCATGGACGAGATCGAGGTGAACCCGATTCCCGATCCCGTGCCGCCGATTGCCGACTTCATCGAGATTACCCCGGCGGCGGGCTTCGGCCTTGTCTGGGATCTGAACGAGGGGAAATACAGCACGCCAGCCGATCCCGCTCCCGTGCCGGTCAACGACGCTTCCACGGTGCGAGGTGCCACCCCTTTCACGAGCACGGATCTCGGCCCGGTGCTGGCCTTGCCTTTCCATCGCGCGGTGAATTTGAACGATGGACTTTACGGGAACGCCAACAGTTGGATTCCCAATTTCATCGGTGGCGACCCAGCGCCGTTTGCGGGCCTCAACTTTGGCCGCCGCATCGCGCTGCGCAACGTCGCGTGGGGCCGGGACAACGGAAATTCAGTTGAAGGCTCGTTCACGGATCGCTCGCTCGGCGTGTATGTGTTGCAGTACACCACGGTGACAAATCCCGGCGTCCTGACGCCCGATGCCTGCGGACCGAATCCTGATTCCGGCTGGGTCACGGTCGGCACCATCAACTACAAGGCGAACAACGTGACCTACTTCAATTCCCACCTGCGCCATCGGTTCGACGTGAGTCAGGGCGGCAATCCTGTTTTCGCCACGGGCCTCCGGATCATGGTTCCGAACGCCAACGCCGACATCGACGAGATCGAAGTGAATCCGAATCTCGCCATCGAGAACAACCTGGTGCGGATCACCAATGCGCCGGGTAACACCATCGTCTGGGACGGCAACGACGGCCATTTCTACGATCCCGCCGTGGGCGCGGCTCCGCCCACAAACCAAGCCCTCGTGGCGGCTGGGACAACGCCCTTTGCCAGCAGCGGTCTTGGAACCATCCTGGCCCTTCCGTTTCATCTCGCGGTGAATCTCAACGACGGGCTGTACGGCAACGCCAACAGTTGGATTTCGGCCAACGGCATCGGTGGCACCTCGGACCCTGATCCGTTCGTGGGTTTGAACTTTGGCGGCAGCGTGGGCATCACGAACATCGCCTGGGGCCGCGACAACGGAAACGTCGGCGGCGATTGCTGCGGCGGCACGCTCACGGATCGCGCGCTCGATACCTATCGTTTGCAATACACCACCGTGGCCGCGCCAGATGCGGTCACGCCCGACACCGGCGATGCTGCGACGGGTTGGCAGGATGCCGGCACCGTCACTTACGTCGCGGCGGCGCCTTCGTTCTTTACGCCTTACTTGCGCCACCGCTTCGACATCTCGGCTGGTGGTCTGCCGCTGGATGCGACCGGTATTCGCATCAAGGTCGCCAATGGGAACACTGCGATCGATGAGATCGAGATCAACACTTCCGTCACGCCGCCTCCGCCTCTTCCTCCTCCGCCCGCGCTCGAAACCACTCCGGCCATTGGCTATGCCATCGGCTGGGATGGCAACGACGGTCACTACAACAATCCATCCCTGGTCGCTCCGCCGCCGCCGAATCGTGCGCTGGCCACGAGCGGCACGACGGCCTTCGGCAGCAGCTATCTCGACTTCGGCGTGCATTTTATTCCGAACGTCAACGACGGCCGTTACGGCAACGCGAACAGTTGGATTCCCAACTTCACCCTCCCGGATCCGGCGCCGTTCATCGGCCTGAATTTCAACGGCAGCGTCTCGATCACCAATCTCGCCTGGTCGCGTGACAACGGTAACACCGCTGCTGATTGCTGCGGCGGCACCGCCACGGATCGTGTGCTCGGCGTTTACACGTTGCAATTCACCACCGTGGCCAGCCCCGACGGCAGCACCGCCGAGACAGGTGACGCCTCGACCGGATGGGAGAATCTCGGCACCATCAATTACCGCCGGGCCGAACCGCCGGCTTTCAATCCTCATCTCCGGCATCGGTTCGATGTCTCAGCCAGCGGCCCGCCCATCGACGCCACAGGCATCCGCATCAAAGTCCCCGACACCAACACTGACATCGACGAGATCGAAGTGAACACGGCCGCGGCGGCGCCGCGGCCGCTCATGACCATCTCGAAGTCTGGCACCAACGCCGTCATCAGTTGGGTTTATGGCGGCGGTCTCGAATGTGCGACCAGCATTACGGGTCCGTGGACTTGTGTGGGTGATGCGCTGCCCGGTGGGCACACGGTTCCGCTCAGTGCCAGCCCGGCGCGCTTCTATCGTGTCCGGCGCTGAGTCCGGACCGGGTGGTTCCAGTTGTCCAGCGAACGGCGATGGCCGCACGACGATATCCGTGCGCGCCATCGCCCATTTCGCCTAGCCCTGCATGGCGCGGTCGGATCCTCTGCCATGGAGAGGGCGGAGGGAGAGAATCAGTCTGAAGAGATGCAGCTTCCTGGCATTGTCTTTGCAGCCTTAGCATCGCCGCTGGATCAAGCTCGGTCTTGGCCTCCCCATGAAGGTATTGTGGCCAGACTTTGGCCCCGCTCCTTGAGCGAACCGTGGTAAAGCATTTGAATTCACAGGCCCGACCCGCTCGTCCATTCTCACGCTAAAACCTGGAACAAATGACGCCGCACTATCCTGATGATGCAATGGGACGATGGTCCCGCCGCCGCTTTCTCGAGCGCAATGCGCTCGGGGTCGGCAGCGTCGCGCTCGCCTGGCTCTTGCGGGAGGAGAAGCTGCTCGCGAATCCGCCGACCATGCCGCGCCCGCGGTCCTTTGATCTGAAGCCCAAGACGCCGCCGCTTCGTCCCCAGGCCAAGGCGATGATCTCGCTCTTCATGCACGGCGGGCCGAGCCACATTGACTTGTTCGATCCCAAGCCCGAGCTGACCAAACGCAGCGGGCAGGATTACGCGGGCGAGGTGACGTTCAGCTTCGTGGACCGCGCGAGCAAGAAGCTCTTCGGCAGCCCGTGGAAATTCCAGAAGCACGGCCAGAGCGGAACGGATGTCTCCGAGTTGCTGCCCCACTTCTCCAGCATCGTGGATGACGTGACGGTGATCCGCTCGATGCACACCGACATCAACGGGCACGAGCCGTCGATCTGGTTCATGAACACGGGCAAGGCGCAGCCGGGGCGGCCGGCGCTCGGTTCGTGGCTGACTTACGGGCTAGGCTCCGAGAGCCAGAGCCTGCCGGCCTACGTGGTGTTGACTGATCCGGGCGGGCATCCGGTGGATGGCGTGCGCAACTGGTCCAACGGCTGGCTGCCGCCCTTGTATCAAGGCACGATCGTGCGCTCCACCGAGCCGCGCATTTTGAATCTCGAACCGCCGCCGCATTTGAAGGGCGCGTTGCAGGAACAAAACCTCGCCTTCCTCGCCCGGCTGAATCAAGAGCATCTCGCGCGGCATCCGGGTGAATCGGATCTCGAAGCGCGCATCGCGAGCTACGAACTGGCCGCGCGCATGCAGACGGCGGCGAAGGAGGCGCTGGATATTTCCGGCGAGAGCGAGGCGACGAAGAAACTTTACGGGCTCGATGAGTCGGCCACGCGCGAGTACGGCACGCGCTGCCTGATTGCGCGGCGTCTCGTCGAGCGCGGCGTGCGGTTTGTCCAGCTCTTCATCAACGGCCAGATCTGGGACAACCACGAGAGCATCAAGAGCAACCTCGTGACCTGTTGCCGCAAGACGGATCAGCCGTCCGCCGCGCTGGTCAAGGATCTCAAAGCGCGCGGTCTGCTCGACTCGACCATCGTCCATTGGGGCGGCGAAATTGGGCGCCTGCCGGTGACGGAGAATCACGGTGCCGCTGAGAAGGCCGGGCGCGATCACAACGGCCAGGGCTTCAGCAGTTGGGTCGCGGGTGGCGGCTTCAAGGGCGGCCTGACTTATGGAGAAACGGATGAGTTCGGGCACAAGGCGGTGGTGAATCCGGTCAGCCCAAATGATTATCACGCCACGCTCCTCCATCTCTTCGGGTTCGAGCACGAGAAGCTGGTTTATCATCAGAACGGCCAGGAGCAGCGCATCACCGACGGTAAGCCGTGCCGCGTGGTGAAGGAGATTCTGCGCCACGCATGAAGCGCAGACTTTGTTTCATCCGCCATTCCGTGGCGCTGGCTTTGTGGTTGTGCGGAGCCGCCTCTTTGTTCGCCGCCCCGCCGCTGACCTTCGAGAAAGACATCCGGCCCATCCTCAAAGCCCATTGCTTCGACTGCCACGGCGAGGGCGAGAAGCTCAAGGGCGGCCTCGACCTGCGCCTGCGTCGCCTGATGTTGCAAGGCGGCGACGACGGGCCGGCCATCGTGCCCGGCCAGCCGGAGAAGAGCGCGCTCTTCCAAGCCATCGACAGCGGCGAGATGCCCAAGCGCGACAAGAAACTCACGCGCGAACAGGTGGCGCTGATCAAAAAGTGGATCGGCAGCGGCGCCAAGACGGCCCGTCCCGAACCGACCGAACTGGGCCAGGGCAGCGGCATCACCGAAGAAGAGCGGGCTTTCTGGTTCTTCCAGCCGATTCGCCAGCCGAAGATTCCCGCGACCAAAGCCAAAGACCGCGCGCGCACACCAGTAGATTCCTTCCTCGTGAACGCGATGGCGAAACAGAAACTCAGCTTCTCGCCCGATGCGGAGAAAGTGACACTGCTCCGGCGCGCGACGTTTGATCTCACCGGCTTGCCGCCCACGCCTGCCGAGGTAGAAACCTTCCTCGGCGACCATGCCCCTGACGCCTACGACAAAATGATCGACCGTCTGCTCGCGTCGCCCCAGTACGGCGAGCGCTGGGGCCGCCACTGGCTGGATGTCGCGGGCTACGCCGATTCCGACGGCTACAGCGACGCCGATCCGGTGCGCGCTTACGCCTACAAGTATCGCGACTACGTCATTCGCTCCTTCAACGCCGACAAGCCGTTCGACCGCTTCATCACCGAACAACTGGCCGGCGACGAACTGGCGCGCACGACGCAAACCGATGCGCCGAACGCGGCGACTGATCCGAATACGCGGGAACTGCTCATCGCCACCGGCTTCCTGCGCATGGGCGCGGACGGAACCGCGACGTCGGCGGTGGCCGATCCGGATGCGGTGCGCAATCAGGTCGTGGCTGACACGATCAAGATTGTCTCCACCTCGTTACTCGGTTTGTCCGTCGGCTGCGCGCAATGCCACGACCACCGCTACGACCCGATTCCGCAGACGGATTACTACCGGCTGCGCGCGGTCCTCGAACCGGCCTACGACTGGAAGAACTGGCGCAAGCCCGACCAACGTCTCGTCTCGCTCTACACCGACGTGGATCGCAAGAAGGCCGCGGAAGTTGAAGCCGAGGCGAAGAAACTCGCGGACGAGAAAGCGGCGAAGGAGAAGGAATACATGGCCGCCGCGTTGATGAAGCATTTGGAAAAATTCGAGGCCGGTTTGCGCGAGCCACTACGTGCCGCGAGGGAAACACCCTCCGCCAAACGCACGGCCGAACAGAAGAAACTGCTCGCTGACCATCCCAGCGTGAACATCAACGCGGGCGTGCTCTATCAATACAACCAGAAGGCTGCGGACGACTTGAAGGCGATGGAGGCCAAGGTCGCCGAGATTCGCGGACGCAAACCGCCGGAGGATTTCATCAGCGTGCTGACCGAGCCGGCGGACAAGCTGCCCGTTACTTATCTCTTTCATCGTGGCGATCCCAAGCAACCGAAGGAAGCTGTCCTGCCGGGCGGACTCAGTGTTCTCGCGGCGCAAGGGCAGCCGGTGCATTTCCCCGGGAAGGATCCGCAGCTCACGACCAGCGGGCGTCGGCTCGCGTTTGCGCATTGGCTCACCAGCGGCACGAACCCGCTCGTCGCCCGCGTGCTGGTCAATCGCGTCTGGCTTCACCACTTCGGCCGAGGCTTGGTCGGCACGCCGTCGGATTTCGGCTTCATGGGCGAGCGACCGTCGCATCCTGAACTGCTCGACTGGCTGGCCAACGACTTCGTTCAGCACGACTGGCAAATGAAGCGACTGCACAAGTTGATCATGACCTCCACCGCTTACCGTCAATCTTCCCGCCACGACGCGAAGAAGGATCGGCGCGATTCAGAGAACCGCCTCTACGGGCGCAAGCCGGTGCAGCGACTGGATGCCGAGGTCATGCGCGACGCGATGCTCAGTGTCAGTGGTTCCTTGAATGACCAGCAGTTCGGCCCGCCGGTGCCAGTTCGTCCGGATGTCCACGGGCAGATCATCGTCGGCATCGACAAGACCGAGGGCGACAACAAGATGCCCGTCGAGGTTTCACTGAAGGGTGAGGAGTTCCGGCGCAGTGTTTACATCCAGGTGCGGCGCAGCCGTCCGCTGGCCATGCTCCACGCCTTCGACGCGCCGGTGATGGAAGTAAATTGCGAGCGCCGCTCTTCCTCCACCGTCGCGCCCCAGTCATTGATGCTCATGAACAGCGACTTCGTGCTCGATCAATCCCTGCGCTTTGCCCAACGCCTGGCCAAGGACGCCGGAGAGGATCGCGCCCAGCAGGTCATACGTGCCTGGCAACTGGCGTTCAACCGTGCGCCCTCGCCCTCGGAGTTGACCGAGGCGCTCGCGTTCCTATCCCGGCAAGTGGATCACCTCAAGGCCGTCGCGGAAGCGGCCGTGGAGAAAAAAGACGGGAAGAAATCCAAGGCCGTCGCAAAGCCCGCCCCCGAAGTTCAGGCGCTCGCCAGCCTCTGCCAGGCCCTGCTCAGCGCGAACGAGTTTCTCTACGTGGACTAACGTCAACTCTGCTTGCATCCGACCGCCGAAGTTGGATCCCAAGGAAGGCAAAGAAAGCAGCGGACGACGGACTGCCCCGCAGGGGAGGCGCGCAGAGCCAGGCTGATGTGCGGATCAGCATTAAAGAAACTCGATGGTCAGGCAGTCTGTTTTCGCAGCCAAAGAACCGCCAGAACCGCAGATTGGATGGCATTTGGATTCACTCGCTTATTGCGGAATACTACGGCAAAGCTGCCCAGACCAATGATTCAAAAGTTTATCGTGACAGTCCGCCGCTGCCCACGGGCCGGCCGGACAGATTGGGTGCGGCGGATCGTGCTGATCGCGTTGGTTGCCGTCCTGGCTGCCGGCGGCAGCAAAGCCATTTCCGCTCCGGTCGCCGAGGCAGTCGGCTTCAGCGACGTGCGCCGCATTCTTTCCCAGAACTGCTTTGCCTGCCACGGGCCGGATGCCAAGGAACGCAAGAGCGGCAAGAAGTCGCTGCGACTTGATTTGCCGGAGAGTGCGAAGGCGGAACAGAGCAGTGGGCAGCGCGCCATCGTGCCGGGCGCTCCGGAGAAGAGTGAGTTGGTCGCCCGCATCACCGCGACCAATCCCGATGACTTGATGCCGCCGCCCGACACGGGCAAGAAGCTCAGCGCCCAGGAAATCGGCTTGCTCAAGAAGTGGATCAAGCAGGGGGCGGAGTATTCCCAGCACTGGTCTTATGTGAAGCCGGTTCGTGCGACTTTGCCGAAGGTGGGCGGGAAGTCTTGGCCGAAGAACGCCATCGATCATTTTGTCCTCGCCCGGTTGGAGCGGGAGAAGCTGAAGCCGGCTCTCGAAGCTGATCCGGCGGCGCTTCTCCGGCGGGCCACGCTCGATCTCACCGGTCTGCCTCCTTCGCTGGAAGAGGTCGATCAATTCCTCGCCGACCGCAAGCCGGGTGCCTATGAGCGACTCGTGGATCGCCTGTTGAACAAGCCGTCGTTCGGCGAACATTGGGCGCGGCTCTGGCTGGATCAGGCGCGCTATGCGGATTCCACCGGCTACGCGGACGATCCACCTCGGACCATCTGGGCGTATCGCGATTACGTCATTCGCGCGCTCAATGCGAACAAGCCTTTCGATCGTTTCACCTTGGAGCAGATCGCCGGTGATCTGCTGGAAGATCCGACCGACGAGCAGATGACGGCGACGGCATTTCATCGCAACACCATGACTAACAACGAGGGCGGCACGAACGACGAGGAATACCGCAACGTGGCCGTGGTCGATCGCGTGAACACCACGATGGCCGTCTGGATGGGCACGACGATGGCGTGCGCGCAATGCCACACCCACAAGTATGATCCCATCTCGCAGGAGGATTACTTCCGCCTGTTGGCCATTCTGAACAACACGGCGGACGCGGATCGCGGCGACGAGAGTCCCGTTCGCGCGCTTTACACGACCGAACAAAAGCAGCTTCGCCAGCAGTGGCAGTCGGACATCGCGCGGCTGGAGAAGATCAACCAGACGTTCACGCCGGAACTGGAGAAGGCCCAGTTGCTCTGGGAGAAAAACTTCGGGACCGACCTCCAATGGCAGCCGCTCGCGCCAGCGGTGGTGAAGTCGAAGGCGGGCGCGGCGATTCATCGCTCGGATGACGGGGCCGTCCGCTTTGAGCGGGGCGGGAAGACCGACGTGTACACTCTGGAGATTCCAATCACGACCAATGAGACCATCACCGCTCTGCGACTCGACACGCTTCCCGATGACACGTTGCCCAAGCCGGTCGTCGGTCATGCGGAGGGAAACTTTGTGGTGTCGCGCGTCCTTGCCGCCGTCGCGCCGACGGACCGATCGCCGATCCTGGGTCGATACGTTCGCATCGAGCTTCCCGGCCAGGAGAAGATCCTGTCACTGGCCGAGGTGCAGGTGTTCAGCGGCGGAAGCAATGTCGCCACCAGCGGCCAGGCCAGCCAGAGCAGCACGGCTTCCGCCGGTCCGGCGAAACTGGCCATCGACGGCAAGACCAATGGTGATTACGCGAAGGCCAAGTCCACGACGCACACGGAGAACTCGAGCGATCCCTGGTGGGAAGTGGATTTGAAATTCGCGCAGCCCATCGACCGCCTCGCCGTGTGGAACCGCACGGATGGCTCCCCGGAGCGGCTGAATGGCTTTCGCATCCTGTTGCTGGACGGGAAGCGCGAAGTGATCTGGCGGCAGCAGGAGCAGCCCACGCCTACGCCAAGCGTGGAACTTTATCCCGACGGCTCGCGCTCCATCGCTTTTGCGTCGGCCAGCGCGGACTTCTCCCAAAAGGAATTCAACGCGGCCGACATTCTCGGCAACAAGGAACCCAAGACCAAGGGTTGGGCCATCGCGCCGAAGCACGGCGAACCGCATTCGCTCACGCTGACTCTCAAGGCTCCGGTCAGGGCTGGAGCTGGATCGAATCTCGTCGTCACCATCGAGCAGCTTTCCAAGTTCGACTACGGGACTATCGCCCGGCTGCGCTTGTCGAAATCCTCGGACGCTCGGGCGCCCGAATTTGCCCGTGTGCCCGCGGCCACGCTGGCTGTTCTCCGCAAGGACGCGGCGAAGCGCACGGATGCCCAGCAGAAGCAGGTGCGGGACTTCTATCTCACCATCGCCCTCGGCTTGGACAAGGAGCGCGCTGAACTGGCCGGCGTGCGGAAGAAATTCGAGGCCGAGAAGCCTTACACCACCGTGCCGGTGCTGCGTGAACTGGCGGGCGACAAGCGGCGCAAGACCCAGTTGCAACGGCGCGGCAACTTCCTCGATCTCGGCCAGGAACTGACCAACGGCCTGCCCGCCTCGCTCCATGCGGTTTCTGAGACCGGCGCGCTGGACCGCCGCGCCCTCGCGCGCTGGCTGGTGGACACGAACAATCCGCTGACCGCCCGCGTGGTGGTGAATCGACTGTGGGAATCCATCTTCGGCATCGGACTGGTGCGCACGAGTGAAGAGTTCGGGGCGCAAGGGGAACTACCGTCGCATTCCGAGTTGCTCGACTGGCTGGCCGTTGAAATGATGGACAATAAGTGGGACGTGAATCATCTGCTGCGCCTGATGGTCACGTCGGCAACCTACCGGCAGTCATCACGAGTGACGCCGGAACTGGCGGCGCGCGATCCGGAGAACCGTTGGCTCGCGCGCGGGCCGCGCTTCCGGTTGTCGGCGGAGATGATTCGCGATCAGGCGCTGGCCGTGAGCGGGTTGCTCAGTCCGAAAATGTACGGGCCGCCGGTCAAGCCGCCGCAGCCGAAGATGGGTTTGTCAGCCGCGTTCGGCAGTGGCACCGATTGGGAAACCAGTGGCGGCGAGGACCGTTACCGTCGCGCGCTCTACACGACGTGGCGTCGATCCAATCCGTATCCTTCGATGGCGACGTTCGACGCGCCGAACCGGGAGTTTTGCCTGGTGCGCCGCGAACGGTCGAACACTCCGTTGCAGGCGCTCGTGACGTTGAACGATCCGGTTTACATCGAAGCCTCTCAGGCTCTGGCCCGCAAGATGGCCGCCGCTGGAACCACGCCGGAGGAGAGGGCGCGCCACGGCTTTCGTCTGTGCCTGAGCCGGCTGCCTTCCAAGGCCGAGTTGAGCAGCTTGACGGCGCTTTACGAAAAGAGCCTGAAGCGTTTCCAAGCCGAGCCAGCCAAGGCGCAGGACGTGGCCACCAAGCCGCTCGGTGCGCTGTCCAAGGACGCCGATGCCGCCGAACTCGCCGCGTGGACAATGGTCGGCAACGTGTTGCTCAATCTGGACGAGATGTTGATGAAGCGTTGACCGGAAGCGACCGCCTATGAACTCAAACCTGGAACACATCAAACAAATCACGCGGCGCCACTTCCTCAGCAAGTCGGCCTGCGGCGTGGGTGCCATCGCGCTCGGCTCGATGCTGAAGGGCAGCCTCTCCGCCGCCCACATCACGTCCGCGAATCCACTCGCACCGCGCAAGCCGCACTTCGCCGCGAAGGCCAAGCGCGTCATCTATCTCCATCTCACCGGTTCGCCGCCGCACCTCGACTTGTTTGATTACAAGCCGGAGCTGGTGAAACGCGACGGGCAGGATTGTCCGGATGCCTTCCTCAAGGGCAAACGGTTCGCCTTCACCTCGGGCACGCCCAAGCTGCTCGGCACGCGCCGCACTTTCACCCAGCACGGCAAGGGCGGCGTCTGGATGTCCGATGCCATTCCACATCTGCACTCGGTGGCGGACGAGCTTTGCGTCATCCGCTCGATGAACACGGATCAGTTCAATCACGCGCCCGCCGAGCTGTTTGTTTACACCGGATCGCCGCGCCCCGGCCGCCCGTCGATTGGATCCTGGGTGACGTACGGTTTGGGCACGGAGAACCAGAATCTGCCGGGCTTCGTAGTTTTGATTTCCAGCGGCGTGCAGCCGAACGGGGGCAAGAATTCCTTCGGCAACGGTTTCCTGCCGTCCGTTTATCAAGGCGTGCAATGCCGGTCCAAGGGCGACCCGGTGCTCTACGCTTCCGATCCCGCCGGCATGGACCGCGAGGTCCGCCGCATGAGCCTCGACACCTTGCGCGAGCTGAACGAAATCCAAGGGCGCGAGCTGGGCCACCCCGAAACGCAAACGCGCATCGCCCAATACGAACTCGCCTACCGCATGCAAATGTCGGTGCCCGAGGTAATGGACATCGCGAAGGAATCCGCCGCGACCATCGAGGCGTATGGCGCGAAGCCCGGCGACTCGAGTTTCGCCAACAACTGCCTGCTTGCGCGCCGGTTGGTCGAGCAGGGCGTGCGCTATGTGCAGCTCTTCGACTGGGGCTGGGACTTTCACGGCACCAATCCCGCCGAGGACATTCGCGACGGCCTGACCAAGAAATGCGCCACGATGGATCGACCGGTCGCTGCGTTGCTCAAGGATTTGCGCCAGCGCGGTCTGCTCGACGAAACGCTGGTCGTGCTGGGCGGCGAGTTCGGCCGCACCCCCTTCCGCGAGGGCCGCACGGCCAAGGGCGACATTCTCGGCCGCGATCATTTCCCCGACTGCTACACCATGGTCGTCGCCGGCGGGGGCGTGAAGGGCGGCTTCACCTACGGCGAGTCCGATGAACTCGGCTTCAGCGTCGCGCAGGACAAGGTGAGCGTTCACGATTTGCAGGCCACGTTGCTGCACCAACTCGGTTTTAATCATGAGCGTCTGACCTATCGTTTCCAGGGCCGCGATTACCGGCTGACCGACGTCGAGGGAGAAGTGGTGAAGGGGATTCTGACGTGAGAGCCGGTTTGAAAAGTCGCCTGGAGGCAAAGGCCTCCGGTCTCGGAGTGCGCCTGTCTTCGGGCGCAGCAAGGTGCGAAAGCCTGGGGAGCTTGGGTTTTCCAACGCGCCGGGCGTCAGCGCATTGCTGCGCCCGAGGACAGGCGCACTCCGCCAGCGAATATTCAGCCCGGCTCTGAAGGCTGCGCCGAGGAGATGATCTAGTTCGGCCAGACGGCCCCGGAAACATCGCATATTGCTCCAGGGAGCATTCCAAACTTGCTCTTCCGCTGGTGGACGGCGAAGGTTGGCGACTCAAAATCAATGCTCCTTATGAAAAAAATCCTGTTTGTTTTCTCAATCATCACGGCGTGCCTGCCTGCCCAGGCCGCCATCTCGGTGGGTGATTTCGGCAGCGGTGTCATCGACTTCTCGACGCTCCCGGCGCCCACGGAGTGGGCCACCAAAACTATCAGCGGTACGGACGCTTTGCTGGCCAACGCCGCCGCCGTCCTGACGGCGGTAAACAGCAATGCCACGGCGGCCAATGTCACGGCTCCACTGCGGGATTACTCGCCGACCAACCCGCCCGCTCAAAACGCCCTGGCTTCCTGGTCCTCCGGCGGCACGACTTCAGTATGGACCCGCCCGACTGGCAATGGTGCCACCTTGGTGATGGCCAGTTTGACCAACGCCGCCATCTCGAATGCCACTTCCCTCCGCATCACCTACGCCCTTGGGGAGAGCGGCGCGCTGGCCGAGCAGGTGGCCGCGCATCAGGTCTTCTACAGCCTGACTGGATTGAGCAACAGTTGGGTCAATATCGCCGCGCTCTCCGGGGGGACCAACGGTGCCCGCAGCAACACCTTCAACCTCAGCCCTGCCTGGGCCACAAACTCCGTGATGTACATTCTCTGGGCGGACGATAACGCCACTGGAGGGACCGATCGCGGATATTCCATCGATGACGTGACCTTCACCGCAGGTTACGCACCGCCCACTCCCCTCACCGTCATGCTGACCGCGCCCACTTCCAACGCACTCACCTTCATCTTCACCAACGTCTTGGTGGTCAACTCCACGACCAACGTCACCCTCAGCGCCACCACGGCCGGCACCACTCCGGCGACCGGCGTGGCCTTCTACACCAACGGCGTCCTGGCCGCTTCCGACACGGTCACGCCTTTCTCGGTGGTCCTGAGCAATCTGCCGCCCGGCGTGTACACGGTTTACGCCGAGGCCACCAACGGCGTGGACCCGAATGCCCTCTCCGCGACCAACATGCTCACCATCATCGCCCGCGACGAATTCATTCACTATACCGGTTCCGCCCTCACGGAGAATTTCGATGGCATGGGAGCGGCCGGGACGCTGACTCCGGTGGGCTGGTATGTCGGTGGGGCGTTGCCTGCCAATTCGCCGGTGGTTACGGCGGGCGACGGAACCCTGGCCGCCAACGCCGCCATTCTGGGTTGGAATCTCGGCACCAACGGCGCGGCCCCGGACACGGATCGCGCCCTCGGCACCGCGCCGACCGGTGCTGACCGCAATATCGTGGCCCGCATCCGCAACGGCACGGCCAACAACATCATCGAATTCATCCTCCAGTACCGCGGCGAGGTCTGGCGCAATTACACCAACATCGCTGGCTCATTTACTAATTACGTCAGCTACGATCTGGGCGCGTCATGGATTCCCACCACCTACGATTTCTTCCAACCCTTCGCCGCCGCCATGCCGCCAGGGCCGGTGGATGGCAACCGGGTTGGGAACTTTACCGACCCCGTCGGTGGGGGGTTGCTCACTCCCCCCGCGCCGATTCCGCCCGGCGGCGTCATCTACATCCGCTGGCAGGACTTCAATGACGCCGGCCTAGACGGCAGCCTGGCCATCGATGATTTCTATTTCGAGCCATTCCTGGACACGTTCAATCCCTTCGTCCTCATCACCGTGCCGACGAACGGCGCGACCTTCGCCGCTGGCGCGAACGTCACCATCACGGCCGTGCCGACGATGTTGAATCCAGTCACGAACGTGACCTTCTTCCGCGACGCTGGCACCCTCATCGGCCTCGATACCAGCGCGCCCTTCAGTTTCGTTTACAGCAACGCCCAACCTGGCGTGCATACCCTGACCGCGACGGCGCAGGACAACACCGGTGCTTCGGTCAGCACCACCAACGTCATCACCATCACCGTCAATCCGAACGTCCCGCCGACCATCACGCTCACGAATCCTGCGGCGGGCAGCACCTATCGCGTCGGCGTCACCGTGACCAATGTTTCAGCCAGTGCCACGGATCCGGACGGCACGATTGCGCGCGTGGAATTCCTGCTTGATGGCGCGCTTTGGGCCACGGACGCGACCAGCCCGTACAGCTTCGACCTCTGCGACCTCACCGCCGGCTTGCATACGATTGAGGGCGTGGCGGTAGACAGTCAGGGCGTACGCGTGACCAACAGTCTGGCCATCTCTGCGACCAATCCGCCCGCCATCTCCGTGATCGTGAGCAACGGCGCGGCCTGGACGTACCTCGACAACGGCACGGACCAGAGCAACGCCTGGCAGGTGCTGGCCTTTGACGACAGTGGCTGGAGCAATGGTGTGGCCGAGTTTGGCTACGGCGACGCGCCGGGCCGGCCTGAGCGTACCACGGTGGGATTTGGAGGTGTCGCCAACGCCAAGTTTGCCACCACCTATTTCCGCAAGGCCTTCGACGTCGCCAACCCGGCCGCTTTTTCCGGCCTGACCTTGAACGTGCTCGCGGATGATCACTTCGTGGTTTACCTCAACGGCACTCAAGTCTTCACCGACATGACCAACTCGGTCATCACCTTCGCCACCTATGCGCTGCCCGCAGTCCCTCACGACGGCACGGTTTACGTGTCCACTAATCTCCCCACCTCAGTGCTCCTCGTGGGTACGAACCTGCTGGCCGTGGAGATTCACCAGGATACGACCACCTCCTCCGACATCAGTTTCGACCTGATGCTCTGGGGCGCTTCCGCGGGCGGTCCCAGCCTAAGGATCGTGGCCACTGATCCCGCTCATGCCCAGGTCTCCTGGGAGGCGGACGCCATCGGCTATACGCTCCAGCAGAACACGGGCGACGTCGGCAATCCTACGGACTGGAGCAACTTCGGCGGTGTCATCACCGGCGCGGGTAGCACCACGGTCGCCTATCCGCCGCCGGATCGGATGTACTTCCGGCTGATTCGGTAATCATCGGGCGGTTCACAGTTTTATGTCCTCCCCGGCGGCGCAGGCTGCCGGGGATTTTTTTTGATCGCATGAGTTCAAGTGCTGATGAACCGGGAGCACCGGGCCGGATGCGCTTCGTCCGCCCTCTCCGGTGTTTGTTCGCTTGCTCTGCTCCGCGCCGCACCGGAACACTCCGCGCCGCATGTCGCAGATGTTGAAGTCCTCGGGCGCCACGGCCATCGCCACGATGGTGAGCCGCGTTCTGGGCTTGGTCCGCGAGATGGCCTACGCGCAGTTCATGGGCACCACCTGGGTGGCGGGCGCGTTCGTGCTGGCGTTTCAGATTCCGAACTTGTTCCGCCGCCTGCTGGGTGAGGGCGCGCTCACCGCCGCGTTCATCCCCGTCTTCAAGCAGAAGGAAAAAGCCGAGGGCGAGGAGGCGATGTGGCTTTCGGCCAATGCCGTCATCTCGGGCTTGATCGTCGTCTCCAGCGTCGTGGTGCTGGCGGGAATTCTCGGCATCTCGGCGGCGCTCGGGGTCTTCCGCTTCGAGACGGCCAAGACAATTCTCATGCTGCAACTGCTGCGCGTGATGTTCCCCTATCTGCTGCTGGTGTGCTTCGCCGCAGTCTGCATGGGAATGTTAAACGCGCGCGGTCACTTCTTCGTCCCCGCGCTGGGGGCCGCGCTGCTGAACGTGGTGATGATCGCATCCGTGTACTTCATCGCTCCGCATCTCGGGGAATTGCCGGAGGAACGCATCTTCGGTCTCGCCATCGGCGTGCTCCTCGCCGGCGTAGCCCAGGCCCTGTTCCAGATGCCGCTGCTGTTCCGCGATGGTTTCCGCTTCCGCTGGGTGCGCCCGTGGAAGGACGGAACCGTGCGGCACGTCGGGAAACAGATGCTGCCTGGGATCATTGGCGTGGCGGCGTTTCAGATCAACGTGATGCTGGCCAACGGCTTCACCTACTTCGCGGTCGATCCTGAAGTAGTGGCCGCCTTCAACTACGCCGTGCGCCTGATGGAATTGCCCCAAGGCGTTTTCGGCGTGTCCCTCGCCATCTACCTGCTGCCCGCGCTGGCCGGCCTGGCGGCGGAGAAGAAGTATCCCGAGTTTCGCAGCACCCTCCGCGACGGCCTGGGCTATTTGCTCTTCATCAACCTGCTCGCCACCCTCCTGCTGATCGGACTGGCGGTGCCCATGATTCGGCTGCTCTTCGAGTTCCAAGGTGGCAAGTTCGATGCCGCGGCGACGCAGCGCACCAGCCTGGCGCTTATCGCGCTCGCGCCGGGCCTGCTGGCTTTCTCCGGGGTCAACATTCTGGCCCGCGCCTTCTACGCCCTCGGCGACACCCGGACGCCGATGAAGATCTCCATCTTCTGTCTCGTGCTCAACGCGCTCCTCACCTTGCCGCTGGTGTGGCACCTGCGGGAGGCCGGCTTGGGACTGGCCAACACTAGCACCGGGATCATCAACGTGGGGTTGCTCGCCTTCGCGCTACGCAAGAAACTGGCGAAGCTTGAATGGCTGGCCTTGCGCCGTCACTTCCTCCCGCTCGCGGCCTGCTTGCTGGCTGCGGCGCTCACCGTCTGGGGCACTCGTCACCTTTGGGAACGGCGCTACGGCCACGCGGATCTGTGGACCCAACTGGGTGAAGTGTTCTTGCCGATGACCCTCGGGACGCTCATGTATTTCGCCGTGGCCTTGGCCTGCCGGAATCCCTTCGCCCATGACTTGGCAGCCCTGCTGCGGCGGCGCGTGGGGCGGTGAGGCGGCTCGGACCCTGAATTTCGAACCCGCGAGTTTATCCCGAAGGAGGCATGATTCGAGGCCATCCTTCTTGGCTCATGGTTGCTCGGTGTTGTTCCGTTGACCGCATATTCCGCTTGCTCGAGGCCCGTGGAGCAGCGACGAAAGAGCCGTGCTGCCTGACCAGGAATTCCTCCGCATCGTGGACGCCACGCCGTTGGTGTCGATTGACCTCGTGCTGCGCAATGTTCGCGGCGAAGTGCTGCTCGGGCGCCGGTTGAACCGTCCTGCTAAAGATTCGTGGTTCGTTCCGGGCGGGCGCATCCGCAAGAACGAGCGGGTGAAGGAGGCGCTGCGGAGGATTTCAGCGCGTGAATTGGGCGTGCTGATCGAGGCGGCGGAATTAGTCGGAGTGTTCGATCACATCTACGAGGACAACTTCCTCGGGGTTGCGGGAGTGAACACTCATTACGTGGTGCTGGGCTTCGCGGCGCACTTGCCCGAGGGCGTGGTGCTGACGCCGGATGATCAGCACGGGGAACTGCGCTGGTGGTCGGTGGCGGAGGTGATGGCTAGAGCCTGTCATGCACACTAGGCGAGGAGCAAAGGGAGCATGAGGGTGACCAGAGCCAGCCAATGGTAGGCGGCGAGGGTTTCGGCCAGCCGTTCGTAATCGCGGGCCAGGCGCCGGAAGCGCGCCGCCCAAGCGAAG
>JANOQV010000206.1:0-1662 GCA_031414955.1 Pedosphaera sp. | reverse complement strand
AAGGCCCACTCCTCGTCGCTCACATCACTCGGATAACTCGCTCGTGCTTTCGCCATCCCGAGCTTGATGCACGTAAGTGCCCTGTTCGTACAGCTTTATTTTTCACACGCCCGCTTAGGCAAAGTGCATGACAGGCTCTAGGGCGTTTTACGCCGGCTGAGCTCGCCGCGCAGGTAGGTATCGACCCGAGCCTTCTGCCAGGCCGTCAACCACAGATCGCCGAGGAACTGCCCGCCCTGGAGCAATTGTCCGCCGATGAACTCCCGCCCCTCGGTCACGTCGCCCTTGCCCGGCGACAACTTCCCGGCGCGGTCGAGTTGGTAAGTGCGTTCCACCAGCTTAAACTGGGCTTCGACGAAGGCCAGGCTCTCGTCAAACATGTCGCCGCCGCGGGCCTCGTTGACGGTCAGCGCGCGCGCGCCGCGCACCTTGGGACGCAGTTCCTCCACGCGCAACTCCGCCTTGCGGATAAACCCGCCATCGATCCAGGAGTGAATCGTGCGGTTGGTGCTGTAACGGTTCGGGTTCGCACCCACCCAGCCGTTGAAATGCTTGGTGGTGTGCAGGGGTTGCGCGGCATCGCCGGCGAAGTGCCCCATCACGCCCATGAGGTAGGCGACGTTCTGCCGGGCGTTGGCGACCTCCATCGGCGTGCCGCCGTGTTGCTCGAAGGTCTTGAGATAGGAGAACGCCGACTCCAGCTTCCCATAGTATTCATTGATGGCCCAAGGCAGGAACCCCACCAAGTCGCGGCTGTGATCGGAGTTCTTCGCCGGGTCGATGGGCGGAAACTTGTCCGGTGCCCGGTCGCGGGCCAGCTTCAATTGCGCGGTGAAGTCATAGCGAAACGGGCTGACCGTCTTGGGTGTAAGCCCATGCAGCGGCAGATCGTCGAGATCGAGAAAATGATCCGGCGCGTGGGAGTGCTTGAACGTCGGACTGATGGAGTTGCGCCAGCGATCCGGCTCGCCGGCCAGGAAAGCGATGCGCTCGGCAGTCTCGGCCTGGCGCACGAAGGCCGGAAAGTTGGTCGGCAGCGAAGCCAGCGCGAGTTGATTGACGATGCGATGCCCTTCGTAATCCCAGGCGGACGAAACCAGCGCGCTCGCGCTCAGGACTACCCATGCTGTGCGTATCATTCTCATAAAACTTCGGCGCACCATGAGGCACGCCGCACCACGCGTGAAGAATATTTCCCCAACCGCCCTGCGGCAGTTTCATGCCCGGGATCTGGTCGCAGGCTGCATCCCGACCGGGCTTTGAGATATTTCTCAGTTGGACTCCCGCCCGCCAGCGTGTTTCATCTCCCCTCTTTATGGAACAACCACTGCCACAGCCGCCGTCAGAGAACTCGCTCATCAAAGAGCGTCGGGACAAGCTCGCCAAGCTGCGCGACAAGGGCATCGACCCGTTCAAGAACAAGTTCACACCGGACCGCGCGTGCAACGAGGCGCGCTCTGGGTTCGAGTCCGGCGCGCTGCCTGAAGGCACGAAAGTCTCCGTCGCCGGACGCATCACCGCGCACCGCGAGATGGGTAAATCCATGTTCATCGACGTGCGCGATCAAAGCGGGCGCATCCAGATTTACGCGCAGAAGAATGTTTTGGGTGACGAGCCATGGAACATCTTTACCCATCTCGACCTCGGCGATTTCATCGGTGT
>JANOQV010000205.1:0-28954 GCA_031414955.1 Pedosphaera sp. | reverse complement strand
CCTCCGCGCCCGTTGGTTTTGTCTTCGCGCGTTAGGGATTGCCCCCCGTCCAAGGGAAGCGACTCTGCCCCGCGGGAGCTGGTCTAGTCGGCGCCGGTTTGGGATTGCCCCCCGTCCAAGGGATGCGACTCTGGCTTGACGGCGGAAAGTGGAGTTTGTAGAACGGTCTCGAGTTGATTGCATCTTTTGGACGGGGGGCACCATCTCAAATATGTTGACCAACCTCCGGTTAAACTGGAACGCAGTCGAAAGACTGTCCACCCGGAGCACCGAATGGTGTGAGTGAGTAATCACTCGGATACGAGGTCTTGACCGGTGCTGATGAAAGTCAGTGCCGGTCTTTTCTTTTTTTCTCTGCATTTTCACAAGAACATCATTTGTTCCGGCATTGTTTCCGACTCCGCTTTCTGCTGGCTGCGGACGACCAACATCCTTCCCCATTGCGCGTCGGAGATGATCAATCCCCGCACTTCGCCCTGCGCGGGAATCTTTGGCTTGAGACGACGCACTTGAGTTTCCACGCGGTCGGCAGAACCGCACGGGCGCGCATAGACGCTGAACTGCACCATCATATATCCGTCCTTGAGCAAATCGTTGCGGAAGCGCGACGCATCGCGGCGTTCTTCCGGCGTGCCCACGGGAAGGTCGAAGAAGACAAGCACCCAGGCCATACGGTATTTGCTGCATACAGGATCGCGCCCCTGCTTGCCACGCGAACGGCGGGTCGGGGCGGAATCGGCAGCGGTTGAAGGTTTGAGGGAAAAGGAATCGACCAGACTTTCATCCGCTTCGCGAGGCGGATGTTCATCCGGCAATAATTCTTCGTCGTTCACGGGAGCAAAGGGATTTTCAACGGCAACGGCATTCGAGCCAGCGCGGCATCAGCAAAACTTTGGACGTACAGATCAATGGCGTTCAGCATCCGCACTTTGGTTTTGCCCATCGGAACTTCCACAGCGAGAACTTTGACGACTTGCTGCATCCATTCTCTCATCGGTCGTTCGCCGCCTTGGAGAAATTGACGCAATTCAAGATCCACCCACGGACGAAATGGTTCCATCAAGTCATCCGCCAGCGCAAAGCTTCCGGCCTTGGGCGCGTGAGCGATACCAATGGCCGCGATGAAACCATGTGCCGCGAGGGAGCGAAGGACGGCGCTTCGGACTATCGCATAGCCATAATCTAACATGCCGTTGACGCCTTCGCGTGTGCCGGGAGTTCTCCGGCGTTCGTCCGTCTTCTGCCATTCCGAAAGCCGCGGAAGAAGATGCTTCCAGTAGTGGCGTGCGGCGCGGGATTCGCAGGCATCGGGAGTATTGGAATGAAAACCAGCACGCTTGGAGGCAGTGATCGTGGCGAGATTAATTTTCCCTGTAGCAGCCGACGTAAGGAGGCTCTGATCGATTTCATCGGAACTCGTATGGAGCCTCCTTACGTCGGCTGCTACAGGCGGGTTGGCGCATCTATCGGCAATGGCGGTCAACACCGTATGTGCGCGTTTCAGATGCGCGAGATTTGCCGCCTGGTTGCGAACTTTGGCGGTGATGACTTGCCGCCACATCTTCTCCTTCCACTCCGGCGTCCATTCGATTTGCCGCCGGAGCAGTTCCGTATTCGTAGCACGGTAGTAGGGCAGGGTGATGGAACATGGCTCGAACTTCTCATTGCAGACCAGCAAGAGCACATTCAGTTCTGCCATCCGCCGCAACGAACCTGCCGTGAACTCGGCATCCCGCGCCGCGCAGACAATTGCCGCGATGTCGGCCAGCGGCACCGTTCGCTCATGACCTGTCTCCGTGTCCTTGATGTGAAGCTGATCAAGCTTCAGTCGGACGCGCAGGTTGTGGCTGAGCAGATGGAGAATGTGGTAGCTCATGTATCATCCGCGTCACCTTCTTCATCTCCACCCTCTGATTCAGTGACGGCTACGGTCGGAAATTGAAACCCCAAGGCGGGAATGAGCAGGTGCCATTTGGCTTGAAGGCCGCTCTTGGGAAACCCGTTCGCTAATAGGGCTTCCTTGGTGTTGACGACGTGGGGGAGTATGAATTTGACGACTGACTCGCCCAGCACCGTGACCACGTAGTCTCCCGCGGGATAATCCGGATTGTAATCCTTGGCAAAGCGCACAATGACCTTCTTACGCAATGTCAACGCTGGCTCCGCATCAGGGATGAACTCGTAGTTCGAGAATGGCTTGTCCTGTTTTGAATACGGCACAAACACCGGCACCACGCCGAGACCGTGAGCGTACGGCATCAGCCTTACTGCTCGAATCTCTCCACGTTTCACATAGACATGCCCTCCGTTGTATCCTGGGATGCTCTTGGGGCCAATGGCGACGGAATTATCATTGACCGGCTGGCGAAAACGCACCCGCACGATGGGGATTCTCACTGTTGATGGGAACGCAAATTCCATTGGACGTCTCTCCATCCAGCTTTGGTAATGGGCGAAGCACAGTCGTTTTTGAAAATCCTCTGGCATGGACTTGAGCAGCTTTTCGCGGTCGGGCATCACAACTGTCCATGCGCCTGCGGCGTCCTTTTTGAAAACTGGCATTGATTTTGGATTCAAGGTAATCCGCATTTCTGCTTCGTCCGGAGCAAGTGTTGGCTCACGGCTTTCGTCTTTCAACCAGCCGAGAAAATTCGACCACTCCAACCGCTTCTGGTAGTCCGCCACCGATTGTTTGGCATTTGCTTTGGGAGCAAGCGTCCCCAAGAACTGCTCCGCAGTCAGTTCAACGTAGCGATACAGCTCGGACAGGTACCCGCTCCACGCAGCAAAGAGGTAGTCGGATAGTGTCGGGGGATAAACTTTGCGAAGACGAAGATCCTTCGGTGTGACATCCACCACTTTCTCCCTCAACAGGTAAATGCTCTTGTCAATCTTCTCTGCGTTCACTTTCTCCAATTCAGCTTTGTGCCGCGCCGCGATTTGGCAGGGGAGTTCGCGATTGAAAGCCAGTGACTTTGCGATGGCTTCGCTCTTTTCCAAGGCAAGACGTTGGTATTCGTTCGCTTCTTGCTGGTTTAGTTCGACCGTCTTTTCGCTGCTCTTGCTGGTCAAGGTCAGCACGCTCTGGCTTTTGCCTGCGGGCGTGGCAGGAATACTCAGCCGGCCAGCAGAGTTTCGCGGGATCAGTTGGCTGCCCGGCCTTTGAGAGAAGAACGAGGTTTTATACGCCTGCTTGTGTTTGCTCTGCGAAGCATGGTGTTGCACGCGGTTTTCTCGCAGCACTCGATCCATCCACGCCTTGACTGCCTCTTTCATCGGCTTGTGGTTCGGGTACAGAGGATGCCGCGCCATCAGCCGTTTCTTCACCCGGTCAAGGTGCCACCAGCCCTTGTCCTGCCAGTCCTTGGTGGCGTTATGCACCCGTTGAGCATAGGCGGGCCAGGTGCAGGCGATGACCATCGCATCAAGCGCGTGGTGCCGGTGATCGCCCCGGTTCTTCTCGAACCGCTTTTTTCTGGCCTCTTTGTGCGCCTCTCGTTCATCGGAGGTCATGGCGTTCCATTCGTCGTAAAAGACCGGAGGGATGACCGAATGCAGCAGTTCATTGAGTTCCCATTCCTGGCGGAAGCGGGCGGTAATCTCGCCGTTGGTGACGAGGAATTGTTTGGACGGGATGTTGCCCTCCTTGTTGGTGGGGTCGCGTCCGTTTTCCAGCCAATTCAATTCAATCAAGCAGAGACGGCGCACCATCTTGGCGATGTAGGCGGTGGCGGTGAGCGAAGTTTTCGATTCGATGATCTTCTCGGCGTCCTCACGGGTCGGTGCGAGGAACAGTTGCAGCTTTTTTCCAGAGAACCGTTTTCGAGCGTTGGCCACGATTGCCTCCCACAATGGGGAGGAACCAAATGCCTCGCGCGGGATTCTGGCCTCCATGTCGGTGCGGTTGCAGTGCGTGTGGGCAATGGTCAGGTTGTAGAACTCGTTACATGGCGTGAGCGCCTTTGGGTAGAGATGTGAGATGTCTGCATCCTTGACCAACACGTTTTCCAGACAGAACGGGCAGCGACAGAATGGACACTCGAAGCCAGCTTCTTCTGCTAGACGATAACGCAACGAAGCGTCTTTGGATGTTGAGTGTCCGTCTTCCTTCAGCTCTCGGTAAATCCGCTCTCGCTTGTCGCGATTTTTCTTCTGTTCTGTTTTTAGTTCCTTCTTCTTCTTTTCGCTGAACGCGAGCGTGCGAACAGCTTCCACCACTATAAAGTCAGGAGGCTGTCCGTGTTCCTTCACGAGACGGCGCAAGAGGCGTAAAAACAGCATCAATCGGTGTCGGACCAGGCCATGCCGGATGTCATTCAGAAACCGGGTCATGGCGGCTTCCTTGGATTCCCCTCCCTCACGCAGCAATGGCTGGATCGCGTCCATCGTCTGGCCCGCGCTCAGGCTTTGGAGAACCTGTTTGATGTTGGCCAGCGTGGCACTGCTGAATTTTGCGCGCCCATCGCCTGTGCGCGAAACGAGTTCGGTCTGGTCTTCGAGAAGTTGGTAGCGGCGCTCATACTCCTTCGCCCAGTATTTCAACACGCTCTTGCTGATTTTGATCTCAACGTCTTTGGCGTCTTCTGCTGGTGTTGCTTTCGCCTTCGAGTTCTTTTTTGGTTTCCGCTTTGAGCTTTCGTAGATTTCACGTAAACGATTTAGACTCGCCAGGTCGGGCAGCACCTTCTTGCCAGTCGCTTTGTCGAGGACGCGGAAGTTGAAAAGAGCCTGTTCCCATTGTGTCTCGCGGAACACTTCCTTGTTACGCTTTACGACATGAAGCGGGCGTCCGTTAGCGTCGAACGGCGTCAACAGATCAAGGCCCGGATTGCGATTCACGAAGCGAGGCCAGCGGAGGCCAAGGACGCCGGGATTTGCACACTCAGTGGTCTTGAAATAAACACGTCGCTGGTCGCCGTTGCAGGTCACGACGCGCGTGTCGCCGTAGAGGAGCCAGTCGGACGCGGAGACAGAAACATCCTGTCCCTCGTCATCCTGGTAGGTGACCTTGCCTGCCAGCATTGGAAGTCTGGCGGATTGTTTTTCCATTATGGCAAGGAACTCCTGCTTGAGGTTGAAGTCCTTGCTCTGAAATTCATCGCGCGGCCACACCTCATCGCGGCACTTCATTCCTTGCTCGCAGCGGTGCTGTAATAATTGACAAGGATAGGAAAATCCACCGTCACGCATGGCTTGCGCCAGCCGGTCCAGCTTTTCCTCGATTACTTTTTTCTCCTTTTCTTTGTCCTTCTGCTTCTTTGGATCCTCCGCTTCCTTTTCTTCACCCTCATCTTTCCAAGGCACGTTGGTCTTGCCCTTCAGCTTCCAAAGATGCATGAGCGCGATATGGAGTTCCTCCGGCTTCTCTAGGCGGCCTTGCACCGCTTCGCAGCGCAGCAGAACTGGATTGCAAAGGCGACGGCAATCCAAACCCGGTTTCAGGATCGGCTGGCCGGCGCAAGGATGCCCCTTCGGATGGATTTGAATCCTCTCTTCGCCGCTGAGTTGGTCCTTCATCATCAGGTATGGTGAAGGCAAGCCCAAGGTTTCAAGCTGTGCGGCGAACCAATCCCTAACACGAGCACGATTTCGCAACCGGCGCCGCCCAGATCGCAGGCCGCGCCGGACATCCAGTTTACCCGTCTCCTCCGGGCAGATCAGCACGCCCACGTCTTTGAATTCCGGGCCTTTGCGCACGGCATAACCAATCGAGCCGGTGCCGACATCGAAGCCAAAGACGAGGCCGGTTTCAAAAGAAGGTTGAGAATCAGTTTTCATGAGTTGATTTCAGCGTATGGGGTCGGGGGCGAAATATCGACGAGCCGCCTGTGTCACCCATGCCGAGGTCAAAGGCCCAGATGGTTGCTTGGGGATGGCTCATTTTTTATTGGTGGGCACCTCCAGTGTGCGGCGGCAGGTGTCTCGGCCCGAGCTTGCTCCGGTCGTGGGCGGATGCAAGCGCGCTTTTTGGCGGAATAATTCCTTTGGACAGAAGGGAACGGAGAGAACGGAGAATGAAATCAGGCGTGGGCCCGCTTGGAGGCGAAGTTGAACTGAAACCCCGGACGGTGATCCTGATTCGCCAGCGGTTTCATGCCGGAACACCTTCCTTCCCGCTCCGTTGCCTCCGTTGACTCATGTTAAGGGGGAACAATTCCTTTGAACAGGAGGGAACGGAGAATGATAACTGGCGGGGGTGCGCTGGGAGTAGAGGCATCTCCCGATCCGCTGTCAGGTCGGGGGATAAATGAGGATGCCGACCCGCTTGATGTGCTCCAAGAGCGGCCGGTAGTGAATGTGAGCCAGGGGCTGCACTTCGAACCGGTAAGGGAGGGGCAGTTCGTCCAACTCGGCGGCAATCGCTTCGGCGCGCAGCGGCTCGACATCGCCGGACTGGTTGGAGGACATGCTGCCATTGGCGAGGACGAAGCCGGCCATGCATTGCGGCGCGAGATGCGGCCCGTGCCCGACCGCATCACCCAGCTCCCCGAACCATTCGAGGGCGGCGTCTTCGACGGTGGATTCGTTGAGCGACATTTTATGACTTCGGCGGTTCCTCGCGCAGCGCCAGGGTGCCGGAAACGTCCGCCGGTTCCGGCGGGGCCAGCACCACGCGGCCCGCCCGCAGCACCGCCACCAGCCGGCCCGCGCGCCGGTGCTCCTCCAGCGCGGCGGACACTGCGGCCTTTACCCCCGCATCAATCTTTTGCCGCAACCGGGTCTTCTGTTCTGCGTTCATGCGTTGCCTTGGTTTATACGCCGCCAATCCTCCGCTTCCAACACTGTCGTCACCTCGCCCCGGCCGCCGAAAGCCACCAAATACGGCTCGAACCCGGAGTTGTCATACACCTCCCAGTCATCCACCAGCGGGGCATACAGGCGCAGGAAATTTTCCCGCCCGCGCTCGTGGCGCCGCCGGATGATCTCCTCCGGCACATGGTGCCCGCCCGCCTGCACCCGCCGGGCCACGCGCTGCACCGCCAGTTCCGGCGTGGGCAGCCAGAGATACACCAGATGCACGTCAAAGCCCGTGGCCTGCAAACCCGCCAGCCACGGCGCAAACGAGCGCGAGGCCAGGGTGGTTTCAAAGGCAAAGTCCACGCGCTGCTCCCCCAGAAAACGCAACCGGCGCAGCATGATGCGCCCCGCCTCGCGCGCCACCGTTTCGGGCGCAAAGCCCGACAGCCCGCGCGCGATCTCGTCCGCATTCACAAACTGCGACACGCCCACGAACGACGGCAACATGCCCCGTGCCGCCGTGGTTTTTCCCGCGCCGTTCGGACCGCCGATAACGAAGACGTCAGGCATGGGATGATTCCAATTGGTTCACGCTCAACTCCCCGCTCAGCAGCTTCGGCAGCAGCGTGTCGCGCAGGGTGGCGAGGGTGCGGGATTGGGTGGAGTTGGCTTTGATTTTCGCCATCAGCGGCGCGGTGAGTTCGTCGAAGCGTTTGGCAATGTCCGGCGGCGGGACGGCGAGCCAGAAGGTGTTGCAGCATTCGGACGGGACGCGCTGGCGTCCGCTGGTGGCCGCTTCCTCAAAGGTGACGTTGAAGCCATGCAGGAAAACCAAAGCTTGCGAGTGGTTGCCGGCGTCGGTCGCGACTTTGAGCGCCTGGCGAATCTGATCGTAAAAGGGCTCACGATCCAGGGACTCCAATTGCTTGATGCGCAAATGGTCATCCTGGAGTTCACCCCGCCACAAACGCTTAAAAATGTTATTGCCCGTTTCGCCAAACCGATGTGACTTGGGCACGAAAACATCCACCCGACCATAGGTGGTGTGATCGTGACGCTCGGCGGAGAAACCCAGCGGTTGGTTTTGAGCCACTGGTTTGCGGTCCGTGCCAAACCATACCGGGTAAACGTCGCCCTTGTCGCCCGGAGGAGCATTCGTGGCCGGCGGGGGCGGAGCCGATGCTTCCTTGCGGGCCATTGGGCAGCCGTGGAAAAGAAGCGAAGTCAGGGCAAGGACACCGATCAGGGTGATTTGGAGGGGCGTTTTCATATCGGGTGGTTTAGGGCTGGGAGTTTCTCATCAGTTTTTAGTTTGGTCGGCACCTTTGTGTGCTGGGGGAGGCGCTTGGGGCGAGCTTGCTCCTTCCGTGGGTGGAATCAAGCGCGCTTTTCGCCGGCTTAGGGTTGAGGGCGCATGTTCAAGCCGCTGCCTTCGCTGGCGGCAGTCATTCGCAGCCGCACCCGCGGCCGAAGGAAGAGCTTCCCGCAGATTCAGGGCGGCCACCGATGCGATATTTTATCTTTGATCGCTCTGAATCTGTGGGCTTAAAGCCGGTCTGAAAATCAGGCGGACGGAGTGCGCCCGTCTTGGGCGCAGAAACTTGAAAAGGTGGAAGGTGCTGGGAAAATCCACGCCGGCCGCAGTTCGTGCGTCGCTGCGCCCGGGACTGGCGCACTCCGGCCGGGTCTGGTGCAACCAGATTTCGGATTTTCAGGCGCGCTCTAAGCCCGCTCAAGTCGTAGGTGGGTTCATCCGATAGGGCATTTAGTCCGCCAAAAAAAATCTACGTCCATGAATCCCCTTAAACTAGGCGATATGGTCAGCTTGAAGATCATCAAGCGGGAACATTATCGGCTGGTGCGAAATGGAACTTCCAGTCTCGAAGAGGCATCCGAGGTGCTGAAGGTGAGCGTGTCTTCGCTGTATCGCTTCTGCGAGGAGAATGGATTGGGCCGGCCGGATCGGAAACCGCCCGAGTCGCTGGAGGATGGGGAGAATTTTTTGGATGATTGAGGAGGGAAGGGGTGAAGGAGTTGAGGGTTGTAGGGTGAAGGGTGAGGGGGTGGAGGTTGGGACTGGGTTTTGGTTCAACTTTTGACCTCAATCTGTCGAGGAATGACCATGCCAGTGACGGGAATGGAATCAGGACGAAGGGCGACCTTCGCGGGGACAAGGAGGGTCGGCGGGTTCTTGTTGAGCTTGTTCCTCGGCGGGTTCGGCGGCGGGCTGGTGCCCGGCGCGAGGGCGGCGGACGAAGCGCTTTCGAGGCCGGCCTTGGCCCAGGGGTGGGCTGGTTCGGGCGGGTGGGTCTGGCTGGCGCTGGGGCTGTTGGTGGTGCTGGCGTGCGGCGTGGTTTTGGGCTTGCGCAAGGGTCGCGCGCAGCCCAGTGCAGACAGCCGTTTTCGGGCGCTCTACGAGAATGCCAATGATCTTATTTTGGGCACGGGGCTGGATGGTCAGATTCTTTTTGCCAACAACGCGTGGCAGGAGACGCTCGACTTGAGTGAGGAGGAGCTGGCCTCGCTCTCAATCTTCAAGGTGGTGCATTCCGCGACGGTGGACAATTTTCGCACTCATTTCCAAGCGGCGGTCGGGGGCGGCAAGGTCAAGCATCTGGAGGCCACGTTCATCTCGAAGTACGGTCGCCAAGTGCTGGTGGAGGGGAGTCTGCACCGCGAGATGGTGGAGGGCCAGCCCGTGGCCGTGCAGGGTATTTTTCGTGATGTCACTCAAAGCAAACTTTCGCAGTCGGCCCTCAAACAATCCGAGGAGCGTTTCTCGCGGGTCTTCGCCGCCAGTCCGGTCGCCATCGGCATCTTCACGCTCAGGCAGGGACGGTTCCAGGATGTGAACGAGAGTTTTCTCAGGATGCTTGGTTATGAGCGCGCCGAGGTCATTGGGAGAACGGATCTGGATCTGGGCCTCTGGCTCCAGCCGGAGGATCGCCAGCGAATGGTCGAGCAGGCCAAGGGGCCATCGGTCCGCGACAGCCAATGCCAGTTGCGCGCGAAGTCGGGGTCGGTGCGCGAAGCACTGATCTCGGCGGAATTAATCGAGATTAACGTCGAGAGGTCTTTGCTCCATGCGGTCGAGCTGATCCCTGAGCAGTGTCTGTTGCTGATGATCCACGACAATACGGAACGGCTGAATCTGGAGGCGCAGTTGCGTCAGGCCCAGAAGATGGAAGGCTTCGGTCAGCTCGCGGCGGGCATCGCCCATGACTTCAATAATGTGCTCACGGTGATTCAGGGGCACGCGGCCCGGCTGCGCAAGGCGGACGGCAGCGCGGCCTCCATTGGGGAGTCGATCGAGCACGTCTCGGTGGCGGCGGAGCGGGCCGCGAATCTGACGCGGCAGTTGCTCACTTTTTGCCGCAAGCAGGCCATCGTGTCCAAGGTGTTCCAGGTGAACGAGACGGTGACGCAAATCAGCAAGCTGCTGGAGCGGACCCTGGGTGCGGACATTGTGCTGGAACTGAAATTGGGCCGGGACTTGCCGAACATTTACGCGGATTCCGGGATGATCGAGCAAATCATCATGAACCTGGCCTGCAACTCGCGCGATGCGATGCCCAAGGGGGGCAAACTGACCATCGCCACTTCCTCGGCCAACCTGACTCCGGCCGACGTGTCGCAACGGCCCAAGGCGCGTCTCGGGGCGCACGTCTGCCTGACGGTTGCGGACACGGGCTGTGGCATGAAACCGGAAACCTTGCGCCGCATCTTCGAGCCTTTCTTTACGACCAAGGATGTGGGCAAGGGGACGGGTCTCGGACTGGCCACGGTTTATGGCATCGCGGACCAGCACCGGGGCTGGGTCGAAGTCGCCAGCGAACCGGGGCGGGGCACCACCTTCCGGGTTTATATTCCAGCCACGGACAAGGTTGCCCCCAAAATCCTGGAGCCGGCACTTTCGGCTCCGCTGCGCCAGGGCACGGAAACCATTTTGCTGGTCGAGGACGAGGAGCCGCTGCGGGAACTCGCGCGGCTGGTGCTGGAGGATCACGGCTACAAAGTGGTCGAGGCCGCCTCCGGGGTGCAAGCGTTGGCGGTCTGGGAGCAGCATAAGGAGGAGACGGATCTGCTGCTCACCGACATGGTGATGCCGGAAGGCATGACCGGACGTGATCTGGCGGAGCGTCTCCAGGCGGAGAAGCCGAGCATCAAGGTGCTTTACTCCAGCGGCTACAGCCCGGATGTGGTGGGAGGTCATTTCGAACTGCCCAAGAACTCCTTTTTTCTGGCCAAGCCGTATCAGCCGCCGGAACTGGCGCAGGCGGTGCGCGAATGTCTGGAGAATGTCAGCCCACCCTGGGTCGCGACGCCCGGAACGTGTGTGACCGCCTAGTCTGCCTGGCTCTCGGGCGGTGGAGGGTGAGCCGGAAGAGCGTCGCGCCTGTTTCGATCCCAACTCCGTCTTTCGGTCTGGCTCCACGATGGAACACCGCGCGGAATTTCTGCTGGCGCGGGCAATGACGTTCGTTATCGTGGCCCTTCATTTTCTGAAACTGAATTGAACTAACGCATGGAACCTACAGGCGATATCGCAATGATCGGTCTGGCCGTGATGGGCCAGAATCTCATCCTCAACATGAACGACCACGGCTTCACCGTCGTGGCCTACAACCGGACCGCGGCCAAGGTGGAGGAGTTTCTCAACAAGGAGGCCAAGGGCACCAAGGTCATCGGGGCCACCTCCATCGAGGACATGGTGCGCCAGCTCAAGCGGCCCCGGCGCGTGATGATGCTGGTCAAGGCCGGGTCGCCCGTGGATGAATTCATCGAGCAACTCATCCCGCACCTCGAACCCGGCGATATTATCATCGATGGCGGCAACTCCCTCTTCGGCGACACCAACCGCCGCGTGAAACATGTCGAGAGCAAGGGGCTGCTCTACGTCGGCACGGGCGTCTCCGGCGGTGAGGAGGGCGCGCGCAAAGGGCCGTCCATCATGCCCGGCGGTTCGCCGGCCGCGTGGCCGTTCGTGAAGGATATTTTCCAGGGCGTCTCGGCCAAGGTCGAGGGCAACGTGCCGTGCTGTGACTGGGTGGGCGAGAACGGCGCGGGCCACTACGTGAAAATGGTTCACAACGGCATCGAGTACGGCGACATGCAGCTCATCTGCGAAGCCTACAACATCATGAAGAACGGCCTCGGGATGAGCGCCGACGAGATGCACGAGGTGCTCAAGGAGTGGAACACCGGCGACCTCGACAGCTATCTCATCGAAATCAGCCGCGACATTCTGGCGAAGAAGGACACGGATGGCGCGCCGCTGGTGGACAAGATTCTCGACACGGCCGGCCAAAAGGGCACCGGCAAGTGGACGGTGATCAACTCGCAGGATCTCGGCATTCCGATCACGCTCATGGCCGAGGCGGTTTACTCGCGCTGCGTGTCAGCGTTGAAGGAGGAGCGGGTGAAGGCGGCGAAGAAGTTGAAAGGGCCGCGTCCGACGCTGACCAGCATCGCGGCCAGTCCCGAGCGGAAGAAAGCGTTCATTGAAGACATCCGTCTCGCGCTCTACGCCTCGAAGATCGTCAGCTACGCGCAGGGCTACATGCTCATGCGTGCGGCGGCGAAGGAATACGGCTGGAACCTGAACTACGGCGGCATCGCCCTCATGTGGCGCGGCGGCTGCATCATCCGCTCGCGCTTCCTCGGCAAGATCAAGGACGCCTATGACAAGAACCCGAAGCTCTCTAACCTGATGCTCGATGATTTCTTCCGCGGCGAAATCAAGAAGGCGCAGAAGGGTTGGCGCAATATCGTCGCGACTGCGGCGAAGAAGGGCATCCCGGTGCCGGCGTTCAGCACGGCCCTCGCGTTCTACGACCAATACCGATCGGCCGTGTTGCCGGCGAACCTGCTCCAGGCGCAGCGCGACTACTTCGGCGCGCACACCTACGAGCGCATCGACAAGCCGCGCGGCGAGTTCTTTCATACGAACTGGACCGGACGCGGCGGCGACGTGAGCTCGAGCACGTATAACGTCTAGCGGATGGAAGCGGAGGGAGCGCAGGTGGCCCTCCCATAATTCAACGCCCGGCAGTTTTGGCTGCCGGGCGTTTTTCCTTTTGAAAGTATGGCCGGATTAGTTGGCGGGCGCCTTCAAGGCGGCGGCGCTGCTGGCCGGAGCCACCGGCGACACGGTCTCGCGGGTGAATTTCATCACGCGATCAAAACCCTTGTGCGCCTTGCCGTCCACTTCCACCCAGCCCCGGATGACCAGATCCGGGCGCTCGGCGGAACGTGGTTCCAAATCAAAGTCCCGCCCTTCGGCCCATTCCAAACGATGCTCATCCAGGCCGCCAAACCACTCTTCGGCCTTGTTGGCCGGCGCGGCATCGCCCGAGGAAATATCCAGCGGCACCCAGCCCAGGCCGGGCGCGAAAAAGTTCGGCCAGCAGCGGTAGCCCGGATCGTGATCCTTGCCCTCGTTCTCCGGCTTGAGCCGGCTGCCAAACATCATCCGGCAGGGAATCCCGCGCGCGCGGCACAAGGCGATGAAGAGCGCGTGCTGGTCGCTGCAACAATCCCCCGTGCCCATCATGCACTCCTTGGCGCTGCCCAGGCACTTGCCCTTGGGGGCGAAGCTCCACTTCGAGTAGTGCTCACTCTTCTCGATCACGTAGTGAAAGAACTTCCGGGCCTGGATGACCGGGTTTGTTTCCCGGCCCGCCACATCATCGGCCACGGCCTGAATCTCAACCGACACTTCCATCTGTTTCTCGTCTCGGCGCAGTTCCGCCGTCAGCGCGCGCCGATAGTCCGCCGTCATCGGCCCCGCGCGGCGTTCATCGGCCAGTCCGCTGACCTGGCGCCGCATGATTTTGAACTCGGTCACGATGCGGAGCGGCTTGTTGGTGTCGGCGGCCGCTTCGGCGTAGAGCCAGGAACGTCCGTACTTGGAGTCGCGGGTGACGCGAAATGTCTCCGGCGCCTCGACCACGCGAAATTCCAGCACCTTCTGCTCGGGCCGATCCTCGGGCATCCAGAACCAGCCTCGCACAGCTTTGGCCTCGGCGGGCAAATCTTTCACCGTGTAGGTCTGGCGCACGGTGAAGATCGAATCGGCCTGCGCCAGGGAACCGGCCAGCAAAGCCAGCAGGGCGACGGGCAGGACGAGGTGACGGGCCAGGCACCTGCGCCCGGTCGGGCCGTGAGGAGCGGTCATTGATGATTTCATAATTCGTTGCGCAGTGCTGGGGTGCATTAATCTTAGAATTTCCAGTTCAAATCAAGGCGGAACCGGCTGCCATCCTGCACGGTGGTGATGGCATCCACCAAATAGACACGGGCCAGGAGGTTGATGTTCTTGGAGATGGCGTAGCCGAGACGAACCTCGTGCCCCTCGAAATCACTGGCGTCGGTCTGGAGGCCATTGCCGAAGCGCACCCAGTCGTCTTGCGCGTAGGAGGCATTCACCGCCAGCGTCTCAATGTGGGCGTAGCTGTAACCTAGCACCCAATCATGCCGGTTCTTTAACTGGCCTACGGTGGCGGAGAAGACGTAGCCCAGGGTTTCGTCTTCGGTGTCGGCGGGAAAGGGCGCGACCTCCGACGCACTGTAGTTCATGAAATTCTTGAAGACATCCGCGCCGAAAGTCAGCGGCACGCCTTTCACCGGGATGCTCCACTGCGCGTTTCCCACCACGATCATGTAGTCCCGATCCCCGTTGCTGTTGCGCAGGTTGGTCGTGGGTTCATCGCCATTGATGAAATGTCCGCTTCCCGCGAGGGTGAATTGGGAACTCTGAACCGGCAAAGTGTACTTGAGTTGCCCGGCCAGCATCTGGCCGCTGAGATCCGTGCCGCCATCGGGGAGAAGAAAACCGCCCGCCACGGCGGTAAGATTGCCGCCGCCCAGTCTGGCGTCGTAACTGCCCGCCAGTCCGGTCGGAGTCACATCCTCATCCCAGAGCAGTTCATTCTGCTGCCAGAATGGCGTGGTGTTGCGCCCGCCCCAGGCAGTCCATGCTCCGCGTTTGAACTGGACGAAATATCGATCGGCCACGAAATCGGCGGCGTCGCGCAGGCCATCATCCGCCACGAAAGTGAGGTGAGGCGATTGCTGGCTGCGGCTGCTGCCGGTGCGGACGCGGACGCCGGCTGACCAATCTTCCCCCAACTGGTAGTTCATGCCCAAGCGCGCGCGCACCCGACCGCGATTTCTATCCTCACGCTCCACTGCTTTGTTGTCCTGCGAATCCCAGTCCAGCTCATAGCGCAGCCGCACGTCGCCATAAAAGGTCAGGTTGGTGTTCTTATCGATCCAATCCAGCCCTGTGGTGGCGGCGGAACGGCCGTTGAGCACGGCAAGCACAGACAGGGCGGCAATTAGTATGATTCGTTTCATGGGTCGCGCGGAAGTAAGCCGGTCCGGCGTCAGCCCGGCAATCGGGCTGGGGTGAACCGGCGTGGGCGAGGGGTGAACTGCGGCTGCCAGTGGGCGGAGTTTCAGTCACGAAACTCGAACTGCCGCCAAAGTTGCTCGAAGAGGGCCAAGAAAGGACGGACCAGCCGCACCTCGCTGGTCAGCACAAAATTCTCCTCGTTGTGCAGCGCGGCCGCCCGCGTCCAGTTGTAGCTGCCCGTGAGCAAGACCCGCTGTTCGAACGCCGCAAATTTATGGTGCATGTGGAACTCGGTGTTGTCCTGCCGCACCGCAAGGCCGGACTGAATCAAGCGTTCGATGTCCGAGCCGGGGTCGAGGCGCTTCTCGTTGTCGGTGATAATGCGAATCCGCACGCCGCGCCGGTGGGCTGTGAGCATGGCGCTGGTGATGCGGTCGTCCGTGATGGTGAACACGCAAACGTCCACCGACTTCTTCGCCTCACCGAACAGGCGCACGATGCGAGCTGCGCCGTCGTGCTGCGGGGTGAAGCAGGCTTCGGCGATGTCGGCCTCGGGAGCGGTCAAGGCCAGCGGCGTCAGCAGCTTCACAATTTTCTCCAGCCAATTGAGCGCGGCGTAGTGGGGAATGGATTTGGCTTCCATCGCCTCGCGGGCCAGGTCGAGCGCCATGCTTTGATAGACCGCGCGCTTTGAGCCATCGACTGCCGACGATTCCAGCCAGGCGCGGAACTCGTCCCGCTCCGCACGGTCGAGATCACCGTCTTGCAGGCTCGTCCGGAGCTTCTCCCTCACGTCGTGGTCCTGCATGGCGCGAGTAGTTTAGCGGCGATACTTCGAGGCGTCGGGCATCTTCTTGAAACGATCGAGGGCCGTGGCCTTCCAGTCGCTGCCCTGCACGGTCTTGACCACGGGCACATGGACTGGGGCCGCACTGGCTGCGGCTGCGGTTTCGCTGGGCTTCGGCTCGGCGGCGTGAGTGGCGGCGCGCGGCTCGAAGTAAGAGCTTTGCGCGAAGGACGACGAAGGTGCCGAAGGAGTTGCGACCGCCGCCGGCATCGACGGCGGCCGGACGAGGCTCTGCGCGGGTGCGGACGATTCAATCACCTCGTCCGCCTGCCAGCAGAGCCGCACGGAGGGTGTCGGCCCCACATGCACGACCAGTTCGCGATAGCTGAGGTTGGACAGGTGCATGTTGCTCGTGAGCGCGTCGGCCTTGGCCAGCGAGGTGAGCAAGGCGCTGATCGTCGGGTGTCCGACATTCGCCGAGACGAGCGCATGAATCCGGGACTCGGCCACGCTCTCCACCTTGGCCAGATGCACGACGAGCCGCTGCACCGGGCTGACTTCCATATCGACGCCGATCAATTGATAGCCGGCATCAAGGAACGTGTCCGCCCCGTCGTTGATCTCACGCAAGGCGTGCGTCAATCGATCCCCGTTGTCGGCGCGCAGGCCGCCGACAGCCGTTTGCACATCCGCGCGCATTTGCTGGAGCTGGCCGGCCGTCATCATCACCGTCTCGCGCAACTGGGCGGCTTGCGCCGGGGCGCTCTCGATGACCTGTTTGATCTGGGCCGCCTTCTGGCCCAGGTCTTGGATTTTGTTAATGAAGTTTTTCATGTTCCGCTTCCTTTCGGCTTATCCGGCGGCGTACCGGGCTGCTGCTTCTGTTCCAACACCTGATGAAACTTCTCCAGGAACGCCTGCTCGTTGCTCATCATCTCCTGCGTCAGTTCAAACTCCACCACGCCCTGCTTCGCGCGCGTTGCCAACAATTCCTGCGCGGTGCGCAGATGATCACGTTGCTGCGCGGCCACGTCTTTCAACGTCGCGAGCGTGCTGTGAATCATCTCCAGTTCGTGCGAAAGGCTCTCCATCTTCTCCGCCATCGTGCCCGAATGGACGGCGGTGATCGCGCGACTGAGATCCTCGCGTAGTGCTTTCAATCCCTCGGCAAGTTGGTGGCCCAGACCGTTGCCCTCAGCCTTCGCCGGGGCAGCCGCGCTGGCCGGTTGCGTCAACCGCTCCTCCACCGCGCTGCGCAATGACTCCAACGTCTTGCTCAACGGCCCGAGGTCCACGACCAGCGGCGCGGCCGGTTTCGACATCTGCCGCTCAATCGTCTCTCCGATGGACTGCAACCCGCCGCGGAAATCCGCGAGTTGCGCCACGACGCGACCAACTGGGTCCGAATCGCTCCCGCCGCGCGCGAGCATGTTGCGCTTGAAGGTCGATTTGATCTCCTCCCACCGCGCCTTCTCAGCCGGCGCCTGCACGCCGATCATTTCGCGGAACTTCAGGTAGTTCGCCTCGGCACCAGTCGTGAGCGTCTGCGACTCGCCGCGATAGTGATCGATGATCAACCCCTGCACCTCGTCGTCGTTCATGATCGGCACGACCTTCTCGGCCAGCCGGTTCATGTTGCGATACGAACCTTGGAGGCGGAACGGCGGCTCAGTGCGGAACTCGTCGGCCTGCGCGGCGGAGTGGATGTATTCCTGGTTCACGCGCAGCACGACCTCGCGAATCTTCACCAGCTTCTTCATCACGCCGAGAATCTCCTCGACCTCCTGCTGCGAGTAGCTGCCCTCGAATCCCTCAGCCTCGCGCTCGCCCGTGCTCGCCATGCGCACGAAGGAGCGAATGTCCTTCTGGCTTTTGTTCGCCAGCGGTGCGAGCGCGGCGTTCGACGTGATGGCATTCTCGAGATAACTCGCTTTGAACCACTCCGCACTGCCGCCAATGATGTCGCCAAGATTGTAGGTGTCGGCGCGGTTCGCGAGCATGTCGGGCAATTTGAACTTCTGCCCGCTCTCGGTGTAGGGATTGCCGGCCATCACCACCACGACCTTGCGCCCGCGCAAATCATACGTGCGTGGTTTCCCGCGCCAGACTCCTTCGATCTTCCGCTGGCCATCGCAGAGCGAGATGAACTTTTGCAGGAACTCCGGGTTGGTGTGCTGAATGTCGTCCACGCAAATCATCACGTTGTCGCCCATCTCCAGCGCGAGGTTGAGCTTCTGGATTTCCTCGCGCGCGGCGGCATTCGGCGCGTCCTCCGGATCGAGCGACGTGACGGCGTGGCCAATGGCCGGGCCGTTGATCTTCACGAAGATGATGCCCAGCCGGTTGGCGATATATTCGACGAGCGTCGTCTTGCCATAGCCGGGCGGCGAGATGAGCAGCAACAAGCCCATCAAGTCAGTGCGCTTCTGAGCGCCCGCCGCGCCGATCTGCTTCGCCAGATTGTCGCCCACGAGGGGAAGATAAACCTGGTCGATGAGTTGATTGCGCACGAACGACGTTAGCACCTTGGGCTTGAGTTCATCGAGGCGCAGCTTGGCGCGCTCGCGCTCGATCAGTTGTGTCTTGAGCTGGTGGAACTGCTGAAAGCGCGGCACCACATCGCGCTCAAAGCGCTGGAGCTTCCCGGTGAACGCGAGGTAATCGAAGTGATACTTGTTCTCGCGAAAGATTCCGTGCGCGCCCTTCATGCCTTCGAGAACGTGGGTCGTCCCAGCTTTGACGACCGAGCGTTGCAGCGTGTCGCCGCAGAAGAGCAGTGCCGCCACCTCATCAAGATACTGGCTCAGCGCTGGACGCGAGAGCAGGAAGCCGCGCACCCAGTCGCGGACGAGTTCGAGTTCGCTGCCAGGATGTTCCGCGAGCGCTTGACGAGCCTGCTGGAATTCATCGTCGCTGCCCTTGGTGACGAGGTGTTGCTTGAACCCTGTGATCAGTTGATCCGCTTCGTTGCTGACCACGAACGTGTCGCCGCTGATCAATTCGTGGAAGAGATACTCGCCCGCTGCCGCCGTCACGTCGGGCGAAAAGAGCTGAGTCTGTTGAGCGAAGGCTGCGAGCAAGGATTGCAGAGTCGCGATGTAACCCTGTTGCGCCGGGTCGCCAGGGAAGAGGCGGTTGCGCATTGCGAAGCCTTTCAGCTTGGCCGACCAGAGCGTGCGCGTCTCCGCCGGACAGAAGCGGTGCCAGAAGACCAGCGCGCAGGCCCGGGCGACGGGATGGTAGCGCGCCAGTTGCAGCGCGGTATGCGTCTCCAGCAGCACGCGGAAGATGCGCGCGCCGTCGAGGTCGTGAATGCCCTTGGTGTAGCCCTCCTGGTAACGTGCGTTGATGAACTCCTGCACGAAGGCGAGACGCTGCTCATCCGGTGGAGCGCCGGCGTCCTCGCCGGCTTTCGATGGTCGCTCGTCCAAAGCCGGCGAGGACGCCGGCGCTCCGACACTTTTCAACAACTGCCACGCCAGATACTCGCCGCGGTACACGTCGCGGTTCTCCGAGACGACTTCCTGATCCCACACGTCACGCGTCGCGTTGAATGCCTCGTCGTTGATGGCATCGAAATACTTCGTGCTCGTCAGGTGGATGTGCTGCACGCCATCGCGGTTCACGACCGTCAGGTCGAGCGGCTGCGTGTTGATGTTGAAGCGATGCTTGCCGAGCTGGATGACCGCCGAGCCGCCCACGAAGAGATCGTTGCGATCCTTCAACTGCCGCACTGCCTCCTGCTGCACGCTCTTCAGGCGGCCTTGCAGGTCGTCGCCCTTGACCGAGTCACCCATCGCGACCAACAACTCGATGATTTCGCGCACCTTCGCGATCATCAGGTCGGACGCCATGTAGCTGTTGATCTCCTCGACGGTCTTGAAGCCGGCCAGCCGGTTCTGAATCACCTTGAGGATGCGCTCGGCGGCGGTGAGTTGCGCGGAGGACTTGCGGTTGCGCTGCTCGATGAGCGCGACCTTGCGCTGCTCGAAGGCTTCGTAGAGCGACGTGCGTTTCTCGGCCAGCTCGACAGTGTATTCCTCGAAGTCGGCGAACGTGCCCTCCAGTTCCTCCAGTTGAACCGTGATGCGGTTGAGATACTCGTCGCACTTGGCCGGTGAGTCGCAGAGATCGAGATAGCTGGCGGCGGACTGGCTCAACAGTTTCATCTGCGCGCCAAACTGCGCCGCCCCCTCGGATGCAATCAGCGAATGCAGATGCTTCTTCAGCGCGGCCTTCACCTGGTTCAGCGTCGAGTAAATCGCGGTGATGCTGTCGATGATGCGGGTGGTCTCGGTGGCGTCCTCGATCTTCAGGCTGTTGACGATCTCGATGAGCATCTCCAGTTCGCCACCGGCGTCGGAGACGGCTTTCTCGATCTGCCGGCCTTCGGCGACCTTCGTCACCTTGTCCACCGCGGCGAGTTGCGGGTCGGCCTGTTTGCGATACGGCTCCAGCGCGGTCGGCTGGAGCAGGAACTTCACGCAGGACTTCGCCAGTTCGTCCCCCTGCGTCGCAACGGCCTTCTCGGATTCTTCGACTTGCGCGAGATCGACGTAGCGGACTTCCTTGAGTGTGATGAGTTCACCGCGCAGTTGTCGCAACGCGGTAAGATTGTGAACGAAGTCCTCCAGCTTGCTGAAGCTGGCGCGGCGCAAGGTTTGAAAGCGTTCTTCGCAACGCTTGCGCACATCATTGACCCGCTGCACGGCCTCGCGCTGGAGGCGGCGCACCTTGTCGAATTCATCGACCGCCTTGTCCGCGACCTCGCGCACTCCGCGCAATGCCTCGTTCACCTGAAACCCGTCCGCGCTGCTCAGCCACGGATAGGAATCAAGAATCGCGCCGCTGCGCTTGACCAGATCGACGTAGATGCTGGCGTAGGGATTTTCTTTCCGCACCAGCGTGAGCACTTCGTTGCACTCGGCGAGCGCGCGCACCACTTCCTTGTTGCCGACTTGATAGAGGAAGGCGTCTTTCTTGCCGGCCGGCTCGTGGCCGGGCTGATAAAAGGGCGTCTGCCGCAGTTGAATCATGTGGTGCTTCTGCGGCTCGTCATCGGCGCGGAAGAGCACGAGGTGTCCGTCGGCAAAGAGCGAGAAGCCGTGGCAGGTGATGCGCTCCTCGACTTTTTGCGCGATGAGCCGGTAGGGCATGAGCACGTACTGGCCGGTGTCGTGCGCGTAGAAAACGTAGAGCAAATCCTCGCCGTTCGGCGCGGACACGACGCGCTCAAACACCAGGCCGCGTTCCTTGCTGTCGAACTGCTTCAGCTCTCCCGTCGCAAGATAATAGCCGTCGGGGAAAATCAACCCGTGTTCCTCGGGCAGCCGCGCGCAGGACTGGCCAAGCGAATCGACGCGCACCACGGACTGCTGCTTCTCGTTGAAGATGAAGTAGCGCGCAGCGGTTTCCTTGTAGGGGCGAATGCGCAGGAGGATGAGATGATTAATGATCGCGTAAGCAATCTCGGCATCATCGACCTTCTGGTTCTTGTCATCGACTGGCTCGGCGTAAATGCCTTCGCCCGTCCTGGTGTTATCCTCGATTTTGATGGTCAGATCGCCGCCAAGGCACTCGACGAACAGTCGGTCCTCAATCGAGATGTGCGGGTAATCGCCGTAGCGGAACGATTCGCGATCCGGCGTGAGCCAGCGAAACTCATACTGCGGCGGGAACCCAACGCGGCGATACTCAGTCTCGCTCCGGCCATCGACGTAACGCAACTGGCCGCCGTTGAAGACCCACTTGAAGACCGAGACATCGTTCACGCCCGGCCCAATCGAGAACACCATGTAGAGGTTGCCGTCGATGAGGGAGAACTTCGCGAACGACGCCTTCTCATAGACATTGTAGAGCCGCTTGAAGTCGGTGATGAACGCTTTGTCCTGGAGCACTTCGAGATCGCGCTCCTTGAACGCGCCCGCATCCTCCTCGCGTTTGTAAACGGCGAAGACATCCGCCAGTTCAATCTCCTTCTTCAGCCCGAAGCGGACGTTGAACCCGAACAAGAAGCGCCCGCGCCCGAGTTGCACCATGTCGCGCGGAATACAGTTGTGCGCCGAGACGACGCGATCGGCCTGGAGCAGCTTGAACTCAATCGCGCCGAAGACCTCCGTGCGCCGGGCGTCGAGCTGCGACATGCGCTCGCGCAGCAAGTTGCCCTGCGTCTGCAAACGCTGGCGGATGATCTCGTAGGTCGCGCTGCCGAGGGTCTGGGCGGTCGAAGGCGCGGCCGGAGTTTCCGGTTGAGCAGGAGCAGGTGGGTTTTGTGGCTCAGCGGGCATGACGGGATTCCTCGGACGAAGCACCAAGCACCAAGCACCAAGCTCCAGATAAGATACAAGTTCCAAGTTCCAAACGCGTCAAGTGGTATGGGGCACTTGTTGGTATTTGGCGCTTGGTGCTTCTCTGGATCTTGGATCTTGGATCTTGGATCTTTTTCACGACTTGGCCACTGCGCCTGATTCCACGATGTTCGCTGCGGGCACATCTGCAATCCCACTTTCCTTTGCCATCGCCAGGGCGGATTTAATCAATCCTTTCACCGACGAGTCCTTGCTTGACGCCATGAGCTTGCCGAGCAGCGCGGCGACGGTGAGGTTCTTCACGTCCTCGGAGGAGATGCCGTAGTCCTTGATCCACTGGCGCACCTGCGTCTTGAAGTGCTCGGGGTCGCCGTTGAAGAACGTGCTTTTGATGTCGCTGAGCGTGCGGCTGTTCTCGACCATGCGGTCCACGGATTTACCGTTGCCCACGGCGCGCACGATCTTCTCGAAGAAGTCGTTCTCACCGCCCACGATGTCGATGTGAGCGTGCTTGAGGGCTTCGCCCACGATGGTGGAGTTGGCTTGGGCAATGTCCTTCTGGACGTGGATGGCAGCGAGATCGACATCGCGCTCTTTGGCAAGACGCAGCTTGAACTCCTCGTGTTCCCGGCCCGCCTCGTGGAACAGTTTCATCGCCTCGGCCTTCTGATGAATGGCCTTGGCTTCGGCCAGACCTCGGGCTTCGATGCCGGTGGCGGCGGCGAGTTCCTTCTCCTTGTGGCCTTCGGCTTCGGCTTCGGCCAGGGTCTGCGTGTTCTGAGAATTTACGCTGCCTTTGGCCTTGATGACCTCTGCTTCGGCCAGACCGACTTCCTTGATCGCGGCCGCATCCACCTTCTTCGCGCCGGCTTTGGCGGTGATCACCCGCGCTTCCGCCAGACCGTGCGCGGCTTCCTTCGCGGCGATACCCTCGGCCTCCTGCTCGGCGGCGTGGCGATGTTTGTCCGAGGCTTTCGCTTCGGCGTCGGCCATCGTCTGCATGCGCTCGGCGTCGCGGAGCGATACTTCCTTGGCGGCGTCAGCGGCGGTGATGATCTTGATCTTCTCCGCCTCGGCGAGATTACGTTCGGAATCCCTGTGCGCTTCGGAGGCGACGACTTTCGCGACCTGATCCCGCTTGGCGTTCATCTCCGCCTCGATGAGCGTCACCTCGCTGACCCGCGCCGCAGTCATGCGAGCTTCGATGTTCAGCTTCTCCTCCTCCTGCTGCACGACGGCCTTTTCCTCGGCCACGACCACCGCGCGCTTGCGCTGCACCTCGACGGCGGCTTCGGCGACCTTCACTTCCTTGTCCATCTCGGCTAGCGACACGGAACGCTCGCGGCGCACGCGCGCCTCCTCGCCCTCCTGGGTTGATTCCTGTTCAAGCCGCTGCCTCTCTTTCTTGACCGTGAATTCACGCTCCTGCACCGCGCGATTCATGTCCTCGGTGCGCAGGCGGATGGACTCCTCGGCCTCCAGGCGTTTGCCTTCCACTTCCTGGCGGCGGGCCTCGATGACCTTGCGCGCCTCTGCTTCCTCGTTGGCCTTGATCTCGGTGACGGCGCGGGTTTGCTTGGCGGTGTCCTCTTCGTTGCGGCGGCGTTGCTCGCGCTTGGCGATGTCGGCGTCGGCGTTCTCCTTCTCGACCTGGACCTGGGCGCGCTGAGTGAACTCGTTCGAGACCACGCGTTCGCGCTGAGTGATCTCGGTAATCTTCTTGATGCCCTCGGCGTCGAGCACGTTGCTCGGGTCATGCTGATCGAGCGGCGTCTGCTCGATGTAATCAATCGCCACGTCCTGAAGCAGGAAACCATCAAGGTCTTTGCCGATGGTGGCCTGAATCCGATCGCGGAACTTGATGCGCTCGGTGAACAATTCCTGGAACTGCATCTGTTTGCCGGCGGTCTTGAGCGCTTCGGAAAATTTCGCCTCGAACAATTCGCGCAACTGATTCAGGTCGGACACGCGCTCGGGCGTGAGCATCTGTGCCACGCGGCGGACGCTTTCCACGGTCGCATCCACGCGGATGTAAAAGGCCACCGTGATGTCGGCGCGAATGTTGTCGGCACAGACGAGGCCGTCCTTGCCCTTGCGGTGGATTTCCAGCTTCTTCACCGAGATGTCCATCTCTTCGAAGTTCTGCACGATGGGCAGGCGGATCATGTAGTCGAAGGCCACGCGCAGTCCGCCGAGTCCCACGCTGAGGCCGGCCTTGCCAGGATGAACCTTGCGGATGCAGAGCAGGGCCGTGATGAGCAGGAAGAGAATGAGCGCGAAGCTCGCGGCGATTATCAGGTAGATCATAACGAGTGGAGTGACTGCGGAATTTCAGGTCGCATGAGTCCCACGCGGAAGCGTTGCGAACCGGTCGGTTCAGGTGCTGGATGCGTTGGTCTCATTTGGAACTGCGTGCTGAATACCAAAAAGCCTCCGGCTCAAGCCAATAGAATTTACCCCGGCACTTTCCGGCGGGCGCAGTCAGCCGCGACGAACTGCGTTCCAGCGTTTTTGATATTTTCGTGGCGCGCGCTTTTCGATTGGGCATCTTGGAGGCATGGCCAACATTCTGGAGCAAACACCATGGCATTCGCCGATCTCGGCCGGTGGCCGGTGCCGCGCCCTTCTTTTCGCGGCCACGCTCCTGTCTCCGTGGCCGACCCCTGGCGCGAGCTTGTCGGAGAATTTTCAGCGCGAAGTCCAGCCGTGGCTGTCGAAGTATTGCCTGACCTGCCACTCCACCGAAAAACACAAGGGCGACCTTGATCTCGAGCGGTTCAAGTCTTTCGCGGATGTGGCCCACGAGCCGAAGACCTGGCGGCGGGTGCGGGAGCAGATCTCCGAAGGTGAAATGCCGCCGGAAAATAAACCGCAGCCCAGCCCCGCGGAACTCGCGGCGTGGCAAGACTGGTTGCAACTCCTGCTGGCCCAGGCAGGCGACAAGGCCAGCGCGTCGAGTCCGAAATTGCGCGCGGGCAAATTCTCCTTGAGCGCGGCGGATCGGCTCTACTGGGCGTTCCGGCCCGTAACGCGCCCCGCCGTTCCTGCCGGGGCCAAATCCGCTCCAGGCAGCCAAGCCATCGACCTCTTCGTGTCGGCGCGCTTGGATGAGAAGCAACTGAAGATGAACCCGCCCGCGACCCCGCGCGAACTGGTGAGACGCGCCTTCTTCGATTTGATCGGCTTGCCCCCCGCGCCCGAGGACGTCGCCGCGTGGGAGAAGAGTCCGACGGACGCCGCGTGGGCGAAACTCATTGACCGTCTGCTGGCCTCGCCGGAGTACGGCGAGCGGTGGGGACGCCACTGGCTTGACCTCGTGCGCTACGCCGAGAGCAATGGTTACGAACGCGACGGGCCTAAACCGAACGCCTGGCGGTATCGCGATTACGTCATCGAATCCTTCCAGAGCGACAAGCCCTATGATCGGTTCGTCCGCGAGCAGTTGGCGGGTGATGAAATCGCCGATGCACAACCCGCTGCCGCTGCGGGCGGCCCGGGATGGCGTGACGCCATCATCGCCACGGGTTTTTATCGCCTGCACGTCTGGGACGACGAGCCTGACAGTACGGTGAAGGCGGAGTTCGATGACCTCGACGACATTATGGTCACCACGGGCGCGGCTTTCCTCGGGTTGACCATCGGCTGCGCCCGCTGCCACGATCATAAATACGATCCCATCAGTCAGGCCGAATACTACTCACTGCTCAGTTTCTTTCGTGGCATCGACGGCTACGGGTTGCATCACACTGGCGGTGGCGGGCGTGGCACGGGCAAGATTCAACGTCTGCTCGCGCCGCCCGCTGAACTGGGCAAATGGGAGGCGGCGCAGCGGGCGAAGGTGAAAGAAGCCGAGCAACGACTCGCCGAGGCCGGTGAGACCCCGGCCAAGCCGGCACTCGCTGCGGAGGTGAAGAAGGTCCGTGCCGCCGCACCGCCCTTCGAGTCGGCGCTGGCCGTCGCCGAGAACGGCCCGCAGGCCAAGGCGACGCACCTGCTCGCCCGCGGTGATCCGGCGACGCCCAAAGGCGAAGTGCAGCCCGCCTATCCCGCCGTGCTCGGGTCGGCTGCGCCGGTATTTCCCGATCCAGCGGCCGGAACCGGCACCACCGGGCGGCGGCGCGTGCTGGCGGACTGGATCGCCAGCCCGCAGCATCCGCTCACCGCGCGGGTGATGGTGAACCGCATCTGGCAGAAACATTTCGGGGTCGGCTTGGTCCCCACGCCGGACGACTTCGGGCAGACGGGAGAACGCCCGACCAATCAGGCCCTGTTGGATCACCTCGCCTCGGAGTTCGTGGCTAGCGGCTGGAGCGTGAAGGCGATCCACCGGCTCATTATGACCAGCCGCGCCTATCGCATGTCGTCGCGGGCGGAAGACCGCCGGGCGCTGGCCGTGGGTGAAGCCAACACGCGGCTCTGGCGGCAGAATCTCCGGCGGGTCGAAGCCGAGGTTGTGCGCGACAGCATGCTCGCGATCAGCGGCACGCTCAATCGGAAGCGCGGCGGCCCCAGCGTGTTCCCGAGCTTGCCCATGGCGGTTCACCGCACTCAGGATTCCTCCGGCAAGGGCTGGGTGGACAGTCCGGCCGAAGACCAGAATCGCCGCAGCGTTTATCTGGTGGTGAAACGCGCGCTCAAGGTGCCGTTGCTCGAATGCCTCGACTTTGCCAACAGCGCCTCGCCCGTCGCCGTGCGTCCCAGCACCACCACGGCACCCCAGGCGCTGATGCTGCTGAACGATCCATTCGTGCAGGCGCAGGCTGCCGCCCTCGCCGGGCGCATCACGCGCGAAGCCGGGGCGCGGGAGGCGAAACAAATCGCGCGCGCGTTCCAACTGGTGCTGCAACGCGCGCCGACCAGGGCCGAAGTCAACGCCTCGTCCGGCCTGCTCGTGGAGCAGCGGAAGCGCGCGGTGGCAGAAGGTGCTTCCGATCCGGCCGGCGTGGCGCTCCGCAGCTTCTGCCGCGGTCTGCTCAACGTGAACGAAATGATTTATGTGGATTGAAACTCGATTCCAGGGACCACGCCTCGGGCTGCTTGCGGCCGCTCCGCGGGCCCTGGCCAGGGGCACGCTCCGCTCACGATCATGAACCCCGCTGATCACATTCTCCGGCCCCGCCGGCAGTTCCTCTGGGAGATGGGGGCGGGCTTCGCCGGGTTGGCGCTCACTTCACTGCTGGAGGGCGAGGGCTTTTTCGGCGCGCGGGCGCGCGCGGCGGAACTCGCCGCCTCCCACCCGTTGCGGCCCAAGCTGCCGCCTTTGCCGACCAAGGCCAAGTCCGTCATCTTCCTCTTCATGTTCGGCGGGCCCTCGCAACTCGATCTGTTCGACTACAAACCGGAACTCCAGAAGCGCGACGGCCAGACCATCGACAACGAATTTCGCCGCCACACCAAGACGAAGGCCGTGCTCCAGGCGAGCCGGCGCACTTTCAAACAGCACGGTCAGTCTGGGCTTTGGTGCTCGGACGCCTTTCCCCGCCTCGCGCAGCACATGGACAAGCTGGCCGTGGTCAAGTCGCTCTACAGCGATTCCTTCGCGCATGGCAGCGCGGTGCTCCAGATGAACAGCGGCCGCATCCAGCAAGGGCACCCGTCCCTCGGGGCGTGGATGAGCTACGGCCTGGGCACGCTCAATCAGAATCTGCCCGGCTATGTCGTGATGCTTGATCCGCGCGGCGGACCCACGACCGGCGCGCCGAACTGGTCCAGCGGTTACATGCCGGCCGTGCATCAGGGCACCGTCTTAGGCACCACGGGCGAGCCGATTCTCAACCTCCAGCCGCCCGCCGGAACCAGCCGGGAGATGCAGCGGCGCGAGATCGATTTCATCAACCAGATCAACGCCGGGCATCAGCGCCGGCGCCCTGGCTACTCTGAACTGGAGGCTCGCATCGCTAGCTACGAACTGGCCTTCCGCCTGCAAGCCACGGCGCCGGAAGCGCTCGACCTTTCGCAAGAAGCTGCGCGCACGATTGAGGCTTACGGACTCAACGAGCCGAAACCGGCCTGGCACTCGCTCGCGCAAGGCCCGGCCTCCTTCGGTCGGCAGTGCCTCATCGCGCGACGGTTGGTCGAGCGCGGCGTACGCTTCGTGCAGATCTATTCCGGCGGCGGCGCGGCTGGAGCGCAAAACACCTGGGATGGCCATCACGGCATCGAGGAGAATCTCAAGCTGCACTGTCCCGAAGTCGATCAGCCCATCGCGGCGCTCCTGGCCGATTTGGAGCAGCGCGGTCTGCTGGAGGAGACACTCGTGGTCTGGGGCGGCGAGTTCGGGCGCATGCCGGTCTCGGAGACCTTCAACACCGGCGGCCGGCCGGGTGGACGGGATCACAATCCCAAGGGCTTTACCTACTGGCTGGCCGGGGCGGGCGTGAAAGCGGGGACCAGTTACGGCGAGACGGACGAACTGGGCGAGGCCGCCGCAGTGAATCGCTGTCACCTCCGCGATCTGCACGCGACCATTCTCCACCTGATGGGTCTTGACCATGAGAAGCTGACCTATTTCTACGGCGGCCTGGACAACAAGCTCACCGGTGTCGTCGAGGCCCGTCCGATTCGCGGTCTCATGGCCTGAGGCATGTTCGCGCCCAAAGGAGTAGTTATTTGGGGGAGGCCTGACTAGAGCCTGTCATGCACTTTGCCTAAGCGGGCGTGTGAAAAATAAAGCTGTACGAACAGGGCACTTACGTGCATCAAGCTCGGGATGGCGAAAGCACGAGCGAGTTATCCGAGTGATGTGAGCGACGAGGAGTGGGCCTT
>JANOQV010000204.1:0-15555 GCA_031414955.1 Pedosphaera sp. | reverse complement strand
TACGCCGAGGGGCAGCGCAAATACGTGGAGTCGCTCTCGGCTTACGCGCGGCAGTTCCTCGACCAGCTCCAGAAGCCGGACGTGGATTTCATCGAGGGGCTGTCGCCTTCCATCGCCATCGAACAGCGCAGCTCCGGCTCGAACCCGCGCTCCATCATCGCGACCGCGACGGGCATCGTGGGCAAGACTCTCGCGCTGCCGCCCAAGTCGCGCGTGATGGTGCTTTCCGGCGGGGCGCATGCTTGTTAGATCAAAACTCATGAAGGCAAACGAAGGCAATGTGACGCTCCAAGATCTCCCCGACTTGCGGCGAAAGACCGAGCGTATTTCCGAGGTACTGCGGCAGCAGTTGGTCGCGCATTTGGAAACCTTGCGCCCCATTTACACGCCCGAACGGATCTTGGGCAAACTGGCCGGGGGCAAGATCGAAGTGGCGGGGGCGGAGCGCGTGCTGGCGGAAATCCAGGAGAAGTATGCGCCCTTTACGGGCAAGCCCTACAATCTTTCCTCGGCCTTCGAGCCGAGCTGGCTGGCGCTGGCCGGTTCCGCCTTGGAGGTGCAGCCATGGGAATACACGCATGAGATTCAAGGAAGGAAGGTGACGATCGCTGCGCCGCTGCGCTGGGTGATCAATTACCGTTCGAACTATAATTTGGCCAATGTGCGGGCCGGCCTGGCCGGCACGGAGTCAGGCCGGCCGGAGTTGTTGCGGCAATTCGTGGTCAACGCGTTGCTTCTGCAAAGCGTGTTGCGCCTGACGCCGGGCCTGGCCCCGCTCTTTGGCGACTTGCGGTATGACTTGCAAACCGAGACGCCGGCGGAGCTGAAAGGCCTTCCGGTGGTGACCATTACGTCTTGTCTCAGTTCCTTTCGCCCGGCGGATGATTTGATCTCGGCGGCGGTGGCCTTTTCCGGGGTGCCGGCCTTCATCGAACTCATCGATCTGGAGCACGCGAAGAATCCGCGTGACCTGCTCCGGGAGCGGCTGGAAAAACTGCTGAATCCTTGAGCCGAAGGCAGCGATCACGCTGTCCCCGGCCCCGGCGATTCTGCGGAGCGCCCTGTTTGGCGCTTTGGATTTCAGGTTCTACTCTCAATCTCCCCGTGCCATCCTCGTGGGGTGCGCCAGCGATTGGATCAAATTCTTGTCGAGCGCGGCTTGAGCGAGAGCCGCGAGAAGGCCAAGCGCGCCGTCATGGCCGGTCTGGTGCGGGTGAACGGGCAACTGGCGCACAAACCCAGTGACGCGGTGCGCGAGTCGGATGTGGTGGAACTGAGCGGCGGGGAAAAGTTTGTCAGCCGCGGCGGGCACAAGCTGGAGCACGCGCTGGGTCATTTCGCGGTGGAAGTGGCGGGGTTGACGGCCATCGATCTGGGCGCGTCCACGGGCGGCTTCACGGATTGCCTGTTGCAACGGGGCGCGGCCCGGGTCTTCGCGGTGGATGTGGGGCAGGGGCAACTGGCGTGGAGCTTGCGGAACGACGCGCGCGTGGTGGTGATGGAGAAGATGAACGCCCGGACCTTGACCGCGACGATGTTCCCGCCGCCCTTCACCGCCGCCGATCTGGTGGTGATCGACTGCTCGTTCATTTCCCTGCGCAAGATTCTGCCGGCGGCGATTGCATTGACGAAGCCCTTGGGTAATGTCGTCGCGCTGATCAAGCCCCAGTTCGAAGCCGGCAAGGAAGAGGCGGATCGGGGTGCGGGAGTGATCAGCGACCCGGCGGTGCATGCGCGAGTGTTGAGCGAGTTGGAGCAGTTTGTGGCCGAGCAAGCCGGGGTGGTCTGGGCCGGAGTGACGACCTCGCCGCTCCTGGGTCCGGCGGGCAACAAAGAATTTCTGGTTCTGATTGAAAAGCGTGGGTGAAAAAATCAGCAGCGTGGGGCTGCTCGCCAATTCCGGGAAGCTTTCCAGCCGCGCGCTGGTGCAAAGCGCGGCGCGGATGATTCAACGCAGCGGACGCAAGCTCTGCTGCGATCAAGCCACCGCCGACCTGGCCGGGCTGCGCTGTCCCGCGCTGGCAAACGCCGCCGCCCTGGCGCGCGAGGTGGATCTCCTGCTCGTCTTCGGCGGCGACGGCACGATGTTGCGCGTGGCGCGGGACATGGCCGGTTCGACCACGCCCATCCTCGGAGTGAAGGTTGGCGGGCTGGGCTTCCTGACCGCGGTGCAAGGGCCGCAACTGGGTGCGGCGCTGAAACAGATCTGGGCGGGCGACTATTTGCTCGAGTCCCGGCCATTGGTCGAGGCGACGGGCCGCGCGCAAGGCCAGCTCATCCGCGAACTGGCCCTGAATGATTTCGTGATCAGCCGCGGCGCGACCTCGCGCCTGATCGAACTGGCGGTGACAGTCGATGCCGAGGAGTTGACGCGCTACCGCTGCGACGGGCTGATTCTGAGTACTCCGACCGGCTCCACGGCTTACTCGCTGGCGGCGGGCGGGGCCATTGTCAGTCCGCAGGCCGAGGTGCTGACCATCACGCCGATCTGCCCGCATACGCTCTCCAATCGTTCGGTGATTGTGCCCATGGATTCGGTGGTTCAAGTAACGGTCGTGAGCGAGCGAGCGGACACGATGCTGACGGCGGACGGGCAGGTGCAGTGGGCGTTGAGCGCCGGGGATTTTGTGCAGGTGCGCAAGAGCCGGTCGGCCGCGCGGCTCTTGCGACTGCGCGGGAGTTCGTTCTTTCGCACGTTGCGGCAGAAACTTCACTGGAGCGGGTCGCACGTTTAACATGAGTCCAAAGTCCAAGGTCCAAGGTCCAAGGTCGCCGCGTCGAGTTGCCCAGGCGCGTCGCCCACGACTGACGCTGACCTTGGACCTTGGACTTTGGACCTTGGACTCTTCCCCATGGTAAAGCTCAAACACATCGCGGAACGCGCCGGGGTCTCCATCATGACCGTCTCCAAGGCGCTGCGGGAATCGAAGGACATCGCGCCCGCCACGCGCAGCAAGCTGCGCCGGCTGGCGGAGGAAATGGGTTACGTGCCCGATCTGTCCGCGCAACTGATGCGCAGCGGGAAGACGCGGCTCTTCGGTCTAATCATCTCGGCGGCCACCAATCCGATCTACGCGCGCATCATGATGGCCATTGAGGAGCGGGCGCACGAACTGGGCTACGATCTGATGTTTGCCCATTCCTTGAACCAGACCTCGCGCGAAGAGTCCTGCATCCGTCGGTTTCTCCTGCGGCGCGTGGACGGATTGTTCATCACGCCGGTGTATCGGCTCACGCCCAACGCCCCGGCCTATGAGGAGCTCAAGCGCTTCAAGGTGCCCACCGTGATCCTTGGGCATCGAGGATTGTTTTGCAGCACCTTCGCCAATGTCGAGACCGACGACATCGCGGCGAGCCAGGCCGTGACCAGGCATCTGATCGAACTGGGGCACAAGCGCATCGCCTACTTTACCGGGGCTCCGGTGTCGCCCTCGGCGCAGGAGCGCTACGAGGGCTACCGCCGGGCTTTGCGGGAAGCGAACCTGGAGCTGGACGAACGGCTGGTCTTCAATGCCGGCAGCACCATCGAGGAAGGGGAGAAGGCCGCGTTGCAGATGCTCAATGAAAATCCCGGAGCCACCGCGGTGCAGGCGGTGAATGACTTGGTGGCCATCGGCGCGGCGGATGTTTTCCTGAACCAGGGCATTACCGTGCCACAGCAGTTGTCCATCGCCGGTTTTGGCAACATTCTGGTCAGCGAGTATTTCCGTGTCCCGCTCACCACCGTGCGCCAGCCCAAGCTGCGCCTGGGCTACGCCGCGATGGACACGATGCAGGCATTGCTGCGCGGCGAACCGCCCGAAAGCAAGCGCCTGCGCGCCGAGGTTATCGCGCGCGCCAGCACCGCCCCGCCAGTTGGCAAGAGTCCTGCGTAAGCGCAGGCATGAATGATTCAAACAGCTCGATTCGGCGGATTGCCCTGATCGTGGTCATCCTCGTGGTCGGAATTGGGGCAGTCTGGGGATGGACAGCGGCTAAAAATTGGAAACAGGAGCGGCCAGTGCGCGCCTTCAACTCCGAAGTGGACAGCCTCTTTGAAGCCTTCCACCAATACAAGACCCACGTCGGCAGCTATCCCAACGGCAACAACACCGACATTGCCAAGGCGCTGCTCGAGGGAAACAACCCCAAGAAGATCATCATCCTCGCGGTGAAGAAGGCCGAACTGAACACCAAGGGTGAGATTGTCGATCCGTGGGGCACGCCGCTGAAGATTTACTTCGGCAACAACGAAGTCTTCATCCGCTCGGCGGGGCCGAACAAACAGTTCGATGACAGTAAATCCGGTCTCATCGACGACTACTATCGTTCGGACTAGGCCGCGAACCTCAACTCAAGGGAGACGCTTCCATGCCTTCACAAACATTCCGTTCCCGCGAAAGTTCTGGGGCCAAATCCATCTCTGGTCCGATGCTGCTGGCGGCTCATTGGGCCAAGCAGGCAGGGGACTCGGTGCGAATCCAGACAACCTTGGTGAACAAGCAGTTGCCACTGCGTCCGTTTCAGTCCGTGTCAGCGTACAGACGGCGTAAATGAGTTTGCCCCCGGGCTTCACGCTCGCCGCAGCGTGCAAGAGGAGCTGCTGCTGGATGGCGCCCAGTTCCTGCACGTCCTGAAGCGTGGTGGTCCAGCGCGCGTGCGGATTCCTCTGCCAGGTCCCCACTCCGCTGCACGGTGCATCCACGAGCACGCCGTCGAATTTCGTTTTTGTGGGCGGCTTGGCCGCGCCATCCCAGGGCACGGCGCGGTAGTTGAACACCTTGGCCCGCGCGGTGCGGCGGCGAAGATTGACCAGCCGGCGTTCCGAACGATCACTGGCCCAAATCAATCCCTTGTTCTGCATCAGCTCGGAGAGATGCAGCAGCTTGCCGCCTTCGCCCGCGCACGCGTCCCACCAGGTTTCGCCGGGCTGGGGATCACAGAGCAGGCCGACGAATTGGGAGGCGATGTCCTGCACCTCGAATTCGCCGGCATGAAACTCCTGGGTGCGGAACAAGTCCTCCCGGCCCTGATATTCCAGCGTGTCGCTGAGTTCATCGCGACCGCGGATACAATCGCCGAGCTTGCGGGCCAAGGCTTCGCCGGTGCCGCGCTTGGCGCGCAGCCAGAGCGTCGGCTGGGTCTGCAAAGTCACCAGCCATTCCCGGGTCACGGCGACCTCGTCGCGCGCCCAGGCGGGAATGGCCTTGAGCAAATCTTCGAGGCTGAAGGCGTCGGAGTTGGAGGAGAATTGAAAATCCAGTTCGCGCACGGCGGCGAACTGGCGCGCCATATCCTGGCCTTCTTCGAGCCAGCCGCGCCAGCGGAAGTAGCTGAACACCATCGCCGCCACGGCGCTGCTGTCGCGCGGTTGGAGCCGCTCCACTTTCAATTCCGCGCGCAGCACCTCATCGGCCCGGGCCGTCTTCGACCTCGTGATGATGCGCGCCGCCAGCTTTTCCAGCATGTCCATTGGCGCATGATTCAAGCAAACCCCGCTGGAAGTCATCAATTTACGCAGACCGCGCGCCGACCGGCGGGCGGGGTGGGGCCAACGCACGGGATGCGCTCCGGCGTTTGGGCCGCAGGCCTTGGAGAGTCCGCCCGGATTCAGATTTACAAAAACCACTCCGCCTCGAGCATCAGGCGCAGCCATTCGCGGTGTTCGTGTTCCAGGAAATGCTCGACATGGGCGATGTGGTGCATGGTCTTGGCCAAGTCGCCCCCGTCCTGCCGCAACTGGCCGGAGAGGGATTCCAACGCCCGGGATTTGGCCTCGAACAGGCTGGCGCTGCGCGTGTGCTCGAAGGCTCCCAGCCAGGCCCGCACACACAGTCCGGCCACCGGCAGCAGCGCCGCCGCCGTCAGCGCCCACAGGCCCACGCTGTGCCACAGGTGCGCGGCGGATTCGGCGTGGTCCGTCTCGGCGACATGTGCGCGCCAGTCCGCCGCGAAGTGCAGCACGGCGGCGGCGATGGTCAGAAAGAACAGCGGCAGCCCCAGGTGCGCCAGCGGTTGAGACCTTTGGCGAAATGTCTCCGCCTGCCGTTTGAAGTAGGTGGATTGAAATTTCACACGCTTCCAGCAGTAGTAGCTCGAATAAGCGCGTAACAGGGGCGCGCCCAGGGCGCAGGGCGGAGGGATCGGCTCGAAAGGTTCAGCCTCGCCGCCTTCGGCCCATTGCTTGACCTGACCGATCGAAGTGATTTGCCGGATGGTCTGAATCTGCCCGCGCACCCAGCTCTCCCAAGCCGGGAAGTTCCCGCACCAGAGTTCAGCCTGGCCCAGCGCCTGGAACTTCAACATGCGCAACCGCTCCGCCACATGCCGCTGCACGAACCACTGGCTGTCGAACTTCGCCTTCAAGCCAAAGCCCACGGCGATCACGGCGATGAGCACCGCCGCCCCTTCGAGCCATAAGACCCGGCCTGACCATTCGTTCGACGCCTCCTTCAAGGCGGGTTGCACGATGGCCAGCATCACGGAGACCGCACCGGTCCAGATGGCCCAGCGGGCCAGATGACGGTGGCGCCCCTGATGTTTCCGCGCCGCCTGATCCGCCGCCTGGTACAACTTCGTCACCTCCTGGTTCAGAAACTGAATCGCGTCGTTTAACACTCCGAACTGGGCGAGGTGCGCCTGCTCGGGCGCGTCGTCCATGTCCAGGGTGTAGGCGCGATCAGGCACGGCGAGTTGTTGCCGCAAATGATCTTCCCAAGGGTCGGGGGCTGGTTTGGTCGCGGGCGGTTGGGGGTTCATGCGATGACTTGGGGGTGAGGCCACCAGGCGCGGCCCTCGTTTCATGCCGATGGTTTGGGAGGCTCGATCTTGTATCCCAGCGAGAGGATCGTGCGCAACACCCCCAGTACGACCACGCGGTCATATTCCTTTTCGCTCTCGGGCAATTGGTCATAGGGCACGAGACAGGGATGCTTCTTCGCCGCGTCATCGCGCTGCGCGCCCCAGACCCAGCCGTCATTGAGCCGTTGCCGCGCCCAGATGTCGTGAGTGTTCTCGGCCAGGCGCTCGGTGAGTTGATCCAGTTCCGGAGGCAGGATCACGGATGCGGTGTCGATGGGAGCCGGGAGATAATTCATGGATGGAGGCGGATGACAGGCGCGTAGGTGCGGCGCAAAGCCACGCCGGAATTCATTTCGTGCCGCAACATGGACCGAGGTTATCCAACGGCCACCTCGAAGGAAACTGGGAATTCACCCCCCCCGGCCGTAACTGGGCGCCTCCGGTCGGTGGCACCGACGGGCAAAACTGAGGAGCAGGGCGATCTAGCCTCCGCGCACACATCGCCGCGGCCCCCGCTCACGGGCCGAGGTAAATGTGACCAACCTCGTTCGTGCCGGAGAAATAGCCCGTGGCGAAGGACTGTCTCTGGAGGATGGCACCTTGAAAGCGAATCCGGCGCGGCGCGGCCCAGGTGTCGAGAGTGCCGGTGAACAAGCCTGTTCTCCTGGAGAATATCAACCGCACTGCGTCCGGCGCAGAACCTACGACCTGTCCCTGCTCGCCGAAACGCACCTCGTTCGTCACCGCGCCGGGCAAATTGCCGCCGGTCAGCACCAAGCGGGCGATCGGTTGCTGGCGCAGCTTATCGTCGTCCAGATCTGCAGCGCTGCCTCGCTCGTGTTCAACTTCATCAGCTTGCCAGTTGTAAACGGAGCCGTGCCCCGGTGAAACCAAATGGAATCCGGTCGCGTATCTTTTTCTCCTGGTTGAGGGCGGGCTGATCCAATGCACTTGGCCTGACAAATCCTCCGAGCTGCCCGGCGTCAGCTTCAGCCAGCCAAACACGGCACCCTTGCCTCGATTCAGCGGCACGTAAACGGGCAGGTCGGCTCCGCCGAAAATCGTCACCGTCTTCACCAGCTTCGATCCGTCAGCCAGCGATCCCAAAAGCGTTACCGTGCCTCCGGCGCCCACCCTGAGAGAAGCGTAACCATCGCCCAGCGGCGCGGTCTCTCCATCCGCCGAAGCGGCCACGACCAAAGTATAGCGTCCCGTGAGTGCGCCGGACGCCACGGTGTTACTTGCCAGATGCGCCGGGTTGAGGAGCCTGGAGAACTTCATGTCTTCTTTGAGGATGCGAACCAATGTGGGTCCGAATCAGTTGCAGCCACAGCCACCGCCGCCCACGCCACGGCCACCGGAGGCCACCTCGCGAGAGAACCACATGTGTTCGGCCATCATGAGGTTCAGCGGATCGGCCCGCATGGTTTCGTCCGCGAGTGCGCCACGCTCCCAGGGGTTGACGTGCTGGCACCCAGACACCAGGGCCGAGGCGGTCACGAGCAGGAGAAGAAAGAGACAACGACGAGTTTTCATGGTGATGAGTGAGTTGAGCGCGGTTTCGATCCGAATTCGGACCAGTCGCAGGCTGGACAAGATTCCCGTTCTTCATTTTCGAAAAAAGATCTCGCGGCCAGTTGTCCCTTCTGCCGATTCGGTAACTTTGCGTGTCGAGAAACGAGACGGGGTGAACACCGGAAAGATACTCTTCGGGAAATCGCGCCGACCAGCATCGACCTTGGATCGTCCCGGCTCATGGCCCGGTCAGTTCCGCGTGGGGTATAAGCTGGAACGATGCAGCCGGGATTGATTTTGCCAGCGCTTGAGTTGCTGAACGCCGGTCGGTTTTCGATTGCGTGGCAGTGCAGTAATGAGCTGAGGGTGTTTTTCCACCCGCGCCGCCCCCCATCGCGTTCGTGCGCCGGCCGACCTGGAAAATCCTTGTTTGCGCTGGTTCAGGGAATACATTGCCACGCGGGCCGGACGCCAGTTTAGCTCAGTGGTAGAGCAACGGTTTTGTAAACCGTCGGTCGTCGGTTCAAATCCGACAACTGGCTCCACTTTTCCCCGAACCGCCATTCTCGTTCAAAATTCAGGCTGGCTTCGCAGCGGGCGTTTGAGAAATTACGCAGAATTCTTCGGACACATGTTTACTGGAATCTATACCGCAATCGTGACGCCGTTTCGCAACGGCGTATTGGATGAATCCGCGCTGGAGCGCCTGGTCAAAGCCCAGGTCCAAGGCGGCGTGGATGGCATCGTGCCGGTCGGCACCACGGGCGAATCGCCCACGCTCGATTATGAGGAGCATGTGCGCGTCATCGAACTCGCAGTGCAGTTCGCCCAGGGCCGGGTCAAGGTGCTGGCGGGCACCGGTGGCAATTCCACCAGCGAGGCGATTTATCTGACCAAGGCCGCCGAGGAGGAAGGCGCGGATGGCTCGCTCCAAGTCGCGCCTTATTACAACAAGCCGACCCAGGAAGGTTTGTTCCAGCACTTCAGCGCCATCGCTGCGGCGACCAAGCTGCCCATCCTGCTCTACAGCATTCCGGGCCGGTGCGGCATCGAGATTGGCATCGACACGGTCAAGCGGCTGGCGGCGGCGCACAAAAACATCGTCGGCATCAAGGAAGCCGGCGGCAACGCGGATCGCGTGAGCCAGCTCCGCGCCGCGCTGGGCCTGAAGTTTGAGATTCTCAGCGGCGATGACTCATTGACCTTGCCCTTCATGAGCGTGGGGGCAAACGGCGTCATCAGCGTGGCGTCGAACGTCATCCCGCGCGAAGTGAGCCGGATGGTGCGGGCGTTCGCCGCCGGCAAGATGGCCGAAGCGCAAAAGCTGCACGCGAAATTTTACCCGCTGTTCAAAGACTTGTTCATCGAGACCAACCCGGTGCCGGTCAAAGCCGCGCTGGCCATGATGGGTTTGGTGCAGGAGGAATATCGCCTGCCGTTGGTGCCGATGAGCGCGCCGAACAAGGCGGTGCTCAAGGCGACGCTACAGGCGGCGGGAGTGCTCCGTCGTTGAGTCGGCCTGCTGCACCGCTATACTGCCGACATGGAAATCGTATTCAGCGTAACGCAGGAGTCGGATGGAGGCTTCGTTGCCGAGTGTCTGTCGCATGACATCTTTACCGAGGGCGACAACTGGAATGAACTGCGCAGGAACGTTCAAGAAGCGGTTTCGGCATACTTTTTTGATCAACCAAAGCCGTCTTCAATTCGGCTCCATCTCGTTCGCGACGAAGTCCTCTCCTGCTCATGAAGTTGCCGCGCGACCTCAGCGGCACGGAACCGGTCAAAGTCCTTTGCCGGGATATTGATTATAGAAAGATCCATCAGGAAGGCAGCCACATCATTCTCCAGACTGAATCGCCAAGGTCGCATCGCTTGTCCGTGCCCAATCACGATCCCCTGCGAACGGGGACTTTGAATGCGATACTTCGAGCGGTAGCCAGCGCGAAAGGAATCGACAAGGCGGCGGTTCTTTCAAAACTCTGATCCCATGACACGCATCATCATCACCGGGGCCAAAGGCCAGATGGGCCTGGCGCTCATCACCTGCGCGGCGCGCATCCCTGAACTCGAAGTCGTCGGACAGGTCGATGTGGGCGACGATCTCGGTGCCGTCATCGCGAAATGCGATGCGGTCATCGACTTCAGCTTTCACTCCGCGACGCTCGGCGTGGCCAAACTTTGCGCGCAGCACCAGAAGGCGCTCGTCATTGGCACCACCGGCCATCAGCCGGAGGAGAAACCTCAAATCGCAAATCTCCAATCCCAGATTCCCATCGTCTGGGCTTCAAACTATTCCACCGGTGTGAACACGCTCTTCTGGCTCACCCGCAAGGCGGCGGAAATTCTCGGCCCCGGCTTCGACCTCGAAGTGGTGGAGATGCACCATCGCCTGAAGAAGGACGCCCCGAGCGGTACCGCCACCACGCTGCTCGAAATCCTCGGCGACGTCCGCCAGGTGCAACTCGACGAAGTCCTGCGCCACGGACGCAAGGGGATCACCGGGGAACGCACCGCGGCCGAGATTGGCATTCATGCCCTGCGTGGCGGCGACGTGGTGGGCGACCACACCGTCATCTTCGCCGCGAACGGCGAGCGCGTGGAACTGACCCACAAGGCCTCGAGCCGGAACACCTTCGCCAACGGCGCCCTCCGCGCCGCGCAGTGGATCGTGAAACAAAAGCCCGGCCTCTACGACATGCAGGATGTGCTGGGGTTGAAGTGAGCGCGGAACGCGGAATGCGGAATGCGGAACAGGTTGCCCTCGTTGCCCTCGGTTCCAACCTCGGCGACTCCGTGGGCACGATTTATCGGGCCTTCGTCGAGTTGGAGAAGCTTTCCGCGCGGCCACTGCGCAGATCGTCGCTCTGGCAGACGACGCCCGTGGCTTGCCCGCCAGATTCGCCGCTGTTCATCAACGCCGCCGTGGCTCTCACGCCTTGGCCCGGCGAAACCGCCGACTCGCTGGGGATGAAGCTGTTCACCCTGGAATGGGATCTCGGACGACGGCCCAAGTCGGTGATGAACGAGGCGCGTCCGATCGACCTCGACCTCATCGCGTTCGGGGCCGAGGTGCGGAACAGGCCGACTCTGATTCTGCCGCATCCGCGCGCCCATCTGCGGCGCTTCGTGCTTCAGCCGTTGAGCGAAGTGGCGCCGGAGTTTGTGTTGCCCGGGCAATCTCGCCGCATCGCCGAGTTGCTCGCTGAATTGCCGGCGGACGAAAGCATCACCCGACTGGCCGGGTAGCCATCAGCCCTTCAACTTCTTCACGAACGCCACAAAGCCCTGCTGCTGCGTGCGCAGGCGTTCGACCAGTTCCGGATCTTTCAACCGCCCGCCTGCATCCAGCAGCGTGCCAATGCGGGGCAGGAAAACGCGTTCGGGAAAGATGTGGGCGTTGCGGTAGCCGAAGATGGCCTGCAACTGCTCGACCGGCCGCAGCGCGCCCCACATTCCGGCGGCGACCCCCACGAAACAGACGGGCCGCCGCTCGAAGCTCTCCGGGAACTCCAGCATGTCGATGAAGTACTTCAACACGCCGGGCAGTGAGCCGTTGTATTCGGGCGTCACGACGATCAAGCCGGACGCTTGCAGCACGCCCTCGGAGAATGGTTTGAACCCGGCGGGCTTCTCCGCGTAGGAGCCGGGGTGAAAAATTTCCGGCGGCAACTGGGCGAGGTCGAGCACCCTGAGCGGCGTCTCCAGCTCGCGGTAAATCTCCTCGATTTGGGCCGCCACTTGGCGCGTGCTGCTGCCCGGACGGTTGGTGCCGACAATCAAAGTCATCATGGGCGGCGAAAATGGCGCGCACGCCACCGCCGCGCAAGCGCGACCTTGGCCCGAGGTGCATGGTGCATCCGTCCACCGTTGGTGAAAGCCGGAACCAGGGCGGAGGTGGCAAGCCTCGCGCTGCGAGGCGAGGGCTTGGCCTGGGCCGTTCGACCTGGCCTCGCAGCGCGAGGCCGCCCACCTGGCCCCGGGTCATTCGCCAACGGTGGACGAATGCGCCCGAGGTGCCTCGGCCTTCGAGAACCGCGTTGCCATTCCCCGACGCCGGCCGTGCTTTCGCCACCAGACTCCGAACACGTCATGCCTCGAACCACACATGCTTTCAGGCGTTCTGGCGGGAATAAATTCCCCCGGTCGGGCCTCTTATCCACAACACTCACTTGCATGAACTCCCGCGCCGCCTTCACCCGCCTCGAACTGGCCGCCGTCCTCGCCGCGCTGGCCTTGCTCGGCCTGCTCGCGCTGCCGCTTCCACCTTTCGGGTGCTGACCGTTTCGCCGGCGGGCGGCGGCGGCAAGCTGCTATTCTGGACGGGCAATCCCGCTCGAAGCTATCGCGCCGAGTTCAAGGATGACCTGGGCGCGGCCGGTTGGACGGCGTTGACGGGCACGATTTCCTGGAACGGCGCAACGGCGAACATCATCGATCCCACGGCGACGAACAGCACGCACCGTTACTACCGGGCGATGAGATTGCCTTGAATGGTCTTACCGTTGAGCCGGCGCAAACGCCATGTCGTTGCCCGCCTCTCGACGAGCCGTTTTTCAATCGTGAAAGGATTGAAGCACTCTGCCCAAGGGTTGCGAGGTGCGAGCTACCCTGGGAACGCCCGCAAAAAATTTACCAACCCCGAAGGGGTTGAAGCACTGGTCACACGGTGCGGGGCCGTGGGAAGATCCCGAGCGTGCTGCAACCCCTTCAGGGTTGAAGAGGAATTCCATGCGAGCCAACCCAGGGTAGCTCGCGGACTCGCAACCCTGGTATGTCTCTTTCCATCTTCCTTTTTTGGCGCAAGCCAAACAGGAAGATGGGGCCGCCCTCCCCCCTGCAGGGGGGAGGGCGGCGGCGCGGGCGCGCTCGTTGCCCTCTGGAACCGCTTCGGCGCGTTCGTCGGGGAGCCAGAGCCGCTCTCGCCTTCTGTCCGTCACTCGAACCGTTGATAGAGCCGTCCCTTCGGGGCCGCGCTCGCATGTGCAAGTAGGAGTCCGAACAGCATGAACACACTGACTGAAAAAACCTCCGTCGTCCACACCGGCCTGGATATTGCCAAGGCCACCCTCCAACTCGACCTCCAAGGCCGAGGTTACACCCTGCCCAACACCGCCGCCGGCCACCGCCAGTTGGTCAAACTCCTGCGGGCCGTGCCCGGCGCGCACGTCGTCTGCGAAGCCACCGGCGGCTACGAACGGGCCGTGGTCGCCGCGCTCCAGGCGGCGGCGATCCCGGTGAGCGTGCTCAACCCCGCGCTGGTGCGGCACTTCGCCCTGGCCCAGGGCCAGCGGGCCAAGAACGACCCCCTCGACACCCGGGTGCTCACCGCCTACGGCGCGGCCCTGCGGCCGGCGGCCACGCCCCTGCCCGACACGGCGCTGGCCGAACTGCGCGGGCTGGTGCAGTGGCGCGGCCAGCTGGTGGAACAACGCAACGGCCTGCGCAACCACGCCGAACACGCCACCCTGGCCTTCGTCAAGAAGCGCCTGGCCAAACTGGAAGCGCACCTGGACCAGCAGATGGAGGCCGTCGAGAGGGAGATGGCGGCGGCGCTGGCGCGGGCCCCGCAGTGGCAGGAACCGGTGGCCCAGCTCGAGGCGTTGGACGGCGTGGGCCGGCTCACCGCCGTGAGCGTCTTGAGCCAGATGCCTGAACTGGGCCAGCTCAACCGGGGCGAAGCGGCGGCACTGGCCGGCCTGGCCCCGTGGACGCGCCAGAGCGGCCCCTGGGAAGGCCAGCGGCACATCGGCGGCGGGCGGGCGGCGGTGCGGCGGGCCCTCTACATGTCGGCGGTGGCCCTGGCGCGGATGAAAGAGAGCACCCTGGGGAAGTTCTACGCCAAATTGCGAGCGGCCGGCAAACCGGCCAAAGTGGCGCTGACGGCGGTGATGCGCAAACTGCTGGTGCAAATGAATCAGGCCCTCAAACCGAAACCGAAACCGGCGCTCAAAACCGCCTGAAAAAATGCTTGCCCAACAACACCGTTGCTCCCCGTCGGACGGGGAGAGGGAGAAGCCCGCAGGAGGAGGGGAGGCGCTCACTTTCTTTTGCGGTCGGTGGGGTTTGGCACGGCACATGATATGAGGAATACCAGTGACGCACCGAATGGCGCGTTCGTGAAAACAACCAAAATAGAAAGACAGACGGAACACAGTTATGAAAAGCATCTCCTTCACCATGAGTCGCCTGCTGGCGACTTCCACCACGCAACTGGGACTGAGCACGGGCACGCCGCCGTGGGTCTGGTCCGGCAAGCCCGCCGCCCAATGGGGCCCGGAGCACACCGGGCTGGAGCAACTGCGCATCCAGGAGATCAACAAGCGGGCCGACTGGCGTGCGGCCGCGGCGACGTGGGACCTGTCGCTGGGAAACATCCAGCGCGTGTCGCGCGACGTGAAGCGCGAGGGGGTCTATTACTTTCGCGCGCAGCCGGCGGTGCTGTCGCGCTTCCGCGCGCTGCGCACGGACGCGCAGGGGCGCGACGGCCTTTACAACCAGGGCGAGGCGGCGCGCGCGCTCTGGGCCAAGGCGGATGGCGCCTGGGTGTTCGACGCGGAGGTGGAACTCTCCAACTTCGGCTCGTTGCTGGCCAACTCGCTGGCGGAGAAGGCGGCGCACGCGAATGCCTTCGAGGACTGGCGCACGGCCGCCTCGAAGCTGATGGTGACGGCCCTGACCTGCGACAAGGCGTGCGTGGCGTGGTACGCCGCGGCGACGAACAAGTTCAAGGCCGGCACGGCGGCGGGCGACACGATCCGCTCGACGGTGCCGACGACTTACACGCCCCCGCCGCCGGTGGGGCAGGCCGTGATTTCCAACATCATCGTGGCCGGCAGGGTGATCCATTTCGATTGCCACGCGCCGCACGCGACGCGCTTCACGTATCTGCACCAGCCGCCCGACTCGCCGGTGTTCGTGGTGCTGTTTGCCGATTCGCCGCTGAAGAGCCTCACGTTGCAGAACCAGTTGGTGGGGCTGCATCGCTTCCAGGCCATCCCGCGCAACGCGGGCGGCGAGGGCCAGGCGAGCGCGGTGTTCGAAATCACCGTCGCGGCGGCGCAGGCGGCGTGAAGCGCATGAGAAGCAAGGTGACCATTCCGCTGGGCCTCGCGGCGCTGGGGCTGCTGCTGGCGGTCGCGATTCCGAATTTCGTCAAGGCGCGCGTGGTGGCGTCGAAGAATTCGTGCCTTGAGCACCTCAAGCGGATCGAGGAGGCCAAGGTGCGCTGGGCCCGGGATCGCCGGGTCACGAACCGCG
>JANOQV010000203.1:0-1915 GCA_031414955.1 Pedosphaera sp. | reverse complement strand
ACGTCACATTCCTGCACTTCGCCGGAAAATGGCTGCACTCGAAACGAATTGGCACATTTGGTTCGGTTGGCTTTTTCCTTGGCTTTCATCAGGGTGGGCATGAGCAGGCTGAATTGAGGATTGCCATCGCCGCCGCTGAATGCGGAATTGGCCCGGCCCGGGTTGGGCTTGCCAACACTGGCCCCTCCGCCTTTGGTCCACGAGGATCTTCCTGGGTTTGGCTTGCCGACGCTGGCTCCGCCGCCTTTGGTCCAACCGGTAACCCCGGACGCCGAAGCCAAGTCACTTCTGGCCCTATAGTATTCGTATCCTTTTTTGGAAAGCCACAAGCCTGAAGGGCTGGCCGGCGGCATTTCCGGGGGCGCGAGCAGGTAAGGTGAATTGGAGTCCACACCGACCACGGCATACGGCAACGTCGCGATGACGTTGCTCGTGCCGGCGTCAACCACCGTCACGTCAAACCGAGGCTGGCCTGGCGGCAGTCCGTTGAGCGAGACCACCGCCCAGACGCCGCCGGTGTTGATGATCGTGGGCGTGAAATAAAGACCGTTGATCAGCACGAGGACGTTCGTGGGCAGGCATTGGCCCAAAATGTAGAGCGGCGTGTTGGAAACGGTGACATCAACCACGGCAGGTTCGACCGCGGTGATCCGCGCTTGCGGCAACAGGAGTCGGTAGAAACCAGTCTGGTCCGTCGCGAGCGCTGAAATCACGTAGCTGCCCGCGCGGTCAATCGATATGGCCGTATCGAACCCGGTCCACGGTCCGGCCGGCGGCAGGCCAGCGGGCCGTTGCACGACGTAGTTGGCGTTGGAGACGGCGTCCCATTCGAGCTGAAACCTTTGCCTGCCTTCGAGATCGGTGCCGACGTTGCGGATGTTAAAATTCGTGAGCGACGGGTTGGCGCTTCGAGCAGGCAGGCAAAGCGCGAAAAGAGAAGCTGCGAGCAGCATCTGAATCCGGGTCGCACGAAAAACAGCAGAGTGAACGGAAGCATTCATAATGGCTGGAGGACGAGAGCACCTTGTAGGAAAGCGGGAAAAAACCAAGATCATTCTCTGGCATCTGCACCGCGATAAATGCGGCTGGACAACTCGCGAGTTGGGTTACCAGAGCATTCAGACGGTCTTCTCTCCCCGACCCTCTCCTCCAGAGTAGGAGAGAGAGATAATTTGCCAGCGGCAGCTTGCCGCTTGTGCTCGGAGAAGAAGCGCGCCGAGGAAACGAACATGCCGCCCGAACCGCACGCGGGGTCGAGGATGCGCCCGTGGTAGGGCTCGATGACTTCGGTGAGGAGGCGGACGATGCTGCTGGGGGTGTAAAATTCGCCGCCGCCCTGGCCTTCGCTCATGGCGAACTCGCCGAGGAAGTATTCGTAGATGCGCCCGAAGGCGTCGTAGTCCAGCGAGGCGGGAATCGGGGAAGTGCGAATGACGAATTTCGATTGTCGAACTGACTGAACTTCGGAATTCGCAATTCGCAATTCGAACTTCGCCACGTCGCGCATGGCGGCATTGACCTTCGCGCCGATGTTCTCGGCTTCGGGGCGGTTGAGCAGGTAATCGAACCTCGCCTCGGCGGGCAGATACAGGATGCCCTCGGCGTGATAGGCGGCGGGCTCATCCACGCGGCTGCCGCGACGGGACACGCGGGGAGCGCCCTCACCCCCAGCCCCTCTCCCATCCGATGGGCGAGGGTGGCGCGAATCACCCCTCACCCCGGCCCTCTCCCCTTCCGAAACGGAGAGGGAGAAGATCCTCGCGGCGTTGTCGGTGTCTTTTTCGGATGGGGCGATCCAGAGCATGACTTTTCTTTCGGCCGTGGCGGTGCTGGGAGGCATAGTGGGAGAGGGGCGACGCCAATGCAATTTCAAAGAGGCGCGGGGCTGAGCCGGTTCCCAGGCCTGCAGGTTTTG
>JANOQV010000202.1:0-2688 GCA_031414955.1 Pedosphaera sp. | reverse complement strand
GGACAGTTCAACACGACGCATTGGAGCGTGGTGCTACTGGCCGGGCAGTCGCAAGCGCCACAAGCGGAGGCCGCCCTGGATAAGTTGTGCGGCACTTACTGGTATCCGCTTTACGCATATGTGCGGCGAGCCGGGCACAATCCAGAGGATGCGCAGGATTTGACGCAGGAGTTTTTCGCGCGGCTGCTGGAAAAGAAATACTTGAAGCTTGCCTCACAGGAGCGGGGCCGGTTCCGGTCCTTCCTGTTGAAGTCTCTCCAGCATTTCCTGGTCAACGAATGGGTGCGCGGCCAGGCACAGAAGCGGGGCGGCGGAAAAAAGATCCTTTCGCTGGACGAAGATGCGGCGGAGCGCGCTTACCAGCAGGAGTCAGCGGTCCAACTCGCGCCGGAAAGTCTCTACGACAAACGCTGGGCGATGGCCCTTTTGGAAAGGGCCATGGAGCGCCTCGGCGAACACTATGCCGCCTCGGACAAACGCGCGTTGTTCGACCAATTGAAAGGCCTCTTGTTGACCGAAACATCCGGTGAGTCTTATCGCGAACTGGCCGGCCCACTCGGGTTGAGCGAAGGCGCGGTCAAAGTGGCGGTGCATCGCTTGCGCCACCGCTTCCGCGAGGTGGTTCGGGAAGAAATCAGCCAGACGGTTGCCACGCCGGCGGAAGTGGATGAGGAACTGCGCTGCCTCATGGCGGCGTTGAGCGCGTAAAATCGTCGCTGATACCCGTGGCCAGGACTGCCAGTTGCAAACTGCCAGCACGTTTTCGGGCGGCGGCCTGTAACCGTGTGTTCGAAGTTCTGTAGTAATGCCGAACGAACATGATGTGCCCACTGTGAATATGGATGGAAACCTTCGATGTCAGCGCTGTGGCGTGGAGTTGACCGGCCAGGCGGTCGGCAACCTGTGCGCCAACTGCTTGCTCAACATCGCGCTGGCGCCACCGGGGGAAGACGTTCCACCGCTCTCCCTTTTGCCAGAAGTGGATGCGCCGTTCGCTGCGTCCGGCGGTTCGACTGAGCGAATCAGAGTCCGCTACTTCGGGGATTACGAACTGGTGGAGGAGATTGCGCGCGGCGGCATGGGCGTGGTTTACAAGGCGCGGCAGGTGAGCCTCAACCGCGTCGTCGCATTGAAAATGATTTTGGCCGGCGACTTTTCTTCCGCCGAAATGGTCCAGCGCTTCCAGGCCGAAGCCGAAGCAGCGGCTCGGCTGGAGCATCCGAACATCGTCCCGATTTACGAAATCGGGACGCACGAAGGCCAGCACTACTTCAGCATGCGCTTCGTGGAAGGCGGCACGCTGAGGCAATCGCTGGCCAGGGAGAAGTTCAGTCCACGTCGAGCGGCGGAGTTGATGGCCAAGGTGGCGCGGGCGGTGCATCACGCGCATCAGCGCGGGATTCTTCACCGGGACTTGAAGCCCGGAAACATTCTCCTGGATGCGCACGGCGGGCCGCTCGTGGCTGATTTCGGACTGGCGAAACTTCTTGAACACGACAGCGCCTTGACGCAAAGCGCGACGGTGATGGGCACGCCCAGCTACATGGCGCCCGAACAGGCGGCGGGACACACCAAACAACTATCCACCGTAGCGGATGTGTATAGCCTGGGGGCAATTCTTTATGAGTTGCTGACGGGCCGCCCGCCCTTCGTGGGCAGCAATCCGCTGGAAATCCTCGTGCAAGTTCGCGAGGCGGAACCGGCCTCGCCACAATCCCTCAACCCGGAGTTGGATCGCGACCTTGCCGTCCTTTGTCTGAAGTGTTTGGAGAAGGATCCCACGCGCCGCTACGGCTCAGCCGAGGCGCTGGCCGACGAATTGCAATGTTGGCTGGCGGACGAACCAATTCAGGCGCGGCGGACGACGATGCCCGAACGCGCCTGGAAATGGGCACGGCGCAAGCCCGTCGTGGCCAGCCTCATCGTCACTGTTCTTTTTGTCGGCCTGGCCGGTCTTATCGGTGTTCTGTGGCAATTCAATCGCGCGAACGATGAAGCATCGCGGGCCACTGCGGAGGCGAAGCGAGCGAATGTGGAAGCTGCGAATGCTCGTCAGGAATGGGGCCGCGCCGAAAACGAACTTTGGAACGCGAATTTTAACGAGGCTCGGGCCGTGCGGATAGCCGGAGGAATTGGCGCACGCGTCCGCAGTTCAGCCCTGTTGCAAAAACTTACCCACCATCCTGCTCTGACGGATACGCAGACGCTGGTCCTTCGCCAGGAAGCCATCGCCCAGATGGCGCTGATGGATTTCGCTCCGCCGACCAATTGGATTTCAAAACCATTCGGGAGGTGGTTCTGGAATGGGCGCTTCGACCGTTTTGTGCGAGGCACGACATCCAATCGGATTGAGGTGTGCGAATACCCCTCCACCCAGGTGCTTACGTCATTTTTCGGCCCATCGAACTCGACCTTCGATGAAGCAGCGTTCTCACTCGACGATCGATTCCTCGTGGTGCGTTTCAGCGCCGCAGCAGGAGAAGTCAGGGTTTGGAATCTGGAAACAAAGGAACTGTTTCTCCAGACCAAGTGCGACCATTTCGAAGTCGCGCCCGACAGCCGTTCGCTGCTCCTGCTCACGTCAACGGGCGTCGCTGTGCAGTCCCTCATCACGAACAGCGCCCCGCGTTATTTGCAACCCAAGCGCCCCGCGAGAAGCGCGGTGTTCTCTCCCGACTCCAAACAAAT
>JANOQV010000201.1:0-2640 GCA_031414955.1 Pedosphaera sp. | reverse complement strand
CGCCGAAGCCGATGGCGATGGGCAGGATGCCGGCGATGGTCGAAAAAGCGGTCATCAGAATCGGGCGCAGGCGCACGACGCCGGCTTCGATCATTGCGTCGCGGGAATTCGCACCGGTGGCGCGGCGCTGGTTGGCGTATTCGACGAGGAGAATGGAATTCTTGGTGACAAGACCGATGAGCAGCACGAGGCCGATTTGGCTGAAGAGGTTCACGTTCATCGCCGGGATGGGCGGATAGAGGCCCATCTGGCCGCCGAAGTTCAGCAGCCACAGCGTACCGAACGCGCCAACCGCTGCGAGCGGCAGCGCGAGCATGACGGTGAGCGGATGCACCAGGCTCTCGAACTGCGCGGCCAGCGTCATGTACACGATGATCGCGGCCAGGCCGAGCACCCACCAGACTTCGGTGCTCGCGTCGCGCAGGTTCTTGGCGTCACCGCCCCAGGCGTATTGCGAACCGGCGGGCAGCGCCTCGGCGAGCATGGTTTCGGTTTCCTTGATCATGGTGCCGATAGGGACGGCTCCAGGCGAGGCGGTGATACTGGCGCTGCGCAGGCGCTGGTAGTGGTTGATCGAGTTGGGCGCGGCTCCGGTCTCGCGTTTCACGACGGTGCTCAACTGGATCAACTCGCCCTTGCTGCCGCGCACGAACACGGTGTCGAGATCCTGCGGCGTTAGGCGCGAGGCGCGTTCGAGCTGGGCGATGACCTGGTATTCCTTGCCGTCCACTTTCAGGCGGCTGAGGTCGAGTCCGCCGAAGAGAATCTGGAGCGTGCGCGAAATATCTTCGACGCTCACGCCGAGCGACGCGGCGCGATTGCGGTCGATGGTGAGGCGCAGTTCGGGTTTGTTCACCTCGTAGCCGACGCGCACGCTGCTCAACAAGGGCAGGCCGGCGGCGTTGGTCATCCCGCGCAGGCGATTGGCGATCAGGGCGGAAGTCTTCGCGAGTTGATCGAGGTCTTGGTTTTGCAGAATCAACTCGAAGGGCGCGTCGCGGAAGTTCACTTCGATGGCCTTGGGCAGGTTCGCGATGGCCAGCCCGCCTTCGACCTCGGCGAACATCCGCTGCTGCAAGCCGCCGGGGCCGAGGACGATTTCCTGCACGGAGCGTTTCCGCAGGCTGCGATCCTTGAAGGTGACGAACACGATGCCGAAGCTGGCCTGGCCGGGGCCGCTGAAGCCGGGGGCGACCATCGCGCCGTAGCTCTCCACTTCGGGCACGCTGGCGATGATGCTCTCGGCTTTGAGCAACTGGCGGTCGGTGAATTCGCTGGTCGAGCCGTTGGGCGTGATGACCATGGCGAACATGCGGCTCTTGTCCTCCTGCGGCAGGAAGTCCTGGTCGAGTCCGCGATACGCACCGACCATTGCGACCAAGGTGCCGAGCGTGACGAGCACGATGACCCAGCGATGTGCAAGCGACCAGCGCAGCCCGCGCGCGTAGAGGGAGTTGACCCAGTCGAAACCGCGCTCAAAGAAGTTGAACAGCGCGCCGTGCTTCACGCCTTCCAGCGGCTTCAACATCCGCGCGGCCATCGCGGGCGTGAGCGTGAGCGCGACGAAGGCGGAGATGATGACGGAGCCGCAGACGGCGGCGGCGAACTCGACGAAGAGCCGGCCGGTCGTGCTCTTCTGAAACGCGAGCGGCGCAAAGACGGCGACGAGCGAAATGGTGATGGCGATGATGGCGAAGCTGATTTCCTCCATCGCCTTGAACGCGGCCTTCATTGGCGTCATGCCAGCTTCGAGGTGGCGATAGATCGCTTCGAGCACCACGATGGCGTCATCGACGACGACGCCGATGGCGAGCACGAGCGCGAGCATGGTGAGGATGTTGATCGAGAAGCCGAGGAAGTAGAGGACGGCGAAGGTGCCGATGATGGAGATGGGAATGGCGACGGCGGGAATGATCGTCGAGCGGACGTTGCGCAGGAACACGAAGATGATCCCCATGACGAGCACGAAGGCGATGGCGAGGGTTTCCCAGACTTCGCTGATGGCTTTCTCGACGAAGATGCTGGAATCGAATGCCACCCACATGTCGCACCCGGCGGGCAGCGTGGGCTGGATGGCTGCGACTTCGGCGCGGATGGCCTGGGCGACGGAGACGGTGTTGCCCTTGGCCTGCTTGACGATGCCGAGGAAGACGCAGGGCTTGCCGCGCGCGCGGGCGATGGTGCGGTAATCTTCCGCGCCTTCCTCGGCGCGACCAATATCGCGGAGTTTGATCAAGTTCGCGCCGTCGGAGCGGATGACGAGTTCGCTGAACTCGGCGGCGGTCTTGAGTTCGCCGCGTGTCTGGATGGTCATTTCGCGGTCGAGATTTTCCACGCGCCCGCTGGGCAGCTCGATGTTCTGCTCGCGCAAGGCGCGTTGCACGTCGAGCACGGTCACTTGCCGCGCAGCCATGCGCGCGGAGTCGAGCCACAGGCGCATGGCGTAGCGCTTCTCGCCGCCAATCATGACCGAGGAGACGCCGGCGACGCTTTGGAAACGTGGCTTGTACTGGCGCTCGGCGAGCGTGGTGAGTTCGAGCGGCGAATAGCGGTCGCTGTTCAGCGAGAGCCAGAGGATGGGCTGCGCGTCGGCGTCCTGCTTGGAGATGATGGGTTCGAGAATGTCCTCGGGCAAACTGC
>JANOQV010000200.1:0-2341 GCA_031414955.1 Pedosphaera sp. | reverse complement strand
CGGGACATTGGTGGCCAGCGGCGCCAGGGACGTTCGCCTTTGGAAGACGGACAGGGCTGACTCGGCCAACCGGGTTGACGGTGCATTCGTGCGTTTCGGCGGTAATCCGGCACCGAGATTCTTGAACGGGGAAAGTATGTTTGCAGCTCAGCTTGGCAGCGGCAATCGTAGGCATGCTGGCATTTGGAGCGTTCCTGGTGGGAAACTGTTGCACGAGTTTCCTACCAACGAGTGGCAATGCCTGGGCGAAAATGCGACGGGAACTGCCATCCTCACCCTCACCCTGCGCTCGCGCAAGCAGCGCTTCTTGAAGTTTTGGGACCCGCACGATTTCCACCTTTTGAAGGAGGTGGCCCTGCTGGAGGCTACCAATGACATCGGCGATGTGTCGCTTACCGGTGATCGACTATCTGTCCTGGTGACTCAACCTGAACGCACCCTCGAGGTGGACTGCGAAACCGGAGAGACCCGGAAAGAGATTTCTCTGCCGAAAAGGACGGGCGCAATGACAAGATTCTCACCTGACCGGAGGTATTGGGCGGCAACCGACTTTGAAACGCCAGATTACCGGATGGGCGCAACAGCAGAAGGATCTGAAGGCATTCGCCTTTCAGGCCACCACGGCAGTATTTATTCCATCGCGTTTTCGCCCACCGAAAACATTGTGGCTACTGCGAGCATCGACAAAACAGCGCGCTTATGGGAATGGCCCAACGGTCGGCAACTCGCGGTCCTTGCCGGGCACAAAGAAAGCCTGTTCTATTGTGATTTCTCGCCCGACGGGAGAACGCTGGCCACCGCCAGCGGTGACAAAACCGTCAAGCTATGGAACGTCTCGACGCGCCGAGAAGTAATGACCTTGGAGCATGACCATCCCGTCACCGTCTGCGTGTTTTCGCCCGAAGGAAATTACCTGGCCACCGGGACCGTGAATGGCAGTTACCACTTCTGGCGAGCCGGCACATGGGACGAAATCAAGGATGCCGAGGCGCTGAACAAGAGAGAGGACGTCGGGCCATGACCCCTTCACGCGAAGAAGCCCTCTTTGCCCTGGCGCTGGAAAAGCTGGCGGAGAGGCGCCCCGCATTTCTGGACACCGTGTGCGAAGGCGATACGGCATTGCGCGCCCGCCTCGAAGCGCCGCTCGCCGCGCACGAGCAACCTGAAACGCTGCTGGCCACGCAGGCCGAATCCGCCGCCCTACCATCAAGCTGGACCTCGCTGACGCTCCGGACGAGGCCGTGGGCCAGACGCTGGGACGCTACAAGCTTTTGGCGCGCGTGGGTGAAGGCGGCTGCGGCGTGGTCTATGTCGCGGAGCAGACGGAGCCGGTGCGGCGGCGAGTGGCGCTCAAGGTCATCAAGCTGGGCATGGACACGCGCGAGGTCATCGCCCGCTTCGAGGCCGAGCGGCAAGCGCTGGCGATGATGGATCATCCGAACATCGCATTACAGTGAATCCCCTTGAAGAACGTAGGTTTCGCTACCAATCTCAAAAAACACCAAAATGATCCCGCACAAAACAGGACAGAAACTACATCCTTCGATCGAGCTGCTTTCCCGCCGACGGCTGCTGCGCGGGGTTCTGTGCAGCGCGGTTGGACTGCCGTTGCTCGGGGCCTCCGCGTTTTTGCCCGGCCGCCTGCTGGCGGCGACGGAAGAATCACCGGAAACGGAGAACAACTGGGAAGGCCCGTTCTACAAGCCGGGCGCGCCCGTCCGCTCCGTATTGCTCGAGAAGGGTATGGCCGGCACGCCGCTCACCGTCACGGGGCGCATCCTCGATACGCAGGGCCGACCGCTCAAGGGCGCGCTGCTCGACATCTGGCAGGCGGACCACAAGGGCAGCTACGACAACACGGGTTTTCTCTTGCGCGGCAAGCTCTACACCGACGACGAGGGACGCTACACGCTGCGCACCGTCAAGCCGCTTTACTATGGCGAGCCTGGGGACATGCGGCCGGCGCATATCCATATCAAAGCCAGCTCCGGGAAGTCGCCGATCTTGACGACGCAGCTCTACTTCAAGGGAGATCCGTGGATGCATCGTGACGCCGGCGTGCGTCCGTCGCTCATCATGTCACCTCGCCGCGAATCAGAGGGTCTCGTGGCCATGTTCGATTTCGTCATCAAAGCCGGTTGAACCCTGGAGAACTCCAATGAACCATTCTCAACCGTCCCGACTGCTCATCGCAGCGCTTCTGCTCCTCTTGTCGCTGCCCCGACTGTTCGCCGCAACGCCAGCGGAGGAACTCATCAACGCCATCTACAAAGGCGATGAGAAGAAAGCCATCCTGCTGCTCAAGCAGGGGGCCGACCCGAACGTCCGGGACATCGCGACC
>JANOQV010000199.1:0-16038 GCA_031414955.1 Pedosphaera sp. | reverse complement strand
GCGCGCTCAACACGGAGTCCTTATGCCCCGCGAGCGTGGCGAGAGGCGTGCCGGTCGCGGCGTCCCACACGCGCGCGGTCTTGTCCGAGGAGGCGGTGACGAGGCGCATGCCGTCCGGGCTGAACTGCGCGCTCGACACGGCGTTCTCATGCCCCGCAAGTCTGGCGATGCGCGTGCCGCTCGCGGCGTACCACACAAGTGCGGTCTTGTCCCGCGAGGCGGTGACGACCCGCGTGCTGTCCGGGCTGAACTGCGCATTCTGCACGGCGCCCTCATGCCCCGCAGCCGTGCCGAGCGTGGCGAGGGACTGGCCGGTCGCCGCGTCCCACACGCGCGCGGTGGTGTCCCATGACGCAGTGACGAGTCGCGTGCCGTCCGGACTGAACCGCGCGCTACTCACGACGTTCGCATGCCCCGAGAGTGTGGCGAGAGGTTTGCCGGTCACGGCATCCCACACCAGCGCGGTATTATCGAGGGTGGCGGTGACGATGCGGGTACCATCCGGGCTGAACTGCGCGCACACCACGTAGCTCTGATGCCCCGAGAGCGTGGCGAGAGGCTTGCCGGTCGCAGCGTCCCACACCCGCGCGGTCTTGTCGGAGGAGGCAGTGACGATGCGCGTGCCGTCCGGACTGAACTGCGCGCTCAACACGGGTCTCTCATGCCCCGCGAGCGTGACGAGGGGCTGGCCGGTCGCGGCGTCCCACACCCGCGCGGTCTTGTCGTCGGAGGCGGTAGCGAGGCGCGTGCCGTCCGGACTGAACTGCGCGCTCAACACGTTGCCCTGATGCCCCGCGAGCGTGGCGAGCGTGGCGAGAGGCTGGCCAGTCGCGGCGTCCCACACGCGCGCGGTCTGGTCTGCGGAGGCGGTGACGAGGCGCATGCCGTCCGGGCTGAACTGCACGCTCAAGACGGAGTCCTTATGCCCCGCGAGCGTGGCGAGGGGCTTACCGGTCGCCGCGTCCCACACGCGCGCGGTCTGGTCTGCGGAGGCAGTGACGAGGCGCGTTCCGTTCGGACTGAACTGCGCTCTCACCATTATGCCCTGATGCCCCGCGAGCGTGGCGAGCGTGGCGAAGGGCTTACCGGTCGCGGCGTCCCACACGCGCGCAGTCTGGTCTGCGGAGGCGGTGACGATGCGCATGCCGTCCGGGCTGAACTGCGCGCTCAACACGGAGTCCTTATGCCCCGCGAGCGTGGCGAGAGGCGTGCCGGTCGCGGCGTCCCACACGCGCGCGGTCTTGTCCGAGGAGGCGGTGAGGACACGCGTGCCGTCCGGACTGAACTGCGCGCTACTCACGGTGCTGTCATGCCCCGAGAGGATTGTTGAAGGCAATGGGTGCTGCCATGTATTGAGTGCCACAGCGGCCTTTTCCGCCGCGAGGGTGGAGGTGGGATCGTATTCACCCGCGCGTGCGAGATGAGCGAAGGCCTCCTGCTCTCGCCCTGTGTGCAGTTTTTCCTCCGCAACGAGCCGGTCAGAGCGGGCCGCCTCGACGAGCATCGCGCGGTACTCGGCATTCTTGCGTTCCACCTCGGACTTTTGCCGGGCGATTTCCCCACTGGCAGCCGTGGCTTTGTGCGAAGCCGCCTGTTCCTTGAAGAAAAGGTGAGTGGCCGTTCCAAATCCTAGAACCAATGACACGAGGACAGCGGCTGTCGCCGCGAACGCCAGCCGGTTCCGTCGCATGGTCTTTTGCAGCCGGTAAAGATTGCTCGGTGGGCGGGCGAGGACCGGCTCATTGGCCAGGTGCCGCTGGACGTCGGCGGCGAGGCCATTGGCGGTTTCGTAGCGGCGCGTGCGATCCTTCTCCAGGCACTTCATCGCGATCCAGTCCAGATCCCCGCGCACGCGATGGACGAGTTTGGGAACTTCGAGATGGCGGCACCGTGTGACTTTCGTCTGCTCGTCCGCGCCGAGCGTACTGATGCGCGTCGAGGGCCGCACCGGTTCCTGTTCCCGGATGATGCGCCGCATCTCATCCAATCCGGCTTGCAGCAACGCCTTGGTGTCGAACGGGGTCTGGCCCGTGAGCAACTCGTAGAGCAGCACGCCCAACGCGTAAATATCGGTGCGGGTGTCGGTATCCAACCCGGTCATCTCCGCCTGCTCGGGACTCATGTAGGCGGGCGTGCCGATGAATTGATGCAAGGCCGTGAACAGGGTCTTGTCGGTCAGCCGTTGCTGGCCGATGGCCTTGGCGATGCCGAAATCAATCACCTTCGGCACCGGCACGCCGTCCTGCAACATCACGAGAATGTTCGAGGGTTTGATGTCGCGGTGGATGATCCCTTTCTGGTGCGCGTGCTGGATGGCGTGGCAGACCTGCGTGAACAGTTCCAGCCGTTCCGCCGTGGAGAGGTTGTGCAGGTCGCAGTATTGCGTGATGGGGACGCCCTGGACGTGTTCCATGACGAAGTAAGGCCGGCCCGACTCCGTGGTCCCGCCGTCCAGCACCTTCGCGATGTTGGGATGATCCATCAGCGCCAGCGCCTGCCGCTCGGCTTCGAAGCGGGCGATGACTTCCTTGGTGTCCATGCCCAGCTTGATGACCTTGAGGGCGACGCGGCGGCGGACGGGTTCAGTTTGTTCGGCCATCCAGACGGTGCCCATGCCGCCTTCGCCGAGCGGCTGAAGGAGCTTGTAATGACCGATGCGGTGGCCGGGCTGTTCGGAAGACGACTCGACCGGGGAGGTGATGCGAATAGTTCCTCGTTCGGGCGGCGGCGGATCATTCTCGGGTGGAGCGGCCATTTCTGAGGACATTGCATCAAAGGACATCGCTCGCGGCAAGGGGCATTGTGGCGCGGGCGCTGACAGGCGACGCTGGTTGGAAACAGCACCAACTCGAGACCGGAAAGTCTCGCGACCTGCCGGCTGGAAAGCCGGCGCTACGACGTAACGCCGACATTCTTGTCGGCAGGTGACGACGCTTTCCGGCGGCGTCGTGTCAGGACCAACCACGATCGCACTTCCGAGATGCACCCGTTCACAGGGGAAACCGCGCGGCCGAATCTCCAGCCATCGCCAACTTGAAGCCCGCACAAATCGTCATCCGCACCGGTTGCTGTTGCCGACTTTGGCCCGGGTGCGGGGTCCGCACGGGCACATGACACGCTCTGGGCGGGTTAAAAACGGCCTGTCCGGCGGACGTCAACGCGCGACACGATCGGCTGGCCCCGCCTTCACTCCCTCAAGCTCACCTTGTCCGCCGTGGGGAAGTCGGCGGGAACTTTCTGCGTGACCCGACCGGTGGCGGCCCACTCGGTGCCGCGTTGCAGGGTGGTGATGAAGCCGACGCATTTTTGCGCGGTGATGTCTTTGCCGTTGTTGTGGCCGAGCGCGGTGTGGAAGACGCGGCCCTCGCCGAAGCGGATGGTCAGGAGCAGGGGTTCGTGTTCGCCGGAGCCGCCGGTCTCCTTGGTGGACATCGCGCTGGCCAGCACGGTCACGTTCACGGCCGGACCACGCAGGCGGTCGTAGAGTTCGTCCTTGGCGTGCATCCAGCGCGGCGGCAGCCCGGCCATGATCGGATGCTGGCCCACGCGAGTCTCCAAGACGAAGGCGTGTTGCTGGCCGTGGCTGCCGCCCCGGCCTGGAGTAGTGTCGTGCTGGAACATGTTGTCGCGCAGGCGCAGATAGGGTCCGGACTTTTCATTGCGCCCCTCCCAGCCGCCGATGGCGATCATCTCGTTGTATTCCTTCCATTTCGGGAACGAATTGTCGGCGGCATGGACGCTGACGAAGCCGCCGCCGCTCCGCACGTAGGCGGTGAAGGCGTCCATCGTCTCCTGGCTCCAGGGCTGGCCGCTGTAGTTGGAAATGAGAACGCCATACTTTTTGAAGTCGGGTTTGAAGGTGCCCATGTCACCGCCTTTGCCCGGCGCGGTGGCGACGTCCACGGTGAACAGTCCGGTCTCCTCCAGCACCTTCTTGAGGTGCGGCGTGGTGGATTTGAAATCGTGGTTATTCTGCCCGTCGATGATGAGGGCGCGCAAGTCGGCGGCGTGGAGAGGCAGAGCCATCAGCAGCGTGGCGAGGAGCAAGGTGAATTTCATGGCGGGAGGATGGCGCGACGGGAAGGAATCAGCAAACAGTAAACGGTGCGTCGGTGAACGGTGAGCGGTGGGCGCTGTCGCGGTGATCAAGCCCGGAACGGATTCACTGCAGGGCCGACGCATCTAAATCGGCGCGCGACGAGCCTCCGAAACCCCAAGCTCCAAACCTCAAAGCGCCGCGGAGCCTCCAGGCCATCGGGCCAGTCGGAGCCGCCACCGCTTGGATCTTGAGGTTTGAAGCTTCCCTGGTGCTTGGTGCTTGAGGTTTGGGGTTTTCCCCGGGATCTCACCAAATTGAGATGCGTCGGCTCTAGGGTCCACTGACGTACCGTTCACGGACGCACCGCTTACCACCCCCACTCACTCCGGCCGGATGCCAGGCTTGAGGAAGGTGCGAATCTCCTTCACCTGCGCGGCCTGCGCGGCCTCGGTCACTTTCACCACATTGCCGTAGGCGGCCTGATCGTCGGCGCGCAGAGCCACCACGAGGCGCGGGTTCTCCCTGGCGCGCTGGGTCAGTTCCGCCTTCAATCGGTCGAAGGTCACGGCGAGCTTGCCCAGATAGAAGTGCGGTGTGTTGGTCGTGATGGTGATGACCAGCGGAGGATTCTCCGTCACGCCGGATTTCATAGACTGCTGCGTAGTCTCGGGGAGGTTGAGCTTGAAGGCCGGGGTGTCCTTGAAGGCGGTGGTGACCATCAGGAAAATCAGCACCACGAGCAGCACGTCGATGAGCGAGACGATGATGACCGAGGGGGTGCGTCGGCGTTTGTGGACGGAGAAATTCATTTCGCCTTGGCGTGATGATGCTTGCGCAAGAACTCATCACAGATCGACTCCAGTTCCACGGTCAGGTTCTCGACTTTCTTGCTGTAATAGCTCCAGGCAATCAGCGCCGGAATGGCCACCACCAGGCCGAGCAAGGTGGCGTAGAGCGCGGTGCTGATGCCCTGGGCGAACTTCACGCTGTCCACTCCGCTCACCGCGCTCATGCTGCCGAAAAGCAGGATCAGACCGTAGATCGTCCCGACCAGGCCCATGAGCGGAGCAATGCCCACGATGATTTCCAAGACGACCAGGCCGCGTTCGAGTTGGGACACCTCATGCCGCGCGCGGGTCTCCAGCAACTCCACGCCTTCGCTGCGCGACCAGTCGAGATGTTCGGAAAGGAAAAGCAGCAAACGCCCCAGCGTCGAGGAATGCTCCGCGCACACCGCGCGCAATCGCGGGAGATCCTCGGCGGATTTATAGAAAGACACGGCGTTCTGAAGGGCGGGCGGGACCACGCGGCTCCAGCGCAGGGCCAACCCGCGCTCCACAATGAAAGTCAGGGCCACCACCGAGGTGACCAGCAACAGGATTATGAACAGTGAGTGCATCACGAAAAACTACGCGGCGGTGTATGGCCTTGGATGCCGCGCTTGTCCATTCAGAAACACGGGGCAATCTGAAACCAGGCGCGACGGAACCCTGGTCTTGCTTTCCCGGCCTGGAGCAGGGCACGAGCGGTTGGGCGTCGCCGTCCCCAGCGATCAGGGATTCGGAACCAGTCGGGCGCGGAAGAAACGGTTGGTCCACCCGGCCGTCGAGTTGCTGAAGGTCATGGAATTGCTCCCCGCCGTGTTGGTCGCCAAAGCCAGCCAGTTGGACGGGGCCACGGCCAGCGCACCTTCCAGCGCGTACCTCAAGCCCGGCGTCGTGGAAAACGTCAGCGGCAGCGTGCTGCCCGCGATCCGAAGTTTATTCGTGTCAAAACGAACCGGCCCTGTGACCGAGAGACTCACCGGCGCGGAGGTTCCCCTGGCTCCGAGATTGTCCGTCGCCACCGCCGTGAGCACATACGCGCCTGCGGGCAGACCGTTCGTGACCACGCTGTAGGGACTGATCGCCGTGGTCCCGGCGGAATGCGGGCCGACAAAGAACTGCACGTTCACCACGCTGCCGCCGGGATCAGCCGCACTGGCCCGGAGAACCAGATTCGTCGGCGCGACCATCCCCGCCCCGCTGGTCAGGTTCGTGATGCTGCAAGTGGGCGGCGAGTTGGCACTCACCACCCGCACCAGCCCGGTCATGCTGGAGAAGCCGACGTCGAGGTAGGGGAAATCTCCGGCGGCATTGAAGGTGTGATCAAAGCTGTCGAGGAAATCCAGGCCACCGGGAAAATTGTCCTCCGAATCCCACGCGCCCGTGGTCGAGGTGGTGCTGTGAAGATTGAGGCCTTGGTTCACCCAGCGCACCGTGTCCCCCACATTGATGTTCGTCACGACGGGCGAGAAAAAATTATCCCCGATGTTCACGGTGCGAACGGCGGCGTGCGTCAGTCCACCTGCGAAAAGGACGCCGACCACCACCAAGGAGAACCGCCGGAGCCAGGACGTTTTGATATTCATGGTGTGCTGGCTGGATTAACGCACCCGGCCTCGGTGGGAACAAGCACAACTTGGCCACCTCACAGAAACGCGTTGAAGAAAACAAGGTGAGCGCGACGGCGGTTGAAGCGAACGCGCGAAGACAGCCGAAGGATCCAACCGCTTTCGCGCGCCACGCACGCCGCATCCCTCATCGGCGCGCGGGTTTTCAACCCGCAGCCGGTTGCTCACGCCGAGGATCGAAATAGTTCCTGCGACTTCCGCCGCGACCACGCGCGCCGGAGCCAGGCCGCTGGCGGTGCTGAGGTTCGACTTCCGAATCGGGTTGAACCATGCACACCTCCCCTGCTCGGCCCGTGAACCGGAGCGCCAAGCATGAACTCCGCGCGGTGGGAGGAGCAGGTCAAAGCCCGAGCCATGCTCGGCGCTCCGCGCGCGGGAGGAGGCGCCGGTGCTCCGCTCACACCGCCGGATAAACCCACGGCGCGCGATAGGGGCGGCTCAACAACTGGTTCGCCTCCGGGTCGCCGATGATTTGTTCCTTCGCGGCGTCCCATTGCAGGCTGCGGCCGGTGCGCCAGGAAATCATGCCGAGCAGCGGCAGCACCGAGGCGCGGTGCGCGATCTCGATGTTGGCCACGGCTTTCTTCCCGCTTTCGATGGAGGTGATGAAGTCGGCCCAGAGCAATTTCAAGTTGTGGCCGTCGGGTTCCTGGAGTTGGGAATCCTCGTGCTGGGTCTGGGCTTTGCCGTCGGTGGGATAAAACGTCCAGCCGTCGCGCCAGCCGATGTGCAGCGTGCCCTTGGTGCCGTAAAAGTAAGCGCCGATTTTGTGCTTCTCGGCCTTGTTGTCGGCGAAGCGACGGTGTTCCCACACGCAGGTGAAACTCTCGAAGTCATAGGTGGCAACCTGATGGTCGGGGGTGTCGCTGGTCTGTTCCTTGTCGCTCAACACGGGCACGCCAGCGATGGGACGGCCACCCGAGCAGAACACGCGTTTGGGATACTTCTCCTCGCTCCACCAGAGCACTTGATCAAGCCAATGGACGCCCCAGTCGCCGAGCTGGCCGTTGCCGTAGTCGAGGAAGTTGCGCCAGCCGCCGGGGTGCAGCTTCTGGTTGAAGGGCCGCTTGGGCGCGGGTCCGCACCACAAATCCCAGTCCAACCCCTCGGGCGCTTCGCTGTTCGCAGCGGGACGATCCTTGCCACCGCCGCCGTGGGCGAAGATGCGAACCATGCCCACGTCGCCAACCGCGCCGCTCTTGAGAAACTTCATCCCGCTGACGTGGTGCGGCCCGATGCGCCGGTGCAATCCCACCTGGACGATGCGCCCGCCCTCGCGCGCGGCGCGGAGCATGGCGCGGCTCTCATTGACGGTGTGGCCGGTGGGCTTCTCGACAAAGACGTGCGCGCCGGATTTCACGGCTGCGATGGTCTGGAGCGCGTGCCAGTGATCCGGCGTGGCGATGAGGACGATCTCCGGCTTCTCCTTCTCCAGCAGCTCGCGGAAATCGTTATAGGTCTTAGGCTGGTCGCCATTGAGGTCGGTGACTTGTTCAGCGGCAACCTCGCGCGTGTTGGCATCCACGTCGCACAGGCCGACGACTTTGAGGCGTCCGCTGGCGATGGCTTCGCGCAGAATGTTCTTACCCCACCAGCCGCAACCGATGAGCGCGGTGCGGAACTTCTTCGTCGGCTCGGCCCCGCGCAAAAAGTAAGGCGCGGCCCCGAAGGCGGCTCCGGCGGTGGCGGAGAGCTTGATAAAATGGCGGCGTTGCATGGCGGGAGTAGAGCAGCCGGAGGTGCGGCTGAAAAGCGAATGTGTGAAGCTGGGCGAAACCGATGAGGAGCATGATGTTGAATCCACCCGCGCCAGCAGGGTGTCGCTGTCCTCAGCGCGCCGGGCCACGACTCCTCGGGTGTCTTCAGCATGGTTCACGCCTCGCTCTGGCGCGCTGGGACAGCGACGCCTCGGTTTCAGAACTTTCGACACTTCCAAGCTGGTTCAGTGTTACCCACATGATGCGCCCGCGGCCTGCCCCGACTTGTAAAAAGCTTGAACGCAAGCAACGGCGCGTGTGTCCATTGACGACCATTCCATTCATGAAGTTCTTAACGCGCGCTGCTGGCGGCAGGTTGCTGGCCGTCCTCCTGATGCTGGGGGCCGGCTGCACGGCGAACCATTACCGCCGGTCGGCGGACCAGGAAACCTACGGGGCCATCGCGCAACGCACGCCGCTGGTGCCGAACATGGAGCCGAGCTTCAACATCGAACAGACCAACACGCTGGCCCTGGACCGGCTGCCGCTCACGACCAACCGTCTTGATTTTCTCGGCGAGGACGCGGAACGCGAAGTGGGCGGGCGTGTCTTGTCGCTCGAAGAGGCGCTGCTCATCGCGGTGCGGCACAATCGAGCCTATCAGTCGCGCAAGGAGCAGCTCTACATCACGGCGCTGAATCTCACCCTGGCCCGCCATCGCTTCACACCCATTTTCGCCGGCGGCGGTCGCGCCCGGATCATTGGGCAGACCGAGCAGGCGGTGGACGTAATCGTCGATCCAGTGACACAACAGCCGAAGGTTCTGCTGACGGACGATCTGGTCGAGCAGCGGCGGGTCACGGCCGATGGCAGCGTGGGCGTGAGCTGGCTGCTGCGCGACCTGGGTTTGATCACGGCGTCCTTCAGCGCGGATTTTCTGCGTTACGTGACGGGCGATCCGCGCGCGCTTACTTCGTCGCAGGTGGGGGCGACGTTGACGCGTCCTTTGTTGCGCAACGCCGGGTTCAAGCAGCAAATCGAGCAGCTCACGCAGGCTGAACGGGACTTGCTCTACGACCTGCGCGCGTTCGTGCAGTTCCGCAAAACTTTCAGCGTGCAGGTGGCGGGTGCGTACTACGCGGTGCTGGGGAATCGCGACACGGTGCGGAACAATTATCTCAACCTGCTCAGCTCGCGCCGGAACGCCGAGCGCACGCGCGAACTGGCCCGGGAAGGGCGCGTGACCCAGGCCGACCTCGGCCGGCTCGAACAGCAGGAGTTGACCACCGAGAGCGCGTGGAACAACGCGCTGCGCGGCTATCAGCAGGCGCTGGACAACTTCAAGCTGCTCCAACTCGGCATCGCCGTGGACACGCGCCTCGTGCTGGACGACGCCGAACTCAGTGCGCTGGAAATCCGCGACCCAAAAATTCAGGCGGACGACGCGGTGCAGATCGCGCTCACCGCGCGGCTGGATTATCTGAACGCGAAGGATCGTCACCAGGACGCGACCCGGCGAATCGAGGTGGCGGCGAATTTCCTCAAGCCGCAGGCCGATCTGGTGGCCACGGTCGGTCTGCGCAGCCCGCCGAATCAGCGCGGCGGAGTGCCGGTGCCGGACATCGACCGTTACAACTGGAGCGCAGGCTTGAATGTGGATCTGCCCTTCGACCGGCAGGCGGAGCGGAACAGCTACCGGGTGGCGCTCATCGCGGAGAAGCAGACCGCGCGCGCGCTGGAGCAGCAAGCGGACGAGATCCGGCTGGACGTGCGCGAAGGCTGGCGCAGGCTGGATCAGGCCCGGAGCAATTTTGAAATCAGCGGACTGGGAGTGCAACTGGCGGAACGGCGCGTGGACGAGCAAACGCTGCTCGCCGAGTTGGGCCGGGCCAAGGCCCAGGACCAGGTGGACGCGCAGAACGATCTCATCACCTCGAAGAACCAACTGACTCAGGCGCTGGTCAGCCACACCATTTCGCGTCTGCAATTCTGGGCGGACCTGGGCATCCTTTACATCAAAGACAACGGCCAATGGAGAGAACTGAACGATGGCAACGCAAAACCCACTCCTTGAATTCCTGACCAAGCAGTCCCGCGGGCGCATCGTGGCGGTCGTGGCCGCCCTCGGCGCGGCGGTTTTCTTCTGGTCGCGCCGCCCGGAGGTCACGAATGAAGGCGCGACTTTCGCGGCCCGTCGCGGCCCGTTGCAGATCACCGTGCTGGAGGGCGGCTCGATGCAGGCGGTGGATTCGCAGGAGATCAAATGCGAGGTGCGCGTCGGCTTCCAGGGCACGAAGATCCTGAAGCTCATCGAGGAAGGTTATCTGGTCACGGACGAGGACGTGAAGACGAACAAGGTGCTGGTCGAACTCGATTCGTCAGAAATCCAGAAGCTCATGGTGCAGCAGGAGATTCAGTTCCAGGCCGCTGGCGCAGCGTTGACCGACGCGCAGCAAGGCTACGACATCCAGTTGAACCAGAATGTGAGCGACACCCTGGCGGCGGAGCAGAAGGCGCGGTTTGCGCGCATGGATTTTGAAAAGTTCCTGGGCAACCAGGCGTCCGAGGAGGTCATTCTCGAATTGGGCCTGGATGATTCGCTCACGCGGATTCGCCAGCAGAACGCGACCAACCGCGCCAGCACGGCCAGCATCTACGGCACCCAGGCCGACGCTTCCGAAACGAGCGCGTTGAAGAAAACGCTCCAGGAAAGCCAGTCCGGGCCGGCCTCGAACGCGCCGCCCACGAGCCTCGACCCGGCGTCGCCCCTCGCGCGTCGCGCTTCCTACATCGACTTCTCGAAGTACGCCGACCTCGAAGTGCTGGGGGACGGCGAGGCCAAGCAGAAGATTCGCAAGTTCCACGACGACTTCCAGGTGGCGAAAAAGGAGATGGGCCAGGCCCAGGCCACGCTCGAAGGCACGCGCCGGCTGCACGCGAAGCAATTCGTCACGCGCACGGATTTGGAGCGCGACGAGATCGCGTTCGAGAACGCACGCCTGAAAGTGCAGACGGCGGAGACGGGGCGAAACTTGTTTCAGCGCTACGAGTTTCTGAAAACTTCCGAGGAAACCTTGTCCAAGTACTCCGAAGCCGTGCGCGAACTCGACCGCGCGCGCAAGGCCGCCGTGGCCAAGCTGGCCCAGGCGGACGCGAAACTGAAATCCGCCTCGGCGCAGTACAATGTTCAGGAAAGGCAGCGCAAGGAATACGAGGAACAGTTGGGCAAGTGCCTGATTCGCGCGACCAAGCCGGGCCTGGTCATTTACGGGCGCGCGGGCGACGAGATGATGTATTACGGCGGTGAGGAACGAATCCGCGAGGGTGCCACCGTGCGGGAGCAGCAGACCATGCTCACCATTCCCAACACGAGCACCATGTCGGTGCGAGTGCGCATTCACGAGACCTACATCAAGAAGGTGAGAAAGGGCCAGAGAGCCCGAGTCACAGTGGATGCCTTCGCCGACAAGGAACTCCAGGGAGAAGTGATCCGGATGGGCGCTCTGCCTGATTCGCAGAATCGCTGGATGAATCCCGACCTGAAGGTTTATCTCACCACCATTGCGGTCCATGGCACGAACGACTGGCTCAAGCCGGGCATGACGGCCAAGGTCGAGATTTTCATCGAGCAACTGACCAACGTGGTTTACGTGCCCATCCAGAGCGTGGTGCTGGAGGAGGGCAAATACTTCTGCTACGTCGGGCGCGGCGGTTTCAAGTCGGATCGCCGCGAAGTCAGCGTCGGACCATTCAATGAAGAATTCATCGAGGTGAAGCGCGGGCTGGCCGAAGGCGAGAAGGTGCTGTTGCGTCCGCGCAAGAGTCCGGCTCCGGGTGTCAAAGACGATGAGAAACAGCCCGTGGCGTCCGACGTGCCCAAGATCGCGGCCGCCAAACCTTGATACCTGCCATGCCAGCCCAGGGGAACGGCGAATCCATCGTCCGGCTCGAAAGTGTGGAGAAGACCTACCGCATGGGGCCGGTCACGGTGCAAGCCTTGCGCGGCGTGTCGCTGCAAATCAACGCGGGCGATTACGTCAGCATCATGGGCCCGTCGGGTTGCGGCAAATCGACCTTGCTGAACGTGCTGGGCTGCCTCGACCGGCCCAGTGCCGGGCGCTACTTCCTCGGTCCGGACGACGTTTCCAACCTCAATGACCGTGACCTCTCGGATATTCGCGGCGCCCGCCTCGGGTTCATTTTTCAATCCTACAACTTGATCCAGCAACTCACGGTGGTGGAGAACATCGAGGTGCCGCTCTTCTATCAAGGCTGCGGCGAGGAGGAGATGCGGGCGCGCGCCGTGGAACTGGCGCGGCTCGTCGGACTCGAAGAGCGCCTCGAGCACAAGCCATTCGAGCTATCTGGAGGGCAGCAACAGCGCGTGGCCATCGCCCGCGCGCTGGTCAATGATCCGCTGGTCATTCTCGCTGACGAGCCGACCGGGAATCTCGATTCGGTTTCGGGCCAGGAGATTCTCAAGGTGTTTGATGACCTGAACCGGCGCGGCAAGACCATCATCCTCGTCACGCATGACGAGGAAGTGGCGCGCCACTCCCACCGTGCCGTCCGTCTGCGCGATGGATTAGTGGATAGCGACGTGCGATTCCAGAAGGGATGATGCGCATGTCCTCGATCCAACCAGTTCCGCGTCACCAGCTTGCCCCCGGCTTCCGCCTCGGTCGTCTCAAGCGCATCGTTCGCCTCGGCCTCAAGACGCTCTGGCTGCATCGCCTGCGCTCGCTGCTTACGATGTTGGGCATCGTGTTCGGTGTTTGCTCGGTGATTGCGATGCTGGCGATTGGCGAGGGCGCAAGCCACGAGGCGCAGGAGCAAATCAAGAATCTGGGCAGCCAGAACATCATCCTGCGCAGCACCAAACCACCGGAGGAGGCCAAGGCTTCCCAAGGCAGCCAGCAAAGCTACCTGTTGCAATACGGGCTGACCTATCAGGACGTGAAACGCATCCGCGCGACCATTGCCGGGGTGCAATTGATGCTCCCCAGCCGCATCATGCGTGATTATGTCTGGCACATTGACCGGCGGCTGGACTGTGAAATCGTCGCCACGGTTCCCTGGTACCCCACGCTCCGCCACCACGAAGTGATCGCCGGGCGTTTCTTCACCGACCACGAGATGGACGCGAAGGCCAGCGTCTGTGTGATCGGCGCGGAGATGGTGCCGGTTCTTTTCCCGCTCGGCTCGCCGGTGAATCAGCATGTGCGCGTCGGCGGCAGTTACTACCAGATCGTTGGGGTCATGGCGGCGCGCAGCAAGAACCCGGAGGCTGGGACCGAGTCGGCACCGGCCGCACAGGCTTCGCAAACCGTCCCCAACACGATGTTCATTCCACTGGAGACGGCCAAGACCCGCTACGGAGAAATCCTGCGCAAAATCCGGAGCGGCAGCTTCGAGCAGGAGCGCGTGGAACTGCACGAACTCACCATCGAAGTCTCATCCCCCGAGCAGGTCATGGCGACAGCCGACGCGGTCAAGGCGTTGCTCGAACGCCATCACAAGAAGCAGGATTACGAGATCGTGGTGCCGCTGGAGTTGTTGCGCCGTGCGGAGCGGACGAAACAAATCTTCAACATTGTCCTCGGCTCCATCGCGGCCATCTCGCTGCTCGTGGGCGGCATCGGGATCATGAACATCATGCTGGCCAGCGTGACCGAGCGCACGCGCGAGATTGGCATCCGCCGCGCCCTCGGGGCCAAGCGCGAGGACATCATCACCCAGTTCCTGGTCGAGGCGGTGATTCTCTCGGCGGCGGGCGGCCTCCTCGGCGTGCTGCTCGGCGTGCTCATTCCGCACTTCGTCAGCCAGTTCGCGGGCATGAGAACCATTATCACCTTCTGGTCGCCATTCCTGGCCTTCACGATTTCCGGCGCGGTCGGCGTCATCTTCGGCATCTACCCGGCCTTCCGCGCGGCCGCGATGGATCCAGTCGAGGCCCTGCGCCACGAATGATTGGTCCGCACCGGCGGTCGCCGCAGGTCTCGCCCTTGGGACCATGTTCTGACGCCTGCCTCCTTGATTTCCGCGCGCCGGTCACTCAGGTTGGCCGCGCATGATTCGATTTGGATGCCAACTCTTCGCCGTGACCATGATCCTCGCGGCCGCGCCCGGGCCACTCGCGCAGGCGGCGCAGCCAGCGGATTTCCGGGAAGTGTTTGAAGTGATTCGAACCAACGTCGGGGGCCTGAAGGCGACGGACTTGAACGCGGCCGCAGTGGAAGGCTTGCTCACGAAACTGGATTCCAAGGCGTGGTTGATCGACCCGAGCAAGAAGGCCGAACCGGAACTGGCCGCGACGCCCATCAGTTCCAACGCCCTCCTCGACGAGCATTTCGGTTACGTCCGCATCTCGACAGTCAGCCAGAAACTGGCCGATGGCTTCTCGGCCGCGCTGACCCAACTCACCGTCACGAACACGCTGAAGGGATTGGTCATCGATCTGCGCTTCGCCGGCGGCACTGACTACGCGGCGGCGGTCAAGGTGGCGGACCGCTTTCTCGGCTCCGAACAACCATTGCTGGATTGGGGCCAGGGCATGGTCAAGTCCACGGAGAAGACGAACGCCTTCAAGCTCCCGGTCGCCATGCTGGTGAATCAAGCCACGACTGGCGCGGCGGAGGCGCTGGCGGCGGCCTTGCGCCAGGCTGACATCGGGCTGATCATCGGCACGAACACGGCCGGGCGCGCCAGCATCACCAAGGATTTCCCCTTGAAAGGTGGCCAGACTTTGCGCGTGGCCGTCTCGCCCATCCGCGCCGGCAATGGCGACGTGGTAGAACGAATCAAGCCGGACATCCGGGTGGACGTGAATCAGGACGACGAGCGCGCTTACTTCATGGATGCCTATAAAATTCTACCCAAAGCCGGACTGGCCGGAGCCAGCGCGACCAACATCGCCGCGCTCTCCGTGACCAATAAATCCCCGCGCCGCCGCCTCAACGAAGCCGAACTCGTCCGCATGTTGCGCGACGGCGAGAATCCTGACGACGAGTCGGCCCGCGCCGCCGCCCCCGAACCGGCCCGTCCGATCATCACCGACCCGGCCCTGGCCCGAGCCCTCGACCTCCTCAAGGCCCTGGCCGTGGTCCGCCCCACGCGCTTCTGATCATCGCTGGCCCTCGCCATCAACCCTTCGCCATCAGCCCGTTGACGACAACGAGGACAACCGGCAGGATGCGCCCGTGTTCGTAAGGTTGAGCAAATGGTTCGTGGTGCTCGCGCTGGTGCTGGTCATCGGCGGGCACTGGGCGTTGCTGCAATCAGCGGCGTGGCTCGGCATGGCGGTCAGTTTTTCCCAGACCGATTCCGTGGCGGTGGCGTTGGAGAAGACCTTCGATGGCAAACACCCCTGCCCTCTTTGCAAGCTGGTCAAGGCTGGCAAGAACTCCGAGCAGAAACGCGACCTGCAAAAGATCGAGACCAAGTTTGATTTTTTAACCGACGCCGGATCATGCGAACTGTCTCCGCCGAGACCCATCCGGCATTTCATTCCTGCCTCCGAGCGCGCGGACGCCTCCCGCGCCGCGCCGCTCTTGCCGCCTCCACGCGCGGCCTAGTTCCTCCCTGAAGTGATCCGCCGTTTTCCGGCGGACGTTCGTGCCCGCGTGTGCGATCGCGAACTTCTCTCAAGTTCTCCCAACGGCTGTGGAGCCTGTGCGCTCCGGGCTGGGATCGGTTTTATGAAACGTGCCTTTACATTGATCGAACTGCTCGTCGTCATCGCCATCATCGCGATCCTGGCGGCGCTGCTCCTGCCCGCGTTGGCCAAAGCCAAAGCGAAGGCGCGCGCAACCTACTGTTTGAACAACCTCAAGCAGCTTGGCATCGGCGCG
>JANOQV010000198.1:0-29061 GCA_031414955.1 Pedosphaera sp. | reverse complement strand
GGCGCGCAGACGCTCTCCATCCGCCGCGGCCCCTGGAAATACCTCGACCACCCCGGCTCCGGCGGAAACAACTACGAAAACAATCCCGGCCTCAAACCCTTCCACACTCCCGACACCGCCCCCGCCCAACTCTACAACCTGGAAACCGACCCCGGCGAAACCAAGAACCTCCACGCCGAGCGCCCCGAACTCGTGAAAGAACTGAAGACACTGCTTGAGGAAGCAAAGGCGTCAGGTCGCAGCCGCCCGGCACGCCCCGCCAGCAATCCATGAAAGGGACAGAGTTGGGATCTAACGAAACTTTGACCGGCGCCCGCCTGGGCAAGGACGGAGCCGTCATCGGCCCGACCTCGGTGCAGGTGCAGAAGATCGCCCAGAGCGCGATCAAGTCACGCCGCCTTTCAACACGCTCACTAACCAGACATCCTGTGAAATCATTCTTCACTATACTCGCTCTGCTGCTGGCTTCGCTGCACGCCGCAGTCGCCGCGAAACCCAACATCGTCATCATCTTCATCGACGACATGGGCTACGCGGACATCGGGCCGTTCGGCGCGACGAAGCAGCGGACGCCGCACCTCGACCGCATGGCGCGCGAGGGGATGAAGCTCACGTCGTTCTACGCCGCGCCGGTCTGCTCGGTGTCGCGGGCGCAGTTGCTGACCGGTTGCTACGGCGCGCGCGTGTCCGTGCCGGGCGTGTATTTTCCTGGCGGGAAGAACGGGCTGAATCCGAAAGAGTTCACCATCGCGGAGCGGTTGAAGGAGCGCGGCTACGCCACGACGATGATTGGCAAATGGCACGTCGGCGATCAGCCGGAGTTCCTGCCCACGCGCCAGGGCTTCGACCACTACTTCGGTTTTCCGTACTCGAACGACATGCTGAAGAAGTCGAAGGAGACCGGTCAGCGCGTGGTGCCGCTGCTGCGTGACGACAAGGTCGTCGAGTTGCTCACCGAGGAACAGCAGACCCGCCTTGTCGCACGTTACACGGATGAGGCGGTGAAGTTCATTCGCGAGAGCCAGGAGCGTCCGTTCCTGCTCTACCTCGCGCACAATGCGGTGCACACGCCGATTCATCCGGGAACGAACTTCGCCGGCAAATCTGCCAATGGCCGCTTCGGCGACTGGGTCGAGGAGGCGGACTGGAGCGTCGGCCGCGTGCTCGACACGCTGCGCGAACTCAAGCTCGATGAACGCACGCTGGTCGTCTTCACCAGCGACAACGGGCCGTGGCTGATCAAAGGCGACGACGGCGGGAGCGCAGGCCCGCTGCGCGGCGGCAAGGGCAGCACGTGGGAAGGCGGCATGCGCGAGCCGACGCTGGCGTGGTGGCCCGGAAAGATCGCCCCCGGCAGCGTGTGCGACGCCGTTGCTGGAACCATCGACTTGCTTCCGACCGCCGTCGCACTCGCGGGCGGCACTGTGCCTGCGGAACCGGTCATTGATGGCCGTGATATTTCGCCGCTGTTGTTCGGCAAGACCACGCAGTCGCAGCGCGAGGCGCATTACTATTTTGCGAACTACAATCTTCAAGCCGTGCGGCAGGGGCCGTGGAAGCTCGCCATCGCAGCGCAGCCGGAAAGCATGGGCAATGGCGTGGCGAAAGACGCCACCAACCAAACCCCGCGCCTCTACAATCTCGAACAGGAGATTGGCGAGCGGACGAATCTCGCCGGGAAGCATCCCGAAGTCGTCGCCCGCCTCCAGGCGCTCGCGGCAAAGATGGACGCCGAGATTGGCGGCAAGAATCCAACGGCGCGACGTCCCGCTGGCGAGGCTGCAAATCCCCAGACGCTTTACCCCACTGAAGCCGACAAGGTTCTCGAGCCGGTCGCGCTCGAAACTTTGAAACCCGGCGATGCCGTCGTCTCTTCCGCCGCGCCGCAGATTGCCGGGAAAGCCTTTACCATTTCCTGCACCGTCGAGACGGCACAGCGGGACGCCGTGGTGCTGGCCCACGGCGGCGTCAGTGCGGGCTATGCGCTGCATCTGAAAGCAGGGCGCGTCGCTTTTATCGTGCGCACCGGGGCTGACGATTTCTTCACCGAGCTGATCACGAAATCCGAAATCACCGGCCCCATGCGCATCACCGCCGTCCTCGCGCCCGACGCCACCATGACCCTCATCGTGAACGATCAGCCCGCCGTCACCGGCAAAGCGGACTCACTCATCCCGCGTCAGCCCGCCGAAGAATTCTGCCTCGGCCACGACAGCGGCAAACCCGTCGCCGCTTACACGGCGAAGGCACCATTCAAGGGCACCATCACGCAGTTGAACATCACCACGCCATGAAGTCCGTTGCCCATCTCGCGTTGCTCCCAAAAACCGAAAACGTAATGAAACAGACAAGGCAGCTCCTTGGCCCGGCTCTCCTCCTTTCCCAACTCCTGTGCAGCACCGTCCTCGCGCAGGAACCGGTCGCGGTCGGCAAAGGCTCCTACGCCGCCTCGCCGCCGCCCGGCAGTTCGTTCGACAAGCAGAAAAACATCGACCGCGTGGCGGAGGTGGAAGGCCGGAAGCTCTATCTGGTGAAGGACGACGGGCGGCCCATCCCGAGCAACAAGTGGTTTCAAAATCTGCTGCTCAAAGATTTCGGCACGGGGCTGTGGGCCATGCCGCACAAGGTGGATGCGACGAAGGAAGGCATGGAGATTTTCTACCCGACCACGTTCAGCGGCGATGGCGTGCGTTCGATTGCCGAGTTCCCGCTGGTCATCACGGGCCAGGACTTCAAGCCGGTGGATTCGCGCGCGAAGTCGTGGACGGACTGGACGGTGGCGTTTCGTTCCTTCGAGAGCGACACGCGGTTCATGGACGTGACGCTCGGCGAGGGAATGCCGGCGGTGTGGTGCGAATTCACGGGCGTGAAGCCGCTCCTCGCGCTCGGCGGGACGCAGGGCAAAGGCACGCGCGGCAAGAACAAGGCGAAGTTCTTCGACCTCGCCGGGAAGGCGGCGGCGTTGCCCGTCACCAGCGACGTGCTCGGCCTCACTTACGAAGGCCGCGCCTACGGAGTGTTCGCACCGGACGGGACGAAGTTCGAGCAGACCGCCGCCGGCATCGCGGTGACGTTCGCGGGGAAGGCCGCGTTCCTCGTCGTCTCGCCGCTGCCCAGCGAGAAGGACATCGCCGCGTTTCATCAACACGCCTTCGCCGTGCCGCGCGACACGCAGCTCTCGTGGAATTACAACCGTGACGCAGGCACTATCACGACGACTTGGAAAGTCATCGCGGAGCCGCTGAAGCCGGGTGCGAGCACGCAGATCATCCAGGGATTTCTCCCGCATCACTGGCGCGAGAACACGGCGAAGCTCGACCTCGGCGGGCCGGGCTACACGACCATTCGCGGCCCGATGAAATGTGGCGTGGGCGATACCTTCACCATCGCGTATCCGTTCAACGGCATCCTGCCCAGCCTGCCCGCACCCACGGCAAAGTCATTCGACGGTGCCCGGGTGAAGGAGTTGCTCGCGAAGCATTACACCGATCCGAAAAAGAATCTCGGTGGCGACACCTACTGGGGCGGCAAAGAGGTCGGGCGTTATGCGCAAGCAGCGTTCATCGCGGCGCAGACCAAGGACCCGTCGCTCGAACTCATCCTCGGCAAACTGCGCAGCGGGATGGAGAACTGGCTCACCTACACGCCCGGCGAGGCGGGGCAGTTCTTCGCCTTCTATCCGCGGCACAAGGGGCTGGTCGGCTTCCCGGCGGCCTACGGCTCGGAGCATTTCACCGACACGCATTTTCATCAGGGCTACTTCGTCTATGCGGCCGGATTGCTCAGCCAGCTTCAGCCGGACTTCGCCGCGCACTACGGCGAGATGGCGCGATTGGTCGCGAAGAACTATGCGAACTACGACCGCACCGACGCGCGCTTCCCGCGCTTCCGCACCTTCGATCTCTGGCGCGGCCACAGCTTCGCCGATGGCAAAGGTTTTCCCGACGGCAACAATCAGGAGTCCACCGGCGAGGCCGTGAACAGTTGGGCCGGGATGATTCTCCTCGGCGAAGCGCTCGGTGACGCAGAACTCACGGCGGCGGGCGTGATGGGCTACTCGTTCGAGACGCGCGCGAATGTCGAATACTGGTTCGACCCGCACGACGACGTGTTTCCGAAGAATTACCCGCACCATGGTTGCGGATTGATTTGGTGCGGCAGCATCGTGTGGGGAACGTGGTTCAGCGCCAGTCCGGCGTGGATTTACGGCATCCAGTGGCTGCCGTCCGCGCCCCACATGGCGTTCTATGATCGCGACCGCACGTTCATCGCCAAGACTTACGCGGACGTGCAACGCGAGTTGAAGACGTTCGAGGAAAAGGAAGCCGCGAAAAAACCAGGCACCACACCGAAGCCTGCCGACATCAAAACGCTCGGCGGCGAACTCGGCAGCTATCACCTCGGCTTCCTCATGCACGCCGACGCCGCGCGCGCCGTCGCCGAACTCGACAAGCTCTGGGCCGAACCCGGCGACAAAGTCGCGCACCACGAGTGGATGATGGCCACCTACTACCAGGCCAGCGTGCTCAAAGAATTGGGCCGCGTGGACTGGACTGCCCACGGCAACAGCCCCACCTCGATGGTCTATGTGAATGACGCAAAGAAGACGCGCACCCTCGTGGCGTGGAACCCAGGCGCGAAGCCACAGACGGTGCAGTTCTTTGCGGCCGGCCGACCCGTTGGCAAACTCGTAGTCGCTCCGCGCAGCGTCGCCAGCGTAACGGCCAGCCGGTGAGTTAAGAGCTGTCGCCGTTGATTGAAGGAGCCCGCCACCGACGCGTCTGAATGCCCATGAAACGACCAACCCTCTTGCGCCCCTGGGCGGGCATTCGGAAGTTTGTCGGTCGCCTGGTCGTCGCGATTCTTGGGAGTGCGGGTTTCGTTGCCGCCAGCATGCACGCGGCCGAGCCGCACCGCCTCACGGTGGACTTTGCGGTGGCGCAGGGTGAACTGCGCGCGTTGCACGGCATCAACAAAGGTCCGCTTAGCGCGAATGGTTTGATCGATGTAACCGAGGCGCAGAAGCGATTGCGCGTGCCTTCGACGCGGTTGCACGACTGCCATCATCCCAATCCCGCCATCGTGGATGTGCATGCGGTGTTCCCGAATCCGGAGGCCGATCCGTCCCTGCCCGCGAGCTACGACTTCCGCGGCACCGATGAATACGTCGCCGCCGTGCGCGCGACGGGAGCGGAGATCATCTACCGGCTCGGCGAAAGCATCGAACACCAGACGGTGAAGCGTCATGTGCATCCGCCGCGCGACCCGGCGCGCTGGGCGGCGGTGTGCGCCGGCATCGTGCGCCACTACAACGAGGGCTGGGCGAACGGCTTTCGTTACGGCATCCGTTACTGGGAAATCTGGAACGAGCCGGAGAACCGTCCCGTGATGTGGACGGGCACCGACGCGCAGTTTCTCGAACTGTATCGCGTGACGGCGCGCACGCTGCGGAAGGAATTTCCCGGCATCAAGATTGGCGGCCCGGGCTTCGGCTACTACGGCAAGTTCGATGGCAAAGAGCTGAAGCTTTCGGGGTTCTGTGCCGCGTTTCTCGATCTCTGTCGGAGTGAAAAGCTGCCGTTGAATTTCTTCTCGTGGCATGGCTACACGGACAACCCGTCCGAACTCGCCGCCCGCGCCCGTGCCGTGCGCCGCGTACTCGATGCGCGCGGTTTTTCCGAAACCGAGAGCCATCTCAACGAGTGGAATTATCTGCCCGACAATTCCTGGGATGTGCTGTCGCGCAAGGCCTCGCCCGAGGTTCGGCAACACGGCGTGGAGCAGATGGCCGGTGCGGCGGGTGGCGCGTTCCTCGTCGCGTCGCTGATCGAACTTCAGGATGCGGCGGTGGACGTGTGCAATTTCTACCACGGCGAGACGGGCATCTTCGGCCTCTTCACCGAAGTCGGCGCACCGACGCGCAATTACCATGCGATGCTGGCCTTCAGCCAATTGCTCGAAACACCGCGCCGCGTCCGCACCACTGGAGCCGTGCCCGGAAAGCTGGCCCTTGCCGCCGGGCGCAGAACTGGAAACACGCAGGCCGCCGTGCTGGTCGCCAATCTGTCGGGCGCGGAGGAAATCCGGCTGTCGATCACCAACCTTCCGTGGACGGGAGACACAGCGGTCACACTGCACATTGTGGATGACCAGCACGCGTTCGAGCTTCGCCCTGGCGCGGCGCTCACCGACTCAGAGCTAACACTTAGGCTTCCACCCCCGTCCGTCGCTCTTCTCACAGTGCGTCCGCAATCAAAAAGATAGATCCCTCTGAGCAATGTTCCGGATTCCTTCCAGTCGCGCGCGCCCACCTGTCTGTAGAGCGGGCCGGAGTCGGAGGCAGCCACCTGCATCAGTTGGGGCAGGCACGTCTTCCAGGCCACCTACCGCAGCCGGGCGCGGACGTGCGACTTCAAGTCGGTTCAGCCAGGGCGGCACGAGCCAAGGCTGCGGTATGGAGCCGTGCTGTTCCGGGTGTTCATGCGCGCGTAAAAGCGGTCCCGCCCTGATTGAGTCGCCCGGTCAAAGGAAAGCGCGATGACCGCAGCTCGGCCCGGGTTTGAAACTGGCGTTCGCCCGCTCGAACCGGGCGCTTCGACAGGTCATTTGCCACATTGCCGCCCGTCCTGGGCCGGGCTAGCCTGGGGCCGTTCCCCATGAAAATGAGACTCGCCAAGCTGCTCCTGCTGCTCGTGCCCGCCGGAACGCTTTGGGCCCAACCCTGGCCGGTGGTGGTGGTGACTTCGCCCCAGAACGGTCAGACTCTGGAATCAGGCTTCGTTTACCTGTCGGCCCAGGCCAGCGACCCAGATGGCTACGTGGCGCGGGTCGATTACTACGTGGATGGCCAACTCGCCGATCCGGCCTTTGAGGAGCCGTGGGTCTCCTCGGTGTTTTTGTTTCCGGGCCGGCACATGGTCCGCGCGCTGGCTACCGACAACGTCGGCTACTCCACGCTCTCGGCTCCTGCTTTCTTCCAGGTCGGGGGCGAGTTTCCGGTCAACTTGCTGCGCGGGCCGTACCTTCAATCCGGATCGGCCACCGGCCTGGTGCTGCGCTGGCGCACCGACTGGCCGACCAACAGCATCGTGCGCTACGGCCTCAATTTCCCGCTGGCTCTCAGCGTGACCAATCACGCTCGGACCAACGAGCATTCGGTCTTGCTCGCCGGGTTGCAACCCGACACCCGCTACTATTACGAGCTGGCCACGGACGCGCAGATATTTGAAGCGGACTATGCGCAGTTCACCTTTCGCACCGCGTCCACCCATGTCCGGCCGGTGAACATTTGGGTCATCGGCGACGCCGGCAACGGCAGTGAAAACCAGGCCGCCGTGCGCGACGCCTTCCTGGCCGCGCAAGACCCGTCCGAGACCGACCTTTGGATCATGCTGGGCGACAATGCCTACGAGGTGGGCACGGAGGATGAGTACCAGAGCGGAATGTTCGACGTGTATGCCAGCATTCTGCCACAGGTGCCGCTCTGGCCGACCATCGGCAACCACGACGCCGGTCAACCTGCTCCCGATGGTCACATTCCTTACCTGGACATTTTCACGCTGCCGACGCAAGGCGAGGCGGGCGGCGTGCCTTCAGGCACGGAACGATATTACTCCTTCGATCACGCGAACATCCACTTCGTCTGCCTCGACTCGATGACCTCGAACCGCTCGACCAACGGGGCCATGTTTGCCTGGTTGCACGAAGACCTCGCCGCCACGGAACGGGACTGGATCATCGCCTTCTGGCACCACCCGCCCTACAGCAAAGGCACCCACAATTCCGACACCGAATTTGAAATGGTGCAGATGAGGCAACACCTGCTCCCGCTGCTCGAAGATTTCGGCGTGGACCTCGTGCTCACCGGCCACAGCCATGTGTACGAACGATCCTTCCTCCTCGACGGCCATTACGGCCCGACGAATTCCTTCCACTCCTCGTTCGTGCTTGATGGCGGGCTCGGGCGGACCAACGAAGGCGGGGCGTATGTAAAGCCGGCGGGGGGACTCGGCGCACATCGCGGCGCGGTTTACGCCGTCTGTGGCTGCTCGGGCGAGGGCGGGCCGGGCAGTTTTTTCTACGGCACCCATCCCGCGATGGCGAAAAGTTTGAGCGGCTTCGGCTCACTCTTGCTGCGAGTCGATGGCTTGAAGCTCGACCTGCGATTCCTCCGCCCCTCGGGCGTGGTGGATGATTTCTTCACCATCGACAAGACGCAGCCCGCCACGGTGCGCCCGCCGCTGCGTATCGCCCGCCGCGCGGGCGGGGCCGAGGTTTCCTGGCCCACCTCGTGGCCCGCGTATTCGTTGGTGAGCGCGCCGACGGTGGCGGGGGCGGCCTGGTGGCCCGTGACCAACTCCCTCCAGCGCGCCGGACGGCGCAACGTGGTCCGCCCCGGCCTCGCGGCCACGAACGAATTTTTCCGCCTGCGAGCCGACCCGTAATCCCGGCGGCGGAATGATGGGGCGCAAGCGATGGAAGGTGTGGACCATTGGCGAGGGGCCAGGCCGGAGCAGACAGGTTGCTCGCCGACAAGAGGCCGGCGTTCCCGGGGTAGAATTGCGGCTTGCTTCACCACGGTGCTTGCCAAACATTGCGCCCCAAACAAATAGAGAATTATGGCAGTCAAAGTCCGAATCCCGACCCCGCTTCGCAAGCTGACCAACGACCAGGAGGTCGTCGAGGTCATGGCCACCACCATCAGCGGCGCGATTGGCGAATTGCAGGGACAGTTTCCCGGCATCAAGGAACGCCTCGTCGATGAGACCGGGGCGGTGCGCCGTTTCGTGAATGTCTATGTCAACGAGGAGGACATCCGCTTTCTCCAGAATCAGCAGACCGTGCTCAAGGATGGCGACGAAGTGAGCATCATTCCGGCGATCGCCGGCGGCTAACCAACTCAAAACTCGAAACGCGGAACACCCATGCCCAGCAAGAAAAAGAAAGCCACCCCGCCCCAGGCTCCGGCCAACGAAAAACAGCAGAGCCGCCTCTGGCTCATGTTTCCGCCCAAGCTGATCCAGACGCCCGTCATCTGGGAACTCAGCCACAAGTTTCCCCTCACGACCAACGTCCGCCAGGCCAGCGTCACGGATGAGATCGGCATCGTGTGCCTCGAACTCGAGGGCAGCCGCATCCAGATCAAAGCCGCCATCAAGTGGCTGGAGAAAAAAGGCATTAACGTCGAACCGGTCGAGATCAACGTCATCGAGAGTTGAGTTCCCGCCGCGCTCTGCGGCCGCACCCTGCCATCGTCCCGAAAATGAGTGGTTTTCGCCACTTGACCGCGCGCGACACCGAGAGCTAAATCGCCTCCATGCCGGTTCAGGGTCGTTAAACTTCAACTCATGGGCTTATGACGAAACGAGATCTGGTGGAGAATATCAGCGAAGCGACGGGCTTGGTGCAGGCGCAGGTCGCGGACGTCGTGCAAAAAACTTTCGATGGCATCGTGGCCAGCCTCAGCCGTGGCGAGGGCGTCGAATTGCGCAACTTCGGCGTGTTCGAAGTGCGGTTCCGCAAGGCGCGCATCGGGCGCAATCCCAGCGATCCGACCAAGCATTATCCGATTCCCGCGCGGGCCGTGGTCAAGTTCAAGGCGGGCAAGGAGATGAAGGAAGTCGTGCTGCGGCTGACGCCTCCGGACGCGGGCGCTCCGCGGGCCTGACTCCGCGCGAGCGAAACCTCGCGGTCACTGTCTCCCGGCGACCCGCCTCCCCCAACCAGGCTTGGGCTTGGAGTTGGGGGGCGTCGTCCGGCCGTGGCGAAGGTGTGCAAGCCTCGCCCAAGATGGATCTCTTGTGCGGCGGAGTCGGCGCCGCAGGCCGGCCCTCGAATGTTTTTTGGGCAAGGGCAACCTCCAAACCACCTCCGCAGAGGCCCCATCGACCCTCACCCCCAGCCATGCATCGATCCATTGCGCGGCGGCGGGTTCTCTGATTCATTGGCGAACTCCCGGTTGGATTGCGACCACCTATTTTGTGGCTGCATTTTTCCCGGTCACATTCATGAAACTCAAAGTCATTCTCGGCATGCATCAATTCTCGTTGGTTATCATCTTGCTGCTGGCTGCATCGCGCTGGTCGGCCCAGGCGGCCGAGCCGGTATTCATCTCCGAATTCCTGGCCTCGAACAGCGGCGGGTTGCAGGACGAGGATGGCGACTCGCCAGACTGGATCGAAGTTTTCAACTCGGGCACCAACACGGTGAATATGGACGGCTGGTTCCTGACCGACAGCGCGGGCAACCTGACCAAGTGGCGCCTCCCGGCCACCAATGTTCCGCCGAATGGATTCCTGATCGTCTTCGCCTCGGGCAAGAACCGCGCGGTGCCGGGCGCGCGATTGCACGCGAACTTCAGCCTTAGTGCTGGTGGCGAGTATCTCGCGCTGGTGCATCCGGACGGCGTGACCATCGCCAGCGAATTCGCGCCGACCTTCTCCGAGCAGTATCCGAACATCTCCTTTGGCTTCGGCCAGAACGTGCAAGTGACCAAGCTCGTCTCGAACACCGGCCCGGCGCTGGTTTACATCCCGACCAACAATCTGCTCGGCACCAACTGGATCGCCACGAACTACAACACCACGGGCTGGCTCGCGGGCACCAATGGCGTCGGCTACGAGACCTACGTGGCCGGCTTCGCCATCCGGAACATCCGCGCCAACGTCGGCGTCTGCGATCTCGGCACGGCCGATTCGGTGCTGGTCACGCCGTCGCAGCAGGCCACGGTGTTCACCGAAACGCGCGGTGTGGTGAACTACGCAAACACCGGCAGTGGCGCGAACTTCGCCGGCGACTTCACCTTTCCCGGCCTGACCATCAATGTGGATGCGGACAACTTCGTCACCGAGGCCACGGGCATCATCACCATCCCGACGGCGGGCTTCTGGACCTTCGGCGTGAACAGCGACGACGGCTTCCGCGTGGATCTCGGCGCGAACACGTTTGCCCATCCGCCGCCGCGCGGGCCGAGCGATACGCTGGCGACGTTCAACCTCGCGGCGGGCGATTACGCGGTGCGGCTGGTCTTCTACGAATGCGGCGGCGGCTCCTCGGTCGAGTTCTTCGCGGCCCAGGGAAGCTTCGGCGGCTTCAACGCCAGCTTCCGTCTCGTCGGCGACACGGCCAGCGGCGGGCTGGCCGTGCGGTCGCTGCCCACCGGCAGCCAGAGCAGCCTGCGCCCGCTCATCGCCACCGACGTGCAGACCAACATGCTCAACAAAAGCTCGTCGGCTTACATTCGCCTGCCCTTCGACGTGGTGAACCCGGCGGCGCTCTCCACGCTCACCTTGCGCATGAAATACGACGACGGTTTCGTGGCCTGGCTGAATGGCACGGAGATCGCGCGCCGCACCGTGCCCGGCGGCACGCTCTCGTGGAACTCAGTTGCGAGCGCCAACCGGCCCTCGACCAACGCGCTGGCCTACGAGGACATCAACGTGTCGGGCGCGCTCGGCCTGTTGCGTCCGGGCAGCAACGTGCTGGCCATTCACGGGCTGACCTACAACTTCAACGCTCCTGATTTCCTGATGCTCGCCGAGTTGGTCGAGAACAAAGTGCTGGGCCAGACCAACCACTATTTTGCCACGCCTTCACCGGGCGCGGTCAACGGCAGCGGCTTCTTCGCCTTCGTGGAGAATCTGAAGTTCAACCAGGGCCGCGGCTGGTTCGACACGACGAATTTTTCCGTCACCATCACGAGCGCCACGCCCGGCATCACCATTCGTTACACCACCAACGGCTCCGCGCCCGGCGGGACCAATGGTTTCATCTACACTGCGGGCGGCATTCCCGTCGGCGGCACCACCCTGATTCGGGCCATCGGCTCTCGCGACGGTTTCGAGCCGACGGAGGTCGAGACCCACTCCTATATTTTCCTGAACAACGTGCAGGCGCAGTCCACCAACGGAAACTGGGTCGGTGGCTCATCGGAGAATTACACCTTGAGCACCAACGTCACGTTGAGCGCGCTCTACCATCCGACCTTCAAGAACGATCTGCTCGGCGTGCCCACGTTGAGCATCGTCATGGATTGGGCGGATATCTTCGGCCCGAGCGGCGTCTGGTCGAATCCGCAGGCCGAGGGCGTGGCCTGGGAGCGGCCCTGTTCGCTCGAATACATGCGGCCCGACGGCGAGAAGGGATTCAGCGTCAACGCCGGCATTCGCATCCAGGGCGGCGCGAGCCGCGGTTTGGTGGGCAAGCACGGGATGCGTGTGCTGTTCAAACAAATCTACGGCCCGGGCAAACTCGACTATCCGCTCTATCCGGACTCGTCGGTGCAGGAATTCGACACCCTCACGCTGCACGCGTCGTTCAACGACCAGTGGATTTGGGGCGGCGGCTCGGCCGAGATGCAGCGCGACCAATGGTGCCGCGACGCGCAGAACGACATGGGCGGCTTCGGCCCGCACGGCACCTACGCCCACCTTTATCTCAATGGGATTTACTGGGGCCTCTACAACATCGGCGAGAAGGGCGACGCCTCCTATGCCGCGCATCACCTCGGCGGTGAGAAGGAGGAATACGACGCCTTCAACTCCGATGAACTGGTCGATGGCACGGTCGACGCCTGGAACACCATGCACGGCCTGGCCAACACCGGCATCACCAACGACAGCGTTTACACAAACATCAGCCAGTACCTGAACATGCCGAACTTCATCGACTACATGATGATGAATTTCTACTCCGCCAACACTGACTGGCCGGGCCACAACTGGAACGCGGCCCGCCGCCGCTTGCCGGGCGCGGGTTTCCATTTCTTCTGCTGGGACGCGGAATGGAGTTTCGGCATCGGCAACGACGTGAACACGGACCGCACCGGATTGAGCGATGGCTCGCCCGGCCGGCTTTACGCGGCGCTGCGCGCGCATCCCGAGTTCCGGCGGGAGTTCGGCGATCACGCGCAGAAACATTTGCTCAACGGCGGCGCGCTCACCCCGGTCGTGTCGGACGCGCGCTGGATGAAGCGCGCCACCGAGATCGACCGAGCCATCGTGGCGGAGTCGGCGCGCTGGGGAAATGGCAACACGCGCGCCACCTGGATCGCAGCGCAGAACGCGGTGCGCAGTTGGTTCCCGCAACGCTCGGCCATCCTGTTGAATCAACTGCGCAACGCGGGGCTGTTCCCGCAGTTGAACGCGCCGACGTTCGCGCCCTTTGGCGGGTTGGTGCCGCCGGGTTATGCCCTCGCGCTGACGAATCCAAATCCCTCCGGCACGATTTACTACTCGCTGAACGGCCCCGATCCGCGCGTGTGGGGCGGTGCGCTGGCCAACCCGGTGCAGGCTTACACCACGCCGCTGGTGCTCACCAACGCAGCCTTGCTCCGTGCCCGCGTGCGCGACGGGACCAACTGGAGCGCGCTCGTCGAGGCGACGTTCTACGTGGTGCAGGACTTCGCCGGGTTCAAGGTGACGGAGATCATGTATCACCCGTCGGACTTCGGGACGAACAACAGCGACGAGGTGGAGTTTCTCGAACTGAAGAACACGGGCACGAACACCTTCGACTTCAGCGGGCTGCAATTCACCGACGGCATCACCTTCAGTTTCACCAACGGGACGAAGCTCTTGCCGGGCGCGTTCTTCGTGCTGGCGCGCAACGCGGCGGTCTTCGCGTCCAAGTATCCCGGCGTTCCGGTCAATGGCATCTACACGGGCAAGCTCGACAACGGCGGCGAGAGGCTAACGCTCGCGCACGTCCTCGCCACGAACGTGTTCAGCTTCAGCTACAACAACGCCGTGCCGTGGCCCATCACGCCGGATGGCTACGGCTTCTCGCTCGTGCCCGCAAATCCGAACGGCGATCCCGCGCTGCCGCAAAGCTGGCGGCCGAGCGCGAACTTGGGTGGCTCGCCGGGCACGGATGATCCGGTGGTCAGCATCGCCGGCATCGTCATCAACGAGATTCTCACCCACACCGATCCGCCCCTGATGGACGCCATCGAGTTGTTCAACCCGGCGGCGACGAACGTGAACATCGGCGGCTGGTATCTGAGCGATGACGCGGGGTCGCCGAAGAAGTTCCGCGTCCCGAATGGCACCGTGATCAACGCGGGCGGTTTCGTGGTGTTCTACGAGACGAACTTCAACGCCACGCCCGGCGTGCCGCCGAGTTTCGCGCTCAACTCCCACGGCGAATCGCTATTCCTGTTCAGCGGCGACACGGGCACGAACCTCACCGGCTACAGCCACAGCATTGATTACGGAGCATCGGCCAACGGCGTGAGCTTCGGCCGCTACCTCAACAGCACCGGCGACGAGGACTGGCCCGCGCTGAGTTCGCTCACTCTTGGCGCGGCCAACGCTGCGCCGCGCGTCGGGCCGCTGGTCATCAACGAAGTGCTCTACCATCCCGCCATCGGCTACGACGAGTTCGTAGAGATTTACAACCTCAGCGGGACAAATGTGACCTTATACGACGCGCTGTTCCCGACCAACTCGTGGAAATTGAGCGGGCTGAACTACACGTTCTCGAACAACGTGAGCGTGCCGCCCGGCGGTTATCTGCTCGTGGTGCCGATTGACCCGGCGTCGTTCCGCACGAAATACGCCATCGCGCCCGCCGTGCAGATCGTCGGTCCGTTCCCCGGCGTGTTGCAGGACAGCGGCGAGCGATTGCGCCTCGAACGCCCCGACTCACCGGACACGAACGGCACGCCCTACCTCGTCACCGATGAAGTGCGCTACAACGACAAGCTGCCGTGGCCGACGGGCGCGGATGGCGACGGCCCGTCCATCCAGCGCACCGCGCCCACGCTCTACGGCAACGAGCCGCTGAACTGGTTCGCCAGCGGCATCACGCCCGGCGCGACCAATGTGTTCAACCAATCGCCCACGGTCGCGATCGTGTCGCCGACGAATGGGGCTTCGTTCGAGGTGCCGGCGAACATCCTGCTGACGGCGAGTGCCTCGGACCCGGATGGCAGCGTGGTGCGGGTGGAGTTTTACGAGGGCGACATCCAGCTCGGGCAGGTAACGAACGCGCCGTTCACCTTCGTGTGGTCAGGCGCGGGCGTCGGTGCGCACGAAGTCGTGGCCAAGGCGCGCGACAACGGGCTGGCCGTCACCGTGTCGTTGCCCGTCACCATCACGGTCACACCACCGCCCATTGGTGGCGGCACGGGACTGCGCGGCGATTATTTCGACAACGCCGACTTCACCGGCACGCGCGTGCGGCGCGTCGATCCGGTGGTGAGCTTCGACTGGGGCGGTGGCTCGCCCGATCCGGCGATTGGGGCGGAGCAGTTCAGCGCGCGTTGGACCGGCCAGGTGCAGCCGCGCTTCTCGGAGAGTTACACGTTCTTCACCACGACCGACGATGGCGGGAGATTGTGGGTGAACAATCAGCTCATCATTGACCGCTGGCAGGATCAGGGTCCGACGGAATGGTCGGGTGTGATCGCGTTGCAAGCCGGGCAGCTCTACGACATCCGCATGGAGTATTACGAGAACGGCGGCGGCGCGGCGGCCTATCTGCGGTGGTCTTCGCCGAACACGATTTACGAGACGATCCCCAGCGCGCAGCTTTACCCACCGCTGAGTTCCAACCTGCCGCCCTTTGTGGCGTTGAGCAGCCCGGCGACGGGCGCGATGTTCGTGGCGGGCGCGCCCATTGGTCTGGCCGCGAATGCGACTGACCCGGACGGTTCCGTCGCCAAAGTCGAGTTCTTCGCCAACGGCGTGAAGCTCGGCGAGGACACGACCACGCCGTTCGCCTTCTCGTGGCCGAACAGCGCGGCCGGCGACTACAGCCTGTCCGCCATCGCCACCGATGACAGCAGCATCGCCCGGACGAGCGCGCCCGTAAGCATCAGCGTGGTGGCGGGCTTCGCGAGCAACGTCACGCTCATCGCCACCGGGTCGGGCTGGAAGTATCTCGACAACGGCACCGATCAGGGCGGCGCGTGGCCGGCCATTGGATTCAACGATTCCGGCTGGAGCAACGGCCCGGCCCAACTCGGTTACGGCGACGGCGACGAGGCCACGGTGGTGGGCTTCGGCCCGAACTCTGGCGCGAAGTACATCACGACCTATTTCCGTCGGGCGATTGTGGTCACGAACTACGCGGCGTTCTCCGAACTCAGCCTGCGACTGTTGCGCGACGATGGCGGCGTGGTTTACCTCAACGGCTCCGAGGTTTATCGCAACAACATGCCGGGCGGCGCGATCGGTTACACCACGGTGGCGTTGGGCAGCGTGCCGGATGAAGGCACCTACTATTCGTCACCGGTGAATCCCGGCTATCTGGTGCCGGGCACCAACATCGTCGCGGTGGAGATTCACCAGGCCAACGGCACGAGCAGCGACCTCAGCTTCGACTTCGAGCTGACCGGCGTGCTGAGCTTCGTGGCGCCCTACTTCACCGCGCAGCCGCAGAGCCTGAACGTGGGCGCGGGGAGCAACGCGACCTTCTCCGCCACGGTCGGCGGGAGCGCGCCGTTGTCGTTTCAGTGGCGCTTCAACGGGACGAATATTGCCAATGCGACGAATACGACCTATGTCCGCTCCAACGCGCAACCGGCCCACGCCGGCAACTACCTCCTCGTCGCGACCAACCTGGCCGGTGCCAGTACCAGCAGCGTGGCCGTCCTCACCGTGATCACCTCGGACACCGATGGCGACGGCCTGCCGGACGCGTGGGAACTCTCCCACGGCCTGAACCCGAACAGCGGCAGCGACGCGAACCTCGATCCCGATGGAGACGGCATGACGAATCTTCAGGAATTCCGCGCCGGCACCGACCCGCAGAACGCGGCCAGCGTGTTGAAGTTGCTAGTGACATCGTTCCGTCCGCTGCAATTGCAGTTCACCGCGCAGACCAACCGCACCTACGCCGTGCAGTTCAACTCGATCATGGGCACGCAAGCGTGGTCGGTGTTGAGCAACATCACGGCGAAATCCACAGTGCGCACCATCGTGGTTACCGACCCGGCCCTGTCCACGAACCAGGTGCGGTTCTACCGCGCGGTGACGCCGTAGGCCAGCGTGCCGCCAGCATCCTGCTGGCTTTCCGGGAGGCCAGCGGGACGCTGGCGGCACGTTCAATCCCGCTCGCGCGGCAGGGTGGCGACGTACTTTTTCCACAGATCCAGTTCGACGTAGAGTTCGAGGAAGACGCCCGGTCGCAGCTCGGAATATCCGGCCATGATCCACTTCTTGTCCGACTTCTCATCGAGGCGCGCGTCGAACTTCGCGCCGACCACGATGATGGGCGCGTAAGGATCAGCGGGCAGCTGATCGTACCAGCCGATCTGCTTGAACCGCCGCAGATACCAGGGCAGCGGCCAGTAGTCGCCGCCCGGCGCGATGACTTTCACCACGGTCGCGTGGCCTGCTGGAGCGATTGCGGCGATCCCTTCGATCTTGTGGACGAGGTTGGTGAAGTCCGGGACGGTTTGGGCATAGACGTAGGGATTCCGTCGATCCGCGGGGAAGACGAAGCTGGCACGCCAGGCTTGTGCGGTCAGTTGCGCGGTCAAGCCGAGCAGCACCACGGCCGCCGCCATGCGCATCGGACGCGCCCGAAAGAACTCCACCAAGGCCACCGCTCCGACACCGGCCAGCAGAATCATGCCGTGAAAAAAGTTCAGCAGACACCACGGCGTCTTGTACGAAATCAGCGAGTAGAGCGCGGTGAGGATAATGGTGTAGAGCGCGAGGAACCGGTGCAGCGCGGACTTCTTACCGAGGAGCGAGACGCCGGCCCCCACCACGGCTAACACCAGAATCAGTCCTTCGCTCCAGACCGGACTTTTCTTCGGATGAAACCACGCGAGGCGTTCGAGATAGAAACTCCACGGATGAATGTGCGGCGAGTGGCCGCCCGCCCGTTTGAGCCACGGCAGGTAGGTGAGAAACGAATCAGCGAGTCCGCCGAAGTTGGTGAAGAAGGAACTGAAAAACAGCAGCCAGATGATTGCAGTCGCGGACAACGCGAGTGCGCAGTGCCGCCAGTTGGGAATCCACGCCGTGAGTTGATTCCACCGCGAACCAGCCGCCGGCTCCGCTCTCCACAGTGCGGTGATGATTCCCGCCAAGCCCATCGCGCCGAGGGTGATCACGAACGTCTCCTTGGTCGCGAACATCAGTCCCAGGCCCGCGCCGGCGAGTAGCGCCCAGCGGGCATCCGGCTTCCCTCTCCCCTCAACGGGGAGAGGGATTGAGGGTGAGGGGTGGTGTGGCCTTTGACTCTCCGAATTCAGCCGCGCCTCCAGAACTTCCCACCCCTCACCCCGGCCCTCTCCCCGTTGAGGGGAGAGGGAGAAGCCGCGCCGCGATTGTGCGTAGCGCCAGCCCGCCCCCAGCGTCAGCGCGGTGTAGAACACCAGCGACATTTCGTGGATGAAATACCGGCTGTAGAAAACCATGGCCGGCGACACGGCGATGAAGAGCGCCGCCCAAGCCAGCGCATGACGGCCCAATCCATCCGCGAAGAGCAGGAGCAGCAGAATCAACCCGACGCCGAAAGCGACTGGCGCGTAACGCAGCGTGGCATCATCGAGATGGTCGGCATCGCGCGCGCCGTTCAGCCACAGGAATGGCAGCGTGGCGTAGTGGAGCGCCGGCCCGTGGTATTCGTCAGGATCGTAGGCGTAGCGGCCGTGCTGCCAAAGCTCGTCAACCTTGACGGCGTTGACCGCCTCGTCGTTGTGGAGCGGACGATTGGCGAGATTGGGAACGCGGAGCGCGAGTGCGCCAGCGAGGGCCAGCAGCACCGCCAAAGCGCTCCAGCGATTCATTTCGCCGGCAGCGCGTACACTTCCAGTTCCTGCCAGCAGTTGAGCGCGCTCAGGCTTCCGCCCTTGCTGAAGCCGCGCACGTAGCGGCCCTTGGTGGCCTTGCCGTCCACGATGCGGCCGAACTCCAGCTCGAAGTATTCGCGATCCGTGCCGACGCCCAAACCGGTGACATTGGCCGTGTCGTTGTTGAAGAGCGTGGTCACGCCAGTCTTGAACTCGGGGTCGTCCGACACCTGCACGATGACCGCGTGGATGGCCTGCACGTAACGATGATCATGCCACATGGCGATGGCGTGGATGGTGAAGGACTGGCCGAGATCAACCTGCACCCACTGCACGCCTTTCTTCATCTCGACCGCATCCTCGTCCGAAGCTTCCTTCTTGCCGTCGGTGATCTGCTTCAGGTCGCCGAGGAAGGGAGCGATGCTGCTGGTGACGGCCTTGCCGACGGCGACGTTCACCACGCCTTTTGGCACGGGGAAGGCCGGGCGGGGCTTGTCGGAAAGCGGCTCGACGTTCGGGCCGGAGGGCAGATCTTCCGGCGTGCCCTTCAGGGTGTGGGCGGGAAGGTCCAGCTTGAGCGGGACTTTGTCATCGGCGGCGCGCAGGGCGCTCGGGGCGGACACCGCGAGCAACGCGGCCAGGAGAGTCAGACTGTTCTTCATAAATTTCTTGGTGCTGAAAAAGATTCGAGCCAAGGCAAATTCCTAACCGGGCCGGTGTCAACACACAAAGTGTCGCTGGCCGCAACGCGGAGGCGTTCGACCGGCACCATTGAGATCCGAACAGATGAGAGCGGTGATGCTGGCTACTCGCGGGAGTGACGGCAGTTGAGGAGGTGGGGTGAGGCGTTCCGACCCCAATGGGAACGGTCAACGAGAGGGTGTCCCCGTCGCGCCCCGGCTGTTTGAAGCTTGGTTTTTGGTGTTTGGAGTTTCTTTTCCTTCCCCCATAGTCCGCCGCCAATGAAGTCAATGACCGGTTATGGCTGGGGCGATGCGGTACAGAACGGGTTCAAAATCACCGCCGAACTCAGCTCGGTGAATCGCAAGCAGAGCGAAATCTCCATCAACCTCCCGCGCGAACTGGAGGTGCTGGAGGCGCAAATCCGCGATGAGATCAACCGGCGCATCGCCCGCGGCCGGGTCACGGCGCGCGTCACGCTCCATGCCGGTGAGAAGGGCGAGGGCGGCCAGGTGCGGATCAACCATGCGCTGGCCGCAGCCTACATCAAGAACCTGCGGGCACTGGCCCGCGAGTTGAAGCTGTCCGGCGAAGTGACTCTCGATCATTTGCTGCGCGCGCCCGGCGTGCTGGAGGCCGACCAGGACGTACCGGACGCCGAGGATTTCTGGCCCGCCGTGGAGAAGGCAGTGAAGCAGGCGCTCGAGATGATGGTGGCGATGCGCGAGAAGGAAGGCGCGCATCTGCGCAAAGATATTGTGAAGCGCATCGACACCATGCGCGTTTCCGCCCGTCGCGTGCAGAAACGCGCCCCGCAGGTGCAGGTGAAGTATCGCGAGCAGTTGATGGAGCGCATCCAGAACGCGGGCCTCGAGGCGGTGAAGGTCGAGGAGGAGCGCATCTTGAAGGAAGTGATCTTCTTCGCCGACCGCTCGGACATCTCGGAGGAAATCACCCGCCTGCAAAGCCACTTCAAGCAGTTCGACGATTGCGTGAACTCGCGCGAGCCGGTCGGGCGCACGCTCGATTTTCTGGCCCAGGAGATGAACCGCGAGATCAACACCATCGGCTCCAAGGCCAATGACGCCATGATCTCGCGCGAGGTCGTGGTGCTGAAGACCGAGTTGGAGAAGTTCCGGGAACAGGCGATGAACGTGGAATGAATGAAAACCCCAAACCCCAAACCCCAAACCCCAAACCACCTTCAACCTCCAACCCTCACAAGGGAGCCGGTGCGGCAACGAATGGCCGCCGGCGGGCACGAACCAGCCTGGTTGAATTTTGAGGGTTGGAGTTTGGTTGGAATTTGGAGTTTGGAGTTTGGAGTTTCCCAATGACTCCGCCCTCCCCCTTGCTCTTCGTCATCTCCGCCCCGAGTGGCGGCGGCAAGACCACGCTGTGTGAGCAGTTGCTGGCCGCGCGCAAGGACATCACCCGAGCCATCACCTGCACCACGCGCGCGCCGCGGCCTGGGGAGGAGGATGGCGTGGACTACTATTTCCTGGACGCCGGCACCTTCCTCCGGCGCGTGCAAGCCGGGCATTTCCTCGAACACGCCACGGTGTATGGGAACAGCTACGGCACGCTGCGCTCCGAGGTGCTGGACAAGCTGCGCGGGGGCAAGGACGTGCTGCTCAACATCGACGTGCAGGGCGCCGCCAGCGTCCGGGCTTGTGTCGAGACCGACGAGGATTTGCGGCGCGCGTTCATTTCTGTGTTCCTGACGCCGCCTTCCCTCCAGATTCTGGAGGTGCGGCTGAAGAAGCGCGGCCAGGACACGCCGGCCATCATGCAGAAGCGGCTGAGTGTGGCCCGGCAGGAAATCGCGCAGTGGAAGAACTTTGACTATTTAATCATCAGCACGAGCATTCAGGAAGACCTCCGGCGCATGGTGGCCATTGTGGAGGCGGAGAAGATGCGCCAGTGCCGGGCCAAGCCGCCGGAGTTTTAGGAAGCCAATGTCCAACGACCCAAGTCCAAAGTCACCCGCACCGAACGTCGTTCTCGGCGTCACCGGCTCCATCGCCGCGCACAAGGCCATCGATCTGGCCAGTCTGCTGACCAAGGAAGGATGCAACGTGCATGTGGTGATGACGGCGGACGCGCAACGCTTCGTCACCCCGCTGCCGTTCAAAACCATGTCGCGCCATCCGGTGGTGACGGATTTGTATGACGAGGAGGAGGGCTGGAAGCCGGCGCACATTGAACTGGCGGACAACGCCGATCTGCTCCTCATCGCTCCCGCCACGGCCAATCTCATCGCGAAGCTGGCGCACGGCTTGGCGGACGACGCGCTGACCTGCATCGCCCTGGCCTTGCCGCCCGCGGCCAAAGTCCTGATCGCCCCGGCCATGAACGGCAAAATGTGGCAGCACGCCGCGACGCAGCAGAACGTGGCCACGCTCAAGGCGCGCGGCGTGTTGTTTATCGGACCGGACGAGGGGTTGCTCTCCTGCGGCTATGACGGAGTGGGGCGGTTGGAGCCAGTCGAGCAGATTGTCACCCGCGTGCGGGCGTTGCTGAATCCGACCGGTTGAGCGAGGCTGGGCCATGCGTCTCCCTGCGCAAACCTTTCACCGGCTCAAGGAACTGCTGCGGCCGGCCAATCCTGATCCGGCGCTGCAATTGTTCCGGCTCAAATCGGTCGAGCGCGATGTCGTGCTGACGATCAAGGCTCTCTACGTTGCCATCCTCATCTACTATTTCTACCTGGAACCGTGGTATGGCGAGTCCCCTTCGGCGATTCAGTTTGCCGTCACCCTCACGCGGCATTTCCTGGGCTGCTATCTGGCGGTCAACCTGCTCGTGGCCGTGGTGCTGCTCCGGGCGCGAAAACTTTCACTGGTCTGGGGGCAACGCATGGTCTTCCTGGTGAGTGTGTTTGATTCGCTCTTCCTCGCCGCGCTGACCCTAGCGACCACGGGCGGTTTTAGCAGCGTGCTCTACTGGGTCTTCATGGCCCTGATCATCCGCAATGCCATCACCTTTCCGGGGGCGGGACTTCAGATCGCGCTGAACCTGACCGTGGTCTGCAGCTACGCCCTGGCGGGCACGCTGGCCCTGGTGCTGACCAAGTATGACATCGAACACATGAACGCAGCCGATCGGATCCTGCATGAATTGCCCGATCAAATCCTGGCCGAGCCGTATGTCCTGCGTTTTGTCGCGCTGATTTTTCTCGGCGTCTGCTGCTACGGTTTGCAGGTGCTGTCCGAGAACGCGCGCCTGGCCCTGGAGGAAGCCCGCGAGTTCGCCGCGCGCCAGGAGCAGCTCCGGGCCGCCGGGCGCGTGGCCGCCGAGATCGCCCACAAGATCAAGAACCCGCTGGCCATCATCAACAACGCCGCCTTCTCTTTGCAACGCAGCCTGGCCGCTGGCTCACCGCTGCCGCTCCAGCAGCTCGACATCATTCGCGAGGAGGTCACGCGCTCCGACCGCATCATCACCGAGCTGATGGGCTACGCCCAACTGGCCGAGGGCACGGTCGAGCGTCTGAGCGTGACCGGGGAATTGAACCGCGCCCTGCACAAGGTGTTTCCGCCCGGCGCGTACCGGGCGATCACCCTCCGCACCGATTACGGCGACCATCTGCCGCCACTCCTCATGCAGCGCAAGCACCTGGAAGAGATTCTGGTCAACATCCTCCAGAACGCCCGCGACGTGCTGGTCGAGGGCGGCCACATCGAGGTCAAGGCCGAGGCGGAAGGCGAACTGGTCCGCATCTCCGTGGCGGATGACGGCCCGGGCATCGCGCCGGAGAAGGTGGAGAAGGTCTTTGAAGCCTATTTTAGCACCAAGCCGCAGGGGACCGGGCTGGGCCTGGCCATCGCGCGGCACCACGCCGAAAGCTACGCCGGCCGGGTGCGGGTGGAATCAGAGCTTGGCCGCGGCGCCCGCTTCATTTTAGAGTTGCCCACACGAACGTTCATGAAAATCCAGCAATGAGTCCTGCTCTGCCCCCGCTGCTCGTGGTTGATGATGAGAAAAACATGCGGCTCTCGCTGCAGGCGGTTCTCAGCCACGAGGGTTATGTCGTGAAAGCCGCCGAGTCCGGCGAGGAGGCGCTGCGCCTGATCGAGCGGGAGAAGTTTTTCCTCATCATCTCCGATTTCCGCCTCGGGGGCATGAACGGCGGCGAATTCCTGCGCCGCTGCCATGAGCGCTGGCCGAACTTGCCGGTGCTCATGATCACCGCCTACGCCACGCCGCGGCTGGCCGCCGAAGCCATCAAGGCGGGCGCTTTCGATTACCTGCCCAAGCCGTGCGAGCCGGAGGAGTTGATCAACGCCGTGGCCCGTTGCGCCGAACGCTTCCAGTTGCTCAAGGAGAATGCCGCCCTGCGCGCCCGCAGCAGCGAGGTTTACCGCATCACGGACATCATCGGGGAATCGCCCCGCATGAAGGAATTACGCGAGCTGATCAAGACCGTGGCCCCGTCCCGCGCCACGGTGCTCATCCTGGGCGAGAGTGGCACGGGCAAGGAACTGGTCGCCGGCGCGTTGCACTCCTTGAGCGAGCGCGCCGAGGCTCCGTATGTGCGGATCAACTGCGCGGCCATTCCCGAGGCGCTGCTGGAGAGCGAACTCTTCGGGCATGAGAAGGGTGCCTTCACCGGAGCCATCAAGCAAAAGCTCGGGCGCGTGGAGGAGGCCGACGGCGGCACGGTGTTTCTGGACGAGATCGGCGACATGAGCCGCCCCTTGCAGGCCAAGCTGCTGCGCTTCCTCGAGGACGGCAGCTTCACCCGCGTGGGCGGCAACGACGAACTGCGCGTCAACGTGCGGCTCATCGCCGCGACCAACCGCGACATCGTGGAAGCCATCCGCCAGCACCAGTTTCGCGAAGACCTTTTCCATCGCCTCAACGTGGTGCAGTTCCGTCCGCCGCCGCTGCGCGAGCGCGGCCAAGATACTGTGTTGCTGGCCGCGCATTTCCTCCAGCACTTCAGCGCCGGGATGCGCAAACAGGTCAAGGCGCTCGCGCCCGCCGCGCGGCAAAAGCTGCTGGCCCACCACTGGCCGGGCAACGTGCGCGAGTTGCGCAATGTGATCGAGCGCGCCGTCATCCTGGAAACATCCCCCGAAGTTCAGGCCCGCAACCTGCCGGACTTCGCCATCGAGAGCGGCCTGAAGAAACCCGAGGGCCTGCCCGCGTCCGCTGCGGGGCAGACCCTGGACGAGGCCATGGCCGGCTTCGAGCGCGAGCTGATTCAAAACACCCTGGAGCAGAACCGCTTCAGCATCAGCCGCACTGCCGAGCAGTTGAAACTCAGCCGCCACGCGCTCCGTTACCGGATGACTCGGCTCAATATCGCCGGCCCTTCCGAGACGGAAGACGAGCCGGCCCAGCCCGTCTGATTTGTCATGACCGCATTCCCTTTCATCCTCGCCGCCGCCAACCTGGAATCGCAAGTTCAGGAGGCCACCGGCAAGCCGGTCCTCAACACTCGCGAGGCCCTGCTCGTCATCGGCGTGAGCCTGATCGTCGGGCTGGTGCTGTTCCTCTGGGCCTATCTCAAATTCCGCAAGAAGCCTGGCATTGAATTCGGACCCGGCCAGTCGGGGCACAAGATACCGCGACCGACCGAGCCGGAGTCGCGTCCCCCCAGACACCACCGCAAACGCCAGCGCCGGCGCGACCATCGGCCGCGCAACCCCACGCTCGACAAGACCGGCGGGCTGCCCCCGCTGCGGGCGGAGGGCGATCTGCCCAAGTACTGATGCAGGAGAGCCGCAACATCACGCAGAAGAGCGCGAGCAATCTCGCGCTCGCCTTCGTCCTGCTGCCCAAGGCCAAGCGGGATGGCATGTCCGCGCTTTACGCCTTCTGCCGCGAAGTGGATGACGTGGCGGACGAGGAGTCGGTGCCGGTCACGGATCGCCGCCGCCAGCTTGCCGCCTGGCGCGAAGACATTCGTCGCGCCTGCTCGGGTGGAAGCCCGGAGTTTGCGGTAAACCGTGAACTGCAAGCCGTGATCCGCCAGCATCCCGGACTGTCGTTCGAATTGTTTGACGACCTCATTCGCGGCGTGGAGATGGACCTCGACATTGATCGTTACCAGACCCACACCGAACTGGAGCAGTATTGCTATCGCGTCGCCTCCGTGGTCGGGCTGCTCAGCATCGAAATCTTTGGCTACACCAATCCGCGCGTGCGCGAATACGCCGTCCATCTGGGCCAGGCACTCCAACTCACCAACATTCTCCGCGACGTGAAGACGGACGCGGAGCGCGGGCGCATTTACCTTCCGCTGGAGGAACTGGCCCGCTTCCGCGTGACGGAGGCGGAGATTTTGCAGGGCGAGTATTCGCCGCGCTTCCGCGAACTCGCCACCAGCGTGGCCGCGCGGGCCAAGAATTTCTACCGGCTCGCGCGCGAATCCCTGCCGCTGGAGGATCGCCGGGCCATGGCGGCGGCGGAATTGATGGGTTCGGTCTATTGGCGGCTGCTCGAAAAGCTCGAGGCCCGGGAGTTCAACGTCTTCGGCCCCGAACTGACCCGCGTGAGCAAGGGGCAGAAAATCCTGCTCATCCTCCGCACCTGGTTGCGCATCGCCTCCGGCAACGTCGTTCCGAACTATGGCACGCCCTGACGCCCGGCGGCGCCTGATCGTGAACGCGGACGACTTCGGGCGCTCGTCCTCCATCAACGAAGCCGTCATTCGCGCCCATCGCGAGGGCATTCTCACCACGGCCAGCCTGATGGTGAACGAGCCGGCGTGCGCCGAGGCAGTGGCCCTGGCGAAACAAAATCCCCGGCTCGGCGTGGGCCTGCACCTGGCCTTGCTCTGCGGACGCTCGGCCCTGCGGCCGGAGAAAATTCCCGGCCTGGTGGACGCGCGCGGCGAGTTCACCAACAGTCCGGTGGGCGCGGGCTTCAACTATTTCTTCCGCCCCGGCCTGCGGGCGCAGCTTGAGTTGGAAATCGCCGCGCAGTTCGATCGCTTCCGCGCCACTGGACTCAAGCTCGACCACCTCAACGGCCACCTGCACCTGCATCTGCATCCGGTGGTCTTTGGCATTCTCATGCGGCGCGCGGAGGAATGGGGCATCCAGCACCTGCGGCTGACCTGCGATCCGTTCTGGCTGAATGCCCGGCTGGCCGGCGGGGCCTGGCTCTACCGCGCCAGCCACGCGATCATTTACCGGCTGCTCGCGGTCCGGGCGCGCGCCGCGCTCCTGCGGCGGAACATCCGGTTCACCCCGCGCGTCTTCGGCCTGCTGCAAAATGCGCGCGTGGACGAAGGGTTTGTGAGCAGGCTGTTGCCTGTGCTGCCCGCCGGAGATTCCGAGCTTTACTCGCACCCGTCGCTTGATGAGTTTCGTCCCGAGTTCGAGGCGCTCCTCAGTCCGGCGGTGAACGACTTGGTGCGGCAGCAAAACATCGAACTCATTCGCTACCAGGATTTGTAATATGACCAAGATACTGATCATCCTTTTCATCGCGCTGATCTTCGAGGCGCTTGGGGTCGTGATTCTCAAGCAGGGCATCGACCAGATCACTGCGCAGGAAAGGACGCGGCAGGGCGGGCCGATCCAGGTGACCGTGGCGTCGGTGCTGCGCCTGGTGGGCCACGGCTTCATCAACTCGCGCGTGCTGCTGGGCGTGCTCTTCGAGGCCATTTTCTTCGCCGGACTGCTGATGCTGATGGGGCACAAGGATGTGAGCTTCGTCTGGCCGCTGACCTCGTTAAGCATGGTCATGGCGACGTTCGCCTCCATACTTCTCCTTCACGAGCGGGTGTCCGGTCTGCGCTGGGCGGGCGTGGTGGTGATGATGTGCGGTGCGGCCATCATCTTTTGGACCGAGCACCAGAAGGATGGGGAGAAGATTGCCGCCCAGCCCGCGACCCCGAACCTGAGCGAGGTCAAGTGAAGGCGGGACACGGTTCGATTCACTTCGCGGGTGGCCGCCGCCCGAGTGATTGCCCCATGACCTGCTTCCAGATTTGAGGGGCCGCCGCCATCATCACCATTCCCTTGAACGAGATCACCCTGCGCTGGATCCAAAGCTTCGGCCCCTGGACACCGTGGCTGTGCCTGGGGCTTTTTCTGGCCGGATCGTTCCTCATGGTCTGGCGGTTGGAGTCGATGGGCGCGGCGGGGGTCGAGGGCACGGTGCTGGGCACGCTGATCATGCCGTATTGCTCGGGGCTGGGCAATCTCATCTTCGCCTTCGTGCTGGGCCGGAACGGCGGCGACAGCCGCGAGGTGATGACCAACTGCCTCGTGAACAACGTCACGAACATGACGCTGCTGATCGGCCTGCCCGCGCTCTGCTGGGGACTTTCCCTCGCGCCGAAAAAAGCCGCGGGCCCGGCCAAGAAAGCCAAGGGCGGCGGCGACGATCAGCAGCGCGTGAACCGCCTCTCGCTGTTGCTCACCATGATCGCCGTGGTGTTCTTCACCGGCGGCACCTGGGCGCTGGGCCGCGATGGCCAGATTGATTTCGCCGACGGACTGGTGCTGGTCGGCCTGTTTCTCTTCTGGCAGACGGTTCACGTCTTCGAAGTGTTGAAGGCCAACGTGCGGCAGAAGCGCTCGTTTGGGCTGCTCCTCGTTTTTGATTTCCTGCTGCTGGCGGCGGGAGCCTACGCGGTTTACGTCAGCACGGACTATCTGGTGAGCTGGGTGCAAGCGACGGACCGCGGATTCATCAGCAAGAAACACCTCGGCTGGTTGAGCGGCTGGCTGATGGTCATGCCCAACGCGCTGCTCGCGCTCTACTACGGAGCGAAGCGGCGGGCCGAGGTCGTTTACAGCTCACAGATCGGTGACGGGCACATCTGCATTCCGCTTTGCCTCGGCGTCTTTGCGTTGTTCCGACCCGTGCCGGTGCCGGCGTTCTTTCAACTGGGCGTCTGGATTCTGCTCGGCGCGGCGGCAGTCCACTTTTTCTTTATCGCGGTGCTCGGGCGGATGCCGCGCTTCATCGGCCTGCTGCTCATGGCGGGTTACGGAGTGTTCTTGTGGAAGGGACTGGGCAAGTAGGGCGGGATAACCAACGCTTTCCCTCGCCTCCAATTCACACCGGCGCCGCCGCCACGTACGGTTGCAACTTCGCCGTCAGTTCCTCGGGAATGCGCTTGGGCTTGTCGCCGGCCGAGGTGCAGGCATGGGACGTGTGGACCTCGACGAGCAGCTTCCCCTCCTGGTTCAGGATGCGGCAGGCGAAGCCCAGCCGCACGCGCCCGAGTTCGTTCAGCCACACCTCAATGCTCAACACATCATCGTAGCGCGCCGCACCCTTGTAGCGCAGTCGCGCCTCGATCACGGGGAACAACGTGTCGTGATCGTGCCAGTGCTGAAAGGTCGCGCCCAGCGCCCGAAAAAACTCCCCGCGCGCCTCCTCGCACAAGTCCAGGTAGCGCGAGTAGTAGATGTGATTGCCGATCGTGCATTCGGCATAGGTGACCCGGTGCGGGTGCGTGAACGTCTGGTGCGACATGGGCGAAAGATGGCCGAACGTGGCCGAAGTGGAAAGCTGAAGGTGGCTGGTGGGGCAGTTGGAGTTCGTGACCGGAAAGAGCCGGCCGCAGGGTCAACCTGCCCAGCGTCCCGTGGGCGCATCGGGCCGGTAACACCGAGGGAAAGCGGCGCTAAAGCGACCGCACTCCAAACGCTCCGCGCGGC
>JANOQV010000197.1:0-22347 GCA_031414955.1 Pedosphaera sp. | reverse complement strand
TTCATGGCGGAGGCATCAAAAATCAAAACGGGCCAATAATACCAGAGTGGTGGGTCGGGTCGCGCTGCGACCCAACCAGCCCGCGCAGAGCGGGCGGAGGGTTGTCGAAGACCTTCCACTGCGTCTCCGCAAAGCTGAAGTAGTGATGCGAGTGGTGCTTCGTAATCACCCCCGTAGCAGACGACGTGAGGAGACTCTGACCTTTCCGGAATCAGAATTAGCCTCGTGACCTCGGCTGCTACGCCGACTGAGACGCGTCCGGCAAATCTCCATCAACTCCGCGTGCTCCGGTGTGGTGTGAACGATGAGTGGCGAGCAAAGCTGCTCTAGGACGTAACCGTTCTTCTTGAGCAACAAGCCGAAGAACTTCTTCACGTCATGGCTCACGATGTCCATCTCCAACGCTCCTTCTCCGCTCTGGGGAGAAAGTGACCGCAGGCCAGATGAGTGTCCGCGATAACAATCATCTCCTGCTGCACCGTCTCGTCCCGCACCTCCAGCCCTACGACCGCGTCGAGCGGCAAGACATGCGCCCCGCGCAAATCGTAATCCGAGTCCGGCGACGGAAATCCGTAGAGATGCGCCCCGCTGATCGTGGTAAATAACAGCGGATTCGGCTGCGCGGCCACGATGCGGTGAAGGCGTGGGTCGATGGTCATCAGTTAATGCTGGTTTGCGTTGCGCATTCAGTCCCACCAAAAGAAAAAGTAACCGTCCTTTTCCAGCGCCCGTGCCAAATCCTTCACGGAGCCGATTCCTTGGTCCACGATATCGGGGCAAAACTCATACATCTGCTTTGCCAGCTTTCGGGCATTGGTGATTTTTCCTGTGATACGTCCTTCGAGCCAGTCCCCGCTGACACCGGTGATGACCACGGGCTGTTGCGCGGAAAATTTCTCCAGCCACCGCGCGATGTCGATGGGCATCAAATCATAATTGGCACCATTGGTTTGAAACGCCCGGATGAGATCTTCCCATTTGCGCGTAGGCAACAAGCCCAGCTTGTCCGTGATGTCGCGGTGATCGCGGTGATATCGGAAAAAATACGCGCCTTTCTCTCGAAGGCGTGAGTGATGTTCCGTGATCAACTTTTCTGCCACCGCGCGTGGCACGGCAAAAGAATAGCCTCCGGCGATATCGCCGAGTTTAGTAGCTTTTGCACTGCACAGGCCTTCTACCTCATGCAAAGTTCCCTGAAACTCATCGCTCTGAGCTGTCGTGGAAAAGTCGGGAGCCTCGAATTCTTCCTCCTCCACCCGCTTCTTTGGCTTCGGGGGCGCTTTTGGAGACTTCGTCAATGGTTGTTCTTTTGCGGCAGCTTCCAACAGCGACAGGGTTCCCTTGTTGCGCATCTCACGAGCAATTTTGATTGCGGTACGACCATCGGTTGCGGACGCGTGGACATTGGATCGGGCATCAAGAAGCTGTTGCACGACTTTCGTTTCGCCCGAACGCGCTGCGCCCATCACCGGAGTGAAACCATCTCGATTCGCTACGTTCGGATTGGCACCTGCCTTGAGCAAGATCTCCACAATCTCGTCATGCCCATACAAAGCCGCGTAATTTAGTGCGGTGTCGCCTGTGGCTCCTGCGGCGTCAACTGCCGCACCGGCGTCGAGAAGCAGTTTGATTATTTCAACAGACCCTTCTGAGGCTGCCGCGTGCAAGGCGTTGAATTCAGATTTTTTGCTTGGTGTTGGCTGTGCGCCGCATTCAAGCAGTATTTTTATGGTCTCGACATCACCTTCCATTGCTGCCGTGGTCAATGGATCAGAACCATTAGGGTCAGCACCAAGTTTAAGAAGCGCGTTGACGGCAGTTCGTTTTTTCTCAGCCACAGCGATGGATAGCGGAGTGTTTCCGCCTTTCGCCTTGGCGTTGACTTTGGCCCCGGCACCAACCAGCGCCTGAATTACGGAGACATGACCACCACGGGCTGCGTAGTGCAGCGCAGTCTCACCGCCATCTTCATAGCCCTGATCTTTGGCGTGCAGGTTAGCGCCCGAGGCGAGCAGCACCTTGATCACTTCAACATGGCCTTGCCGCGCCGCAGCCATCAGGGGCGTGACACCGGCATTCCAATTCTCCGTAGCGCCAGCATTTACGTTGGCCCCGCCACGAAGCAGAACCTCTACGACACCGATGTGGCCGCGTCTCGCTGCAGAAACAAGAGGGAGATGCTTGCCCTCGCGATCCTCGACGGCCTTATCCGGCACCGCACCGCGTCGCAAAAGTGTTTCCACTTTTTGAACCTCTCCTTGCTGCGCCGCTGCCCAAAGGGCGTTATCGAGAGAACCTTCGAGAAATTCCGGCTCGCTTGCCCCGGCTTGACGCAAGATAGCGGAAATGTCGGTGTGACCAAGCCGTTGTGCCCATGCCAAGGCCGTAACGCCATGTTTGTCACCAAGACCCAAATCTGCTCCATGTTTGAGAAGGAGTTCGACCAAGTGCTGCTTCTTCAGTCTTACCGCGACAATCAACACCGTGCTCGCCTCGGCGATTTCCATTTTGGCACTTAGTCCCTTACGCGTCGTTCCGATCACTACGGTGTCGGTCAAATTAATGTCTGCCCCGGCCTCCAGTAACGCAGACACGACAGCAAAACTGTCTTTCTGAACGGCGGCCAAGAGCGGCGCAGTCTTGGCTTTAAGATTCAGATCGGCACCGGCCTTGATAAGAGCCAGCGCGACATCATTGCGACCATGTTCAATCGCCCGCACCAGCGCAGAACTTCCATGAGGCGCAGCATCCGGATTCACTCCGGCGGAAATGAGCAGGAAAGCCAGTTCATCATGGCGGGCGCTGACGGCATTCCAGAGCCAGTAATCACGCACCTTGACGCCTTGCGCGATGGCGTTGCGGACGAACTGCATCCACCGTTCACAAGCTGCCTTTGCTTTCTCCATGACCGCTTTTGTCCGCCGTTCGCCGAGCCAGTCATCCTCCGGCGTGTTGAGCGTGTAATAAGCTCTCGAAGCTTTCTCAGCTGCCGCACCTGCGGCGTTCTCGTCACCCCAGGGATTCAACGCCACGTCTGCCCCGGCTTGGAGCAGAGCTTGGGCGATTTCCCATTGGTCTCGTTCGATGGCAAAACAGAGGGGAGTGCTTTTGACACTGGCACCGTTTGGATAAACGATCTTGTTAACGTCCGCGCCGGCGGCCAGCAGCGCCTCGATCACTTCGATTTTGCCGCTCACAATGGCGGCAAAGAGAACCGGCGGCTCCCCTTTGCCCACCGCGTTCAAGTTCGCTCCTGCGGCGATGCGGCGCTGAACCTCCTTCAGATTGCCTTTCATGGCCGCATCCAAGAAAGCTTTGTCGGGGATGGCTCCTGCTTGTTTGGATTTATTCATAGACTAAGGACGGAAATGAAAAGCTCGTCTATCATGCTCATTCAACCATTTTCCTCCTCGCCCTCAGCAACAACTCATTGGCCCAGGCGTAATCCGGGCGTTCGGGCAATTGAGTGGAGGCAAACGCTTCGTCGAATTCTTTGTGCAGGCGCAGGCGCCAGGCGTTGACGTCCGGCCACGGGCGTTCGCCGCGTTTGATGGCGAGCAGGGCGTCACGCTCTTCGTCCAGGCGCAGGCGAAGGTCGCCCTCCCTCAGCGCAGAGATGCCGGAGAGTAACAGGCGCATGAGGTGCATGGCGTGTTTCCATTTGATCTCGCCGCGGGCGCGGAGGTCCTGCTCCAGCTTCTTGAACTGGCTCATCACGTAGCCGTTGTAGGTCTGGTAAATGAGCTTGGAGAGAAACATCTTGCGGTGGGCCACCAGTTCCTGCGCGAGCGGCGTGGCGTGCTCGACGAGCGGGGTGTGCAGACATTCGAGGATGTTCGGATTGGCTTTGAGGGCCATGACGAGGAATTTCTGGAGTTCCCAGTAGGCTTCCTGGGTGTCGTTGCTCTCGATCTGCTCGGGCACGCCGTAGAGGGACCAGTGGAGTTCGGCGGGTGGCAGGTAAATGCCACGGCGATCCACGTCCGAACTTTCATCGCTGAGGCCATACGCCTGCGAGCCCACGACGCAGCGGTAGATGATGAAGGGTTGCCAGTCTTCGAAGTCGATCCCTCGTGCCGTCGTCTCGATGCCTTCGCCTTTGAACTCCTTGAGGATGGAGAACTCGGTCCGGCGGAGCATGGCTTCGGCACCGTCGTTGCACCGCACTTTGTAGGCGTGCTGCGCGTCGGCGGGCGAGTCGGTGATGACCGCCACTGCGCCAGCCGCGATGCGTGACCCGCCACCGATACGATTGGCGTCGTTGCGCGTCACGACGCGCGTGCCAGCGGACAGGATGAGGTGAATCGGGTGGCTCATGGGCAGGGGATTCGCGTGAATTGAGTTTCCTGCATTGCCATACGATCCTTGATGTGTCGCGTCGCAGCGTGGCAAAGCGACCCGGTGCGAGCAAGCACGGTTCAATTGCCCAGAATTACCGACCGAACCAGGCCATCACGGCTCCAGCCGCGCGCGATAGAAGCGCGCGGCGGCGTTGGTGGAGGGATTAGTCACCGGCGCTTGCGGGCCGGTGAGAGTGATGTTGGTCAGGTTGGTCCACCCGTTGAAGTCCGCCGTCCATTCCACGCTATAGGTCCGGTTGGTCCGGCCCACGAGGGTGAACTCGAAGACGCCATCCAGACGCAGGTGCGGATCGGCGAGGAAGGGCTGGCTGCTCACTTGCAACAGCGCGCCGAGGCTGAGCGCCTGGCCGGCCAGGTTGGTCACGAGCACAGAGTAGAAGCCCTCGTCGGCGGCGCTCGCCGGGGAAACGGTGTGACTCGGGCCGTTCGCGCCGGGGAGGTTGAGGTTGTCCTTGCGCCATTGATAGCCGAGCGGCGCGGTGCCGGTGGCGGAGACGACGAAGGTCGCCGAGCCGCCGTCGAGCACGGTCTGGTTGGTCGGATCGCTGGTGATGAACGGCGGCACGTTCACGACCAGTGCGGCGACGACACTGGTCAGTGATCCCGCCACATTGGTAATCACAACCGTGTAATTCCCGGCGTTCCCCGGCTGCACGTTGTTCAAGGTGAGTTGCAGCGAATTCTGGCTCTCCAACTCCGCGCCATTGAACCGCCATTGGTAGTGCAGCGGAGCCGTGCCGCCCGCGGTCACGTTGAACTGCACCTGCTGGCCGGCAATCGCCGTCACATTGGTGGGTTGGCCGCTGATGGCTGGCGGCACCAGCACGGTGAGCATGGCGTCCTGACTGGTGATGTTGCCGCCGAGGTTGGTGATGATGACGTGGTAAGCGCCTGCATCGGAAAGCCGCGCATTCAGAACGGTCAGGATCGAACTGTTCGCGCCGGGCAGATTGGTGTTGGCGTGCTGCCACTGATAACTGAGCGGCGCGCTGCCGTTGGCACCCACCGTAAACGTGGCCGGACTTCCAGCGATCACCGTGAAGTTGGTCGGCTGGCTGGAGATGGTGGGAGCCACGACTCCGCCGGGCGTGTTGGTGGTGCCGGCCGTGGCCGGCTCGGCTTTCCAGTTCAACGGCTCATTGCCATAGAGCGAATCCGCCAGGCGTTGCAACGAAGCGCCGCCGCCATCGGCGGCGAGCGGCCAGGGGGCGAGGTCGCCGTAAACGACGCGGTCCACGAGAATCATCGGAACAAAGCCCGCGTCGGGCTGCGGTGCCTGCTGCGGCGCGTCCGGGCGGGAAAGAGTGATCTCCTCGCCGCCGTTATCCAGGCGTCCGCCCAGCGGACCGACCAGCGGGCCGGCCGCGCCATACTTGGCCTGGAAGGCGGCGACGGCCGAGGCGTTTGTGGCCGGATTGAAATTCACCAGCACGAGGTAGCCCTGGGCCGCAATGGTGTGGTTGGAGGTGAAGGTGAACGACGCGCCGCCGCTCAACTGCCAGCCATTGGTCGGACGGGCGGAGTCGAACATCGGCACCGGACTCCCGGTGACATTGTGCAGCTCGACGAATTCCTCGTCCGCCAGTTCCACGGCATTGCTGCCCACGCCGCTGCTCGGGTGGTACATGACTTCGTTGAGGATAACCGGACCAATCTTCGGATCACTGTTCGTAAGCCCGGTGCCAGTGCGGAACTGCGCCACGCTGGCCGGATTGTCCACGCCGAAGGTGCGTTGCGCCATGGCGACGAAGTCCACGCCCACACTGGTCGGGAAGCGGCCGAAGGAAACGCCATTCTGCGCCGCGCCAAAACTGGTCTGAGTGCGGTAGCCGGTGAGATTGCCCGCGCCGTCGGCCTGCGAGAGGTAAACCGAGTCGCCGTGCGCGGAGTTCAAGGTGAAGTTGGTGCCATTGCCACCGGCGTTGAAATTCGTTTCGTAAAAAACCTTGAACGCGCCCGACCCGAGCGTGGTGCCAGTGGCGACGCGGAACTTCTTCAACACGCTCTCCGAATCGCTGATGAACCAGTCGCCAATGTTCACCGTGTTGGTGCCAATGTTCTGGATTTCGATCGCATCCTCCAGCGGCACATCGGTGTGCGTGAGCACCTCATTGATGACGACATCCTGGAGCGGTAGATAATTACTCGCGTCCGGCGTGGGCGTGGTCTGGAAGCTGACGACATTGGTGCCGCCGTCGGGCAGCCGCCCCTGCGACACATCTTCGAGTTGCGCGCCGAAGCTGACGCTGTCGAGGACCGAGAAGTCCGGCGCGTAAAGGCGGATGTTATCGCCGTCCCGGTCGAGGTCGAAGCCCGCATGGTCGCGACCCTGACTCGGGTCTTGATCCGCGATCCATTTCACCCAGCCGTTCCCATTAATGAAACTCAGCGCGGCGATGGGCGTGTTGCTCAGGCCGGCGAGGGAGAGATCGTCCGTGAGGTAAAGGCCCGAGAGGTTCACGGGCAACGGGTCGAGGTTGAAAAGCTCGAACCAATCATTGCCTCCGGCCACATCCGCCATCCATTCGTTGATGCGCAGGTTCGACACGGAACCGAGGACGTGCGCGGCGGCATTGACTGCGCCGGGCGTGGCCGCCGAGAGCAACAACCACTGACTGGCAGAGACGCCGACGGACCGATCATCCACTTGGAATCCGTACTCGACGGAATTCACCAACTGCCCACCCGCGTTGAACAGATACGCGCCGCCGCTGCTGCTGGAGAGCGAGAAGCCGGAGTTGAGCGTGCCGTTGGTGCTCACCGCGCGACCGCCATCGCACCACACCACGAGGTAGCCGTTGGCCGTGATGGTGGTCCCGGGCGCGAAGACAAACTTCACCTCGCCGGCGTCGTCGCTCAGCCCCATGCCGCCGAGATTGAAGTTCGTCGGGTTGGGATTGAACAGCTCGAGGAAGTCCGGGTAGTTGCCCCACGGGCCGGGCACGGTGCCGGAGTTGCGCGCGAGCAGTTCATTCAAGACCGGCCCGGTGTAGTTGAGAAGGTAGTTGGTGCCGCCGGGGCTGGCGCTGCCGGGGAAGGCCACGATGCTCCCGGCCCCATCGGGCAACCGGCCCTGCGTCACGGCCTGCACTTGAGAGCCGTAATTCACGCGCTGCACTTCCGCGCCCACCGCGTCGTAGAGCACGATCACGCCAGGTGAGGCCGGGAGCTTGAAGTCGAGATGATCGGGGCCGGCGTTTTCATCCGCGATCAACTGCAAGAAGCCGCGGGGCGCAATAAAGGAAAGCGAACGAATCTGGAACAGCGCGTTGCTGGTGGCCAGGTAGGTGTTGCGGAGGGCCGCCGGCGCGTTGCTCGAACTGTTGAACAGCTCCAGCCAGTCGTCCGCCCCCGGTGTCGTGTTCGCGAGCCACTCGTTGATGGAAAGCGCGATGGCCGGAGCGAGCGCCGCCGCGATGTTCACCGCGTTGGTTGTGGGCGTGGTCAACTCCCACGAGCCGCCCACGCGCCCGATGGAATAGTTCGGAGCCTGCGGCCCGAAGGAGATGGCATCGACACGGTTCGTGCTGGCGTCGTAAAGGAACACATCGTCGCCGTTGCGGCCGAGGGAGAATCCCGTGTGCAATCCACTCGTGGTGTTCGTGGTCGCGTCGCACCAGACGACCAGATAGCCGCCGGCCGGAACAGTCGTGCCGCCGGGGAAGATAAATTTTCGGAGATCGCCGTCATCCGTCAGGCTCCAACCAGCCACATTTAGGTCCACGACGCCGCCGTTGTACAATTCCACCCAGTCGGGATAAGTGCCTTCATGGTTCACCGCGCTTGGGTTGTCCGCCATGACCTCGTTAAGAACCACACTGTTCGCCGGCGGCGTGCTGTTGACCGCGCCGGGTGTGCCGTTCTGCCCGTTGCTCGCGCGCCAGTTGCCCGCCGCATCGGGGTCGCCGTTCGGGTCGATGATTTCAAGCGAGTAACCACCGCCATCCGATGCCGTCGGCCAGCCGAATTCGTCGTCGTAGCTCACGGAGAGAATGATGCGCCCGAGGCCATCGAGCACCGTGATGGTCTCGCCGCCATTGGCCAGCGAACCGCCGAACCAACCGGTCACGAGCACACCCGGGTAGCGGGCCTGGAAGACGTTCGTGTTCGCGTTGTTGCCCAGCACGAGGCGCTGCCCCGGCGACAACACGGTGCCAAACGGAAAAATGAAAGTGATGCCGTTGAAGTTGTAGCTGCCAATGTCCAGCGGCGTGGCCCCGGTGTTCTGGAGTTCGATGAACTCGTAGGCATCGCCGCCGATCGGGTTGTACATGATTTCGGTGATGCGCAGCGGCACGGTGAGAGAAGCGACGGCGAAAGTGGCCTCGTTCAGGGCGCTCCAGTTGGTGCCGGCCAACATGCGGGCCTTGACCACCATGGACTGGTTGAGCCCAATCGCTCCAGTGTAGAGCCGGGCCAGCGGTGAGATCGCGCCCGAACCGTAGGTGCGCGGATCGACGCCATTGGTCGTGTAGTAGATCGTGTTCGTCGCCGTCATGGTCAGCAGGAAACCCTCGGACACCCGCCCACCGTGCTGATTGAAGACCGGCGCGGTGTTGTTCGGGTAAAGCTGTCCGGCGCGCAACTGGGCGAGGACGGTGGCCGGACGATTGACGAAATAGGAATTCACCATGCGGTTGTTCTCCGGCAACCAGTGGGCCTCGCGGGTGTAGAGCTGGAAGCCGTAGGGGGCGGGCGAGGCGCCGGGATCGTGACGATGCACGTCTCGCCGGTAATCCCCCCAGCGCGTCGATTCACCGACGATGGCCTTGTCCATGATCGACTGCCACTTCTGCCAGCGCGCGATGTTCGGCGCGGACTGCAACTGACCGTCCGGAGCAATCAGGTGCTTGTGGACGCGGTCGCCGAAATCCACCTGGTATTGAATATTGGTCCGGAGTTTGCCGTGCAGGCCGCTGGGATAATTGGCCGGCGTGACCGTGGTGCGGTTCACATTCTCCTCCAACAGGATGCACTCGCCGTCCCAGGGGATGTAGCGAAAGGTGCCCTCCGGTCCGGGAACACGTTTGCGAATCGCGGCCCAGTTCTTGGTCGCGCTGGTGGACCAGTCCTGATGCCCCATGAAGAAATGCAGCAGCATGTAGTCGGTGAACGACGGCAGATCGAGATATTGACGGTAGGCATCATACTGCGCCACCGAGTTGGGGATGGGCGCGGGCAGGGCCAGCATCGCGTTGTAGAAGGTCAGAGTGCCGTTCTTGATTACTCCTTGATCGACGATGTCGTAGTCATCATCGGTGCCGCCCAGGGCATTCTTGGCGAAGGACTCGGTCGGATCCTCGCTCAAATCGTAGGTGCCCCAATAGAGGCCGTTGATGTAAACGTGGACGAACCGGTTGTGGCTCTCCAATCCGCCCATCTCACGCGTGGCGTCCTTCATCCAGGCATCACGCGTACGCGTGCCCCGGGTGCGCTGGTTTGCGCCCAACCCTTCGGCCGGGTTGTCGGTGGGATGCCGCCAGCTCGAGTTGTAGTCCGCTCGCAACAGGACGTCGTCGTACTCTTCCACTGGCGAATCCTCGAACAGTTTGTAATCCAGCGAGCCCGGGCCGAAGTCACTGCGGAACTTCAGCTTGAAGCCATGCTTGGGATTCTTGATCGGGTTCCGGCTGGCATTGCCGTGGAGATCGATGCCGCAGGTCGTCGCGAAGGCGGTCGTGCCGTCCGGCAGAATCATTTCGACCGAGCAGGGCTTCTTGTTCTCCGGCTTGTTGCCCGGCACGCCGGTTTCAATCGCGCTGAGCTGGTAAAGACCCGCCGAGCCGAACATGTCATCGACCTTCATCACGATCGAAATCACGGGGAGTTCGCGCAGTCCGTCCTTGAGCCGCTGAAGTTTCACCGTGTCGATGGGAGAATTCGTGTCGAGCGGATCGACGCGCACCGGGTCCATGTCCATCTCATAGTCCACCGGCACCACGCCGCCCACGAACAGCGCGTGGGCGTTCGGCCCCCAGTTCGTCGGGTAGCCGGGCGGGGTGTTCGACTGGACCATGATTTGATCCAGGAAGATGTAACTGTGCGTGCTGGACCGCGAGGGCAGCAGGCCCGGCGCAAAGGCCGCGAGGCGCAGCACCGTCGTGTTGGAAATCACCTGCGTCCCGGGAAAAACCGGAGAGGCACCGACCGGCTCGCTGCCATCCGTGGTGTAACGCATGGTGGCATTGGTCAGGGCACAACTGGCAATGAGCGTGAAGGGTGCCTGGAAATAGCCGCGCGCCACGTTCACCTCGGGCAGCGGCACCACCTCGGCGATGGTGCTGGTGCCGTTGTTCGTGCCCGGCGTCGGGGGATTGAAGTAGCGCCAGGTGTTCGAGTTGATCAGGCCGTAGCTGTAGTCATTGCGCTGTTCGGGAAATTGCGGCGTGAATTCACTCATGGCCCGGCGCGGCGATTCGGCATTGAAGAGAGCCAGATATTCGCCGTTCGGGTTCAGGGCGAAACTGGTGTGCAGGCGGTTCGTGCCGCCGAGCGTTTTGCGATTCCGCTCCGACGCATACACCACGAGGTAATTTCCCGGCGCAAGGGTCACGTCCGGCAAAGTCCAGAGTCCCGGCTCGCTCGGATTGTCGGTCAAAGACCAGCCGAGCAACCGCACGCTGTTGCTGCCGCGGTTAAAGAGTTCGATCCAGTCCTCCGGCTCGTTGAACTCATCAATGTCCAGCGTGCCCGCGCCGCCGTTGGTCACGGCGTTCGCAGCGCAAAACTCGTTGATGATGACGTCACCCGTGAAGAGCGAAGGATTGAGCGTGACGTTCCAGGCACCGCCGGCAAACGCATTGGGAGGATTGGCATTGTCCCGAATGTTGTGTCCACCACTCCACGCCAGCGTCACCGTGCCCGTGCCGGGCTGCGGGAACTGAAAGACGTACGGACCGGCACCGCCGCCGAAAGCCGAGAGCGCGGGTGCGCCGTTCACCACCAGATCGGCGGCGTCCACGCCGCTCACCGGTTCGCTGAAGAGCACTTCGACTTGCGTCAGCGAGGCCACGATGGAACTGGCCACGGGCGTCAGCGAGGCCACCGTCGGCGCGAGCGTGTCCACAATGGTATAAGTCCACGTGTTCTCCGCCTCGATCATGCGAATGCCCGTGCTGTCCACGATGAGGTGATTCCCGTCCCAGGTGATCTGGATGTTCGTTCCCGCCAACGGAGGGAAGGTGAAGGTGTAGGTCGTGTTCGAGCCGCTCAGGCCGGAAGCCACCTGGCCGCCCGCCAGCAGATCCTCGACGGCCACGCCCGTGACCGCGCGGTTAAACTCCACCGCCACCTGGGTCAGGCTGCTGACCACCGCACCGAACGGCGGCGTGGCGCTGATCACGCGTGGCGCCTCGATGACGTTGGTGAAGCTCCAGATCGCGTTCGTGCCGTTGAACACGTTGGCGGCGAGATCCTTGATGGCGGCGGCGGGATTCCAAGTGGCCTGCACCAGCCCCGCCGCCGGCAGCGGGAAAGACCAGGTGTAGGTCGTGGGCGAGTTGGAGGTGACGCCCGTGGCGGGCTGGCCGTTGATGCGCAGATCGCCCGCCTTCGCGTTGGTCACGCTCTCGCTGAACGTGACCGCCAGTTGGTTCAGGTTCGTGACGACGGTGTTGGTGGCGGGCGCGGTGCTCACGACCGAGGGCAGCGTGACGTCGGCATAGACCAGCGCGATCTCGGGATTGGCGAAGCTGTCCCCGTCGTCGATGCGGAGGTTGAACACCTGGATACAAAACAGATTGGTGCCCGGCCGGAGCAGGTTGGTGGAGGAGTTGAGTTGAATCCACGACTGCGAGATCGCCGCCACCGTCGAGTTGCTGTTGTAAGGCACAAAGGTGCCCACGGTAAAAGGCACCGCAAAGTGCCGCACCTCGACCCCGTTTAACCACATGATATTGCCGTCATCCGCAAAGGGCCGGTTGCTCAAAGCGATGACCGGCGGAAAGTTCGACACGAAGAAAGTCCCCCGCAACATGAAGCTCGTGTAATTGCTCCGCATGTCGCTGAGCGTCGTGCCGTAGCCGAGGGGCGCGTTGGTGTTGTAGTTGAAGGGCGCGGGCAATTGCTCCCACGTCGAGTCGTCGAAGTCATTCGTGCGCCAGGCCGTCGGCGGCGTCGAGGCCTCATTCGTGCCGCGGAAAAAACTCCAGACCGAATTCGTCGTCCGCACCACCTCCGCCTGGCCGAGCACGATGGACAGGGCGAACAGCGCCAGGCCGGGGAGCAAACCGCCGCTCATCATCCGGCCAAACAGACCGACCGACCCGCCACGGAAACACGTTTGTTGCATAATGATAACACTCCACAACGCGCGCCCCACGGCATCCTCGCGCTGCATCTTGGGATGCGGCCAAGATGAACGCGCGCCGCAGGTTTCGCAACCCACCGCGCGCGTTACGTGTAAAGCCCAACCAACACGCAGGCCGAAGTCAGAAGGCCGAAACCACCACCCCGCACCCCAACCCACCCTCCGCCGCCCCACCCGCCAAAAAAAAGAGCGGAGCCGGCGCCCCCGCCAACTCCGCTCCACCCAAACCACCCGACCTACGGCAACTGCGGCGTGCGCAACCAGAAAAACCGGTTCGTCCCCACCGAAGTATTGATCTGCAACGTCCGGTTCGTCGCCGCCGCGCTCACCGTAAACAAATTCGACCACGCCGCATCCACCAACCCATTCTTGTACAGAATCGAGTAACTCCGATTCGAGATGGCGTTGAAAAACATCCGCGTGTTCCCCGCCCCCAACGCCTCCATCCCATACAACCGCAACGCGCTGCTGAACAACGTCGGATTCGTCCCCGCGATATACTCCTGGAGATTCGTCAACCCATCCCCATCCAAATCCAAATTCGCATCCCCCGCACTATTCGGGTTCAACCCATACAAGGTCTCCCACGCGTCCGGCATTCCATCCCCGTCCGTGTCCCCGCCGCCGCCGAAATTCGGCACCGCCGCCACCCAGTTCGTCGCGTCGTTGCCGAAGCCGGTCAAACTCACCCGCAGCAACGCCGCCCCGGTGCCATCCGCCGCCGTCCCCGCCGTCCACGGCGCGAGGTCGTAATAATGCACCCGGTCCACCTGCACATAAGGGATGTCCCAAGGCACGGTGTTCGTGTTCGGCGCGTCCGGCCGATACAACTCCACCTTGTCGTCATTGTTCGCCAGCTTGCCCGTATAAGGCCCGTGGATCGGGATCGTCCCGTCCACTCCGTACTTCGCCCGGAAAGCCGCCAACTGCGACGGATTGCTCACCGGATCAAAGCTGACCAGCAACAGCCGGGTGTTCGCCGGCATCGACACTCCCGCCGGGAAGTTGAAATCCACCGCATCCCGCAACCGCCAGGTGTTCGTCGCCGCCAGCGGATCATACAACGTCACCGCGCTGCCCGAGATGTTTTTCAATTCGATAAACTCATCCAGCGAGTTGTCATTCGTGCCCACGTCCGGCGGCCGGAACATGATCTGGGCAATCACGATCGGCCCCACCGCCGGATACAAATTCGCCCGACCCAACCCCGTGCGGAAGATCGCCACGCTCCCGGGATCATCCTGGCCGAAGGACCGCGCACTCATCCGCACAAACTCCTCCCGCCCGTCGCTCGTCACATAACGGCCGAACGACACCCCGTTCTGCGACGCGCCGAAATCCACCCCCGTCCGGTAGCCCGTCAGGTTCCCGTTCGTGTCCCCGGTGCTCAGGTAAACCTGATCCCCGTTCCCCGAGCTGAGCGAAAACGCGCTCGCATTCGTCAACGGCCCGTTGTTGAACTGCGTCTCGTAGAACACCACGAACCCGTTCGCCGGAATCGACACCCCGTTCGGAATCCGAAACTTGCGCGGCGTCCCCTGCGCGTCACTCAACCACCAGTGGCCGATGTTCACCGGACTGGCCGTCAAGTTCCGCAACTCAATCGCATCCTCCAACGGCACATCCGTGTGCGCCAGCGCCTCGTTCACCACCACGTTCGTAATCAACAAATAATTCGCATCCCCCGGCGACTCCGTGCCCGGAAACCGCACAATCGTCCCCGAGCCATCCAAGAACCGCCCCTCCGACACCCCCAGCGCCGGAGCACTATATGAAATCGAATCAATCAAGACCCCGCCCGGCGTGGCAAAGCCCACCGCCTCCGCCGTGTTGTTCAGCGCATAACTCGTGTGGTTCGCCCCCGCCCCCACATTGTTATCCGCCCAAAACCGCTGATACCCGTTCGTGCTCGCCCCCAAGAACGACAGCGCCGGAATCGGCGACTTCGTCGGACTCGTCAACACATCCGTGGTGTGATACCCGCCGATGGCCACCGGCTGCACACTCGGATTCCACAACTCAAACCAATCATCCCCCGAGCTGGGCCGCGGCATCCACTCGTTCACCTTCACCAAACTCGCGCTCGCCGTGCCCGCCAAAATACTCGCCCCCCCCGGCGTCGGCACCGTGAGCGCCCACGCGCCCGAGCCATTGGGCACCCGGCTCACCGAGAAATCCACCGCCTGCAACCCATACGTGAGCGCATTCAGGAGCACCCCGCCCTGGGCCAGCGGCCCAAACAAAAACACCGAGCCACCCTCCGCCTTGATGTTAAACCCGCTGTTGCGCAACCCGGTGGCGTTCGTGCCCGCCACATCCACGGCCAGCCCGCCGTCGCACACCACCCGCAGATAACCCAGCGCCGGCACCACCGTGCCCGGCGCGAAGACAAACTTCCGCGCCACCAACGAATCATCCGAAAGACTAAAATCCCCCAAGTCGATATTCGTGTTCCCCAGATTAAACAACTCCACCCAATCCGGCTTCGAGCCCCCCAACTCCGCGATGCTGCCATTCGCCGCCAGCACCTCATTCAACACCACCCCGCTGTTCGTCGAGATCAGACCCGGATTAGGCGCGCCCGGCGTCGGCGTGAGGAAGAAATTATTATCGAAAATATTCTGCGGCACCCGCCCCTGCGAAATGTCCGTGCTCTGCGGCCCATAAATCACACAATCAATCAGCGAAAAATCCACATCCAGCAACCCCGACCCAGGCGCAGCCGGGGCTAGGAGCGCCACCAATCCCTTCTCCGCCTCCAGCGAGAAATTCAGATGGTCCGAACCCGCATTCGTGTTCCCATCCGCCCGGAACGCGATGTAACCGCCCGCCCCGATAAACGTCAGCGCCGGAATCGGACTGCGATTCGGCCAATGCGCCGGATTATCCGTGAAAAACAAACCCGCCAGCGCCACCGGCAGGGACGACGGATTATACAACTCCACAAAATCATCCGGGAACGCCACCAGCTCCGCCGCCAGAATCTCATTGATGACCAAGCCCTGCGCCGCGCCCGCCACCGCCGGCACATTCGGCCCGCCCGCCGTCGGCACGCAGAGCGTCCAGCTCGTCCCGATGCGCCCCACCGAATAATCCGTGAGCTGCAACCCGAACGTCACCGAGTCGATCAGCACCCCGCCATGATCCACCGTGTCGTAGAGGAAGAGCGACTGCCCGTCCTTGCTCAACGAAAACCCGAGATGAATGCCCGACGTCGCGTCCTCATTGTTCGCCCACACCGCCAGATGCCCGCCGGCCGGAATCTTCGTCCCCGGCTCGAAGATAAACTTGTCCGGATTGGTGATGTCGTCCGTGAGCCGCAGCCCGCCGATGTCCACCTCGCTCGACCCCGGATTATACAACTCAATCATGTCCGGGAACGTCCCCTCGTGATTCACCGACGCGCCATTGCTGGCCAGCGCCTCATTGATCCGCACCCGCTGCGCCGCATGGCTGAACACCGAAGTCACCACCGCCAGCTCCCCATAATCCGCCGCGTCCTGATACGTGCCCGTGTCCCGACGGCCGGTCACATCGAGCCGATGCGCGCCGCTCTTGAAACCAGGAATGCTCAACGACGTGCCGATGGGCGTCTCCGCGCTCCAGGCCCCGCCATCCAGCCGCCACTTGTAATGCGTGTAACCCGAACCCTGCGGGAACCCGCCCGAGGCCAGCGACACGGCATTCGACCGGTTCACTCCCACCGTGAACACTGCGTCATTCGTCGTCGCCCCCGGCCCCACCGCCACCGTCGCGCCGACCGGGATCACGCCCTTGTCCGAACCATTCGGCCCGTTGCCCAGCCCCGGCGAGCCCGGCAACAAACTCAGCCAGTCGCGCATGATTTGCGCCGAAGCCCAGTTCGTGAAATTCGTCGTCTGCGCCATCGTGGGCACCTGCTTGAAGAGCGGCGCGTTGGTCAGATTCGTGGCCCCCGGCCCGGCCCACGTCAGCGGCATCAGGTTCCCGTTGAACACCGTGTTGCTCGCCACCGTCGTCCCGTTCGTCACATACCGCGTGATGCGCTCGATGTCGTGCAGGATGTTCCCCTCCACATACATGCCCCGGGCCTGCGCGATGCCCTCATCCGCGAAGTTCAACACCGCCGTCACCCCCGCGTCCCCGAAACCCGCCCCGCTCTGCCGCACCACCGTGTTGTTGATGAAGGTGTAATAATTCCCCTGCTTGGCCGTGGCCGCCTGGTCCACGTCGTAAAAGATGTTCCCCACCACCGTGATCTCCGACGTCTGCCCCGCATCACTCCCCCCGCTGACCGCGCTGGCCGAGTCCGGCGTGCCGTTGCGATGCACATGCAGGAAGATGTTCCCTTCCACCCAGGCATCCGTGCCGTCGAGGTCGAGCAGGTCGTCGTCGCTCCCGGTGAGGACGTTGTCGATGAACTGCACGATGGGCGAGCCGGGGCGGTTGCCCCCGGTGAAATCCACGCTGTCGCTATAACCGAGCGTCTTCCCAAACCAGTTCCGATACAAAATCCCCCGCCCGCCCGCCTTGATGCCGGCCGTGCCATGCACCGGCTCGAAGACGGCCGTGCTGTTCGGGAACTCGCAATGACTGATCACGAACGACGCGCCATCGACATAGATGTAGGGCGAGGCGGTGTTGCCGAAGGTCAGGTGATCGAGCAGCGCGGTGCCAGCGGCGACTTCGATGGCCGGAGTGGACGTGCTGGTGGCGTTGAACTCAATGCGCGCGTACGCGATGCGGCTCTCGGGTGAACCGACCGCGCCATTGATGGTGATGTTGCCCCAGTTCGCGCCGCCGCTGCGGGTGAAGAGGATGGGCTGCGCCGCCGTGCCCTCGGCCAGCAAGCGTCCGCCGTTGGCCACCACGATGTTCGCGCCGCTGGCCAGGCGCACCGTCACGCCCGGTTGAATGGTCAAGGTCAGGCCGGTCGGAATGGTGAGCGTGCTCGTGATGAAGTAATTCACATTCGAGGCGGCGAACACGGTGTTCGAGCTGATGGTACCGCCGATGTTCGTGGCGGCGACGTTGAGCACGTTGGTGTCTGCGGGCAGGACGGAGAGGATGTAAGCCACCCGGTTGGTGTTGAATGACTTCATGAGCTCGATGGTCCCCGTGGGCGTGAATGAACCCAGCCCTTCGTCCAGCGTCCGCGCCACTTCCCCGGGAGCGAAGACCGTGGTGCAAAGCTGCCGCAGCTTGGCGTAATACTCCGCCTCAAAGGCCGGCCAGTGCAGGAAACGGTCGATCGAAGCCAGGGCGGTCGCGATGAAGATGTTTTCATTCACGTTCCCGCCCGTGTCGCCCTGGCCCAAGATCGTGTCCCAGTCGTGGGCGAGGAAATACCACTTGTTCTCCCCGAAGGCGTGATACAGGCCGGAGTCGTCGCCGATGCCGCTGCCGATGGAGGTCTCGGTGTTCTCCAGGATGGAGTTGACCGCGAAGTAGGTCAGCCAGGCATCCACGTTGACGATGGCCCGCACGGCCGCCTCGTAGGCGGGATCCGGCACCACGTTCAACACGTAGGTGAGGTTGGTCAGATCGCTGTAATCATTCTCGGCGGAATTGGAGGCCTTGAGGTATCCCAGACTGAGATAATTCCCCGCCGTGGGCGGTTGATGGTTGCCCAGGGTCGCCACATGGCCGCCGCTGGAAATGCGATACACGTTGCCATCGTTGTCCAGCGGCCAATGAGCCGAGGCCAGTTCGCTGCCCGGAGCCTCGACGTGGATGTAGCAACCAAACTGGAGTGTGCCGCCGCTCGTGGGAGCGTTGTTGGTGCCATTGATGTACACGCGCACGATGCGCGCCCATTCCGAGTCCAACCCGGCTTTCCGCGAGAGCAGGTAGCCGGCGTACTGGGCATGGGTGTAGCGCGTGTTCAGATTGAACTCGCGCTGCCCTTTCCAGCGCCGGTCCGTGGGGATGTTGACGCGCTGATTGGCCGGTTCTCCGCCACGCGAGCCAGCCCCGCGCTCGCGGAAGCTGGCGTTGTAGCGCACGTCCGTGCCGGTGCCATCGATGGAGATGAACGTGCCGTTGAATTCGGCGTTGGCCGTGCTGGCAAATCGGTCGCGTCGCTCCTGCTCCGTCATGATCAGACGGTACTGGGGTTGGGAGAAGGCATAGACCGTGTCGTCCACTTGGAGCAGCGCGTTGGCGCTGGTCTCCGGCGTGCGCAACGCGCTGCCCTGGTCGGCCGCATTATAGGCCACGGCCGGCCAGTAGTTGGTATTGTTATCCGCATCGCTCGCTCGCACGTAGAACTCGATCACCGTCTTGTCGGCCTGGGCCGGGATGGTCGCGCCCCAAATCTTGTCGTTGCTCACGCCGTCGTTGTGCCCGCCGTCATCGAACATGGTCAGAGTCGTGAAGGCGGGCGGGGTCACGGTGGTGGCGTTGCGGTAGAAGAGCGTGACCGCCAGCCCGTTGGTCCGCTCGTCAAGCAAACGGGCCGTGACCACGATCGCATCAGTCGATCTCGGCACCGCCGGTGCGTGCGCCAGATTCAGAATCAGCGGCGGAACATTGGTCCGCGCGGTGGCGTTGGCCGCGCCGGGCGTGCCGTTGGTCGCGGTGCTCACCCGCCAGTTCTGCCCGTATTGATTCGGCAGGGCCGCGTTCATCAGTTCCAGCGTCGGCCCGAAGCCGTCCGCCGCAATGGTCCACACCCAGCCGCGATAACCGCCCAGGCTCAGGCCCACTTGCCGCACCGCCCAGTCGCCCTCGGTCGCGAAATCGACTTCGTTCACGTTCTCGCCCAGCGCCGTCTCGATTTGGATTTTCTCCCCGTTGTTGGCCAGGCTCCCGCTCCACGGTCCCACCACATTCGTCACGCCTGGATACTTGGCCGCAAAGGTACTGAGGTTCGCCGCTACCACCAGGTAGCCGCCGGCCGGGATGTTCACGTTCGGGAAGGTGTAGTTCACGCCTATGCTCAGGCGCCAGCCGTTCAGATTCACGGCCACGGTGTCGGTGTTCTTGAACTCCAGCCACTCGTCATTCGTCCCCTTGGTCGGCGGCAAATACATGATTTCGTTGATCACGATCTTGTCCGCGAAGACGGCGGCTGGGTTCAACAGGTAGGCCCATTCGCCGCCGAGGAAGTTGTTCGGCGGCCCGGCCAAATCGGCGATGCCGTGGCCGGCGGCCCAGATGACATCGACCGCGCCAGTCGCGGGCTGGGTGAAGGTGAAGGTGTAAGGGCCGGCCGCGCTGCCGCTCACGCCCGTGGCCGGCACGGTGTTGATGCGCAAGTCGCTCGCGTTCACGCCGGTGACCGGCTCGCTGAAAGTGACGGCGATGCTGGTCAGGTCACGCACGGTGGCGTTGGGCAGCGGGCTGATGAGACTGACCACGGGGGCCACGTTGTCGGGAGTGAAGTATTGCCAGGTGGCGGCCGCCCCGTCGAAGGCATTGGCCGCCGTATCGGTGATGCCGTGCCCTATGGCCCAACTTATATTGACCACGGAGGTGTTGGGCTGGGCGAAAGTGAAGGTGTAGTTGGCCCCGCTGCCGGAGTGGCCGGTGGCGGGCAGTCCGTTGATGAGCAGGTCGGCGGCGTTCACGTTGAGCACGTTTTCGCTGAAGGTCACCGAGAGGGTGGTGAGGTTGGTCACGTTGGCCCCGCCGGGCGGGGTCTTCGCGACGAGGGTCGGCGCGGTCAGGTCGATCAGGTTATAGGACCAGGTGTTGCCGGGGCGGGCCGGGTCGAAGGTGTCGACAGGACTGCCGGTCGCGAAGATACCGTGGCCCGCCGCCCAGGTGATGCCGACACTGCCGTAGGCGGGCTGGGTGAAGGTGAAGCTGTAGTTGCTCCCGCTCCCGCTCAGGCCGCTCGCGGCCACGCCGCTGACTTGCAGGTCGGCGGCGTTCACGCCACTCACATTTTTGTTGAAGGTCACGCTCAGGCTGGTCAAGGCGCTAAGGGTCGCGCCGGATACGGGCGCTTGGGTCGCGACCACGGGCGCGGCCGGATTGACCAATGTATAACTGAAGGTCGCTCCGCCGGCCGTGCTGTCGAAGGGCTTGGGCGGCTGGTCGTAGTCCTCAATGTTATGCCCCACCGCCCAGCTCACCGCCACCGGCCCGTAAGCCGGTTGCAGGAAGGTGAAGGTGTAATTACTCCCGCTCCCGCTGTAGCCGCCAGCCGGCAGGCCGTTGATGAGGAGGTCGTTTTCTTCCACCCCGCTGACCGGCTCGGTGAAGGTCACGTCGAGGCTGGTCAGGCTCGTAATGTCGCCGGAGGCGGGCGCGCGGGCGAAGAGGCGCGGGGGCAGGTTGCTCGGGTTGAGCTCCACGGCGGTGACTTCAAACTGCAGGTTGAACCCGAAGTCGGAGCTGGCGGCCAGATTCGCATTGCAGGCTTGCACGGTGAGCAGGTTGGTCCCGGTCACGAGCGCGCCCAGCGCGGCGGTGTTGGTCACGACGACGGTGAACGCGCCGCCACTGCCGGCTTCGGCGGCGTTGCCCACCCCGGTGGGAATCAGATTGGGCGGGTCGGCCGGCACGCCCGCCATGTTGTGCCGCAGCACTTCCACCCCGTTGATCCAGGCCACGAAGCCGTCGTCGCTCTGGTGTTTGTAGATGAAGTTGCTCACGGCACTGGGGCTGGCGATGGTGAATTCATGGCGCAAATACACGGATTGGTAGTTGCCCTGCATGTCGCTCAGAAGGGTGCCCACGCCGGTGGTCGCGTTGGTGTAGGGGTCGCCATAGTAGAACGGGGTGGCGGAGCTGCTCCAGGTGCTGTCGTCGAAGTTGATCTGTCGCCAGGCTTGAATGGGATTGGAGGGGATGTCCACGAGGTTCGAGCCTTTGAGGTAGCGCCATACGGTGTTCGAGGGGATGAGGACGCTGGAGGGCACGGTGAGGGTGTATTGCCAGTTGGCTCCGGCGCTGTTGGTGTTGAAGGCGTTGGCCGAGGGCGAGGTGTCGGTGATGGCGTGGCCGGTTATCCAGTTGAGGTTCACGGTGCCGATCGCGGGCGGGCCGAAGGTGAAGGTGTAGTTGGCGGGGGTGTTGACGGTGAGGCCGCTGGCGGGCGCGCCGTTCACGAGCAGGTCGCCGGCGCTCACGCCGGTCACGGCTTCGCTGAAGGTGACGTTGAGGCTGGTGAGGTTGGTCATGCTGGCTCCGGCGGCGGGGTTCTTGGCGATGATGGTGGGGGCGACGACGTCGGCGAGGTTGTAGTTCCAGGTGTTGCTCGGGGCGAGGCTGTCGAAGGGCAGCGGGGCGGGGTCGCGGTCGGTGATGCCGTGGCCGACGGCCCAGGTGATGGCGACGGCGCCGAGGGGGGGCGGGGCGAAGGTGAAGGTGTAGGTGGCGGGGCCGCCGCTGAGGCCGGTGGCGGGGGTGCCGTTCACGAGGAGGTCGGCGGCGTTGAGGTTGGTCACGCTTTCGTTGAAGGCGACTTGGACGCTGGTCAGGGTGCTGACGGTGGCGCCGGCCAGGGGGTTCTGGCTCTGGACGAAGGGCGCGGTGGTGTTGGTGGGCAGGGTGAGGTTGAGGGTCTGGGCGATGAGTTCGAGGTTGAAGCTGATGTCGCTGCTGTTGGTGGCGTTTTGGTGGATTTCGACGGCGAGCACGTTCAGGCCGGTCACGAGGTTGGTCGGGCCGAAGGTGTTGGTGAAGTAGGTGGATTCGTTGGCTCCGCCGACGGAGGCGGGGGCGAGGGTGTCGTAGAGGATGGGGCCG
>JANOQV010000196.1:0-2968 GCA_031414955.1 Pedosphaera sp. | reverse complement strand
GCAAGACGCGCCGCTCCGTGAAGTCGTGTCCGAAGGTGAGTTCCGCTGTCTCGCTCTGGCCGCATTCCTTGCGGAGTCGGGTGGCAACGCCTCCGGGCTGTTGTTCGACGACCCGGTTTCTTCGCTCGACCACACTTGGCGTGAACGCATCGCTCAACGTTTGGCAGAAGAGGCGAAAGCCCGCCAAGTCGTCGTTTTCACTCACGACATCGTTTTCCACTTTCTCCTTCGTGAAGCGGCAGAATCCCCAAGCATCAATGTTTCGCTCACGGAACGATGCGTTGAGCGTCGCGGAAAAGCGGGCGCTGGCTTTTGTCGCGACGATGCTCCGTGGGCTGGTCTCCCGACAGCCAAGCGCATCAAATCATTGAGGAACGACCTTGCCCCTCTGGTGAAGCAACACAATGAGGGTGACAGTCATTACGAACGGAACGTGCGGGATTGGTATGGTCTTCTCCGAGAGAGTTGGGAGCGCGCCATAGAGGAATGTCTCCTGAATGATGCGGTTCGTCGGTTTCGACATTCTGTTGAAACCAATCGCTTGAAAAAGGCGCTCCAGAAAATTCAACCGGGTGATTGGGTAGCTATTGATAAGGGCATGACGCGAGCGTCGGAAGCCTTCCGAGGGCATGATGGTTCTCCCGAGTTGAATCGGCCAATTCCAACCCCAGACGAGGCGAAACGTGATTTGGATGAGTTCGATGCTTGGGTGAGAACGAAGAACTAACGATGAAACTCAAACGCCCAACCAAATCCAAAGCCCTCCAGCCCGCGAAGCCCGGCTTCGACGGGCTGTTGCGTGAACTGCGTGAGTTTATCACCGAGAGCCGGCGGCAGGTCTTGCGGGCGGTGGATGTGGTGCAGGTGCGGACTTGCTGGGGCGTGGGGCGGCACATTGTTGAGTTTGAGCAGGGCGGCGCGGCGCGGGCGGAGTATGGGGCGAAGTTGCTGCCGCGGCTGGCGGTGAAGCTGACGGAGGAATTCGGGCGCGGGTTTGATGCGTCAAATCTGCACAAGATGAAGCAGTTCTACCTCACGTTCCCAATTTTAGACGCACTGCGTCTAAAATTGAGTTGGTCGCATTACAGGGCGCTGTTGCGGGTCGAAGATGAGCACGCGCGGGAGTGGTATGCGAAGGAAGCGGAAACTGAAAACTGGAGTTCGCGGGCGCTGGAGCGGCAGGTGGGGCGGCTTTACTATGAGCGGCTGCTTTCCAGCAAGGACCGCAAGGCGGTGCGGGCGGAGGCGGAGGAGAAAATCGCGGAGTTGCCGCCGTCGCCGCGTGATTTTGTGCGCGACCCGGTGCTGCTGGAATTTCTCGGCCTGCCGGAGACGGGGCGGCTTCTGGAGTCGGACATGGAGCAGCGGCTCATTGACCATCTGCAATCGTTCCTGCTGGAGCTGGGCAAGGGCTTCGCGTTCGTCGCGCGCCAGATGCGGATGAGCACGGAGACGAAGGATTTTTACCTCGACCTCGTCTTCTATAACTACCTGCTCAAGTGCTTCGTCATCTTCGACCTCAAGCCACGCGAACTCACGCACGGCGACATCGGGCAGATGGATATGTATGTCCGCATGCTCGACGAGCAACAGCGCGGCGCGGGCGACGGCCCGACCGTGGGCATCATCCTGTGCGCGGCGAAAGACGCCAGCATCGTGCGCTACTCGGTGCTGCACGGAAACGAGAAGCTCTTCGCCACGCGCTACAAGCTGGTGCTGCCGAGCGAGGAGCAGTTGCGGCTGGAGTTGATTCGCGAGCAGCGGCTACTGGAAGAACAACCCGCTGCGCCAATCAGCCAGCCGACGAAAAGGAAGAAGGATAAACGAACCAAGTAACATGAACTACGCTTTCACACTCATCGCCGCCCTGCTCTTGGTTCCGCTGGCCGTGCTGCGCGCCGCTGACGCGCCGAAGCCCAACGTCGTTTACATCATGGCCGACGACCTCGGCTGGGGTGACATCAGCGCGCACGGCGGCGGCGTGCCCACGCCGAACATTGACCGGCTCTTCAAGCAAGGCATTGAGCTGCGCAACTTCATGGGCTGGTGCGTTTGCTCGCCGACTCGCGCGATGCTGCTGACCGGGCGGCATCCCATCCGCGTCGGCACTGCGCCGGAAGTCGGCGGGGAACTCGACCCGGCCGAGACGACCATCGCCGAGGGCTTCAAGGCCAGCGGCTATCGCACGGGCGTCTTTGGCAAGTGGCACAACGGCGACGATCCGAACACGCCGGAGTTTCAGGCTGCGTTCAAAGAAGCCTTCAAGGACATGCCCAACAAAAAGCATTCGGGCGGTCATGGCGCAAACGCACACGGCTTCGATGAGGCGTGGGTTTATTACGGCGGCGGCGGCGACCAATTTACGCGCCGCACCGTGCAGGGCCGCGGGCCGGTCTCGTGGTGGCACAACACCGAGTTCCGACCGCAGGACGAGGGCTACACCGACGACCTGCTCACCCAGCGCGCCATCGAGTTCATCCGCGCGAGCGGAGATCGCCCGTTCTTCTGCTACATCCCTTTCCAAATCGCCCACGCGCCGCTACAGGCCAAGGAAAGCGACCTCGCCACAGTTGACGCGCAGAAGGCCGCGAAGCTGCCTTCCGCCAACACGAAGGCGACGGACAAGGAAAAGCACACGCACGCCGCGATGCTCCACGCGCTCGACAACAACGTCGCCGCCATCCGCGCGGAACTCGACAAGCTCGGCCTGAGCGAAAACACCATCCTCATTTTCACGAGCGACAATGGCGCGATGCAGGCCGGCAGCAGCCTGCCCCTGCGCGGCCACAAGCACACCATCTACGACGGCGGCGTGCGTCTGCCCACCGTCATTCATTGGCCCAAAGGCGGACTCGTCGGCGGCAAGAAATGGAACGGCCTGTGCGGCGCGCTGGACATGTTCCCGACGCTGATGGCGATGACCGGCTCGACCATGCCGCAAACGCGCCCGCTGGATGGCAAGAACGTC
>JANOQV010000195.1:0-2486 GCA_031414955.1 Pedosphaera sp. | reverse complement strand
CTTTCCAGCCCGCAGCAGCATCGGATTGCGAGAGGCTCTCCGCGTGGTCGAACGCAGCCCTCCATCTTATGTTGCTGCGGGCTGGAAAGCCCGCGCGCCGGGTGGAAAGGGCGGCACTTTTGAACGCCCGGGACCATGCGCCAGCGCCGTCGCGCCTCAGTCTGTTTCTCCCCCCAAGAATTTTGCTCGCGTCTGCGCCCGGCAATTCTATCTTGCCCCACACCTATGGACATCGCCTTCAAATGCACGCACTGCGACCAGGAACTCTCGGTCGATGCGTCCGCCGCCGGCGTGGAGATCGAATGCCCTTCGTGCAACAACAAGCTGGTGGTGCCGGCGGGCGAAGCCCCACCCGCGAATATCAACCCAATGGCCACCTCCGCCGCCGCGCGCGCCGAGCAACCGCACTTCAAAGTCCCGACCTACGACAAGACGCCACCCGTGGAAGCCAAGATCGAGAAGCCCCTCGTGCCCCTCGATGTCGCCGCCCGGCAGACCGACAAGCAAATCCGGGTCAAGACCCTCCGCCACTCCGACCACGTCGAAGTAGGCAAGGATTTGTTCGATGACCATGTGTCCGAGATTCTCCAGAAGATCGGCGAGCCGAACATCATCAGCATCACCCCCATCGCCTACACGCACCTGGATTTGGCCACGCGCGCCTGGGTCACAGATTACGGCGTGCTGGTCGTCTATCGCGGATGATCGCGGCGGATGGAACATCCGAGCCCGGGGCCACGAAGCCAACATTTTGAACTGAACAAACCTCAACTCAACACGTCCACCAAACCTATGAAACGTATTCTGATCTCCACTCTGGTTGCTCTCACCACCGCGTTCGCCGTTCAGGCTGCGGACGCCGAGGCGGGCTTCGTGAGCCTCTTCGATGGCAAGACTTTCAACGGCTGGAAAATCGCCGAGCCGGCCGCCAAGTCCTGGCGCATCGAGGACGGCGTGATCGTGGCCCAGGGCGAGCGCTCCCACCTCTTCTACGTCGGCGACGAACAGCCGTTCAAAGACTTCGAGTACAAGGTCGAGGTGATGACCGAGCCGGGTTCCAACGGCGGCATCTACTTCCACACCAAGTTTCAGGAGAGCAGTTGGCCCAAGGCCGGCTTCGAGTGCCAGGTCAACGTGAGCCACACCGATTACAAGAAGACCGGCAGCCTCTACGACATCGCCAACCTCGGCGTCACCCCCGCGCAGGACAACAAATGGTGGACCCAGCACATCACCGTGAAGGGCAACACGGTCCAGGTGCGCATCGATGGCAAGCTGGTGCTGGAATACAAAGAGCCGCCCGGCACCGTGGCGGGCAAGGATTTCCAGCGCAAGCTCGGCGAAGGCACCTTCGCCTTTCAGGCCCATGATCCGAAGAGCGTGGTGCGCTACAAGAACATCCGGGTGAAGCGGCTTTGATTTCTGGCCGAGAGGCCAACCACGGGCCGGCCCGCACAGGGCCGGCCTTTTTGTTGAGTCATCCGCGGTTCAGGTGCGGGCGGGGGAACAGACGACGCCGCCACCGGGCGGACGGGGAATACGGCCCGCACGGACGGCCCGCGCCGGAGGAGAGCGGGAAAAGCAAAAGGCAAGGGACGGGACGGACGGCTTCAGGAAAGTTCGACGGGCGGGTTCAACCTCGGATGGAAAGGACGATGCGCGCGACCACCCCCCACTTCCAAACCATCATCCCCGCCGCGCTCCGGTCCTTTCCATCCTTTGGTGATTAGGCCGCGTGATATGCAAAATCATTGGGTTCGCAAATTAGATTAGTCGACTCTTCCGATGCCGAAGCAAACACTACATCTCCCCGACGTAGTTCCCTTCCCATCACAACCATTAACCCAATCACCCCAAACGTGGCCACTCGTACATTTTTTGTACCCCCATCCCGAGCACGAGAAACATTGCTTACCGTTTGGCATGGTCCCTTTGTTCTTGCATGTACTGCAATCCAACTTTCCCGTCCCGGCACAACGATCGTGTCGCGAGGTGACATTTCCGGTTCCCTTGCAATTAGGGCAGATTTGTTTAGTGCGTGTGATAGGATTGGCAGGTTGAGAAGGGGGAACTTGCTGTCCAACCCTGCTTTTTAAGCGCTCAATTTCCTCCGCCTGCCGGGCTGCTTTTTGACGAAGTTTTTCAACCTCTGCTGATTGAGCATCCGAACCGGATTTTCTTCCGCAACCCATCATCGCCGTGCAAACGGCCAGAACAACAAAGAATGATTTCATTTTGTACCGAGTAGTCACTTGTGTTTGGTTTGCCCGACGCCGCCTAACAGAGTAGTGAGCCGCAAAAAGTCGTTACAATCGAGCTGTTGGGCCGGGTTTTGCCGAATGGGGGTGGGCGGTGCATGGCGGGCAGTTTAGCCGGCGGGGTGGCGTTGTCGAGCAGAGGAATTGCGCAGGCTGCGATTGGAAGTGGCGGGCCACTGGAGCGCCGTAGGCGCGGCCCGAGAGTAGCCCACGGCGGCAGCCGTGGGA
>JANOQV010000194.1:0-2253 GCA_031414955.1 Pedosphaera sp. | reverse complement strand
GAGCACGATCTCGACGTGAGCCGAGGTGACATGATCATCGGGCCGGAACACCTGCCCGGCATGGGCACCGACCTGCGCGCCCGTGTCTGCTGGATGAGTCCCCGTGCGCTGCAAAGCGGCCGGAAATATTTTCTCAAGCACACGACGCAGACTGTGCAGGCGGTCATCACCGGTCTCGATAGCCGCATCCACATGGACAATTTCCAGGGCGACAGCACCGCGACCGAACTGGCGATGAACGACATCGGGGAAATCCGGCTCAAGACCTCCAAGCCCCTCATCTTCGACGGGTACAATGGCAATCGTCTGACCGGCTCCTTCATCCTGATCGAACAGGGCACCAACCAAACCGCCGCGGCAGGGATGTTGCACGCCCCCCTCGAACTGGTGAAACCGGAGTGCGAAGACTTCACGATCTGAGCCGGTGACCGGGGGTGCCGGCTTCTCACCAAGTTTCACTTCAGCCATGGCATCGACTTGCCGAAGGTTTTTCTGGCAACCGATTCTTCTGGCTGGTGAACCTGTTGTTCGCTGGACGGGGAAACGGGAGAGCGTGCGGAGGTGGAACCGCCGCGCTCCCACTGAACAGGCCGGTGCGCGCGCAAGCGCGCGCCGGCTATTTTGTTGCAGCCGCGCATCGCTCAACGCTCACCCTGTTGCCGGCATTTGATCCAGCCGCAAGCAGGCGCATGGAGAAGCGGATTTGCGACACTTGTATTGTGGTTTGGCTTTCCTCTGCGGGTGAGACGGCGTACGCGTTTTCAAGGATCGCTTTGCCCAATACTCTTGCGCCTGCTGGCGCCTCCTCGCGGCGATCCCTGTCGGGGTTTTCAGGTTCACATGATGGCCTTGCCGTCCTAGGATCAGGGCATGAACTGCAATCACCTCAATTTCGGCATGACGAGGCGGGATTTCTTCGGGCGATTCGCGCTTGGGCTGGGCGGCGTGGCTCTGACCCAACTGGCAAATGGGAACGCGTTTGCCGCGGCTTCGGCGGGTCGTGCGCCGAGTCCTTACCAGGGGTTGCCGGGCTTTCCGAACTTCGCACCGCGCGCCAAGCGCATTATTTACCTGTTCATGAGCGGCGGGCCGTCGCAGATGGATTTGTTCGACTACAAGCCGAGGTTGAACGAGTTGAACGGGCAGGAGCTGCCGCCGTCCGTGCGCGCGGGGCAACGGCTCACCACGATGTCGGCGAACCAGTCATCGCTGCCGCTGGCGGGGTCGCTCTTCAAGTTCGCGCAACATGGCAAGTCGGGCGCATGGGTGAGCGAACTGTTGCCGCACACGGCGAAGGTGGTGGACGACCTGTGCTTCATCAAGAGCCTCCATACCGAGGCCATCAATCACGACCCGGCCATCACGTTTTTCCAGACCGGCTCGCAGCTCGCAGGCCGGCCGTCGATGGGTGCGTGGCTTAGTTACGGGCTCGGCAGCATGAACGAGAACCTGCCGTCGTTCGTGGTGCTCATATCGCGCAATGCGACCAGCGACCAGCCGCTCTACGCGCGTCTGTGGGGGAACGGTTTCATCCCGTCGCTGCACCAGGGCGTGCAGTTCCGCGCGGGCAAGGACCCGGTCCTTTACCTGAACAACCCGCCGGGCGTGAGCGCGGCCAGCCGGCGCAAGGTGCTGGACCGGCTGGCGGAATTGCACCAGGCGCAGTTCAACACGCTGGGCGATCCGGAAATCCAGTCGCGTGTGGCTCAGTACGAGATGGCCTATCGGATGCAAACCTCGGTGCCGGACGTGATGGATGTGTCGAAGGAGAGCGATGCGACCTTTGCGCTGTATGGCGAGGACGCTCGGAAGGCCGGCACCTTTGCGGCGAATTGTCTGCAAGCTCGCCGGCTCGCCGAGCGCGATGTGCGATTCATCCAGCTTTATCATCAGGGCTGGGACCATCATGGCGGACTGCCGAACGGGATTCGCAACGAGTGCAAGAAGACGGATCAGGCGTGCGCTGCGCTGGTGACGGACTTGAAGGCGCGGGGGCTGCTGGACGATACGATCGTGGTTTGGGGCGGCGAATTCGGGCGGACTGCTTACTCACAAGGCAAGCTGACGGCGACGGATTACGGGCGCGATCATCACCCGCGCTGCTTCACGATGTGGATGGCGGGAGGGGGCTTCAAGCCGGGCATGAGCTACGGCGAGACGGATGAGTTTTCCTACAACACGATCGTATCGTCCAGCAGCCCCCGCGCCTTCAAGTCCGTCACCAGCGCAGCGCACGCCTGATCCGTCTTCTTG
>JANOQV010000193.1:0-33430 GCA_031414955.1 Pedosphaera sp. | reverse complement strand
GCCGCTTCAAGCGGGCCGGACAATTTTGGACGCGGCCCGGCTTGCGCGCTCTGCTCGCCCTCGACGAAGCCCGCCGCAACCACCATTGGGATCAACTCTGGCAACCCGCCTAATTAAGAACGGTGTACGGATGCACCCGACGCAGCTAAAGGCAGGTGAACTGGGATCTGAAACATCAAACACCAAGATCCAAACACCAGAGAAGATCCAAACACCAAGCTCCAAGAAGTGGTCCGGCTCCGGCCGGGCCGGCCGCCTCGAGGCTCCGTGGCCGGTTTGAGGTTTGGAACTTGATGTTTCTCTGGTGTTTGGATCTTGGTGTTTGGTGTTTCGGATCCTCATGGCTCGCGGATTTAGCTGCGTCTGCCCCGCGCAAAAGTGAAACAGGGTGCCCGCTTCCCCTCGGCCAGAGCGCGAGTGCGGGAGCCTTACTCGGGCAGGGGCCGGTCCTTGGTCTCAGGCGCGAACCAGATCAGAATCATGCCGACGAGGTAAACGAACACAAGGGCGGCTCCGGCGCGAGCGTAGCTCTTGTCGAAGAATCCCATCAACGAACCCATCTGCCAGGCGCCCAGCGCGGCGAGGATGCGTCCGGCATTGAAAGCCACCCCCTGCCCGGTGGCACGCACGCGGGTGGGAAATAGTTCGGGAAGATATTGCGGCAACCAGCCGTAAAAGGCGGCGGTGAAGAAGCCCACCATTCCGACCGCAGCGAGAAACCCGGCGCCATAGGAGTCGAAACCACGGAACAGAACGCTGCACATGATCAGCGAGCAGAGGCAGAGGGCGAAATACACGGGCCGACGACCGAAGCGGAGTCCGACGAGCGGTGCGATGAAGCTTCCAAAGATGGCACCAATGGATGAGGTCAGTTGAACGTAGGCCTTCACGCGCGGTTGCTTGCCTCCGGTCATCTGGTCGGCCCAGAGCGGAATCCATTGCACGATGCCCCAGGTGACAACGAGGGCCACGGAGGCGAAGCAGATGGCGAGCAGGGTGTTCTTGCCCAGCGCGGGGCTGAATATTTCCGAGAGCGGCCGCGAGACACCACCCTTGACCGACTCCTTCCAACGCTCGGATTCCGGCACGTAGAAACTGATCAGCAACGTGAGCAGCGCCGGAGCCGCGCCGACCAGCATCACCCAGCGCCAGGAATCAATGGTGATGGAAAAGAAAATGCCAATGATGGCGATGATGGTATAGCCGCAGTTCGCCGCCGCGCCAATCAGCCCGGCCATGAGCGGACGTTTATCCTGCGGCCACGTCTCCATGACCAGCGCCACGCCCAGCGACCATTCACCGCCCATGCCCAGTGCGGCGAGGAAGCGAAACGCGCCCAGATGCCACGGCTCTTGAGCGAAGTAAGCCAAGCCGGTGAAGAGCGAATAGGCCAGGATGCTCAGGGTCATGGCGCGCACGCGGCCGATGCGATCCCCGAGCCAGCCGAAGATCAAACCACCCGCCGCCGCGCCCAGCAAAAACAACGCGGTGATCCGCCCCATCCACATCTGCACGAAGGTCTCGTCCAGCACGCCGGCGACCTGCTGCATCTGCTGGAGGGCGGGCCGGGCCACGAGGGGAAAGATGCCCATCTCCAGCCCGTCGAACATCCAGCCAAGAAAGGCGGCGGCCAGGACCAGCATTTGCCCGCGTCGTGAATTGTTATTCATGGGTGGGCGACGGTAGGACAAGGCGAACCCAGGCCGCGAGCGCAAACCGGCCGAACTCACGCCAACTCCAGGAATTCAGTCTCGCACTTTTTTCGTGGGAGAAGCTGCGGTGGCGCAGGTAGATTCGGCGCATGACACAACTGGCCTTTGCCACTTTGCTCGCCGCGCTGGTTCCACTGGCCGCTCGGGCCGCCACCAACTCCCCGGCGCTCGAACTAGCCCGGCAATTGAACCAAGCCTTCATCGAGGTCGCGGAGAAGGTCTCGCCTTCCGTGGTCGTCATCAAGATCGCGCACAAACCGGGCACCCTCGATCGGGACGATGCGGAGAATCCCTTGTGGGATTTGATTCCGCGGGAATTCCGCAGGCAACTGGAGGAGGAGCGGGACAAGCATCGCAAAAAAGTCGAAGCGGACGAACAGAACAAGCCGGACGGCCCGCCCGTGTTCGACGGCCAAGGCTCGGGCATCATCGTCCGGGACGATGGTTACATCCTGACCAACTTCCACGTCGTGGAAAACGCGCAAAAGATCCGCGTGCGGTTGCGCGACGGCCGAGCCTTCGACGCCACGGTGCAGGGACTGGATGCCAAGTCGGACATGGCGGTGATCAAGATCCACGCCACGAACCTGCCTGCCGTGCAATTCGCCGACTCCGAGGCGGTGCGCGTGGGCGAGTTCGCCGTGGCGATTGGGGCGCCCTTCGAACTCGATTACAGCGTGACCTTCGGCCACGTCAGCGCCAAGGGCCGCACCGATGTCATCCGGTCACTTGGAGTAAACTCCCAAGGCGCGACCATGGATCAGGATTTCATCCAGACCGACGCCAGCATCAATCCCGGCAACAGCGGCGGCCCGCTGGTCAGTCTTTACGGCCAGGTTATCGGCATCAACACACTCATTCGCGGACTGCACACGGGCATCGGATTCGCGGTCCCCTCGAACCAGGCCAAGGAAGTCTCCGACCAGCTCATCGCCCACGGTAAGTTCACCCGCTCGTGGCTCGGCATCGGCATTCGAGGCCTGCGCGAGGACGAAGATTCGCGCGACCTCTCCCTCGGCATCGACGACGGTGTGCTGGTCACGGAGTTGCGCCCGGACGGGCCGGCCAGCAAGTCTGACCTGCGGGCGGGCGACATCATCCTCGCGGTGGACGGAAAAAAAGTCGCGACCGCCACGCAATTGAGAAACGAAGTCCGCACCAAACAGGCCGGTTCTTCCGTCACGCTCGAAGTGTTTCGCAAGGGCAAAAAACTTCAGATCAAGGTGCATCCTGAAGCCTGGCCGGAGCTGGCCAAGGCGGCCGGCAAATCCGGCCGCGAGAACGGGCCTAAGTAGTTTCCCGTTTACTTCAAGGATCGCACCGAGGATCGCACTCAGCCTGGCACCAAAGGCGCGAAGCCAGGTTCCGGAATCGACCGTTGCTACCCGTACGCCTTCACCAGTCTGGCTGATCCTGCTGGCTCGACCAAACTGCTCGAGAACGGCGACGCGAATCCTCTGATCGTGACGCCAATTGAGATTTCGGAAGGCAACTTCCAAATCCACATCAGCAGTTGCGACAATCCTCCGGTGCCGTAAGCCGGAGCCATTCAACAAATCGTGAAGAGAGGGCAGGTCCCTCTCTTCTTTTTTGTACGGAGTAGGAACCACCCCCGTTTCTTGCCGGTTTCCGGGCGTTCCTGGAACTCGTTTGAACGCGTCGCCAGCAGCCACGGTCGAAAGCGTGAATGATTGGTTGCCTGAGGGCTGATTTTCGCTAGAATCCACGACGATTCGCGAGCCAAGCATCGGGAATTTACTGATATGAAATTGAATCGAAAAGCCGCTGACCTGACCCTCGTCAAGGGACAAATCTGGAAACTTCAGGACAGCCACATTGAAATACTGGAGATGGGCAAGCGCCTCGCCAGCTATAAGCATTTCCGCACCCTGGACAATCGGCGCGCTCCCACGCAACTGGCCAACATCGCCAGCGTGCAGGAGATGCTCACGACTCATAAGGCCGTGCTGCTTGACACCAAGGCCGGCAGCGCCGCCATCAAGAAGCTCACCAAAAAGAAGTGAATCGCGCGGGCCGGTCCATCCGCCATTCCGTCCGCCCTAAACGCGCGAACCCGCTTCAGCCATGCGCCGGATAATCATCGCACTCGCTTACTCCGTGGCGGTTCTGATCTGTCGGGCGGCGGCCGCCCCCGATGACGCACTGCGTGAAGTGGTCACCGTGAGCCGAACCAATCTCGCCCAAGCGCTGGCCTTGGGCGACAAACTGGTGACCGCGCAACCGACCAACGCGCAGGCTCTCTCGCTGCGCGCGCGTTTGTTGGAACGCGTGCGCAACTACGACGCCGCCATTCGGGATCTGTCCTCAGCAATCAAACTGGAGCCGGGCACACCGCAATTTTGGCAGGGCCGGGGCGAACTGCATTTCAAGGCCGGGCGCTTTCATGAATCCATCGCGGATTTCGATCACGTCCTCGCGGGCGCTCCCGCTCAAATGCCGCATCACTGGCAACGCGGGCTTTCGCTCTACTATGCCGGACGGTTCGACGACGGGCGCAAGCAGTTTGAATCGCACCAGACGGTGAATCCGAACGACGTGGAAAACGCCGCGTGGCATTTCCTCTGCGCCGCGCGGGCGACCAGCCTGACCAACGCCCGCGCCCAACTGCTGCCTCCGGGCAAGGACGCACGCATTCCGATGCAGGAGATTTACGAATTCTACCGGGGATCGAAGACGGCGGAAGAAGTTCTGGCCGTGGCCACGCGGGCCAAGAACGACATCCGGGTGCGCGACGCGCTCTTCTACGCCCACCTGTATCTTGGGCTGTATTACGACGTGGCGGGCGACATGACCAAAGCCCGGTCCCACCTCAAGCAAGCGGCGGATGACGACCACGCCGACCACTACATGGGCGACGTAGCGCGAGTGCACCTTCAAACCTTGTCCAGTCGCGGCACCGCTTCGCCGGCGAAGTGACCCGGTTCTCGGAACTCGGACGCCACTTCCGCGCGATTCCTTCCCCACAAAAAACGACCGACCTTGCAGCCAGCGTGAACGCCTGCACGCGACGATTGTGCTCCGTGATAGTTCGAGCCATCCGCCCCGAGTTGCCCGAGACGATCTCCCCGCCAGCCCCATTTCCTGTTGCCCCTTTGTCGCGGCCGTGGATAGTTCTGCCCTTTCAGAACTGAATCCGTGAGGCCCGACGAAAGTTTTCGACGCTTACTCCGACTGGTGGCGCTGCCGCTGGTCTGCTGGCCGGTCATGGCCGGGGCGCAATTGCCGCCGCCCGATCTGCTCCTCGCCGAACCCCGCCCGGCCATCATCCTGCTGGGTCCGATGGATGTGCATCTACGCGCCAACACCCTGTTCATGTATGATGACAACATCAGTCTGCACGAGCAATCCCGCCCGCAGTACGGCATCTTCACCGGCACCGATCAACCGCCGGTGGGCGATGACTACATCGTCAGCATTTCCCCCGGAATCCGCCTGACCAAGAGCGCTTCGACCGAGGTTTCTCCCTCTTCGCTGAATCTGGATTACAGTCCATCCTTCATCTTTTTCCTGCGCAACGACACGCTTAACTCCGTCGATCATTCGGCCCGGATGGACGCCGGTTATGGTTTCACCAAACTCAGCCTCACGCTGCTCCAGTCTTACGAGGACACCTCGGGGGGCGTGATCGACGTCGGCGCGCGCGTCAACCAAAAGAACTACCGCACGGGCGGTTCGGCCCGCTACGAGATGAGCGAGAAGACGTTCTTCCTGCTGGATGGCGCGTATCGACTCACCGACTTTGAGACGCAGACGGACTCGGAGGAATGGAATACCAGCGCCACGGCCCACTATCAAGTTTCCCCCAAGGTCACGCTCGGACTCGGGCTCAGCTACGGCCGACTTACCGTCAGCGAGCAATCCACCGTCACCACTACCGCCGCCACCACCAACGCCATCACCAGCGAAATCACCACCACCACCAACTCCCACGTTCAGGTCACACCCCGCACCCAGAGCTACCTCGGTCCGACCCTGCGCGCGGCTTACAAAACCACCGAGAAAACCAGCCTCGAACTTTCCGCCGGGGCCGACTGGCGATCATACGAGGATGGCAGTTCCTCCTTCAGCCCCGTCTTTGCCCTCACCGCCAGCTACCGCCCCAACGACGGCACGGCCCTCGCGGTGGAAGCCCACCGGCGCGAGCAAAACTCCGCCGTGGTCAACGGGGCCAACTTCATCGCCACTGGCGTCTCGCTCAGTCTGCGCCAGCGCCTGCTCGAGCGGCTCTCCGGCACGCTCAGCCTCAGCTACGACAATTCCGAATACATCCCGGCCCGCCGCACCGTGGAGACCTCCCGCAATGATGATTACTTCTTGCTGCGCTATGGGCTGGAGGCAACTATCGGTCGGAGTTGGACCCTGAGTATCTTTCACCAGTTTCGAGATAATAACTCGACGGATCCGGGGTTCAGTTTCGAGAACAACCAGGTCGGTATTCAAGCGGCCTGGCAGCTTTGATCGCTGGATTTGAACATGCGGAAAAACATCTTAATGCTGGTGCTGGCCCTGGCGGCCTGGACCGTCAGCGCCGCTGAACCCAAGCCCGCCACCAACAACAGCGTCACAGCCACCAACAAACCAGTCCGCCCCGACTACCTCCTCGTGGCCAACGACATCATCCAGGTCAAAGTCTATCAGGAGGATGATCTCGAGGCCAAAGTCCGCCTCTCCAAGGACGGCTCCGTCGTCCTGCCCCTGCTCGGCTCTGTCACCGTCGGTGGCCAGACCCGTGAGCAAGCAGCCCGGCACATCCGCGATTTGCTGGGCGAGAAATATCTGGTCAACCCGCAGGTCTCGCTGGAGATCATTGAGTATGCCAAGCACCGCTTCACCGTCCTCGGCCAGGTGCAGCGTCCCGGCACCTTCGACATGCCGGGCGATGAAAGCGTGAACCTCCTCCAGGCTCTCTCCATGGCCGGCGGTCTCACCCGGCTCGGGGCGGGCGGGCGCGTCACCGTCCAGCGCGGCTTGGGCACGGACAAGCAAGTGTTCAAGGTCGATGCCGACGCCATGGCCAAGGACAAGGACGCGAAGGTCTTCGAGATCCTCGCCGACGACACCATCACCGTGGGCGAGAAGATATTCTGAAAACATCCTGATATGGCCGCACCCACCCCCGCCCCGCGTCTGGCGCATGCTCCGACCTCCGGACTCGATGCCAAACGCCTTTCCCGCGCCCTGCTGGAACGTGCCTGGCTCGTCGCCATCTTCGTCATCCTCGCCGCGCTGCTGACCCTTGGTTACACCCAGCGCCAGCCGATCCTTTTTGCCGCCAATGCCGTGGTGCAAATCGAACAGGACGAAGCCCGAGTGGTGAAAGTCGAACGCTTCCAGGCGGAGGACTTGCGCTATCCCGACGCCCTCCGCACCCTCGAGCAAACCCTCAAGAGCCGCGCCGTGCTCGAGCGCGTCGTCGAGACGCTCAAGCTCACCCAGGACGCCTCGTTCCTCTCCACCATGACCGAGCCGGACAAGGCCCAGCTCGCCGCCCTGCTCGACCGCATGGTCAGCGTCCGCCTGCGCAAGGGCACCCGCCTGATCGACGTCACCGCCACTCATCCCAATCCCCAGATCACGGCCCGGATCGCCAACGCCGTCGTCACCGAATTCATCGCCAACAGCTACGAGCAGAACTCCGCCGTGGCCGAGGAGGCGGCCAGCTTTCTCGGCAAGGAAGGGCGCCGCTTGAAGCTCAAGCTCGAAGAGTCCGAGACCGCCCTCCAGGCTTTCCGCGACCAGGCCAAATCCGTCTCCATCGAAGACCGCAACGACATCGTCACCGCCCGCCTTAAGGAAGCCAATGTCCGCCTCACCGAGGCCAACTCCACCGCCATTCGCCTCAAGTCCGAGCTGGCCCAGGTGGACAAGCACGGCGGCAACGTCTCCGCGCTCCTGGTCCTCCCCACGGTCACCTCCGCCCCCAACGTCGCCGAAGCCAAGGGCACCCTGGCCCGGCTGGACGGCGAATTCGCCAGCCTCAAGCAGCGCTACAAGGAATCCCACCCGAAGTACATGCAGCTCGCCAGCGAGATGGCCACCTGGCGCGAGGCCCTGACCAACGCCGTGCTCAAAGTGCCCCAGAGCCTCCGCTCTGCCTACGAGAGCGCCGCCGCCGGCGAAAAGGCCTTGATGGAGGAACTCGCCAAGCAGGAACTCGTCTCCCGCCAGTTGACCAAGGATCTTACCGACTACCACCGCCTGACCCGCGAGATGGACGCCAACCGCACCCTCTACGACGCCGTGCAACAGCGCCTCAAGGAAGCCACCCTGACCCGCGAGTTGAAGCCCAGCAAAGTCCAGCTCAACACTCCTGCCCTCGCCCCAGCCACGCCCTTCTCCCCGAACAAGAAACAACTTATGATCCGCGGCCTGCTGCTGGGTCTTGTGGCCGGGGTCCTCGTCGTCCTCGGCCTCAACGCTCTCGACTCCACCATTAAAACCGTGGATGACGCCGAGGAATACCTCCGTCTGCCCGTGCTTGCCGCCGTGCCCAAGGTCAAGCCCGGCCCCACCCTCGTGGTCAACAACAACGCCAACTCCCCCGCGGCCGAAGCCTTCCGTACTCTGCGCACCTCCGTCTCCATGCTCGGCCGCCCCGAGACGCGCCGCACCTTCCTCCTCACCAGCGCCATTCCGCAGGAAGGCAAAACCTTTTGCTCCCTGAACTTCGCCCTCGCCCTGGCCCAGCAAGGACTCAAGACCGTCGTCATCGACGGCGACCTGCGGCGGCCCGCCATCGAGAAATCGCTTTTCCCCGACACCCCGCGCCGCACTGGTGTGACCGACTTCCTCACCGGCGCGCGCACCCTCGATGAAATCATCCACGAGGCCGGGCCGGAAAACTTCTCCTTCATCCCCGCCGGCACGCTCGCGCCCAATCCCGCCGAACTTCTGGCCCAGGGGAACTTTGATCAGCTCATTGAGGAAGCGCTGCTCCGCTTCGACCGCGTGGTCATCGACTCCGCGCCCGTTCACGCCGTGAGCGACACCCTGCTCATGCTCAAAAAGGTCCAGACCGTCTGCCTCGTGGTGCGCGCCAACCAGACGCCGCGCAAAGCCGCCGGTCGCGCCCGCGAGTTGTTAGAGAAAGCCGCCGCCCCGCTGGCCGGACTCATTCTCAACCGCCAGCCTCGCCGCCGCCTCACCCCTGGCTACGACCCTTACTACAGCTACTCCTACGACGGGAAGTATTCCGAGAAGGGCGTGTACGGGGCGAAGTGAACCGGGGCGGCAAGCCCACGATCCGTCCTCCGTTTTAAGGGCGCGAGGGGCCGCCCTCCCGCTACGTGCTGCCCCGTTCAAGATTTCAACCCGAACTCCGAAGTCGAAGCGGCGCAGCCGCCGGGTAGCACGGGCTAACAGCCCGTTTCGCCCGGCTATCAGCCGGGCGAAAGGCAGGCAGGCCCGGTTCTGCAAAACCGGCACTATTTCGGCCAAGCCGTTCCCATGTGACGACTCCTTCCCTTCCGCCGGGCCAGTGGCCCGGCGGCAAGGGCCGGTTGCCCGTGCCACCCTCGGCTGCCTCGGAGTTCGGGTTTAGAGCTTATTTGGGATTTGGGATTTAGCCCGTGGAACCCAACATTTTGATGCGTCGGCCCGGGATGGGAAGGTGGAGATGGATCGAGAGCACATGGGAGCAAACTCCAGAGCGATGGTTTGCCAACCGCAGAGAGCTAGGCCAGTCAGAGTGCTCGCGCCAGTCCCTGGCGTGTAGGCCCGCAGGAGCCACTGCGAGTTGAAGGCCATCGCTCCGGAGCGACGCACAAGTGTCTCGACAGCCTCGGCGCTCCGGTCACAAAGTTTTGTCGTGAACCCACAATCCATTCTTTACGCTGTGCTGCTGCTGGGCGCGGCCGCCGCCGCCGAGGCCGCGAACCCCGTGCCTCCGAACATCCTGTTCATCATGACCGACGACCACGCGGCGCACGCCATGAGTTGCTATGGCAGCGTGGTGAACGAGACGCCACACATGGACCGCATCGCCAAGGAAGGCATGCGCTTCGACCGCTGTTTCGTGGTGAATTCCATCTGCACCCCGAGCCGCGCCTCGATTCTTACCGGCAAATACAGCCACGCCAACGGCACGCCGGTGTTCAATCGCTTCGACGGTTCGCAGCCGACGGTGGCGAAGTATCTGCAAGCGGCGGGTTATCACACCGGCATGTACGGCAAGTGGCACTTGGGCAGCGACCCGACGGGCTTTGACCAATGGATGGTGCTGCCGGGACAGGGGCTTTATTTCGATCCCGCGTTTCTCACCGCCACCGGGCGCACCGTCATCAAGGGTTACGCCACGGAGGTCATTACCGACTTGTGCCTCGACTTCCTCAAAGGCCGCCCATCGGACAAACCGTTCTTCCTCATGTATCACCACAAGGCGCCGCATCGTCCTTGGGAGCCGGACGCGAAGCACAAGGCCATGTTTGCCAACCGGCAAATTCCTGAACCGGCCACGTTGCGCGATGATTACGCGACCCGGACCGACGCGCTGCGCGAAAACAAGCAACGCGTCTTCGACGACCTGACGCGGCGCGACTTGAAGCTGGAGCCGCCGGCGGAATTGAAGGGGACCAATCGCAATCGCTGGTTGAATGAGAAACCGACCGAAGTGGAAATTGTGGCCGACGGCAAGATGATGACCCTGCGGGGCGAGGCGCTCAACAAATGGAAGTATCAGCGTTACATGCAGGACTATCTCGCCTGCGTGCAGTCCGTGGATGACAACATCGGGCGGATGCTCGACTGGCTCGACGCGAACGGACTGCGCACAAATACCGTCGTTATCTACACCAGCGACCAGGGATTCTTCCTCGGCGACCACGGGATGTACGACAAACGCTTCATGTATGACCCTTCCCTGAAGATGCCGTTCATCATCCGCTGGCCGGGCGTGATCAAGCCCGGCTCGGTACAGGATAAAATGATCATCAACACCGACTTCGCGCCAACCTTCCTGGACATGGCCGGACTGAACACGCCGGCCGACATGCAGGGCCGCAGCATCGTCCCCCTGCTCAAAGGCAAGCACCCGTGGACGTGGCGGGAAAGCATGTACTACCGCTACTATCACGACCCGGGCGACCACCACACCGCCGCGCATTACGGCGTGCGAACACTCACCCACAAGCTGATCTATTACTGGAAGAAGGATCAGTGGGAGCTTTACGACCTCGGGCGCGATCCAGGCGAGATGCGCAACATCTACGAAGATCCGGACCAGAAGAAAGTAGTGGCGCGGTTGAAGAAGGAACTGGCGCGGCTGCGCAAAGAATTGAAGGACAACGACGAGTTTGCCCATGAGCAGCCGCCCGCCGGAGTGGATGGCCAACCACCTGGAACGGCCCGGCGAGGGGCGGCCAACGCTGGAGGCAAGTAGCCTCATTCGCTCGCGTGGCCTCCTACGATGTCATCGTCCTCGGACTGGGCGGCATGGGCAGTGCCGCCGTCCGCCACCTCGCGGCGCGTGGGAAACGTGTGCTGGGCCTCGAACAATTCTCCCCGCCACACGATCGCGGCTCCAGCCACGGCAAGACCCGCGTCATTCGCCAGGCCTATTTCGAGCATCCGGCCTACGTGCCGCTGCTGCTCCGCGCTTATGAATTGTGGCGGGAACTCGAACGCGACACGGAGGAGTCGCTCCTCCTGCTGCCCGGCGGGCTGATGATGGGAGCGCCGGATTCCGAAGTCGTGGCCGGCAGTATTCGTAGCGCCCGAGAACACGACCTGCCCCACGAGGTTTTCGACTCAGCCGACCTCCGCCGGAGATTCCCGCTCTTCCAGATTCCCGACGGCACCGTGGGAGTGTTTGAAAAAGCAGCCGGCCTGGTTTTCTGCGAACGGGCCATCACCGCGCACTTGCGCGCGGCTGCTCGAAGCGGGGCTGAATTGCGCTTCGAGGAGGCGGTTGCTTCCTGGCAGACCACCCCGGACAGCGGCGTGACCGTCACCACGGCGCGCGGCACTTATTCCGCCGAGCAACTCATCATCACGCCCGGCCCGTGGGCGCCACAACTGCTCGGCGATCTCGGTGTTCCCCTGAGCGTGGAGCGCCAGGTTCTGTTCTGGTTTCAACCGCCCGGCGGCGTGGAGTCGTTCCTGCCCGACCGGTTTCCGGTTTATATCTGGCAGCGCGCGGACGGTGCCACGCCCTACGGATTCCCCGCCGTGGATGGAGCGGCGGGCGGGGTGAAGATCGCCTTCTATCGCAAGGCCGCCGCCGAGCCTTGCACCCCGGACACCGTGGATCGCCGCATCCGCGCCGATGATGTGCTGGAGATGCGCGAGGCGGTCCGGGAATTTCTCCCCGCGCTTGATGGCGAGGTGATTCAAGCCGCGACCTGCCTCTACACCCTCACCCCGGACTTGAACTTCGTCATCGGCGAACACCCCCGGCATCCGCAGGTGAAGATCGCCGCCGGCTTCAGCGGCCACGGTTTCAAGTTCTGCAGTGTGGTCGGCGAAATCCTGGCCAACCTTGTCACCACCGGACAGGCCGGCCATGAAACCGGCCTGTTCAATCCCCGGCGATTCACGAAGACCGGGGCATGAATGGCACGCGTGCTCCGACGAAAAAGCGCGCCAACCTCCCCTGCCCTTTGCACACTCGCGCCATGCGGAAATGGATAATCGTCATCGGTGGCCTGGGCCTCGTGCTGCTCAGTGGTTGCGCTTCGTGGTGGGGCCGGGAAGTCACCGACGCCCGGCGTTTCGGTTTCGCCCTGATCGGCGACATCCCCTACTCGGACCATCACATCACCCATCAGTTCCCAAACATGATTCGCGAATTGAACGCGGCGGATCTCGAGTTCGTGGTCCACAACGGCGACATCAAGTCCGGTGCCCAGCCGTGCTTTGATCAAGTGTTTGAGGATCGCCGGCGCGACTTCCAAAACTTCCAGCACCCGCTCATTTATCTCTTCGGTGACAACGAATGGACTGATTGCGCCAAGGCCACCAACGGCTTCGATCCCGAGGAAAGACTCGCCAAACTGCGCGAACTCTTCACCCGGGGCGACTCCAGCCTCGGACGCGACAAACTGCCGCTCGGGCGGCAGTCGAACGATCCGCGCTTCGAGAAGTACCGGGAAAATGTTCGCTGGGAGGTGGGCGGAATCGTCTTCGTGGGACTGAATGTTCCCGGCTCGACCAACAACTACGGCCAGCCGGAGTTTGCAGAGCGCAACGCGGCCAACCTCGCCTGGATCAAGGACTCATTCTCCACCGCCACGGTTGAAAATCGTCGCGCCCTGATGCTCATCTTCCAGGCCAATCCATTTCCCGAGCGCGGCAGCACGAACAGGGTTCACCCCGGCTTCCGCGAGATGCTCGACCTCCTGGCGCGCGAAACGCTGGCCTTTGGCAAGCCGGTCGTATTGGTGCATGGGGACAGCCACTACTTCCGGATCGACAAGCCGCTTATGGCGCCCAAAGGCGGCCGGCGGCTTGCGAACTTTACACGCGTGGAGACCTTTGGCGACCCCGACGCCCACTGGCTGCGCGTGAGTGTGGACCCGTCCGACCCGAACATCTTTACCTTTCGCCAGCAGATCATCCCGGCCAACCTCAGGTAACGCTTCCGCCCTTGGCCCCGCCCGCTGGGGCATGGGGCAGGGCAGACGCCTCTAAATTTCGCGGTGTTTCGCACGAAAACCCAAATCTCAAATCCCAAATACGCTCTCAATTCCAAACTCCAATGAGAGTGCGAACGCCTGGTTTTGGAATTTGGACCGTTGGAATTTATTTGGGATTTGGGATTTGGATTTTGGGGTTTAGCCCGTGGAACCAAACATTTTGATGCGTCGGCCCTGGGGCATGGTGAGTGTTCGGCAGCGAATGGTTTGCCATTGCTTGCACTGGCCTTCACATTTCGTGCGCAACGAAATGCACGAGAATTCTAACCATACCACCGTGACCAACGAGCACCTGCTTCGATGGGTCGAGGAACAATCTGGCCTCTGCCGCCCCGACCGCATCGTCTGGTGCGACGGCTCGGAGGAGGAGAAACAATCACTCCTCAACGAAGCGATCCGCACCGGCGTGCTCATCGAACTTAATCAGCAAAAACTTCCCGGCTGCTACCTGCATCGCTCGAACCCCAACGACGTGGCCCGGGTCGAGCAATGCACCTACATCTGCACGCCCACGGCGGAGGAAGCCGGCCCGACCAACAACTGGACCGCACCTCGCGAGATGCGGGCGAAACTTCGTGCGCTTTGCCAGAGTGCCATGCGCGGGCGCACCATGTATGTCGTGCCTTACCTCATGGGACCGCCCGGTTCGCCCTTGAGCAAGGTCGGCGTGGAACTCACCGATTCGATCTACGTCGTGCTTAGCATGCGCGTCATGACGCGCATGGGCCGGATCGCGGTGGAACATCTTGGCCCCAGCGCGGATTTCAATCGCGGCCTGCACTGCACACTCGATGTGAATCCCGAGCGCCGTTACATCGCACACTTCCCGCAGGACAACGAAATCATCTCGGTCGGCTCGAACTACGGCGGCAACGCCTTGCTGGGCAAGAAATGCCTGGCGCTGCGCATCGCTTCCTACCTGGGTCGCAGCGAGGGCTGGCTCGCGGAGCACATGCTCATCCTCGGCGTGGAATCTCCCGCAGGCGAGAAGACCTACGTGGCCGCCGCCTTCCCCAGCGCCTGCGGCAAGACCAACTTCGCCATGCTGGTGCCTCCGCCGCGTTTCGCCGGCTGGAAGGTCACCACCGTGGGCGACGACATTGCCTGGATGAAGCCCGATGCGCAGGGACAACTCCGCGCCATCAATCCCGAGGCCGGTTACTTCGGCGTCGCACCCGGCACCAGTACCAGATCCAATCCCAACGCCATGCAGGCGGCCTCCCGCGACACCATCTTCACCAACGTGGCGCTGCTGCCCGACGGCGACGTCTGGTGGGAAGGCAAGACCGATGCGCCGCCCGCCCAGGCACTCGACTGGCGCGGCCAGCCTTGGACACCGGAAGCGAAGGAAAATGCCGCGCATCCCAACAGCCGCTTCTGCTCGCCCATGGCGAACAACCCGGCGCTCGATTCCGCCGTGAATGATCCTGAGGGCGTGCCCATCAGTGCCATCATTTTCGGCGGACGCCGCGCCACGACCGCGCCGCTCGTCTTTCAGGCCTTCAACTGGATTCACGGAGTGTATCTGGGAGCGACCATTGGATCGGAAATGACGGCGGCCGCGGGCGGGGCAGTCGGACAAGTGCGCCGCGACCCAATGGCCATGCTGCCCTTCTGTGGCTACAACATGGGCGACTACTTCCGGCACTGGTTAAGCCTGCGCAAAAACCTTCAGCGCGTGCCGCGCATCTTCCATGTGAACTGGTTCCGCAAAGACGAGCACGGCGCATTCCTCTGGCCTGGCTTCGGCGAGAACATGCGGGTGTTAAAATGGATCGTGGACCGTTGCCACGGCCGCGCCGACGCCAATGAAACCCCGCTCGGCTGGGTGCCCGGGCCGCAGAGCTTCGATCTCGAAGACATGCCCGGTTACACGCCCGAACGCCTGGCCAAAGCCCAGACCATCGACCTCGATGAATGGCGGCGCGAACTGCTTTCGCAGGACGAACTATTCATGAAGCTCTACTCGCACCTGCCCAAAGAAATGATCTTTCAGCGCGAACTGCTGGTCTCGCGGTTGTGAAGCGGTTCCAAGCTCAAGTTCCAAGCCGTGCGTTTAGCGCGAGCACGGGCGGCGGCCGGCGCGTGGCCGGGGCGGAAGTCGCTGGAACTATTTCGACCCTCGGCGTGAACGGCTTGCTGCGGGTTGAAAACCCGGGCGCCGATGAGGATCCCGCAGACGGCCCGCTCTTCCTGCCTCGGAATTCGGGTTCAAAACACCAGCGGGGCGAACTCGGCCAGATACTTCCGCCACACCGGCCAGCTATGGTTGCCGTCGGTGATTTTGTAAGTGTGCGCCACGCCCTTGGCCTTGAGCAGTTCGTCGAAGGTCTGGTTGCGTGAGAGCAGGAAGTCGTCCTTGCCGATGGCGATCCAGAGCGTTTTCAATTTCTTGTTCGTCCCCGGAGCGTCGGCCAAGGCAGCGGCCACATCATTCTCACCCGGCACGGCCGCACTCATCGCACCCACCCAGGCGAAGCGGTCGAGGTGATTCAATCCCACCTGCAGTGACTGGCCGCCGCCCATGGACAGGCCGATGATGGCCCGGCTCTCGCGCTGGTTAATCGTGCGGTAGTTCGCTTCGACGAAGGGCATGACGTCCCCGATGAAGTCCCGCTCGAAATCTTTGGTGTTGCGCCCGCGCTCGGTGACGTTGGTCGGACTCACGCCCGGCGGCGAGATGTAGGGATGACCGTCGGTCATGACCACGATCATCGGCTTCGCCTTCCTGGCCGCGATGAGGTTGTCGAGAATGACATTCGCGCGGCCCAACGCGGCCCACGTTCCATCGTTGTCGCCGGAGCCGTGCAGCAGGTACATCACCGGTCGATTCGTGCTCGACTGGTCGTAGCCAGGCGGCGTGTAAACGTGCAGGGAACGGCGCTGGCCGAGGGATTTCGACTGGTACCAGTGTGCGCGCACCGTGCCGTGCGGAACGGCGGCGTCCCACTCGTGCGGCAGCGGCGGCGTGCCCGGCACCTCGACCAGGCTGGTGCGCGGTGAACGTCCCGGCTTCACGGCCGGATTGCCCGGATCCAGCGTTTGAAATCCGTCGATGGAAAAACCGTAGCTGTACAACTCCGGAGCGAGCGGTCCCACGGTCACGCTCCAGTTGCCGTGGGCGTCTTTGGTCATCGGCTTCACGCCCGGCCATTCGCTGGACACGGAGACGTTGGTGGCGTTGGGCGCACGCACGCGAAAGGTGACGCTTCGATCCGCGTTCACTTCCGGCGAAACAGGCTGGGGCGCACCGAAGCGGCGCGGAGGTGGATTGGTGGGGTCGGCGGCGTCCGTCCGACAGCACGCCGCCAGAAGGGATGAGCCGAGGATAATGATTCGTGTGTTCATTTGGATTCAACGTGGACAGTTCCAGCGCAGCGTGTGCCTCAGACCGTTAAAGTGCAGTCATAATTGGCGTCCCTCGATCGGGACACCGCCAGAAGTTTAATTCGCCGAGGCCCGATCCGTCGGCGCGATGCAATAGAGGTTTTTCTTTCCGCGCAGGAAAATCTGGTTGCCCGCAATGGCAGGTGAGGCATCGAAACCATCGTCCAGTTTGTTCGTCGCCAGCACCTCCACCTTGGTGCTCTTCTTGAGGACGAGCACGCCACCGTCGCGGCCCAGGACGTAGAACCGATCCGCCACGCCGACCAGCGAGGCGTAAACACCGCGCAGACCTTCAAGGCGCTGGGCCTCCACCGAGGCCTGGCCGGTCCTGGCATCGACGATGGAAAGGGTCGCCTCGTTGCCCTTGAGGAAATACAGATGATCGCCGAGGAGCAGCGGGGAAGGCACATAAGGCGTATCCCGCGTGGTGGACCAGGCAATGGCGTCGGTGTTGGAAAGCTCGCCGGCGCGGCCGAGTTTGATGGCGAGCAACTTCGGCTCACGATGGCCGCTCATGGAAAAAACCAGGCCATGTCCAGCCACCGGAGTGGGAACCACGTTCGAGCCCAGTGGTCCCGCCGACCAGAGCTCCTTGCCCGTGGCCAGGTCGTAGCTGCGCACCTTGCCGCTGGCGCTCACGATCACCTGCGCCACGCCGGCGTGCTCGAGGATGAACGGCGTGCCCCAAGTGGTCTTCTCATCCCGCGGCTGTTTCCAGAGTTCCTTGCCGGTCGTCTGGTCAAAGGCGGCGATGAAGTCCTCGCCTTCATGGTCCCAGTTCACGACCAGCGTGTTGCCGTGCAGCACGGGTGAACTGCCTTCGCCGAAGGAGTTGGCACTCCGGTATTTGCCAAAGTCTTTCTGCCACTTCACGTTGCCCTTGAGGTCCAGGGCATAGAGTCCGCGCGAGCCGAAGTAGGCGAACAGACTTTCGCCATCAGTCACGGGCGAACCAGAGGCGAATGTGCCGGTGCCATGATGCCCTTCATGCGGCAGTTCCTCGCGCAACATTTTTTGCCAGACGGTTTTGCCGGTGGCCCGGTCCAGCGCCGTCATGGTGAATTGAAACGGTGTCGTGGGCGTGCCGCCGCCGCCGCCACCGCGCCGTCCGCCGCCTTGACCACCCGGCCGACCCTGGCCGCCTCCTCCGCCCGGCGGCGGCTGCTGCAACCCGGCCACTTGGGGTGCAAGATTCAACTTCGCCTCCGGCTTCTTTGCTCCGGGCACGGCGGATTGAATGAAGATGAGGTTGTCCCAGACAATCGGCGTCGCGTGGCCCTCGCCGGCCAGCGGGACTTTCCATTTCACATTCTTTGTTTCACTCCACTCGGTCGGCGGGTTGCCGTTGGGAGAAATGCCGTTCGCAAGCGGGCCGCGCCACTGGCCCCAGTTTTGATCCGCCGGCGCGGCGTGGCTGGAGAGCGCGGCGACGAACGCGAGTGCGACAATCGGGAGGAGTTGGTTTCTCATGGTCCGTCAAATGACGCGGGACCAAAGCAGGCGGTGACAAAAAATTGTTGAAACCTGTGAGACGAAGCGGCGTGAACGCCGCGCCCCACGACACGGCCCGGGTTCCATGTTTTCTCCCGCAGATTCAGGGTGGCCAAAGATGAGAACAAAAAACCGTGGCCGCTCTGAATCTGCGGGAATTTCTCGGAACAACCTACCCATTGAGTGCGGCCCGCGTGCGTGTGACCAAGTCGTTATCCTTGTCGCCCGAGCCTTTCAGGTTGAAGACACTCGCGGCGAGATAACGGTTACGCCAGGCTGGAGCCATGAAGGCATAATCTTCCAGCACGGCGGAACTGAACTTGTAGTCGTGCGAATCCCGACCTTTCAGGAAAATCAAACGCCGCGCGGCATCCGCCAGCGGCTTCGGATCGGGATTAACTCTCAAATAGGCGAGAATCTTTCCCGCTGCGCGCAGTTTGCTCGTCTTGTCGCCGCTCACGTCGGCGAATATCTCCTCCACGGCGCCCGCGCCGGAGTCCTTGAGCGCGATCGGCTCCAGCGTGTCGATGTGATTCCCGTCGTCCTTGCCGCCGCGATAAAGCGGGAGGAAGGCGGCGTTCTGGAGCAGCAGCAGCTTGCGCGTGACCTCATCGCGCGTGTGCTGGAACGAGTAGTGGCAGGCGTTGGTGAAAGTCGTGGCATGAATCGCCGCGATGCCGGGCTGGCGCATCAACAACTCCCCGGCTCCGTCGAAGCACGCGTCCCACAGCGACCGCGGCGCGACTCCGCGATTCAGCAACTCGACCACCTTCGCGCTGGTGTCGTTCGCCGAACCGCCGCGAATGGCGGCCAGCAGTTCGCGCGTGGCATCGGCGTCGGACTGGCCGTCGAGCCAGCCAGCGCGGATTTCCTTCACGCGTTCCAGGTTCCGGCGATACGGGCGATCAGCAGGCAGGTCGGCCTTCGATGGGTTCTCCTTCGCCCCCACGCGGTCAAGCATGGCGAAGACCAGTGAGCGCAGGATCGGCTCGCCGTGCTGCCAGCCCATGGCCCCGAGACAACGGAAACTGTTCGCGGTGTAAATCTCCTTGTGACCCAGCTCGCGAAAATCACGCGCGCCATAACGGCAGAGAATCTCGTAAATTTCATGCGCGCCCGCCGTCCGGTACATGCCGACAATGGCCGCGTCCGCCGCCGCCTCGTCCCAATTCTCCAGCGCTTCGATGAGGGCCTGCTTGGCCTGGCCGCTCTTGGGCACGGCAGCTTCATCGATCGCGCCCATCGACCAGTCCCCCTGCTGCACGTCCTGCGCCTGCGACGACTTGAACGCATCGATGGCCCAGAAAATCGGCAGCCAGCGATCCGTGTCCGGCGACGCAAGGCTGGCCAGGTGCGCAGAATTCACGACGAGCACGGCGTGAAACTTGAAGCCGACCGGGCGCGGTTGAATGTTGCGTACGCCAGCCAATTGAAGCGCGGTGATGATTTCCCGATACGTCGTCCCGCGTTTAATCTTCGCCGCCACCTCCTCCAGCACCCGTTCCCGCGGCGTGTTCTCGAGCAGGCGCACGAGCGGCTCAATGTCGGGATGAAACGCGACGAGCTTCGCCGGCAGTGTCGCCTCGGCAGCGGAGACGCGTGGGAGTCGCGCGAGGAAACCGAGGTCGCCCAGGCCCGCGAGCGCGGCGACGGATGCTGAACGTCGAAGGAAGTTACGTCGTGCGATCATAATTGGAGCGCCGAGCATTGCTCGGTCCGAAGGCCGGTGAGCCACCCAAGCCGAGCAATGCTCGGCGCTCCGACCAGTGGACGCTGGCGACACCTTGGCCTGTTGGGGATTGGAGCCTGGAGTTTATTTGGAGTTTGGGTTTTGGGATTTGATGTTTACTTCTCCACCGGCTTGCCAGCCTTCTCCCAACCCTTGAAGCCGGGTGCGAGATCGTAGAGTTCTTTGAAGCCCACCACTTCCAGTTTCTTGCAGGCCGTGGCGCTGCGCCCGCCCGCCGCGCAGTTCACGAGGTAGGTCTTGTCCTTGTCCAGCTTGGCCACCTTCTCATCAAAATCTGCGGCGCGCACGTCGATGTTGATTGCACCCGGAATGTGTCCGGCCTTGAACTCCGCCGCCGAGCGCACGTCGAGGATGATGTTCTTTTTGTTCGCGCGCAGTTTATCGAACTCGTCGGTATCAACGCGCTTCACAACGGGTTTGGCCGCGGCGGCGGGTTTGGCATCCGCCGCCCCCAGCACGAGCGGGACGGCGATCAGGAACGCGGACAAGGCAAAAAGCAGTTTGGTTTTCATAAATGTTTGGTGCTGGCGAATGGTTGGACTTTGCGCAGATGGAACGCATTCAGTCGATGCCTGAAGTGTGAGAAACATTTCTTCCCGGCCGCATCTTGAAGGGACAGCTCGATCCACCCTCGCACGCTCTGGACGGGCGCAAAGCGGCGCTCCAGCGACCGCTTTCGGATAGCTGCACCTTCAAGATGCGCCCGTCCCCACAGAAGCAAGAGAAGGATGACCTCGGTTCCCCGCTTGGTTTCAGCACGGGCCGCGTTAGAGTCTCCCCAAGCCGTTACCCAATGTTGCTCTTCATCACCATCGCCGCCGCCGCCGGTTTTCTGATGACGGCTTTTGCATTTTGGAAACGCTTCGCTGGCGGCGAATGGGCCGGCCCGGAAGGGAGACTCTTTCTCCGCTGGGTGATCACGGGGGCGATCGGGCCGTGCCTCGTGTGGTTCCTGCTTAATACCGGCTGGATCGGCCCGCCGGTCTGGCCCCTGGTCACACCCTTGTCCGCCGGTCTGGGTGCGTGGTGGGCCTCGTTCATCGATCCGCTCACCGCCGGGATTTTCCTCATCACCTCCTCTTGGGGCGGCCTCACTGCGTTTTGGTTGCTCGCGCGCGGGTATGATCAGACCGAGGATCGCCGCGCCTTCCAGGTCATTTGTGGTGCCTGGTCGTTCCTGCTGGTGCCAGGCATGGCGCTGGTCCTGTTGGCTGGCGGCTGGGGCGCGATAGGTCTGGCCTTGATGCTGGGTGGCTTCACGCTCTTCCACGCCACCCGTGGACTGGTGGAAGTGAAGCAGCTTCCGCCCTCCTACGCCCGTGCTCAGGCCCGCCTCAGTTTCGGCAAATACGAGGAGGCGGAGATGGAAGTAATCCAGGAGTTGGAACGGTGCGAGACTGACTTCGAGGGTTGGTTGATGCTGGCGGACCTTTACGCCACGCACTTCGATGATCTGGCCGGCGCGGACCAGACACTGCGCGGCATTTGCGACGAACCATTTATCACGCCGGTGCAATTCTCCATCGCCATGCACAAACTGGCCGACTGGCATTTGAAGCTCGGCCATGATCCTGTCGCAGCCGGCGAGGCCCTGGAACGGATCGGCCGCCGTGCGCCCGGCACGCATCTGGAAAAGATGGCGCGGCAGCGCCTCGATCAATTGCCCGCGACCCGGGAAGAACTGCTGGCCCGCGAACGGGGCAAGCCGCTCCCTCTGCCACACCTGCCGGACATCGTGACCCCGCCCGGGCCACGCCTGCCCCGCGACCAGGCCCGCGTCCTGGCCGATGCCTGCGTGAAAGAACTCGAACACAATCCCGATGACGTGATGGCGCGGGAGAAGTTCGCGCGTCTCCTGGCGGAGAGCCTGGAGGCACCCGGCCCCGCCATCGAGCAATTGGAACTGCTTCTCGCGCAAGGCCACCAACCGCCGGCCAAGCGCGCCGAGTGGCTCATCGTCATGGCCGGCTGGCACGCGCGACTGCGCGACGACACGGACACCGCGCGGCTCGTCTTCCAGGAAGTCCTCCGGGATTTTCCCGGCAGCCCACACGCCGCCGAAGCCCAGCGCCGGATCAGCCTCCTGAACTTGCAGGCGCGTTTCCGCCGACCCTCCACCGCGCGGGCCACGGTGTGAAAGCGCCGCGTTCAAACTGACCATGCTTATTGCATCCAGACTCCCACCGGTGGTTGAACGCGAACTGCGCGTCGCGGCGCGCAAGCCAGTGACCTACTGGGGCCGGGCGGCGGCCGGTGCGGCCGGCGTGGTGATCATCGCCTTCATCATGTTCGCCCAGATGACGACGATGCCGCTGCCCACGGTCGGCAAAATGACCTTCCGATTGCTGGGCGGACTCACGGCCATCACGGTGCTGGCCTCGGTGGTGCAACTCGCCTCGGAAGCCTTCGCGAGAGAGAAACGAGAGGACACGCTCGGGCTACTCTTCCTCACCCCGTTGCGCCCGGTGGACATGGTGCTGGGCAAGCTCGTCTCCACGTCGCTCTCGGCGTTCTACCGTTTCCTCGCCGTCGTGCCCGTGCTCGCCGTGCCCATGCTGGCGGGCGGCGTGTCCGTCGGGGATTTCGTGCTGCTGGTGCTGGCCCTGGTGAATCTGGTTTTCCTCGGAGCCTCGGTCGGGCTTTGGGTCTCCGCGCACTGTTGGGATGAGAAACGCGCAGGAAGTTGGGCCTCGGCCATCATCATCGCGCTCATTGCTTTGCCGGCCGCGGTAGCGCTGGGCATCGCAGCGGCGCGGAATCAATCCGGGACGTTCGCACTCGCCGCGTTCAGTCCCGGCTTTGCCGTTTGGCAGGCGGTCATGCCTAGCGCAGGCCACACGCTCGCACTCTCGGCCTCGCTGGTGTGGACGCAATTGCTCGGGTGGCTTTTCTTCTACGCCGCCTGCCGCACCCTGCCCCGCTGCTGGCAAAAACGTCCCGAGAGCCTCGCGCCCATGGGAGATCACTTACAGTCGCCCAAGCTGAACCCGGTGCCGACACCCGTGAGCGCGGGAACCAATGCTCCGCTACAAACGAAGCGCGCTCGCCGTTTGATCCGACGGGACTTTTCCTTCGAGGAACGCTCCAGCCTGCTGGACGGAAACCCGCTCGCCTGGTTTGCCCTGCGCTGGAAGCCGCACGCCTCGGGCACATGGGCCATTGCCGCCGCCGCCGTCATGGCCTATTGGCCCGCCATCCTGGCCGGCTTCACCACGGAAGGATGGGAAGTGTTGCTGTCTCCGGGCTACGCGCTCGGAGTTGTGTTCGTCGTCAACCTGGCGATCAAGACCTTCGCCGCCCATCAGGCCAGCTTCACCTTTGCCCGGGATCGCGGCGAGGACACCTTGGAACTGCTGCTCTCCACGCCGGTCGCCACGCGCCAGTTGATCGACGGCCACGCGCACGCCCTGCGCGCCATCCTCGCGCCAGTGGTGCGGCGCGCTCTCTATCTCGAAACCGCCGTGCTGGTCATACTCATCGGCCGACACCTCGCGTTACACCGGGAAGACGGCATCCTCTACCTGCCCGGCGCCGCAGCCATGCTCGCCCTGCTCATCCCCGATGTCCGGGCGCTGGCCTGGACGTCCGCATGGCAGAGCGTCATCAAGAAGAACGCCCGCGAAGCCCAGCAGGAGGCCTTCTCGCGGCTCTTCGTCTTGCCGTGGTTGTTCGTGGCCCTTGCTTCCGTCCTCGGACTGATCTTTGGCGGTGAAACAGGAGGAAAGCTTACGCTCATTCTCTCGTGGGTAGGTACAAGTCTGTTTGTGGACAACTTCTACGCCGCCCAAGCCCGCCATGAACTGCAATCGCGCCTGACACTCTGGGCGGTGCGCCGTTCCGCCGGTGAATTCGAACACTACGATGGCTGGAAGAACCTCGGCCGAAAACTCGGCCGCTGGTGGGCCACACGGTGAAGGCCGGTTCGCCGCCGTTGCTACTGCTCCGGTCCGGTCAAAAGGGATCTGACGGTTTTGTGATGGTCATTCACCATCCCCGCCACCGTGCCGACGTCGCGGGTGGTCGCCTTGCGTCCGTGGATTTCCTCGAATCGGCGCAAAGCGAACTGATACAGGGCCGCGTCCGCGACACCACCGCCCATCTGGCCCGCGAGCAAACCCATCTGGCGCGCGTCGGCGGGATCGAGCAGTTCACCATCTGCGGTTGCGGAGGAATCAGCCGGCGTGCGGCTGCCCCACAGCATCCAGATGAGGGCAGCCACGGCGATGACTCCCATGATGATGACGGGCAGCGCGTGCATTCAGTCGCGGGCGATTTCGTTGGAGAGTTCGTCGCGGTTTTCTCCGGTGGCGGGAAAGTGTTTCTCCAGCACGGCGCCGATCTCGCGCACGGCCTGGACCAGGGCCTCGGTGAAGCGGCTCTCCTTCATCAGCGGTCTCATGCCCGCAACGATGTCATTCCAAAACTCGTCCCCGCACTTCTGGTGGATGCCGGTGTCGCCGAGCACGGCGAACTGCTGCGTGCGCGGGACGATGTAGATCAGCACGGCATTACGCTGCTTCGTCTTAAACATGCCCAGTTCCTGAAACCGCTTCTTCGCGAAGGCGAGCGCGTCGTGGCGTTCCTTGGGCGAGATGTAAACGCGCAGTTCGCCGGTGGATTTCTTCTCGGCCTCACCGATCGCGGCCACGATGCGGGACTCGTCAACCTGGCTGATGAATTCGTCCGGTTTCATGATTACCAACTGTCGCTGGCGCCGCCGCCGCCAAAACTCCCGCCGCCGCCGCTGAATCCGCCGCCGGAATCTCCGCCCCCGCCGGACCAGCCGCCCCCCGAACCGCCGCCCCCGATGAACACCGGCCAGAAGCCCGCGCTGGATCGTCCGCGACCGCTGAAAGTCGTGCCGCGCCGCCGCCCCAGGGAACTCACGGCCATGACCACAAGAATGCCCACAAAGAAAATGATCGGCCAGGGGATGCGCTGCACCTGGTTCGCCGTCCGGCCCTTGCCTTTGTATTCGCCACGCGCGGCCTGCATGAGCGCGTTCGCGCCCGCGCTGATACCCGCGTCGTAATCACCACGTTGGAAGTGCGGCTTGATCTGATCCGAGGTGATGCGTTTGGCGATGGCGTCGGGAATCTTGCCCTCCAGCCCATAGCCCACCTCGATCCGCATCTTCTTGTCCTGCACGAAGACGAACAGCACCACGCCGTTGTTCTGGCGCGCCTGCTCCTTCTGCCCCACCCCCCACGCCTGGGCCGTGCGCACGGTGAAATCCTCCAGCGCCTCGCCCTCCGGGAGTTTGGGGAAAACCGCGACCACGATCTGCACCGAGGTTTCGCGTTCGTAGTCGGCGAGGGATTTCTCCAGCCGCGCCGCCGTCGCCGGCTTCATCACGCCGGCCTGGTCGCTCAGGTAAGTCTTGGGCGCGGGCGGGAGCGCGCTGGCACCGCGCGCGACCGGACCGACGCACAAAACCCCGAGGAGACTGAGCCAGGCCCAGACGGCGTGGCCCAGGCGGACGCGTGCAGCCTTGGGATGGTTGATTTCCATGCGCGGACCTTACTTGGCCGCCGGTTTGTTGAAATCAAATTGCACTTTGGGCGCAGTCTCGGCTCCGGCGGCGGCCTGGAAGTAGGGCTTGGCCGCAAAGTTGAACATGCCGGCGAGGAACGAGTTCGGGAACGTTCGGATCGACGTGTTGTAGCTCTGCACGGCGGAGTTGAAATTGCGCCGCTCCACGGCGATGCGGTTCTCCGTGCCTTCGAGCTGCGCCTGCAAATCGCGGAAGGCCTGCGTGGCGCGGAGTTCAGGATACCGCTCCGACACCACGAGCAGTCGCGAGAGTGCGGAGGACAGAGCGCCCTGAGCCTGCTCGAATCGCTTCAGTTGCTCGGCGTCCTTGGGCGCCGTGCCGGCGTCGAGCTTCACCTGCCCCACCGAAGCGCGCGCGGCGGTGACTTCGGTGATGGTGGACTTCTCGAAGTTGGCCGCGCCCTGCACGGTCGAGACGAGATTGGGAATCAGATCGGAGCGCCGCTGATAAACATTCTGCACGTCGGCCCAGCGCGCGTCGGTGGCCGCCGACAGCGAGACCATCTTGTTGTGGCTGTTGCATCCGCCGATGAACACGGCCAGCGCGATCAGCAACAGCACTCCCACCACTCCGCCACAACCCAAGGCAAACTTTTTCATGGGCGCACCGTAGCAAAACTCTCCGCAGTGGGGACTAGAATTTTACGGCGGGCTTTCCAGCGCGGCGCGAAACTCACCTCGCGCGATTTGATTGAACCAGGAATGACTGGAGAGCAGACACGGATTACAAGGATTGGCACTGCTTCAATCTGTGTGAATCCATGAAATCCGTGTCAATCCCAGTCGTGGTTTCAATTCCTACCGTGGCAAACGCACCGTGAGCGTGGCGTAGATCAGGTGGGCGCGATAGTCGCTGAAGCCGCGCGCGGTTGGCTCCTCGTATTGGTAGAAGCCGTATTGCAGCCCCACCATGACGCGCGGGTTGAAGCGATGGGTCACGCCGACTTGCAGACCGTGCAGGTCGTAGTCGATACCCAGAGGCAACCCGCTGACAAAGTTATCCTGCCCAAACCGCGCCCGCGAAAAGGTGTAGCTGCCGCTCAGGTCGGTCTTCGCACTCAACACAAACGTGGAACTGCCCAGCAAGCTGAGGGTCTCGCCGCGAGACGGCACGACCACGGGAAACCCGTAGTCCGCCGTCTCGGTGCGCGACTCCTGCCAGGAGACCGTGCCGGAGAGAAACCACCGGCGCAGCGGCATCACGGTCAGGTTCGCGCTGTAGGTCTCGGAGCCATCATCACTCGTAAACCGCCGGCCGCCGGGCGTGATGAGGTTGGTGCTTTGCAGGACCACATGATCCGTCTCCGTGTCGCGGCCGGTCTGGGCCAACTCGTAACTCAGCGTCGTCTTGAGCCACGCGGCCGGACGCCACACCATCCGGGCGTTGAAGCCCTGGCTCTCCGTGCGGCGCGATTGGAAGAAGGCCGGGTAGCCATCACCTTCGGCCCCGTGCGGCTGTTGATCCTCTTGGTCGAAATAATCGAAATCGCGCCGCCGCTGGAACCCACTGGCGCTGAAGGACAGGAACCGCCACGGGGAAACTTGGAACCCGACCTTGCCCTCGAAGCCATCCGTCGCCGTATCTGTGTCGCGGAGGAAATCGTGGTCGCCATCCAGTTCCTCGTAGGTGTTGCGGTGCTCTTGCGTCAGGCGTGCTTCGGCGAAAAGCACCGTGGCCGGAATCGCCGTGTAACGCAGGGCGACGCTCTCTTCCACATTCACGCTGTCGGTGTCGCTGGCCACGCGGCCGAACTCGTTGGGCATGGGCACCGACGGAGCATCGGAGATGCGCTCGCGGGTGTTTGGATAGCCGAAGCCGTGCCGGCGCGACCATTCGCTCATCGCTCCGAGCGAGACGGTGAAGCCGCGCCAGGGACCGCCCAGTGCGTTCAGATTGAACACATGCGCATCCTCATCAAGCACGATGTCATCGACGTGCCAGAACCGCCCGCGCGCCGGCAACCCCACACCATCCGCCGTGCTCTGATTCATCGACGCCTCGGCCTCGAGGTGCGAGTAGAGGTAGCCGGCGGAGAGAAACAGCCAATCGTTGACCGGCTTCTCGCCCCGCAACGTGTTCGCGACCAGAAACTGATCGTGCGTCTCGCGCGTGGTCGTGATGGACGTGGGATAAATCTGCCCGGAACCAAAGCGCGTGTCCGCCGTGCGCTTCGTGTCAAGCGACCAGAACTCGGCGCGCAGATTGTCCTCGAACCTCACCCCGGCCAGCTCGTGCGACACATCCAGCCGGAGGATGTGAGCCTCGTCGCGAACATCCTGGCGCGCGGGATAAATGTGCTTCACCACCGGCCCACTCGACGTCGCCTGCGTCACCTCGCCCCATTCCTCGGTGGATTTGCTGCCCTCGCGATACTGATGCTCGTAGCCGAGAACGATCTGCGGCCAGCCGGGCTTGGTCAGGCCGAATTCGGCAAAGGCTTTGCCGGTGTCGAGATGCAGGTCGCGTTCAAGCGAGAAGATGTTCGGCGTCTGCGAACTGAAGCCGCTGACGCGAAACGGATAGTACGGCCCGTGGTCATCGTAGTAGTGCCGGAACTGATCCACGCCGAACCGCGCGAAGCCCACGTCCTCCTTCCGCACATCAAGGGTGATCTTGTAGTCGTCGGTCATGGCGCGGCCTTCCGCGACGAAGGACGCGCCGTTGGTCAACTTCTGGGCGAGACGAAAATCCGCCAGCCCGCCGGAGAAGCCGCGCCGCACCCACTGATGCTCTTGAAATTTCTGCGCGTTGCCGCTGACCGTGACCCAGCGCACGGCGGGCGTGAACGAGAACTGCGCGGCCTGTTGCGCGGCGAAATCAATTCTCTCCCAGACGACGCCCTGATCGATCCAGGCGCGCAGCAAGGCCACCTGCTCGCGGGTCAGCGGGTCGCCCTTGCCGCTGGGCGGCATCTCGGAATCCGCGACCAATCCGGCCACGAAGTGGATGAGCAGACTCCTCGCGCTGTCGCCGGGAATGATGGCGACACCGTTGTCGCCACCCTTCAGCGCCGTGTCGCGCGTGGCCAGGCTGAACCGGCCCTTGGGTTTTTCCGTCCCGTGACACCGCAAGCAGGCGGCCTCGAAGATCGGTTTGATGTCAGAGGCAAAATCCACCGGGCGGGCGGCGGGCGGCGGAAGTTTTGAGACGTCAACATCGGCGGCGAAGGCGGCGAAGGCGGTCCAAAGTCCAAGGCCCAAAGTCCAAAGTCGCGAACGCTCGCTGATGACCTTGGACGCTTGCTCGCGATTCATCGGAGTTGGACCTTGGACCTTGGACTTCATCCTAGTATCTCAGAAGCCGGTCAATGTTCGAGCCATGCACGGCCGTGTGGCAGCCGGAGGTCCAGCAGGTGCCGCGGTTCAATAAGCCGGTGTGATCTTCATCGCCGATGAAGATGCGCCCGCGCTTCTGGGCTTGCGCGTGGCAGCGCAGACAGAGATTCGGATCGGACTGCACGAGCATCTTGCGGTTGATCGAGCCGTGCGGCTGGTGACAGGTCACGCAGCCTTCGCGCAGCGCCTCGTGCTCGAAGACGAAGCGCCGGGATTGCTCGCGATGACAGCTCGCGCACTGCTCGTTGGCGCGGGCCATGGCGACTCCGCCCGCGGGCTTCATGATGTCAGCCCCGTGCGGGTCGTGGCATTGCCCACAGTTCATCTTGCCTTCGCGCACGGGATGATGCTGCGGGAGGTTGAACTCGGCGTGAGTTTCCAAATGGCAGTTAAAGCAGGCCTGCGCGTCCTTGCCGGGATTGAAAATGAACTTCCGTCCGCCACCCGCCGCGATGTGTTTGCTGCCCGCACCGTGGCAGGATTCACAGCCGGTTCCGCCGGGCAACTTGCCCCCCGGCAGATGGAGGCGGGCGTGCGGACTGGCGGCAAAGGTGCGGGTGTAATTCGCGTGGCAATCGACGCAGGATTTGTTGCCCGTGAAAGTGGCCCCTTCAATCTCAGGAGGCGGAATAACCGTGCGCTCCAGCGTGGCGCAGGAAATCACGATCAATGACACCCCCCCCACGAGCAGCGATCCCCACGCGACTTCGCGCCAGCTTCGGCGACCCGACCCGGACGGCAACCATTTCCCCAGGGTGAACACGGCGACGTTCTAGCGCAGGCCCGAGCGGGCCGCAATTACGGGTTTGCCCGAAACTCCCCAGAACACCATTGACCCGCCGCGCTGATCCCCTTTGCATCGGCCCCATGAAACCGCTCCTGCTGCTCGTGCTCGCCGTCGGGCTTTGTCCACGACTGTTCGGCGCCACGGCCACGTTCACGAACTCCGCCGACACCACCATCTCGGAAGACGGTCTGGCCCGAGCCGACGGCATCTCGGGCCACATGATCGTAGGCCATCTCGATCCCGGCCGAGCCAACGTGATGTCGCGCGGCCTGCTGCGCTTTGATCTGAGCAGCATCCCCTCCGACGCGGTCCTAACCTCGGTGACATTGCGCGTCACGGTCCTGGTGGACGCCAGCCTCGGCACGGTCTTCGACACCCACGTCCTCAACCGGCTCCTCGCCGACTGGACCGAGACGGGCGCGAGCTGGTTCGCGACCGGATTGGGAGGGTGGGAGGAAGGCGGCGGAGATTTTGACGCCTCGCCCGACGCCTCGTTGAGCATCGGCCCGATCGGTTACGCCACGTTTCCAGCCTCACCCAGCCTGGTGGCGGCGGGGCAATCGTGGGTCTCCAACGCCGCCGGAAATTACGGCTGGATGCTGCGCAGCCTCAGCGAAGGGGACGGGCGGAATGCGCGCCGGTTTTCCACCCGCGAAGCCGGCACCAATCAGCCTCTGCTCACGGTGCAATACACCACCGCGCCTCCTCCGCAACCACCGACCCGCGCGCTGAACAACCTCCGCGTGTTGAATGGAAATTTCGCCTTCGATTTCACCGCCGCCCCCGGCACCAACTACACCGTGCAATACAAGAACGTGGTGGATTCGACGAACTGGACGGATCTGGTGAGTTATCCCGACCCCGGCACACAGACGGTCTTCACCGTGGAACATTCGCTCACCGGGTCGAACAGCTTCTACAGGATTGTGACGCCGCCGCTCCCTTGAGCCTCCGACAAGTTTCAGGTTGTGGAATCGACGCGGTGGTTTGACCTCGCGTCAGGGTCTTGCGTGAAAGTCGGCCGGCCAGATTTGTCGGGCGAGAAGACTACTTCGCCATTTCGACCTCGACCTCGGGAATGCGGATCGCGGCCTGCGCCACGTTCTTCTGCTCGAACTCCTTGCACCAGCCTTTGATCTCGGTGTCGTTGAAAATCTTGCCGATGACGCGACGAAGCAATCCCTTGAGGCTGGCGTTCTCCAAGTCGCGCAGCGAGCGGATGCCCTCCTCCTTGTAAGTCTCAAGCAATGTCCGGGCGCGTTCGTCGGCCTTGAGTTCCGAATACAGCGCCTCGATCTGCTCGAACGAAACCCCCGCCGGCAACTGCCGCCGCCACACCGAAACAAGCTGCTCCTTCTGCGCGTCCTTCGCCTTCTCGTGCGCCACGGCGAGCAACAGGCTCGGGCGCATCGCCGCAAGATCATTGGTCTCACCACCAGCGCCGAGGTCGCTCAGATCATCGCGAATCTGATACGCTATGCCCAGCGCCTCGCTGTAGCTGCGCAGCACATCGCCGACTTCCTCGTGCAAATCATTCCCGGCATAAATCGCCCCGAGTCGCAGCGCTACCTCGAAGGCTGGCGCGGTTTTCTTGCGGAAGATGTCCAGCACTTGCAGCGACGTGAGCGGCTGCGGCGAACGCGCCCAACATAACTCCGCGCCCTGCCCCCGGCACAGCTCGCGCTGGCCGCGCGACGCCACAAGCAGCATCTCGACCTTCTGCGCCGCGCTCGACTTGCACTCGCCGATGAGCCGATAACCTTCGCCAATCAGCAGGTCGCCGACGTTCAGCGCCACGGCCACGCCGTATTCCTCGTGCAACGTCTTCTCACCGTACCGTTGCGCGTCGTTGTCCTCGATGTCGTCGTGAATGAGCGACGCCTTGTGGAAGCACTCCACCGCCACCGCGATCTTTCGCAAATCATCCGGCAGCGCGCCGGCGGAATTCTCCTTGAGCGCCTGATAGGAGGCGACGGCGAGGAACGGCCGCCACCGCTTGCCCGCGCGCATCAACCACTCGCGCGCAATCTTCTCCGTCTCGCCCTCCGCCGCCCCACCCATCACCAAATCCAACGAGGCCGGGGTGAACCAGAAATCCACTTCCTCACGCAGCGCGCCGAGGTCGAGCCGCCGCGTCGTGTCGTCGCTGCTCAGGTGGATGTAATCCCACACCCAGTCGAGATCGACGGTGGTGTCGATGCAGTCATCCTGGAGCAGCGGCACGGCCACGCCGGGAATCGCCGCCGCCTCCATGTAGGGAAACGCGCGCTCCAAAACCGGCAGGCAGCTCACGCCCACGATGGCCTCGATCTTCCCCGTCTGAATGAGCGACATGACAATGGCCGAGCCTTCCGCCACCAGCACCGCATAGCCGAGCTTCTCCGCCTCGGCCTGCAAATCCTGGATGGTGCAAAGGCCGCACTGCTTGCAGAGCAAACCAAATTCATCGAAGGGCGCCGGGCATTTTGCCTCCACGCGCAGGCATTTGGGCAGGAGCAACAGTCGCTTCTCGAAGGGCACCTGGGCCAGCGTCTCGCGCCACATCTCGTTGCTGATCAGCACGCCGATGTAATCGCGATAGATCGCGTCCACGCCCAGCATCTGCACCAACCGGTCGGCATGGACCTTCAATTCGTCCGAGGGCATGGGCGGCACGGGATTGTGCTCGGCCACGTAATTGCGAATGCCATGCAGGATGCGCGCGCGCTCCCCGGCGGTCTGGGGGATGTTTTTCTTCGGCGGGCGAACCCGCTGCTGCACTACGTGCTTAGGAATGGCAAATGAGATTGTTTGCATACGAGCTTCGGTCAACGGGCTTCCAGACGCGGCCACGGCGAAAAGGATTCGTTTTTTTGCCGCGCCGGAGAATTCATGCCCGCCCAATGTGAATCACGCGACGCTGGCGGGTCAAAGGTTTCCTGCGCCAGGCGGTAGCCCAAGGCGAACCATCACCGGTCAGTGGAAATCGCTGTTTGCACCCGGCGGAGGCGTGTGCTGTATTGGCCGCGAGCCGTCAAACACCGGCCGAAACTATTTATGGAAACAATATCCGAGAGCGTCGTGATCGAAAAAACCCGCGAACTGTGCCAGACCATCCTGAGCCAGCCGGAATACCAGACCATCCGCCAGCAGGTGGATGCCTTCATGGAGAACGAACAGGCGCAGGCGGCCTACCAGCTTCTTTCCAGCAAGGGCGAATCCCTCCAGCACAAGCAGGCCCAAAGCCTGCCGCTCTCGGGCGAGGAAATCGCCGACTACGAGTCGCACCGGGAAAAATTCTTTGGCGACCCCGTCTCGCGCGATTTCGTCGCCGCCCAGCAGTCCATCCACAAGATGCAGGAGACGGTTGCCTCCTACGTCGCGAAGACTTTCGAGCTGGGACGCGTGCCCGCGGCGGAAGATTTTGATTCGGGCAGTTGCGGCACCGGTTGCGGGTGCCACTGAATTTCATCCGGTCAACTTCCAGCCAAGTTTCAAACTCCAACCGTCGCGCCGCCAGCCTGCGACGGTTGGAGTTTTTCTTGGAGCGCGCCGCACCGACGTCGCGCAGGACTCACGATGCCCCGGGCCGCCCGCTCCTCTCGCACGCGACCGGACTGGCGCAAGCCCCATGCGACGTCGGTGCGTCGCGCTCCGATCCACGAAAAAGCCCCGCCCGCCTTTCGGCGGGAGGGGCGGTCGCAATGGAAGCTCTTCGCGCGTCCGGCTACTCCACCACTCGCAATTGGAAGAAGCGTTGCGGCACGCCCGTCGTGTTGGTGTA
>JANOQV010000192.1:0-4607 GCA_031414955.1 Pedosphaera sp. | reverse complement strand
AGAGCCTGTCAGAAAAGTCGTTTGGGCGGCGCAGGCCACTGGCCCTGGAGTGCGCCCGTCCCCGGGCGCAGCCACCTGGCCACGGCGGCCGGTGTGGATTTTTCCAACGCGCTCGGCCTCATCACCTTGCTGCGCCCGCCCTCGGGCGCAGCAAGGTGATGAGGCCGAGCGCGTTGGAAAAATCCACACCGGCCGCCGTGGCCAGGTGGCTGCGCCCGGGGACGGGCGCACTCCAGGGCCAGTGGCCTGCGCCGCCCAAACGACTTTTCAGACAGGCTCTTATGAAAAATCAAACGTATCTCTCCCTTCGCACTTCCGCCTGTGTCGCCTTCGGACTCATCGTGGCGATGACCGCCGGCACTTTGTCCGCCCAGCCTGCGGCTGGCTCCATGGCTCGCAACTGGACGACCCAGCAGGATCATCAAAACATGAAGGAGCAGTTGGGCATCACGCGGCTGCGTCCCGGCCCGAGCGGAAACGCCACCGCGACCAACGCGGCCAATTACGACGTCACCAAGGCCAATCCGTTTCCCAATCTGCCGGAGGTGCTCACCTTGCAGAACGGACAGATGGTCACGACCGCCGACCAGTGGTGGAAACAACGCCGTCCCGAGATCGTCGAGGATTTCGAGCGCGAAGTCTTCGGGCGCGTGCCGAAGACCGTGCCGAAGGTGACGTGGGCAATCACCACCCAGGCGATGGATCGGGTCGTGGGCGGGATTCCAGTCAACGCCCGGCAGTTGATCGGCCAAGTGGACAATTCGGCCAGCCCGTCCATCGAGGTGAAAATCCAGATGACTCTCGTCACGCCGAAGGATGCCAAAGGACCAGTGCCAGTGTTGATGATGTTCGGCGGCGGCGGCTTCCCGCGCCGCCCGGGTGAACCCGCGCCCACGAATCGCTTCGGCCCGTTTGGTGGCAGCGGCGCAAACGCCGGTCCGTCCTCGACCGAGATGCTCATCGCCGCCGGTTGGGGTTACGCGACGATCAATCCCAACAGCATCCAGGCGGACAACGGCGCGGGCCTGACCAAAGGCATCATCGGCCTCGTGAATAACGGCCAGCCCCGCCAGCCGGACGACTGGGGTTCGCTGCGCGCGTGGGCGTGGGGCGCGGCGCGCGGTCTGGATTATCTGGAAACGGATTCGACCGTGAACGCAAAGAAGGTTGGCATCGAAGGCGTTTCGCGTTACGGCAAAGGCGCGCTCGTCACGCTGGCGTTTGAGCCGCGCTTCGCGCTGGCGCTCGTCGGTTCCTCCGGCGAAGGCGGCGCGAAGCTGCATCGCCGTAACTTCGGCGAGGCGGTGGAGAATCTCACCGGCTCCGGTGAGTATCATTGGATGGCGGGCAACTTTCTGAAATACGGCACGGCGGAATCCTCCTTCGGCAGCAAGAACGCTGGTGACATTCCGGTGGATGCCCACCAGTTGATCGCCTTGTGCGCCCCGCGCCCCACCTTCATCAGCTACGGCATTCCCGCGCGCGGCGACGCCAACTGGCTCGACCAGCAGGGCAGCTACATGGCCACCGTCGCGGCTGGACCGGTCTTCCGCCTGCTCGGCGCTCGCGACCTTGGCGACAAGGACGATTATCGCGTCGCCAAGATGCCGCCGGTGAATACCGATCTGCTCGACGGCGAACTCGCCTGGCGTCAGCACGACGGCGGACACGAGGATCGCTCGAACATGAAGCACTTCATCGCGTGGGCCAGCAAGTTGATCAAACACACGCCACCGGCCCCAGCCGCCACGGCGCGATAGCCGCATGAGTTGCCAGACCTGACGGCCAGACCGGGGCCTGACAAACGCGAGCCTCGTTTCACTCAAGCCGGTGAGGCGATCGCGCAGCATTTCGCTCCAAGTTCCCGTCCGCGCGCGGGCAACTCATGGTTCCTCTCTGGCAGGCCACCGCCTGCGTCCGACGATTGTGGCGACAGTTGTTCCGACCATGCTCAGGCCGATGAGCAACGGGATGTTCATGGCCGGCCGGTGCTTCGGAAGGTGGTTCGTCGTTTCGGCCGTTTGCGTCGCGAGTGCTGTGGGCATCGCGAATTCAGCGGCGAGGGTCAGTTCCTTCTCTCGCTCGTCGCGCCGGTGGCTGGTGATCCGCACGCCCGGTGACTTGGGGACGAGGCCGTTGATCTGGTAGGCGCAAGGGATGGGTTCGTAGCGGTTGGCGCAGACGATGGTGCGCGGGCCGCAGGCGAGACGGCCGAGGTCAGCGGTGAAGTGGACCACGATTTCGGTGTGGCCGTTGGTCAGCTCCGCGAGCGGGCTGGTGCGAAGGTCCTTCAATTTCAACGGCACAGATTTTCCATCCACGGTCACGCTCTGCCGGGCCATGAAAAGCTCCGACCAGATGACTGATTCGATCTCGGAAAGCTCGCCGTCGCCGTCCGTGTCGAGCAGGGCGAAGATTTTCGGTGCGATGTCCAGGCCGGCGACCAGCGTGACCTGGACGCCGATTTGCGTAGGCAGAACTTCCACCAGCGAGGCTTGCAGCAGTCCAGCCGCGCGGTGCGCGTGCAGCGGAGTGGCCAGAACGAGCGTGACGAAGACGACGGCGATGGTGGAAAGATTTTTCATCAGGGGATGAGCGCGCCGTAGTCGTTGCCGATTTCGCGATACATGGCGTGGATGTGATTCGTGGCGGAGCCGCCCATGCTTTGCGGCGCCCATTCGATGAAGAGGCTTGGGCCTTGGACGCGGAAGTAGGCGGTGCCGCCGTAGTTGGTCGGACCGTGCCACGAAAAGTAGGTGGCGTTGGTGGGATTCGTGATGTTGGCCCGAACCGACGCCATCTTCGTCGCCGAGGCGTCGTCGTGGATGATGTTCACGGATTTGCCGATCAGGTCGAGCATGATGGCCCGCTGGGCCGCCGTCATGTCGGAAGCCTTGAGTCCTTCGGGCAACAGCGTCACGCCGTCCTGGCCCGGTCCCAGCGCCAGATCGCTGGTGCTCGCGCTCACCACGGCGGTGCCACGCTGGGCGGCGGTCAGGGCACTGAGCAGTGCGTAGGAGAGATCAAATTCATCGCCGATTGGGCGGACGGTGCGCCCGTTGAACGTGTAGCTGGCCGGCTGCACTCCGGGCAGCGCGGGCGCAATCGTGGCGACGGCGCCTTTGATCGTGGCGTTGATGGCGAGGTGATGTCCGCCGAACTGGAACAGGTATTTGTTCGTGAGCGAGGGCGTGCCGACGAAGGTGACGTAATACTCGTTGGTGCTGTAGCTGCTGCCGCCCAACGTCTGGTCGGCCGTCATCGTGCGCGTGACTTTTTGAAAGCCCTCGGGACTGAGCACGGCGGTGAGCATGGCATAGAGCGCATTGATCTGCGCCGCCGTCATGCTGCCGATCTTGAGACCGTTGCGCTGAAAGATGCCGGTCGGAAAATTCGACCACTTGGCCCGCTGCGTCACGTCGTTCGCCGGATAAATGACCGTGGTGAGCTGCGCGGCGGTGAGCGTGTTCACGAAGGCGCTGACGGCGGTGTAGATGGCGGTCGCGCGATCCACCGTCGGACTCGGTCCGTAGGCGCGGTAGAAACGCCGGCCGGTGGCGGACGCCACTGAGCTGGTCAGCGCGGTGAAAGGCGTGCCGGGAGTCAGCGCCTGATCCAAGGTCCAGTTTGCAGGTTCGAGTGAATCGGTGGCTTCCAACCGGACGCGATACCCCGGTGTGGCACCCAAGCGGAGTCCCACCGAAGGCGACGGCCCGCTGACGAATTTCAGCGCGAGGGCGTTGCTCGAAAAATCAAACGTGCCGTAGGGAAAGAACAGGTCGAGCGCGGCACCGGCATTGGCGTTGCCGCCCGTCTGCACGATGCGCAGTTGCACGATGTCCGCCGACGACCGCACGACGGCCCACGGCGTGGCGGTCTGATCACCCGTGCCCGCTGAGCCGCCCGCCAGCACCGTCTCGGCGACGAGCGTGACGCCGCTGTCGCTGTAAGCGCGGATGACCCAGGTTTCGTCGGCATCCACATCCAGAATCAGCCCGGCGGCGGCGGCGGTGGGATAATCGTAGTCAATGACGAGTGCCGTGGCCGGCGTCCCGGAAAGTTTGACGAAGAAATCCCCAACGCTCGAAGCCCACGGGTCCGTGACGAGCAACGCATCGCCCGTCGTCCAGGTCGCGGTGTCCGGCCCGGCGGCGAACGCGGTGGACGGCGTGCCGGATTTCGCCAGCGTCACGGAGCCGCCATCCGCGCGACTGAAGCGGATGCCCATCGTCGGGCGGAACTGCTGGGCGAGCACGAGAGAATCCGTGGCCGCATACGGCCCCACCGTTTCAAAGCTGACAAAACTCCCCGCCCACGCGGACGCGGCGGCGAGGAGCAGAAGGACCGGCGAGACGATGGAACGGATGAGGCGGCTTCTTTTCATAGTGAGGAATCGAGCGGTTGGCGATGGCATTGCGATATTCATAACTGCCCTCATTGATCGCCAGACCCGACGTGAAGTCATGTTAAGGAGTGTTAAGGAGCGACCCACAACGCCACGCCAACAGCGAAATCGCCATCGGCAACAAACCCAGCATCGACGCGACGAAGAAAATTCCCGGCGAAGGCTTCAAACGCCCCTGGCCGCCGCTCATCAAGATGGATGC
>JANOQV010000191.1:0-17492 GCA_031414955.1 Pedosphaera sp. | reverse complement strand
ACGAAGAGATCGCAGGTGTTCCCGGCTTCCGCATCTCCACCCTTGGCCGCGTCGCCCGCCGAGGTGAACATCGCCACATAGAGCAGACCATCCGCGAAGAACGGCGTGCTCTGCCGCTGCTCGATGCCGAGCTTTTTCTTCCAGAGAACTTTTCCATCCTTCGCATCCACCGCCGCAAGGTCGCCCGTACCCGTCATTTCATAAATAATGTCGCCGACCATCACCGGCGACGACGCGAGCGAGCCGACGCCGTTGCGCCAGATTTCCAAATCCTTCGCCTCGAGCACCTGCGGCGTGAAAGCGTTGCTCGGCGTGACGCTGGCCGGAATCTTGAACGCCGCCATGCGCCCGATTTCCGACGAGTCAATGTTCTCCGACTCGTGCAGTGCGATGAGGTTGTTGCCGTGCTTGATCACTGCCGCGTTGATGCCGCCCTTTGCGCCCGCCTTGGCAAACGAAAACCGCCAGAGCGGCTCGCCCGTGCGCGCATTGATCGCAAGAATCGTCGAGTCGCCGCCCGCGCTGTAAAGCACGCGCTTGCCGTTCCACCAGTCGAGATACGGATTGGAGAAGGTGTTGTCCTGCGGGCGTCCGCCGGGCGCGCTCGACCAGATGAGTTCGCCCGTCTTTTTGTCGAACGCATAGAAGCGATCCCCCGCCGCCCCGTGCGCGCCCCACGCGCTGGTGATGCCGCGCGTGATGACGAGGTCATTGTCCACGACCGGCGTGGCCGTGCGTGAATTCGGGAAAGTAAGCCGCCCGAACTCTTCCATCATCGAGTGCTGCCAGAGCAGTTTTCCATCCGCCGTGAAGCAACTGAGCAAACCTTGCGTGCCTTGCACATAAACATTCCCTGTCTCCGGATCGATGGTTGGCGACGACGTGGCGTAGCGCAGGTAAATCGTGTCCGAGAGAAAATCACTTTCGCTGTGCTGCCAGAGCAGCTTGCCCGTCTCGGCGTCATAGCAGCGCACGAACTCCTGCAAGTCCTGGCCTTCACCCTGAAAGCCATTGATGTAGAGCCGCCCGTTCGCAATGACCGGCGTGGACTGGCCGGGAAAATCCGCCGTCCAGAGCGCGGCCTTGCCGTCGATCTTCTGCGGCAGCCCCTTCTCCAGCGAGACGGAGTTCTGCAACGGCCCGCGCCAGGTGAGCCAGCCGGTGACGGCAGCGTGAGCGTGAAAAGAAACGGCAGCCAGCCCCAACACGAACAAAGTTTTCAATTTCATATGACGGTTCGGCGCGAACCGACCCGCGACGGGTGTCGGTGAAAAGCGCGCGGCAGTATTCGACGACGATCCAGGGCAATGCAATCGAATTATACCTACACGTATGAATCAAGGCACGTCTGGAAGTGCCAACGTGAGCAGTGGGGACGGTTTCACCACAGCCCGATAGAGTCGGTACCAGTCGGATCGGGGACGGCTCGTCCCGACTCCCCAAGGTGGAAACTGCCTGATGCATCACAGCGCGGCCCGCCCCAAGAATTCCGCTCGTCTGGCGGCGCGGCGCCTGATTAAGCTCCGCCCCGCGACCTGCACGAACGCCAGGCGCTCACCTATGACCGATTCGGAACTCGAGTTTTCAAAGAAGTACGACCAGAAGCATGCGCAGCGGTATTTTGACAAGCACCGCAGCGGATTCTGGCGTCGCCTGAACACTTGGCGCGAGTTGGGCATGGCGCGCCGGGCGCTGGAGGTCGCGGGGAACCCGGCCACGGTGTTGGATCTGCCTTCCGGCACGGGACGTTTCTGGCCCATGCTGGCCGAGCAGCCGGGGCGAAAGATTTACGCGGCCGATTTGAACGAGGCGATGTTCCAGACCGGCTTGAAATCGCGTCCGCCAGAACTGACCCGCCGGGTCGAGGCGTTCAAAGCCTCGGCGTTTTCCATCCCCAAGCCGGACAATTTTGTCGAGTGCGTCTTCTCCATCCGGCTGATGCACCACGTAGCCAAGTCCGAGGATCGTCTTGCCATCCTGCGCGAGTTCAAGCGGGTGAGTTCCTCGACGATCGTCCTTTCGCTGTGGATCGACGGAAACTACCGCGCCCTGCGGCGCCTGAGTCGCCCGCGAGTCCCAGGCCCGAGCGGGGATCGATACGTGATTCCACGGAGCGTCATCGAAGGGGAATTCGCCCAGTGCGGGCTGAAGGTGCTGGGCCGCGTCGATTTCCTGAAGTTCTATTCCATGTGGGCGGCCTACGTGTTGCAGAAGTAACCGGAGCGGGACCGGGCGCGCGATCATGAACGACTACACCGCCGCTGAATGGAAAGGCATCTTCGCTTTCAACGGGCTGCGCACGTTCGATGATTTTTGGAAGCTCGAGGCCAAGTGGTTCGAGGAGCCGAACCAGCGGCGCGGGGGTTGGAGCGGCGTGGCTCGCTGCGAATTAAATCTGCCTGGAGGTGGCAAGACGGCGGTTTTTCTCAAGCGCCAGGAGAATCACATCACCCGCACCTTCATGCATCCGATTCGCGGACTTTCCACTTTCGTGCGCGAGTTCGAGAGCATCATGCGCTATCGCGAGCGGAACATTCCTTCGCTCACGCCGCTCTATTTCGCCTGTCATCGCGTCGAGGGAAACTTGCGCGCCATCCTGTTGACCGAGGAGTTGACCGGTTTCCGTTCGCTGGAGGAAATCGCCCAGGAGTGGAAGGCGCTGCCGCGCGCGACCCGGCTCGCCATCGGCCGGGCCACTGCGCAAATGCTCCGGCTGATTCACTCGCACCAGTTGTCGCACAACTGCTTTTATCCCAAGCACGTTTTCCTGCGGGTCCACGCGCCCGACCAGGTCGAGGCCCGGGTGATTGACCTGGAGAAGACCAAGTGGCAGCCCTTTGGGCTGGATCGGAATTTCCGCGACATGCGCCGGCTGAATTCACCGGGCCTGCCGTGGACGCGCGCGGATCGCGTGCGGTTCTTCCGGGAATACCTCGGCCTCGACCGGCTCACGCCCGAGGCCAAACAGAAATGGCACCGCATTGAGCGCCGCCATTTCGAGAAGCATCCCGCCGACGCGGCGGTTTACCGGCAGACCGCGCCAGGGGATTAGAATCTCAGCGTGCCCTGGATCCGTCCGCCGACGCTCTCGCCGTCGCCCGTCAGGCCGAAGACTCCACCGACCTTGCACTCGAAGTTCTTGCAGGAGGCCCAGATGATCTCCGGGACGAAGAGAAGCGAGTTGTAGGCGCTGAAGTCACCCTGATAGACCAGCTCGGCCACGGGGAAAACCGGTGCCTTCCAGGGGTGGTAAATCACCGCGCCGGAAATGTCGGCCAGTCCGAACTCGTCGAAGTTGCCGCCGGGGTTGATGTCATCCGACTTCCAATAGTAACGCCCGCCCAGGTTGGCCACGACGCGTAGTTCCTCACTCACATGCCAGTCGCCGCGCAGACCGAACAGCGCGTACTGCCCGGCGTGGTTGTAAACGTCCGGGTCGGCCGCCGTCGTATCCAAGACCCGCTGGGCTTCGCCCAGGCCGCCATGAAAGGAGGCATTGAAGCCGTGGTTCGATTCGCTGAGGAACTGGTAATCCAGTTCGACATTGGGGAAGTCGAGCGCCCCGCCGTGGCCGTCGATGCGAATGTTCTGGCCGTAATCCTTGCGGGCCGGGTCGCTGATCTCGGCCTTGCCCTCGGTGTAGAAGGGCCAGAACACCCGGAGTTGGAGATGATCAACGTAGGGCACGCGGATGGTGACGTCCGCGTCTATGCCCCATCCGTCGAAGCTGTTCGCTTCCTGGAGATCGACATTGTTGAAGACGCGGGCCGTGGTGTTGACGGTCACCCAGTTCCGCTGGGTTTGCGCGTAGCGGCTGAAGAGAGGCTGCACCTGATACTCACCCTCCAGTTGCGCGGCGAGACGGCTCGCCCCTCCGAGAGCGAAGAAGGCGACGGATAACACCATCAAGGTTCTAAGTTTCCTGTTCATGATGGGGAAAAATGCCGCACCCGCTTGGCGCTTGGGAAGTAAATAAACAGCCGGCTGACGGGAGCAATCGACTTGGGACCGGCCCGGGGCGCCGGTGGCGGCCCTTCGACCTGATCCGCGGATTCACGGTCGCGCCGTTACGTCGCCGGACGGCGGTAAACCTTGTAAACCTGCGCTTGATCGGTGGGCTTGATCACCATCTCGTCGATGCACACATGGGACGGACGGCTGGCCACCCAGAGAAGCGTCTCGCCGATGTCCTCGGCCGTGAGCGGATACATGCCTTCGTAAACTTTCTTGGCCTTGGCGGCGTCACCCTTGAACCGCACCAGGGCAAATTCTGTCTCGGCGAATCCGGGATCCACGGTCGAGACGCGCACGCCGGTGCCGCAGAGTTCCAGGCGCAGGGCGCGGGTGATTTGCAACTCGCCCGCCTTGGCCGCGCAATAAGCCGTGCCGCCTTCATAGGCCGTGCGCCCGGCAATCGATCCGATGTTGATGATCGAACTGCCCGGGTTGTTGACCATCAGCGGCAGCATGGCGCGCGTAACCCGCAGCACGCCGAGCACGTTGGTCTGCACCATGAACTCCCAGTCCTCGTCCTTGGCGTCGGCCAGCTTGTCCGCGCCTTTCGCGCCGCCGGCATTGTTGATCAGCACGTCCAGTTTGTCGGTGTGCTGGCGCGTGAAATCCGCGAAGGCATTCACGCTGGGCGTCGAGGCGACGTCGAGCGCATGAACGTGCGCCGCCGGGGAGCCAGCCCTGCGGGCGGCTTCGGCCACTTTTTCGAGCCGGTCCACGCGCCGCGCGCCGAGCAGCAGCTTCGCGCCCGCGCGGGCAAAAGCGAGCGCCGCCGCTTCGCCGAATCCGCTGGAGGCGCCGGTGATCAGAACCCATTGGTTCGAGAGATTTGTGCTCATGTTTTGTTGAGGGGCGAAGCTAGCCCAATCGGACTTCGTGACAAGCCATTTGGCCTCCGGTTCTCGAACAGGAGATGCGACAAACCCATTGAAGTAAAAAAGAGTGGCCGGTAGCGTCGTGCCCCATTGTGGTGAAGGAAAAGAATATGAACTGGCTCTGGTTTGCGTTGCTCACGGTCGTCTCGTGGGGCGTGTATGGCGTGATGTTGCACAAGGGGCAGATGGGCATGGCGGACAAGGACAACGGCCGCTACATGGCGTTCCTCTACGTCGGCGTGGCCTACTTTTTGGTGGCCATTCTCGGCCCCATCGTGCTGCTCAAGATGCAGGGTGGCCGGCTCGACTTCTGGAACTATCCGCAGAAGGGGCTGTGGTGGTCGCTCATCGCCGGCGTGGTCGGAGCGGTGGGCGCGTTTGGCGTGCTGCTGGCCTTCGGCGCCAAAGGCTCACCCGCCGTGGTCATGTCGATTGTCTTCGCCGGAGCCCCGGTGGTGAATGCCTTTTACGGGTTGATTGAACATCCGCCGTCCGGTGGGTGGGGATCGATCAAGCCGCAGTTCTATCTCGGCATTCTGCTCGCGGCCGTGGGCGGCTGCATGGTTACGTTTTACAAACCCGCGCCGGTCCCGGCGAAACCCCAGGGCGCGGTCGCAGCACCGGGGACGAACTCGCCCGCGCGCTGATGCCACCCAACGCGACGTTCCCCAAACGGCTGGCCATCGGCTCCAGCCAGTTCGATCAGTTGCGCGTGCTGCTCTCGACCGTGGTGGGGCGCAATCCATTTTATACCGCCAAGTTCAACGCCGCCCACGCCAGTTCCAACGTCCGGCATCTGGGCGATCTCACCGACTCGATTCCCTTTACGACCAAGGCCGAGATCATCGCGGACCAGGAAAGCCATCCGCCCTACGGCACAAACCTGACCTTCCCACTGGATCGCTACACGCGCCTGAGCCAGACCAGCGGCACCACGGGCACTCCGATCCGCTGGCTCGACACACCGGAGAGCTGGGAGTGGATGTTGCGCAACTGGGAACTGGTTCATCAAGCCGCGGGCGTGAAGCGCGGCGACCGTGTTTTCTTCCCGTTTTCTTTTGGGCCATTCCTGGGCTTCTGGACGGCCTTCGAATCGGCGGCCCGCGTCGGCGTGCTCTGCCTGCCCGGCGGCGGACTGAGCAGCGCGGCCCGGCTGCGCGCCATCTTCGATCATCAGGCCAACGTGCTTTGTTGCACGCCGACCTACGCGGTGCGATTGGCGGAGGTAGCCGCAGCGGAAGGAATCGACATGGCGCAGTCGCCGGTGAAGCTGATCATTGTCGCGGGTGAGCCAGGCGGCAGCATCCCCGCGACGCGGGCGCGGCTGGAACAGCTCTGGCCTGGTGCGCGAATCTCTGATCATCACGGCATGACGGAAGTTGGCCCGGTCACCTTCGAGTGTCCCGCCCACCCGGGACGCCTCCACGTCATCGAAACCAGCTACATCGCCGAGATCATCAATCCCGAGACCGGCCAACCGGCCGGGCACGACGCCCTCGGCGAACTGGTCCTCACCACGCTCGGGCGCGTGGGCTCGCCGCTCATCCGCTACCGCACGGGCGATCTGGTGCAGCCGTCCCCGAGCGGCAGTTGCGAGTGCGGCCGGCACGATCTCGGCCTGGACGGCGGCATCCTCGGCCGCACCGACGACATGATCATCGTGCGCGGCGTGAACATTTATCCCAGCGCGCTGGAGCAAATCATCGGCGGCTGCGGGATGGTGACGGAGTTCCGGGTCCGGCTGGTGACGACCCTGACGCTGCCTGAAATCGAAGTGGATGTGGAGACGTCGCCGACGGCTGATCCAGAGGCAGTGGTTCAACAACTGCAGACTGAGTTTGAGCGCGCATTCCGCCTGCGCATCCCGGTGGGAGTGCTGCCGGCGGGCACGTTGCCGAGACCGGAAGGGAAAACGCGGCGCTTCATCCGGGTTTGAGCGCGGCGGCCTCCTAGCCCGATACTTCACCCCGAAGGTCAGCCCTTCCGGTCGAGCTTGTCCTCGGGCGCGCCGATGACCATCACGCCTTCCGTGCCGGCATCCTCCTCGGGAATGCGCATGCCGTAGAACGAGCGATAGGCGAAGATGAGCGCGATCAGGAAGAAGAAAACCCCGATGGCCGTCTTGATGTTCTGATCCTTCATGGTCACCGCGATCTCGACTGCGAGCAGGCCGAAGAGCGTGGTAAACTTGATCACCGGGTTGAGCGCCACCGACGAGGTGTCCTTGAACGGATCGCCCACCGTGTCGCCGACCACGGTGGCGGCGTGCAACTCGGTGCCCTTCTGCCGGAGATCGACCTCGACGATTTTCTTGGCGTTGTCCCACGCGCCGCCGGCATTGGCCATGAAGATGGCCTGGAACAAGCCGAAGAACGCGATGCCGATGAGGTAGCCGATGAAGAAGTAGGCGTTGAAGAAGGGCAGGGCGAGGGCGAAGCAGAACACCACGATGAAGATGTTCCACATGCCCTTCTGGGCATAGACGGTGCAGATGCGGACGACCTCCTTGCTGTCCTTCTCCGAGGCGGTGGTGGCGTCGAGGTTCATGTTCTTCTTGATGTAAACCACGGCGCGATACGCGCCGGTCACGACAGCCTGCATGCTTGCACCGGTGAACCAGTAGATGACCGAGCCGCCCATGATCAGGCCGAGGATGATCTCGGGCTGCACGATGCTCAGGGCGGCGACGACTTCCTTGAAAGGCCCGGCTACCCCCGACGCCACCTGAGCCTCATACATGCTCTGCAACAACATGATGATGCCGAAGACCATGGTGGTCGCGCCGACCACGGCGGTGCCGATGAGCACGGGCTTGGCCGTGGCCTTGAAGGTGTTGCCCGCGCCGTCGCCCTTCTCGAGCTGGTGCTTGGCGTTCTCGAAGTCGGCGTTGAATCCAAACTCCTGTTTGATCTCTTCCTTGATGCCCTTGCGCCCCTCGATCTGGCTCAACTCATAGACGGATTGCGCGTTGTCCGTGACCGGTCCGTAGCTGTCCACGGCGATGGTCACCGGACCCATGCCGAGAAATCCGAAGGCCACCAGGCCGAAGGCGAAGATGGGCGCGGCGAAGGCAAACTTCACCGGCATGAGGGCCAGCAACGCCGCGTTCTGCGAGAAGTAATACGACGTGGCCATGAGCAGCATGATGATCAGGCCCATCCAGAAGGCGGAGAAATTGCCGGCCACCAGACCGGAGAGAATGTTTAGAGATGCGCCGCCGTGCTTGGAGCAGTTCGTCACCTCGCGAACGTGCCGCGAGGAGGTGCTGACAAAGACCTTGGTGAACTCGGGAATCAGCGCCCCGGCAATCGTGCCGCAACTGATGATAACCGAGAGCACCCACCAGAGCGCGGGCTGGGCGACTCCGGCTTCGGTCTTGAAATCGCCGAGCATCAGATTGCTCGCGACGAACGTCACGGCGATGGAGACGGCGGAGGTAATCCAGACGAGGTGAGTGAGCGGCGCTTCAAAGTCGAAATCCTTCAGTCCGCCGAACTTCGCCTTGCTGATCATTTCATTCACGAAGTAAGAGATGAGCGAAGTCACGATCATCAGGGCGCGCATGACGAAGAGCCAGATGATGAGCGTCGCCACGACGGACGGCGTGGCGGCGAGGGCCAGGGCGAGGAAGGCAATCAGCGCGACGCCGGTTACGCCGTAAGTCTCGAAGCCGTCCGCCGTCGGTCCAACCGAGTCGCCGGCGTTGTCACCGGTGCAGTCGGCGATCACGCCGGGGTTCTTAGGATCGTCTTCCGGGAGCTTGAACACGATCTTCATCAGGTCGGAACCGATGTCGGCGATCTTGGTGAAGATGCCGCCGCAAATACGGAGCACGCTGGCCCCGAGCGATTCGCCGATGGCGAACCCGATGAAACACGGCCCGACCAGTTCCCGTGGCAGAAACATCAGGATGCAAATCATGAAGAACAGTTCCACCGACACGAGCAGGAGGCCGACGCTCATGCCGGAGCGCAGCGGGATGCCGAGCGTGGCCAGGGGGTTGCCCTTGAGCGCGGAGAAGGCGGTGCGGGAGTTGGCCACGGTGTTGATGCGGATGCCGAACCACGCCACGCCATAGGAGCCGAGGATGCCGAGAATGGACGCGAGCAGAATGACCACGACATTGAACACGATCTGCCCCGAGGGCAGGGGCTGGCCGGCGGCGTCCTTGTGCTCGGTGAGGAAGCCGAAGTAGTAAATCATGCAGGCCGCGATGAGCAGCCAGAGGATGGCGAGGAACTTGCCCTGCGTGAACAGGTAGGTTTTGCACGTCTCCCAAATCATGTGCGAGACCTTCGCCATCGACTCATGCACCGGGAGCGCCTTGGTCTGCTGGTATTGCACCAGACCGAAGACGACACCAAGGGCGCAGATGAGCAGTCCGAGGTACATGAGCGTGTTCCCGCTCATGCCGCCCAGCCCGTTGAAGGCCACCTGGCTCAGGTCGGGGATCTTGATGTCGGCCTCGCTCGCAAAAAGAGACGAGGGAAAAAGGAAGGCCAGCAGCAACGAGAGTCTCCAGAACGGACGTATTTTTTTGCCCATAGGAATGGAGGGAAAGTGCAGAACTCGCGCGCCAGTGGCAAAGCAATTTTTTTGGGCGGCGAGTGGGGCTTCAAGATTTTGCGGACAGGGCCCTCAGGGCCGTCATTTGAACTGCGGCGCCGGGTCCCGCGCGCCGCCCTTCACCCTTCCCAATCCCAGCGTCCCGCCTTGCGGAACTTCTTCACGAAGGAAATCGTCTTCAGTCCCGTCAGCACGTAAGCGTGTTCGTCCTGGGTCCAACTCGCGGTGCGCCACGAGGCCCAATGATCGGTCTGGGGCATGACGGCCGGCGCGTCAGGAAAAAGTTTACGATCCACCACTACGAGGTGCAGATGCAGTTTGTCGGAGTGAAAACATATCACTGGCACTTCATGACCGCGCCACCGCAGCACACTGCACCCGCCGATCTCGGAAGCCGCCAGGGCCGGCGGGATGTTGAAGTTGGTGGACACCTGCTGCGCCGCCAGCAATCGCTTTACTTCGCCCAGGCTCGCCGCCGGCATTTCGACGTGCGGCGAAGGCCCCCAGGACGAATCGGCAATCTCCCGGCGAAACTCGGCGAAGCCCGGCGGCCGGTGGTTGAACCAAAGCCCCGCGAGCGCCGCCATCAGGATGACGGCCGCCGCTGCGGCGAGTTGCCCGCCGGAAAGCCGGTAGTTCCACCACGGTGTGGGGCGGATGATCTGATGCCCGGCCAGAATGAGGTCGCGCAAGTCGATGGGCGCATCCACCTGTGCGAGTGCGGCCCGGACGTTGCCATCAAAGGCCGTGGACTCTGCAAACCACGGCTTGAGTTCTCGATCCGTGCGCGCGAGCGCCAGGGCCTCGGCGAAGATCGGGTCATGTTCATCCTCCGTGCCGGGCCGGTACACGGACAAAATTTCCCGCGCTTGTTGCTTGTTCATTTCACCGCTCCTCTTCCGGCGGCCACGGGCGCCACCTTTCTGTCGCTTGCCACCAATTGCTCCCGGAGCATTTCCTTGCCGCGCGAAATGCGGGACATCACGGTGCCGATGGGCACGTCCAGGATGCCCGCGATCTCGCGATACGAATGCTCCTGCAAATAAAACAAAATCAGCGCCGAACGGAACGGCTCCTCCAGCCTTTGCAGGGCGGCCACGGCGGCATTGGCATCCGCCCGCATGTCCGCCTGCGGCAACTCCACCACCGTGGACTCAATGCTCTCGTCGAGTTCTGACTCCGGGAAGCGCGTGGCGTGGCGGCGTTGCTGGAGAAAGTCACGATAGAGCGTGGTGAAGAGCCAGGTTTTCGCCTTCGAGGGATCGCGCAGCGCGCCGGCCTTTTCGCTGAAGCGCTCGAAGGCGCGCTGGGTGAGATCAGCGGCGTCGGCCTCGCTCCGGCTCAGGCCGAGCGCGAACCGGTACAAAGGTTCGTAACAAGAGGTCACGGCGTTCTCGAATGTTTGTTGCTCGGGCGGCATACGGAAGCGCGGCGCACTCTCGGTTCGCGGCGCTCTCTCCATCGTAACGGCTGCTTGCTCATCGTCAAACTGGCTCTCCAGCCCGGATATTCCGGCCGGCGGCGGATGGGCCGGACTCATGGATTCTCCCGGGGGCGACAATTGCGTCCATTGCGAACGCGGCCACCAGGTCCACGCCACCGACACCTTTGTTAAGACTCGTTAAACCCAACAAATCTCGAGCGGCGTCGATTGCGGTCCATCCGCCTGCCTGCCACTGATGAGATGCGCGGAGGAGGCGGGTTATTCCCGGAACGAGGAAGATTTTCGGGCGCGGTGCGGGAAGCAAGGCGGCGAGACTATCAGCGAAAGCCGCGTCGCAATTTTTCAAGGGCTTGCGCGGCGGGCGCGAAATCAGGCCGGAGGCGCAACGTCTCCCGGAAAGCGGTGATGGCCTCGTTGGTGCGGCCCAGGCTCAGGCAGGCCGCGCCCAGGTTGAAGCGGGCTTCCACATAGTTCGTGTCGAGCCGGGCCGCCTCGCTGAAGTGCTGCATGGCCTCGGCCATTACGCCTTGCTCGGCGAAGGCCCGGCCCAGGTTATTGTGCGCCGAGGCGTCCTCTGGCGCGAGCTTGAGCGCGGCGTTGAATTCAGTCACCGCGTCCGCGTAGCGACGTTGTCGCGTGAGCAGGTTGCCAAGATTGTTATGGGCCTCGACGTATTCCGGGAAAAGACTCAAGGCCTCGCGATACGCCTGCTCCGCCTCCGCGATTTGCCCGAGCCGGGCCAGGGCCACGCCGAGATTAAAGTGCGCCTCCTCGTCCGTCGGCTTCAATTCGAGCGCGCGGCGATAGCACAGCACGGCTTGTCCGGCCCAGTTCTGTTCCAGCAACGAAGTACCCATGTTGATCAGTTCCGCGCTTTCGGTCTGGTTGGTCAGCCAGGCCAGAAAGGCGGCCGGGTCGGGGGTGATGCTGTTGGTTGCGAGGGGCCCGGGATTAGTGGCCGCACCAGGCGGAGGGGCGAGCACCGGAACCGCTTTCGATCCGAGTTTCTTGAACCAGACACCAGTCCCGATGGCTCCGAGCAGGCCCAGCCCGCCTGCCACCAGCACGAGGTTCGTGGCCGGCCATCGGGCGGAACTTTTTTGCTTGCGACGTGACACGGCCAGATTCTGACCCTGCTTTGAAAGCGCTTCAATCTCCAAGCGGCCACGGACGCGAATGACCTTGCGGGTGCGATCCGCGCCCCGCTTAATCTCCCCGCAGCGCAATTGATTCTGAAACTAAATGAGCATCGCAACCCGCACCGGCGACGACGGCACCACCGGCCTGATGTATAAGCGCCGCGTCCCGAAGACTCATCCCCGCATTGAAGCCAACGGGGCCATCGACGAGCTCAATGCCGCGCTGGGCGTGGCTCGCGCCACCGCCTCCGATGCATGGTTGCGCGGCGAACTTTTCATCACGCAGAAACAACTCGTGGACGTGATGGGAGAACTGGCCACCGCGCCGGATGACCTGGGACGTTATGGACGCGATGGCTTTACGATCATTTCCCCGGCGATGACGGCACGGCTGGATGAACTGGTGAAGCAGCTCGAAGCGCAGAAGATTTCCTTCAAAGGCTGGGCCACGCCCGGCGCGACCCCGGTCGCCGCCGCGCTCGACCTGGCCCGCACCGCCTGCCGCCGTGCCGAGCGCCGCGTCTGCGCCGTGCGCGAGTTCGGTGAACCGGTCAATGGCGAGATCGTGATTTTCCTCAATCGCCTGTCCGACGTGCTCTGGCTGCTCGCCCGCTGGATGGAGACCAAGGCGGGCGTGGATGGATGTTAATCCAGCGTCCCGCCGGCGTCCCGCTGTCGTCACGGCAAAGTTCCTTGTGAACCCGCGCCGCGCTCCGCTATCACCAGCCGCAACATCCGTTAAGAATCATGACCAAAGAAGCAAAAGCCGACCACGACCTGCAGGCCGTCGCGCATCTCAAGGAATCTGCCGCCCGCATCAAATCCGAGCTCGGCAAAGTCATCGTCGGTCAGGAGGAAGTCGTGGAGCAGGCGCTTATCGCCATCTTCACGCGCAGCCACGCGTTGCTCGTCGGCGTGCCCGGGCTCGCCAAAACGCTGCTCGTCTCCACCCTGGCGCAAACGCTGCACATGTCGTTCAAGCGCATCCAGTTCACGCCCGACCTCATGCCCAGCGACATCACCGGCACCGAGGTGATTTTCCAAGACCCGCAGACCAACGTGCGCGAGTTCCGGTTCCTCAAGGGACCAATCTTCGCCAACATGATTCTGGCCGACGAAATCAACCGCATGCCGCCCAAGACGCAGGCCGCCATGCTCGAAGCCATGCAGGAACGCAAAGTCACCGTGGGCGGAAATGATTTCGCGCTGCCCGATCCGTTCTTCGTGCTCGCCACGCAAAATCCCATCGAGCAGGAAGGCACTTATCCGCTCCCCGAGGCGCAGCTCGACCGCTTCATGTTCATGATCCATGTGGACTACCCGACGGCGGCGGAGGAATTGCAGATCATGAAGATGGCGACCGGCGCACCGATGCAGAAGCCGCAGGCCGTGCTCTCGGTGGATGAAATCCTCCACCTCCAACAAATCGTCCGCCGCATGCCCGTGGCCGATCACGTCTATGCCTACGCCGAACGGCTCGTGCGCTGCACGCGACCGAAGACGGACGAGGCGCTCGATTTCTGCAAGAAATGGCTCTCGTGGGGTGCCGGCCCGCGCGCCGGCCTGAACCTGATCCTCGCCGCGAAGGCCCGCGCCATCCTCCGCGGCCAGACCTACGTGAGCTGCGACGACATCGCCGCCGTCGCGCCGCCCGTCTTCCGGCACCGCATCGTGGCGAATTTCGCCGCCCAAAGCGAAGGCGTGACCAGCGACGACATCACCCGCCGCATCCTCGAGACGATCCCGAAAGACGAGAAGTTGGCGGCGTGACACCGCCGCTGTCCTCAATGCTTCGTGGGTACCGATTCTCAACCGCGGATCACGCGGAGGACACGGATCAAGTAGGCCGGGTGTAATTCTTTCTTCCCATCCGCGCCCTTCGCACCATCCGTGGTGCTCTGGTGGCGGAGGAAACGAGCCAGGTGCCAATCCCCTGTTTGTCATTGCGGCCCGGCCCGCCGGATTGTTCTCATCGCCGCGCCGAATGATTTCGTTCCTGCGCTACTGGTTGCCGCTGCTGCTCTGGATGCTCGTCATCTTTGGCGCGAGTGCCGATCCGCAGTCCATCGCCCACACCTCGCGCTTCCTCGTGCCCATCCTGCGCTGGTTCGATCCGGACGTAAGCCAGGAGACCATCGACGCCGTGCGCTGGGTGGTGCGCAAGGGTGCGCACATGACGGAGTACGCGGTGCTGGCCTGGCTGGCCTGGCGTGTCCTGCGCAAACCCATCCGGCGGGATCCTCGGCCGTGGTCATGGCGCACCGCCGCCGTCGCTCTGGCCGCGGCCGTCCTCTATGCGGCCACGGATGAATTCCACCAGAGTTTCGTTCGCGGGCGGACGGGCTCGCCCGTGGATGTGGGAATCGACACCTTCGGCAGTGCGATGGGCTTGCTGTTTCTTTGGGTGATCTATCGGCGGCGCCCTACCAACGTGTCCTGATACTTCGGAAGCAATTCCAAGACGCGCCTGCATAAGGCGATCACCTCTTCAGCGACCGTTTCAAGTACTGTCCGGTGTGACTTTCGGCGCAGGCTGCGACTTGCTCGGGGGTGCCCTGGGCCACGATGGCTCCCCCGCCTTCCCCGCCTTCGGGACCGAGATCGATCACCCAGTCGGCGACTTTGATCACGTCGAGATTGTGCTCGATCACAATCAGAGTGTTGCCGGGGGCGCGCAGTTTGAAAATCACTTCGAGCAGCTTGGCCACGTCGGCGAAGTGCAGGCCGGTCGTGGGCTCGTCGAGGATGTAGAGCGTTCGGCCCGTCTGCTTGCGGCTTAACTCGGCGGCGAGCTTGAGGCGCTGGGCTTCGCCGCCGGAAAGCGTGGTCGCGCTCTGGCCGAGACCGAGATAACCGAGACCAACTTCGGCGAGCGTCAGGCATTGCTCGTAAATCTGCGGCACGGCGCGGAAGAAAGTCACCGCCTCATCAACGCTCATGCGCAGCACGTCGGCGATGTTCATGCCCTTGTAGGAAATCTCCAACGTCTCGCGGTTGTAGCGTTTGCCGGCGCACGCCTCGCACGTCACATAGACTGGCGGTAGGAAGTGCATCTCGATCTTGATCAGGCCGTCGCCCTGGCACTTCTCGCAGCGACCGCCCTTCACGTTGAAACTGAACCGGCCCGTGGTGTAGCCGCGGATGCGCGCCGCCGGCAGCTTCGAAAAGAGGTCGCGGATGTGATTGAACATCCCGGTGTAAGTCGCCGGGTTGCTCCGCGGCGTGCGACCAATCGGCGTCTGGTCGATGACGATGACCTTGTCGAACAAGTCCTTGCCCTCGATGGCGCGGTGTTTGCCGGGCGTCTCTTTCGATCCGTGCATGTGGCGGAAGAGCGCACGCTGAAGAATGTCCACAACCAGGGTGCTCTTACCGCTGCCGCTCACGCCGGTCACGCAGGTCAACGTGCCGACGGGAATGCGCGCATCCACGTTCTTCAGGTTGTTCTCGGTCGCGCCGAGCACTTCGAGCCAGCCCCGTTCCTTGCTCGGCTTCACGCGCTGCTTGGGCACGGCGATGCTTAACTCGCCGTTTAGATACTTCGCCGTCGTGGAGCGAGGCGATTGCAGCAATTGCTCCAAAGTCCCCGCGCCAACAATCTCGCCGCCGCGCACGCCCGCGCCGGGACCGAGGTCGAGGATGTAATCCGCGCGGCGAATCGTGTCCTCGTCATGCTCGACGACGATCACGGTGTTGCCGAGTTCGCGCAGTCCTTCGAGTGTGACGAGCAGTCGCTCATTATCGCGCTGGTGCAAACCGATGCTCGGCTCGTCGAGGATGTAGAGCACACCGACCAACCCCGCGCCAATCTGCGTGGCCAGCCGGATGCGCTGCGCTTCGCCACCGGACAGCGTGCCGCTTTCGCGATTCAACGTGAGGTAGCCGAGGCCGACGTTCTTCAAGAAGCCGAGTCGCGCACGAATTTCCTTAATCACCTCGTCGGCAATCTTGTGCTGGAACCCGGTGAGCTGGCCGCTGAGTTGGGCAAAGAACTGATCGGCGCGATCCACGGACATCTCGCACACGTCCATGATGGACGAACCGGGAATGCAACGTGCCCCCGGCGTCCCGCCGGGTCGGGCCTTCCGATTTTCTTGCGTCACTTGATTTGTCGGGCAGGTTTCGGATTTTTCAGCATCACCTCCCGGCGGGACGCCGGGGGCACGTTCGCCGAGTGTCACCGCCAGAATCTCCGCCTTCAGCCGCCGCCCGCCGCACGCATCGCACGGCTGCGGGTTCATGAATCCCTTGAGCCGGTTGCGCGTGAACTCGCTCTCGCTCTCGGCGTAGAGGCGTTCGAGATTGGGAATCACGCCCTCAAACGCGCGCGTCACCTTGCTCATCTTGCCCGCGCGCCAGAAGTTAAAATCAATCTCCGTCTCGCCGATGCCGCGCATGAGCTTCGCTTTGAAAGCGTCGGGCAGATTTTTGTAAGGCGCTTCCAAGCTCGCACCGCAATGCGAAGTCACCGCGCGCAGCATCGCCTTGTAGTAGGTGATCATCCGCTTCCCGCCGCGCCGCCACGGCAAGACCGCGCCGCCATCAAGCGACTTGTCCGCATCGGGCACGACCAGTGCCTCGTCGAAAACCATCTTCTGTCCCAGGCCGTGGCAGACGGGACACGCGCCGTGGGGCGAGTTGAAGGAGAAATGTTTCGGCGACACGCGCTCGAAGCTCTTGCCCGTGGCGGGACTGAACGCGCGATTCGAGTGCAGCGTCTCCGTCCATTGTGGAGCGGCGGCGTCCACGCCGGCTTGGCGCGTGCGGACGCCCAAAGCCGGCGAGACGCCGGCGCTCCGGTTCGTGGGTGGGGAGGCCGAAGCGCGGCCGTCGTCAGGGAGTTGATGGAGCGTGATCAACGATCCTTCGCCCCACTTCAACGCCGTCTCCACCGAGTCGCTCAGGCGCGTGAGAATTTTGTCATCAATGACCAGCCGGTCCACCACCACATCAATGTTGTGCTTCTCCTTCGGCTCCAGCTTCACGCGCGTGTTCGCGGACAGCTCCACCAGCGCGCCATCAATGCGCGCGCGCACGAAGCCCTCCCGGCCCAGCCGTTCGATCACGTCGCGGAACTCCCCCTTCTGCGCGCGCACCACCGGGGCCAGCACCATCACGCGCGACTTGGGCGGCAGCGCGAGAATCTTATCCACGATGTCGGTCGTGGTTTGGGCGGAGATGGGCACGCCCGAGTCCGGGCAATGCGGCTGGCCGACGTTGGCGAAGAGCAGGCGCAGGTAATCGTAAATCTCCGTGGTGGTGGCGATGATGGAGCGCGGGTTCGAGCCGGAGCTGCGCTGCTCGATGGCGATGGACGGCGACAGCCCCTCGATGAAATCCACGTCCGGCTTCTGGAGCTGGTCGAGGAACTGCCGCGCGTAAGCCGAGAGCGACTCCACGTATTTGCGCTGCCCCTCGGCGTAGAGCGTGTCAAAGGCCAGCGACGACTTGCCCGAC
>JANOQV010000190.1:0-2333 GCA_031414955.1 Pedosphaera sp. | reverse complement strand
CGGTGGACTTGAGGTTCTCCAAGGGGTTCCGGGCCCAGGCATACCGGAAGTAGAGCGGCTCCGGAACCCATGGGCTGGTGAGCACAACCGCGCTGCGTTCCCAATTCGGGCTGCCTTTGCCGGCATTCTTGTCGAGCCATTGCGCCTTGGCCGGCTGGAAACGCCCGTCCTTGCCGGCAATGGCGAAGCCTTGGATCGGACCGTCGTGATACGGGCCTGCCCAAGTGTCGAGCTGTAAGAAGAGTTTTCCATCGGCGGTTTTGACTTCTTTGAGTTGCGGTGGGAGCCAGCGAATCGACTTTCCATATTGCGTCGCCAAGGCCCAGGCAGCGATGCGCTCGCCCACCTGGATCTTGAGTTGCGGATGATACCAGGCGCGGTGCTGATCGAAGCTGCTCGCATAGCCGATGTTTTTGTCGCCCGCTTTCCGGAGGTTGAGGAACGTCTGGTAGTGCGCCTCGCGGACGTAAACTCCTTCGTTCACCAGCTTCGGCAGAAAGTTGTCCAGCGTCTGCGGTTCGCCTTCAGTCTCCTGAGTGATGATCCCGAACGGCATCGTCGGATCATGGAACGCCGTCCGCCACGCCTTGATCATTTCAGGAAAAACCCGGGCATACAATTTGTGCCCATTGGGTTGGGCGGACTCGTTGTAGCCCTGATGCCAGATGGCGCCCTTGACCGAAAAGCCGGCGACGGGGGCGAGCATGCTGGCGTAGCAGTTGCCGGGGCGGTTCATGTCCATCGCCGGGCCGGGTAGCAAATCGGTCGGCACTCTGCGGTCAGCCGGGATGGGTTTGCCCTCGGCTTTCACGCGGGCGGCCCAGTCGTTGTATTGTTTCACCCGTTTATCGAGATCGTTCTGCGGATTGAACTCGGCGACCTTCTTGTCCCACTCGGCGAGCGCGTCTTTGACCTCCGGAATATCGATGGTCTTCAACACATCCGTGGGCGTCCAACTCACAAGACTGGTGCCGCCGCGTGACATATCAACGACCCCAATGGGAATCTGCGTCGCCATGTGAATCCGGCGCGCAAATACATAACCAATCCCGGACATCTCGCCCACCGTCTCGGGCGTGCAGACATCCCAGTAGCCCTGCCGGAAGTGTTGACTGAAAAAATCGCTCCACTGGTATTGACGAGGAAAGGACTTCTTCAACTCCGGGCCGTTTAGCTGCGGGACGCTAAAGAGCCGGATGTTCTTAAAATTGGCGGAGAGGATTTCGAGCGGGCCGCCTTCCACTTTGTGAAGCTCAAACTCCATATTGCTCTGACCACCGAGCACCCAGACGTCGCCGACGAGGATGTTCACCAGCTCGACCTTTTCACTCTGGCCCTGGACCACGATGGTTCGCGGCTCCGAACTGGCAGGCACGGCCGGCAGTTCCACTTTCCATGACCTGTCGCCGACGGCAGTGCTGGATTGCGTATTTTCGCCAAAGGAGACGGTGACTTTCTCCCCCGGCGCAGCCCAGCCCCAAACCCGGATCGGCTTGTCGCGTTGGAGCACCATGTTGGACTGGAAAAGATTGTGAACACACAAGCCGCTGCCGATGGCGGGCGTGTCGATACGGTCCTTTCCGCGCTCCAGTTTCTCCGCAGCGCTTACCTGCGTAGTCATGATTGATGCGGTCAAAGCGACCAGCAGTAGAAGGGTGAGCTTCATGGTTGTTCGTTTCGCTTTCATTTGTTCCGCTGGTTTCAGGCACTCACGGTTTGAAAATGGCGGTTGTAATAGCCAGCGGCGCGAACAGCAGGACGGCGAGAGCCGGGCGAAGCGAGATGGCCCGCTTAAATGATTTCAAGCTGATGCTGGCAACTGTGAGCAGGTGTTTCATTTTTATTTGAGACGCAAGACTTTACCCAACGCGTTGATGCGTGCTTCGTCCGGTTTGCCATCGCTGCCGAGGGTCGGCAGAAGCCAGCCGCCTTCGTCGTGCTCGTTCCAGCCGTAGATGATGACGGCGTTGGCGGGATTGAGGTCGCGGTTGGCTTTCGTCCACGCGAGCGCCTCTCGGATGTGCGCGGCGAGTTCGTCGGGCGTGGCGGTGACGGAGTCTATGAGCGGCTTTTGCTGCGCGGGCGGTGTTTTATCCGGTGTCGCGGTGACCCATGAACACCACGGCGGCGGGCGTTCATTGCGCGGGCGCGTGTCCCAGCCGGCACTGGCGAAGGTCACGCTCGGGATGCGGAGGGCACGGGATTTCTCCCAGCGGTCGCGACGAACAAGCGCGCATTGCTCCGCGTAACTCGGCTGCGTCATGCTGTAGCTGCCGCCGCGCGCGTAAGCGGAAACGGCATCGAAACCGAGCTTGGTCATGTCCTTCGCGTCC
>JANOQV010000189.1:0-2407 GCA_031414955.1 Pedosphaera sp. | reverse complement strand
GAACGGCGGGTCGTAATTCGCCATCACCGGCTCGCCGATCGGCTGGAGCTTTTCCGCCGCGATCCAATCGGCCAGCTTCTGTCGGGCCGAGGCCGCGCGTTCGGTGCCCCAGCTTCCGCTGAATCGATAGGCGGCGAAACGCCCCGCCGCTCGTGTCTGCACCGCGATATCGTCACGCTTCGCCTTCGGGGCGCCGCTGGCCGCCACCTTTTTCGGAACGACGAAACTCATCTGCCGGTTTGTTCCGCCCTGGTCGCTGAACACGGGCGTGGTCATGGCAATCTTCTTCTCCGCCTCGTTCGAGCCGCCGATGTAGCGGAACAATCGCATGAAGCTGTCGTCATCCGCTGGCTGCGTCGCGGTCATCGGCGTCGAAACCAGCGTGAGCGCCGGGTAATCGCGGATTTGGAACGCGCCGCTGCGGCGCACTACCTTGTAGCCCGCCGACTCGTAGCCGGCGCGAGTCAGCTTGCAGCCGGCCAGGAAGACCAGCGCCAGCAGCGCGAAACCGCAAAGAATCCAAAGCTTCATCGGCACCGTTGAATCATGTTGTTCCAACTCCGGTTGTCAAATCGATCGATTCCAGCGGAAAGATGGTCACGTCCACACCGCGCGACAGGATGATGTGATCGGGCGGGCGGCCAGTGGGAGCAAAGCCGTCCAGCGCCAGCAACTGCTCGTCCCACGCCGTCACTTCGGCGCGGCACAACGGATACGGCGGATGGAAAACCGCGCCACGTAGGAGACCTTCGGGCGCGCGGGAATACAGGCGGTAGCGCTCGACGAGAAAAAATTCCAGCGAGCCGGGCGCGGGCTGCGGCAACTCTGCGCCGGGGGCGTATTCAAAAAGACAACTCGCGCCGTTTGCTCGCTGGCCAGTGCGCAGCGATTCGTAGCGGATGCGGCCTTCCGGCGTGCGGCGGGATTTCATGAGCGCGTGTTCGTAGGGCAGATGGAAAAAGCGGCGCGCAATCTCCACGGCCAATCGTTGATTCGCATCCAGCGAGTAAAACCAGACGCCCGGCACGCCCGACCGGTCATGGACGTAAGTGCGCAGGTTCAGCTCCATGAAGTTCGAGATGCCCGGCACGGCGGGCAGGAAGCGCGGGCGAATGTTGCGCATGAAGAACGGGACGATGCCGAGATACGCCTTGCCGGCAAACGTATCGACAAACAACCCGTCCGGCAGCGTCGCCTGGATCATGGCGACGGAATACTCCCAGTGCAGAAACAGCAAGTTGCGCCACTCCTGATACATGACTGGCCGCCCCGTCGGACGCATCCGGGCTGCCAAGCGTTGTGACTCGTTGGGGACCCGGGCGGCGGAAGAACTGGCGTTCATGCCATCAGGGTTTTGGCGAAGAGGCGGTGCATGAATGCTATGGATTCAACAGCCCGTAGTTGATCCACGCGATGACCGTCGAGAGGACAAGCAGCGTCAGGCAGGGAAGCATCTTGAACAACGGATTCTTCACCCGCAGATGCATGACAAACGCGCATCCCATCAGGACGGCGATACCGATGCCACCCACCATGGCGAGCGGCTGTCGCTCCATGCCCATCAACAAGAGCAGCGAAAAAGTCAGTTTCAAAATGCCCACCAGATCGCGCAACCAGTCGGGTAGTCCGTACTGCTTGAACTCGTTGATGACGTTGTCGTAGCGGACCACCCAGACAAAGAAGATCGAGGCGGCGACCAGGGCTTGCAGGAAAATCGTCGCGTTATGCATGGCAAGAAATTGCGCCAGCAAACGGACAATTGGCAGCTAAAAGTTCAGCATGGAATCGCGGAGGCGAGGTCACTGAACATGCTTGGCCAGGGTCCGGCTTTCTACGGTGTGGGTGATTGTGATTTTCTGCCCAACTTCTTTTTTCGCCACCAAGTTGCGAGTCCGCTCTTTCGGCGCATTTTGGCCACCGCACCCTTCGCGTTGCGCAATGCACGCCTCGCCCAGAGAAATTCTGTCGCCAGGATGGCCAGTCCCGCCGCGATGATCGGCAGGCCCGGTCCGGGCAACACCAGCATGGCCACGCCGAGCAACAGCACGGTTCCGCCAATGAGCGTGATGAAAAACTTTTTCATGCCGAGGTCTCCTCCACGTTGCGCACATCCCCGGGCTTGCGCGAGTCTCCGCTCCATTTCCGCCGCAGACCGGCCATGCGGGTTTGCATCTCCTTCATTGCGCGTTCGAGGGATTTGACTTCGTTTTCCAGCGTGGCCGAACCGGCTTCGCGTCCGGGATCCACCCGGTCGCCCTCGGCGATTTCGTCGTGCATCTCGGCCATGCTGTTCATGATGATGCCGATGAAGAGATTCAGAATGATCATCGTGCCGAAGACGATGAAGGTGACGAAGTAGAACGCGACCTTGACGGCGGAGACGTGTTCGATGGCCCGGTTGAAGACG
>JANOQV010000188.1:0-3180 GCA_031414955.1 Pedosphaera sp. | reverse complement strand
TCCAAACGCTGGCGCGCAGCACCGGACGCCTCGTCATGCGCGGAGCGTTTGGAGTGCGGTCGCTTTAGCGCCGCTTTGGAACGCCGAATTTTTCCAAACGCATCATTCATCACTTCTTGATGTTCGCCCCCCACATCCGTGCCGCCATCTCCTTCAAGTTGCCCTGATGAATGACGAAGCCCGGATCGAGAATCAGTTCGCCCACCGGCTTGCCCTCGCGCCGGTCGAGCAGCGCCTGCACACTTTGCTGCGCTTCGAAGTAAACGTCCTGCACGCCGGTCGCGTCGAGGTAGCCGTCCTTCAACATCTGATACGCCGTCGCATCACCATCGAAGCCACCGAGGATGACGTGGCCCGGTTCACCAATCTTCTTGTAACGGCCCGCCGCCTTGAGCGCGGACGTGATGGACGGGAACAGAAAATCCGACGACGTGAAGATGAAGCTGATGTCGGGATTCGCCTGGAGCGCGTTCGCCACTCCGGCCTGCGCTTTCTCCTGGTTCCATTCGCTCGGCACGCGCGCCACCACTTCGATGCTGCTCTCATTGCCTTTCACCGCGTCCTCGAAACCATCGCGGCGGCCAATAGCGTTGATGTCGCCGAGATCGCCCAGCACAACCATCGCCTTGTGTTTCGTGCCGGTCTTGCGCGCCTGCTCGATCATGTAAGCCACGGTGTCGCGCGTGAGCTTGCGGTTGTCGGCGACGACGGCGGTGGATTGCGCATCGGTTTTGTCCGCGGGCCGGTTGAAAAGCACGATGGGAATCTTCGCCTCGTTGGCCGCGCGAATCATCGGGATGCATGTCTTGGCATCCTTGGGCACGAGGATGATGCCGTCCACGCCTCGCGTGATGAAGTTCTTCACCTGCTGGAGCTGCCGGCTCGCATCACTGTCGGCCACAGCTTCGAGCATCGTGATGTCGCGCTTCTTCAACTCGGCCTTGATGGCCTCGAATCCCGCGACCCAGTACTCCGTCTGCAACGTCTCGAACGCGACGCCGATGGTGAGATTCTTCGCGCCGGGCGTGGTAGCCGCAGAATTTTTCTCCGCCGATTTGTCGCAGCCAACCAAACAGCCGAACGCGAGCATCAACAGGAGCGCCGATTTCCAAATCGGCGCGGGCATGTTTCCAATACGACCACGCCGATTTGGAAACTGGAGTTCCGAGGAATGGGCCGTCGAGGTAAGTGATGGCGTTTTCATAGTCAGGATTCCGTGAAGAAGGGTTTCAGATAGTCGAGGCTTTGCCCAGCCCACGCTGCTTCCTTGGCAATCGTGTCTTCCAACTTCGGTTCCGGCGGCGTCCACAGCTCAATCACCGCCGTCTGGCAGCGGGTGAATGGCGCGAGCTGTGGCAACAGGCGCGGCACGTCGAGAAAACCTTGTCCCGCCGGGCGGCCCTCGACGTTGAAACCCATCAGATGCGGCACGCGCGCGATGGCGAAATCTTTGATGTGAAGGTTCACCGTCAGCGGGCCGAGTTCGCGGATCACCGTGTCGAGTCCTTCGCCTGCGCCGAGGGAGTTCGCAGTATCAAGGCAGATGCCGATGCGGTCGCTGCCTGCGCTCTCGATCATTTTGCGCAACGTGGCGGAGGGGAAACGGTCGTGGTTCTCGATGCCGAGGGTCAGACCGTCGAGCAACGGAACGCTGTCCCGCAGTAACCGTGCGGCGCCGTCAGGCGTCGGGTGATAATCCGTCTCGTCGATCACCAGGCGGATGAGTTTGGCGTTCAGCCGCCGCGCCAGCGCGGCATACTGCGCGACGCGCGCGAGCGTGAGTCCGCGTGCGCCGACTTCGAGTTGAACGCCATCGCGCGCGGCGCGGTCCGCGAAGCGTTGGAGGCGCGCGTCATTGAAGGTGTGGAGCGGCAGATTGTCACCGACTTGCAGCAGCGACACGCCATGCGCGACGCAATGGTCGAGCAGTCCGTGTTCGTCCAGCGGGCGGGCGGGCGCGTGACCCGGCACGCCGACGGCCCAGCCGAACGTGTAGCTGCTCAATCCGAGTTTCATGCGACAATCAAAGACGCGCCGACGAACACCGCGAATGACGAACGTCGAGACTCGAACCTCCCTCTCCCCTCAACGGGGAGAGGGAATGCGGGTGAGGGGTGATGACACCGGACGTGTTTCTTCGCAAACAATGCGCCACCACGTTCCCACCCCTCACCCAGGCCCTCTCCCCGTTGAGGGGAGAGGGAGAAAGTCAGCCAGCGTCTCTGAATTGTTGGCGCGCGCGTTGTCATAAAAAACTACTTCTGCGTGATGTCGCGCACCTGCTCGCGGATGTCGTTCATCTCAAAAATTTTCTGCCAGCCTTCCTTGAAGAGCACGGGTTTCGCGCGCTTGCTGATTTTGTAGGCCGCGTCGGAGAAAGTTCCGTTCACCTCACCGAAGAGCACGGCGATCTGGATGCGGAGATGGCCGAGCACGAAATCGCGCACGGCGTCCTTGGGCACGCCGGCCGCGACGAGGCGGTCGTGGCCTTCCTTCACCACCTCCATGCAGGTTTGGGCGAGCGTCTCGACGAGCGCGGGTTCGAGCATGGCCATCTGCTCCAAGGTCACGCGATGGGCGCGGCTGACCGGCGCATACATGGCGGTGGAAACCTCCACACCGAGGTCGTAGTAACTTTCCGCGCCCCACATCAGCGCGACCACGATGGCCTGCTTGGCGGAGATGCCGCCGTAGAAATCGCGGAACGCCTGCTCCGTCGGCTCCCAATTGAACACGGACGGATGACACGGGTGCGCGATGACACAGCCGATGTCCAAGCGGCGCGGCAACTGATCGTCGAGCGGCGCGGCCGGATCGAGCGTCATGAGCAACGCACCCGCCTTCATCAACGGCACGATCTCGCGCGCCACCGCGCCGATGGCCACGTCCGGCACGGCGAGGATGACGACATCGGACTGCGGCACGGCGTCCGACTGCTTCGAGAGGGTCACGCCGCGCTGCTGCAAGTTCTCAAGGCCCTTGGGCGAGACTTCGAGGTAGTGAACCTGGTAGTTCGTGTTGAGAAAGTTGTCGGTCAGGCGGCAGCCCATTTTGCCGCCGGCCCCAATGAGGGTGATGGTTTTCATTTTTGGTGAATCAGAAAATTTCCACGGCGCGATTTTCCCGCGCCGAATCGTAAGCCGCCTGCACGAGCTTCAAGGTTTTCAAATTGTCCTCCGC
>JANOQV010000187.1:0-2837 GCA_031414955.1 Pedosphaera sp. | reverse complement strand
GGGGGCGCCTGCGCGACTATGACAGCCGGGGCGGCTGTCCCACTACCGGGAACGAGGTGGGTTCGGTCGCGCTGCGACAAAACCAGCCCGCGCAGAACGGGCGACCTAAGGTGGGGCGAGACTCTGTCGAGCCAACATTCTCGAGCGCAGCGAGGCGAACGTAGTGAGCATCCTCCCCGCTTGGAATGGGAAGATGCTCGCCGCGCTCGCGCCTCCTGCGTCGGCAGTTACGGCTCGACGGAGTCTCGCCCCACCGGGCGTGATTGCCCGCTCCAACTCAGGGCACCGGAGCCGCCGCGGCTTTCCCGCTCTTAGCCGCGCTGAGATCGAGGCGCGTGGGCACTTCGCCGAAGTGGTAGTAGCGGTGTTCGAGACCATCATCGCGCACGATGACCACGCGCAGGCCGGAGCTGTCGCCGCCCATCGGTTTGCCCACCGGGCCGGTGGTCACGGCTTCGAGGTCACCGTCGCGGGCCACGGCGTTGCGATGATAATGACCGGAGAAGAGAAACTTCACGCCGGACTCGCGGAAGAGAGCGAGGTAAGACGCGCGACGCTCGCTGGGAATGTTGAAGTATTCATCCGGCTCATCGGCCGTCTTGAGAAACCAGGGATGATGCTGGAAGACTACGATGTGCGGCGCCTTCGCCGCGCGGGCCTGGGCCAGTTCCAAGCGCAGCCAGCTCTCCTGCGCGGCGAGTTCGTTGGTGGTCTGCTGCGGCGAGTGAATGACGCTGGAATTCAGCACGATTCCCACGAAGCCGGCGTGGCGAAACGTGTAACGGTCGGGCCCAAACTGATTCGTGTAAGCCGTGACCGTGGCGGACGTGGGCACGTTTTCGACATCGTGATTGCCCGCCACGTTATAGACCGGGATGGCGGGATCAACCTTGGCGGCGATGCGATGGAACTCGGCAATCTGCGCCGCGTCGCCGGGTTTATGCACCAGGTCGCCGGTGATGACGACGAAGGCGGGGCGCAGGCGGTTGACCGTGGCCACGGCAAATTCAAAGTTCACCGTCTCCTGGGCGAAGCTCTTGTTTTCCGTGAACATGCCGAACTGCGGATCGCTGAGTTGCACGAAGAAAAAAGGCTCCGCCGCCCGCGCCGGCCGGCCCGAAAGCAAAAGCCACGCGCCCAGAGTGAGCGCGGCCGCGAAGTTCATCCGTTGTTTCATGGTGGGTCGGACGTTAAGTGGAACAGGAGCCTTCAATCCGCAGAAAAGCCGTTAAAAAATCCTTAACCACGGATGGACACGGATAAACACGGATGAAGAATTGATTTAGTTCACTCGAACGCCTGCCTATCCGTGTCCATCCGTGTCCATCCGTGGTTAAAATTCTTTCTACTGGCAGCGGCAACAGCTTTCACCCCGCCGTCAGCGCGGCGCGCGCGTCGTCCAGCGCGCCGGTTTTCTCCAGGAAGTATTCGTAGCCGCCCACGTAGGGCGTGACCTGTCCGGCGTTCACGTGCAGCACCTTGGTCGCGAGATGGCGGATGAAATGCACATCGTGCGAGATGAAAACCAGCGTGCCCTCGTAACGCTCCAGCGCCAGCGTGAGCGACTCGACGGTGTGGATGTCGAGGTGGGTCGTCGGCTCATCCATGAGCAGGAGATTGGGCGGATCGACGAGGAACTTCACCAGGTTCAACCGGCTCTTCTCGCCACCGCTCAACACCTTGGTCTGCTTGTAGATGTCATCCTTGCGGAACATGAACGAGCCGAGCACGCCCCGCGCCTCGTCCTCGCGCATGGCCGGCGCGCTGGCCATCACCTCGTCGAGCACGGTGCGCTCGGGATCGAGCGTGTCCGCACGATGCTGGCTGAAGTAACCGATCTTGGCATTGTGCCCGAGGTTGCGTTCCCCGCGCTGATATTCGACCACGCCCGCCAGAATTTTCAGCAGCGTGGATTTGCCCGCGCCATTCGGACCGACCAGCACGGTGCGCTCGCCGCGCTCAATGGTCAGGTCGAGACCGCGATAGACCTGCGTGGTGCCGTAGGCCATGTGAATGCCTTCCAGCGAGACGGCGCGCTGCCCGCCCCGGGGCGGCGGCGGAATCTGAAAGCGGAACGGCTTGCGCGGAGCCATCGGCTTCTCGATCAGTTCGAGCCGCTCGATCTGCTTGAGCTTGCTCATGGCCTGCGACGCCTTGGACGGCACGGCGCGGAAGCGATCGGCGAACTGCTGGAGCGCGGAGATTTCCTTCTGCTGGTTGTTATAGGCGGCCAGTTGCTGATCGTAACGCTCTTCGCGCTGGCGCAGGTAGTCCGAGTAGTTGCCCGAATAATCGATCAGCTTGCGCTCGGAGATCTCATGCACCTGCGTCACCACTTCATCCATGAACTGACGGTCATGCGAGATGAGCAGGAGCGCGCCGGAATAGTTCTTCAGGTAATTCTGCAGCCAGAGCAGCGAGAGCAAATCGAGATGGTTCGTCGGCTCGTCGAGCAGCAACAAGTCCGGCTCCATCACGAGCAGGCGGGCCAGTCGTGCGCGCATAATCCAGCCGCCGCTCATTTCGCGCGCCATGCGCCCGAAATCCGTCTCCCGGTAGCCGAGGCCGCGCAACATTCGCTTGGCCTTCGTTTCCACCTGCGGATCGTTGAGGGCGTCGTGCTTGGCGTGGGCTTCGAGATATTTCGGGCTGGCGACATCGCCGGCGGCTTCGAGTTCATGAAGAAGTTTTTCAAGGCGCGGCAGTTCGTCCACGCGTCCCGCTGCACGGTGCCGGCGTCCGGCTCCGTCTGGCCGAGGATGATGGAGAAGAGCGTGGACTTGCCCGCGCCGTACGGCCCGACGAGCGCGACGCGGTCGCCGTAGTTCACTTGGAAC
>JANOQV010000186.1:0-3213 GCA_031414955.1 Pedosphaera sp. | reverse complement strand
CGGCCCCGGCCAATTCGCGGGCGAGGTCGCCCGCGCTCCAGTCCGTCTACTTGGTGGAGCCACGGCGCCCTGGCACACCGCCACAAATCGCTGACAGTTCCCGCCACCACATCGCTGACAGTAATGGGGTTTGGACAGGTTCATCTAAAATGATCGGGAGGGTGCAGGGAGGGGCGGCAGCCCCTCCCTGCTCTTGCTTTAGGATGAGGGACGGGGGGCAGGCACGAATCGGCTGCTGATTACAGCCAGCCGCAGGCGATGGTAGTAGACTTTGAAGCCGTGTCTGGTCGGCTGACATCCGACGACCAGGCCCGCGAAGGCCATGCCCACATGATGGATCCGGCCCTTCAGGCGGATTTTTCCGCGTGGGCTGACTTTGCGACGCAACCAATGCGGCCGGTAACGGGGTCTGAGCAAAGCAGGCAGCGGTGCTGGCGCGGAGCGATAGCGTTGGGCGGGGGTGCGACCACCAATGCCATCGTGCGGCCGCGCGTGGTTATAGTAGTGGGTCCAGCGTCGCAGCCGTTGCAGCTGCGCCCCGCGGGTGCCAGCGGGCGGACGGGCGGTGGCGGCTTCGAGGATCCCGTGCATTTGCTCGTGGGCGTTGTTGTCGATGCCGCCTCCGCGGAAGACAAACTCCACGCCAATGTTCAATCGATACCACCACAGGCTCAACGAGGTCAGGCGGTAGGGGCCGATACTGCAGAACGGGGCACCCAAGTCGGCCCGGATCGCCTTGGGACAGCCGTGCCGCCTGAACAAACGCCGACAGACCCGCCGCACGGCCTGATCATTACGCCGAGGCAACGGCTGGTTCCAGAGGATGAAGCGACTGCCTAGATCCCGGATCGTCAACGGCTCGATCTTGGCGTGATCCCCCGTGCGGCACCACCCCTTCAGATCAATGGTCCAAACCTCATTGGCTCGTCGCGCCCGCCGGTAGGGTTGCAGCGGTTGGGCCGTGATGCGGCGGCGGCGACGGGGCGCTTGGCTCAAGCCGTCGGCTTGCAGCCACCGTTCCACGGTGCGCAGGGACGGTAGGCGCTGCCCGGCAAACGCCTGCCGCAGGGCCCAGCGCAATTTGCTGGCCCCGCGCGTCGGGTAGTGCCGGCGGTGAGCAGCCAGCCAGCGCCGATACCGTGGCCAACGATCTGGGTAACGGTGTTTGCGGCCGCGAGTTCGCGGCAACAGCCCCGAGCGACCCAACTCTAAAAACCGTCGTCGAAGCTTGTAGGCGGTCTGGCGGCAAATTCTCCAGCGCCGGCAAAGCTTCGTGACCGATTCCCGGCCGGCCAGCAACGCCAGCACCAGTTCAAGTCGCGCGGAACTACTCAGTTTTTTTTATGCATGGCCTCAACCCTGCCAGAAAAGTGTCACCACTATAATGGCGGAAAGTGTCAGCGATTTGTGGCGGTGTGCCAGGTCGCCGTGGCTCCAGCAATAACAGGATACTGGAGCGCGGGCAGCCTGTCCTCCATAGGCTCGGCGACGGAGGAACCTCGCCCGCGACTGCTTCGGCACCGAAACGAAAACCTACTTTAGTCGATCCTGAATAATTCCTATCATATTGCGCTAGATAAGCTTGCAATTAGCAAGGCGGTGTTCATTTTCCCGAAAACCTTCAACTCAAGTCCTCAAATCCGGGAAAATCGATGAAGCCAAAAGCCCAAGTCCGCCAAGCCCAGCGTGAACTCTTTCGGGTCGAATTGGAGCAACTGGTGGATGCGGAGCATCCGTTGGTGAAGCTGGGCCGGCAGATGGATTGGGCGGTGTTCACGGAGCGATTGGGGCCGACCTACGCCGCCACGCAGGGTGCCCCCGGAGTGAACACGCGTTTGCTGGTGGCTCTGCACTATCTCAAATATCAGCACGATCTCAGCGACGAGGTGGTGGTGCAGCAGTGGGTCGAGAATCCCTACTGGCAGCACTTCAGCGGCGAGCAATTTTTCCAGCACGAGAGGCCGATCGATCCGTCGAGCATGACCCGGTGGCGTAAACGCCTGGGCGAAGCGGGCGCAGAAGCGCTGCTGAAGGAAACGATCCAAACCGGACTGCGGATGAAAGTGATCAAGCCCACGCAGCTCCAGCGGGTGAATGTCGACACGACGGTGCAGACCAAGGCGGTGCGGTTCCCGACCGATGCCCGGCTCTACAACCGGGCGCGGGAGCGGCTGGTGACCGAGGCGCGGAAGTGCGGAATCCTCATCAAACAAAGTTACGAGCGGGTCGGCCCGCGCTTGCTCATGCAGCAAAGTCGCTACGCGCACGCCCGGCAAATGAAGCGAGCCCGGGCCTGCACGCGGAAACTGCGCACCAACCTTGGCCGGGTGATCCGCGAGATCCACCGCCAGCAACCCGCCCCGGTGGGCGGGCTCCAGCAACTCCTGGCGACCGCCCGGCGCATCCACACGCAGCAGCCCACCGATAAAAACAAAGTCTACAGCGTGCATGAAGCCAAGGTCTGCTGCATCGCCAAAGGCAAGGCCGGCAAAAAATATGAATTTGGCAACAAGGCGAGCGTCGCGACCACCAGCAAAGGCGGTTGGCTGCTTGGTGCCCTCAGCCTGCCGGACAATCCTTACGATGGGCACACGCTGGAGCAGCAACTCGCGCAAGTGCGCCGGCTGGTCGGAGGGAAAACCAAGCGCGCACCGGAAGCGCACGTCGACATGGGCTATCGCGGTCACAATCACACCGGTCCCGAGACCGTGCACGTCGACAAACGCCGCCGCGGCGCGACGCCCAAAACGCTCTGGCGTTGGATGAAACGCCGCGCTGCCGTCGAACCCACCATCGGACATCTCAAGGGTGAGCACCGGCTCGAACGCAACCGGCTCAAAGGTGCGACGGGGGATGCCATCAACGCCCTCCTCAGCGCCGCAGCCATGAACTTCCAAAAGCTCCTGGGCTTCTTTTGGCTCTATTGGCTACGCCTCTTTCAGCAGCTCAGTTCTGCTCTGGTTCCGCGTCTCTCTTTTTGTCTCAGCCCGTAAATGGGCTTTTTCAGGACCGACTAAATACGCTGATCGACCAGGTGGCCGCAGCGCTCAAGGAATGGCCTGCCTGCGCGGCGAAAGCGGGGGTCTCTGCCGAGAACGAGGCGCAGATCGCGCGTGCGCTCGAGGGACAGGCGGCGGCGGCGATTGGGAGTTGAGCGCCTGAAAAGCGCTGTTGCCCACTGCTATGGGCCCATGTGTTTGTCCCCGGTTCTCG
>JANOQV010000185.1:0-20782 GCA_031414955.1 Pedosphaera sp. | reverse complement strand
GAGCTACAGCAGGTCATGCGCGATTACATGGCGGCTTCGCCGTTGGTGAAGGCGCGCGGCGTCGTCATCGGCATGAACTATGACGATTCGCAGCTCGCCGAGCGCCGCCATCCGACCCGGCAGGATCTGGACGCGATCTCCACCGAGCTGCCGGTCATGGCCGTTCACCAGTCCGGCCACTTCGGCGTCCTTAACAGCAAGGCGCTGGCGCAGGTGGGTATCACCGCGGCAAGCAAAGATCCCTCCGGCGGCATCATCCGGCGCGAAGCCGATGGCAAGACCCCCGATGGCGTGTTCGAGGAAAACGCGTGGCTCGCCGTGGTCTTCAAGATCGTGCCCGCGTTCACTCCAGAGGAAATCGCCGCGCAGTTGAGGGCGAGCCAAGCCATCTACCTGGCCAACGGGTTCACCACGGTGCAGGACGGTAAATCTATGGCCGGGCAGGTGACCACCTTTGCCGCGCTGGCCGAGGCGGGGGAATTCAAGATCGATCTCGTGGCGTATCCCGATCTCGCCACGCTCGGCGACGCGCCGGTTTTGCACGGCCCGCTGATGTCGCGCGCCTACACCAGCCACTTCCGACTCGGCGGCGTCAAGCTGACGCTGGACGGTTCGCCGCAGGGCAAGACCACCTGGCTAACCAAGCCCTATCTCAAAGTGCCGGCCGGCGCGAAGTCTGATTACGTAGGGTATCCGGCGTTCACCGACGAGGAGCTGAACAAGTGGATCATGCTGGCCTATAAAAACAACTGGCAGCTGATCGCCCATTGCGGAGGCGACGCGGCACTTGACCAACTGATCAAAACCGCGCGTGCCGCCTCCGCCATCTATCCGGGCGAGGACCGCCGCACCACGATCATCCACGGCCATTTCATCCGCGCCGACCAGGTGCCGGCCATCAAGCAGATGGGGCTTTTCCCGGCGGAGTTTCCGCTGCACACGTTCAACTGGGGTGATTGGCACCGCGAATCCGTGGTCGGCCCGGAACGCGCGGAGAACATTTCGCCCACCGGCTGGTTTCTGGAGAACAATATGAAGTTCAGCATCCACTCCGACGCGCCGGTGATCTTCCCCGACTCGATGGCGCTCATCGCGACCGCTGTGAACCGCACCACGCGCACCGGCCACGTCCTCGGCCCGCAGCATCGCCTCACCCCGCTCGTCGCGTTGAAGGCGATGACGCTCTGGCCCGCCTACCAGCATTTCGAGGAGAAGACCAAAGGCTCGCTCGAAGTGGGCAAGCTCGCCGACCTCGTCATCCTCGACAAAAATCCGCTCACGGTTGATCCGACCACGATCAACAAAATCAAGATCGTCGAAACCATCAAGGAAGGCGTGACCGTTTACCCGGCGGTCGCCAGCACCGCGAAACCGCTGACGGAAAAACAGCGCCAGGCGATCTCGTGGCATTTCGAAGGGGCCTGTGACATCGCGCACTTGGGCGAAATTGCCGGTAAGGAATGGACGCTGGCCGAACTTAACGGCAAGCCCGTCGCCGCCGGCAAACCGCCCACCATCAAGTTCGAGGATGGTCGTGTGGCCGCCTTTGGCGGCGTCAACCGACTGTCCGGCACTTACGAAGTGAGTGGGGGCAAAGTTAGTTTCGGAAACATGGTAAGCACCAAGATGGCCGGCGAACCCGCGCTGATGGAATGGGAGGATAATTTTGCAAAGGCGCTCGGTTCGGTTGACGGCTTCCAAGTTTCAGGCAACGAGCTGACGCTCTCCAGCAAGGGCGCGGTCATCGCCAAGTTCCGCACCGGACAATAAGTCGGGGCCGTTTGATTCAACTCAGCAAAACAAAGTTCATGAACCATAAAGCATCATTGCTCGCGCTGGCCTGCGCGCTCGCGTCCACTTCATTGCAGGCCGCTGAACCCGCCACCGACGACGCGGCGGAACTGGCGAAGAAACTGTCGAACCCCGTCGCCGCGCTCATCAGCGTGCCGCTGCAAAACAACTTCGACTTCGGCGGCGGACCGAAGGACGACGGCTTCCGCTACACGTTGAACGTGCAGCCGGTCATTCCGTTTTCGCTCAACAACGATTGGAACCTCATCTCCCGCACCATCGTGCCGTTCATTCACCAGGAGAACATCATCGGCCGGACGACGCAGAGCGGATTGAGCGACACCGTGCAGTCGTTGTTCCTCTCCCCCGCCAACCCGACGGCGGGCGGCTGGATTTGGGGCGCAGGCCCGGTGCTGCTTCTGCCCACAGCGACGGATGACCGCCTCGGCACGGAGAAGTTTGGCCTTGGCCCGACTGCCGTGGCGTTGAAGCAGGACGGCGCGTGGACTTACGGCGTGCTGGCAAACCACCTCTGGTCCGTGGCGGGCAATGGCTCGCGCCAGGAGGTGAACGCGACGTTCCTGAACCCGTTCGTCTCCTACCAGTTCAAGACCCTCACCACCGCGACCGTGACCACCGAGTCCACCTACGACTGGCACAATTCGCAGTGGACCGTGCCGCTGGCCGCGTCGGTCAGCCAGTTGGTGAGGTTCGGCAAGCAGCCCGTGAGTTTTTCGCTGGGCGCACGCTACTATGCCGACAAACCCACTGGCGGCCCGGACTGGGGTTTGCGTTTCTCCGTGGCGTTCCTGTTCCCGAAATAATTGGGTTCGGCATGAAGGACGGAAAACTTTTCAAGAACACGGTGAACAGCCGACGCTGACAAACTCTATGAAACGACCACTCATGGCCGCGTTGCCGGTCTTCTGCACCATTACGACCTCGCTCGCGGCTGACCCCGCCAAACCCGCCGCACCCGCCGCCGAGGAAAAATCCGCCTCCCTCTGGGAGCGCGACAAACTCACCGGCGAATGGGGCGGATTCCGCACGAGGATGGCGGCACGCGGCGTCACGCGGCGGGCGGGCGGGGAATTTGCAGTTGCCGGGTGTGCCGGCCTTTGACTACGGTTCTGGCCGAGTCCGCGCGGGAATGACACCTTTTGGTGCCGGACCGGCGCGGGAAACACCAAACCAATAATTAAATCGTATGACTGCAAAAACAATATCCCTCCCCAACTTGGCCGCGCTCGCCCTGGCGGCGGCGCTGATCGCCGGTTGTTCTTCGACCGGCTACGACAAAGCCAGTGACACCGCCTCGTCCTTGCAGAAGGCGGCTGAAGGCATTGATCAGAGCAGCAACCAGGTCGAAGCGGTCCTGACGGCTCTGTCCGATCTGGCGAACAATCCGGGCGCGGACCTCAAGCCGCAGTACAAGAAGTTCGACACGTCAGTCAGCACGCTGTTTTCCACGGCGGAAGACGTGGCTTCGGCCGCGACCGGCATGAAGGAGAAGGGCAACGATTACTTCAAGTCCTGGGACGAGCAACTGGCCCAGATCAAGAACGAGGACATCAAGCACCGCAGCGCGGAGCGGAGACTGGAGGTGCAGAAGCGCTTCACGGACGTGAAGCGCAGCTATCTGGAGTCGAGCGACGCCTTCAAGCCGTTCATGTCCGACCTCAAGGACATTCGCACCGTGCTCTCCACGGATCTGACGGTCGGCGGCGTGGCCTCGATCAAGGGCGTGGCGGGCAAAGCGGACAAGGACGCGGTGCCGCTGCGCTCGGCGCTGGGCAAGCTGTCGGCGGATTTCAAGGCGCTGGGCGTTTCCATGTCCCCCACGACGGGCGGGAAATAACCTCCCGTGGGCGGCGGCGCCGCGAGGACCGGATGGGTTCCACCGGCACACATCGTTATTGGCTGCTGCTTGCCTGCCAGTCGGCGGGCGTGGGGATCATCCTGTGGATGGGAGTTCCCATTTACCGCCGACTGCTGCTCGGCGCACCGGACACCGGGCCGAAACTCTCCGTGACCTGCTGGGCCTTGATCGCGCTGGCACTGGTTCAGCCGGCGTATTGGATGGCGCGCCGCATCCCGCCCGTGGTTGGTGGCGGCCCGCGGCCGTTCCTCGGCCATGTGGTCCAGTTTCTAGGCCGGCTCACAATCATCTACGTGGGCGGGATGTTTGCGGCCGTGTTCTACGTCCGCTACCACGAGTTGCAACTGGCGTTCTGGCGCGAAGCGATGCTCATCGCCATCCTCTTCTCGGTGTTTTGCTACACCAAGGAGCTGGAGCGGCTGGGGCAGGCGCTCATGGAACCCGCCGATGCCGCTGGCCAGCAGCCGCGGAACACACGGAGCAAAGCATGAACGCTATGAGAACGACATGGGGAGCCGCGCTGCTCGCAGCCATCATCCTGGCCACCGGCTGTGCCACCCGCGCGCCGACGCCGCGCCTGGATGCGGCCACCCCCGGCCGCGGCTATTACTGGAACCACCGGGATCCCGACCTCCGCACCAACAACTCGCCGGAGTTGCTCTGCTTCCTCGCCCTTTCCGGCGGCGGCACGCGGGCCGCGTCGCTTTCCTATGGTGTGCTCAAGGAAATGTTCGAGACACCGGCGCCAAATCTGCCGGGCCGCAGTCTGCTCCACGAAGTGGATGGCATTTCCTCCGTGTCGGGCGGCAGCTTTACGGCCATGGCTTACGCCCAGCACGGCGAACGCCTCTTCGCCGACTACGAGAAACAGTTCTTGAAGCGGAACGTGCAGCGCGCCCTGCTTGTCCAGACGCTCAACCCGTGGAACTGGCCGTGGCTCTGGTCCGGGCTGGCCGGCCGTTCGGACCTCGCGGAACGGTATTACAACCGCATTCTGTTCCAGGGGGCCACCTTCGGTGATCTGCCGCGCGTCGGGCGCCCGTTCATCGTCATCAACGCCAGCGACGTGAGCACCGGCGCGCGCTTCGAGTTCACCCAGTCGCAGTTCGACCTGATCTGTGGCGACATTTCCAAATTTCCCATCGCCCGCGCGGTCGCGGCCTCCTCGGCGGTGCCGGTGGTGCTGTCGCCCATCACGCTCGACAACCACGGGGGCCAATGCGGCTACCTGCCGCCCGACTGGATGAACAGCGTCCTCACCCGGGGCGACGCTGCGCCGCATCGCGCACTTTACCGGGCGCGGGAAATCAATTCCTTCGGCGACAGCGGAGCCCGGCCCTACCTGCACCTGATCGATGGGGGTGTCTCGGATAACCTTGGGCTGCGGGCCATCCTCGACAGTTTTTCCGCCCTGGAGGCGGCGCCGCGCACCCAGCCCGAGGTGGCCGCCCTCCGGCGCGTGGCCATCATCTTTGTGAACGCGGCCCACCGGCCCAAACGCAACTGGGACACCAAGCCCTTCCCGCCCGGCATGTTCGACCTCGGGGCCAAAAGCTCCAGCATCCCCATGTCCCGCTACTCTTACGAGACCGTCGAGTTGCTCCGGGAAAAGGTCGTCCAATGGGGCGCCCTGGCCGACGCGCGGCGCGGCCAGACCAACTCCCTGGAATTCTATCTCATCGAAGTCAGCTTCGACGAACTGGCCGACGCCGGGGAACGCGAGTACTTCCAGAACCTGAAGACCAGCTTCACGCTGCCCGCCGAGGCGGTGGACCGGCTGCGCGACGTGGGGGGCCGACTGCTGCGCGAGTCCGCCGAATACAAGCGACTGTTGCGGGATTTGCGCGGGCAATGATGCTCGGACACGCCTTTCGCCCGCCAAGAGGCGCGGTTCATCGGTCGTTTCCCAATCCGGGGAAGTTACTTCTTGACCCGCCCGCAAGCCCGCCGCTCTAATCCCACGCTCGTAGGCAGATTCATGTTCGCGCAACTTAAAAGCCTCTTTTCCAATGACATTGGGATCGATCTGGGCACGGCCAATTCGTTGGTCTATGTCCGTGATCAGGGCATCGTTTTGCGTGAACCTTCCGTCGTTGCCATTCAGGCCGGTACAACCAACGTCCTCGCCGTCGGAGAAGAAGCGAAGCGCATGTTGGGCCGCACTCCCGGTAACATCGTGGCCATCCGCCCGATGAAAGACGGTGTCATCGCTGACTTTGAGATTACCGAGGCGATGCTCCGGCACTTCATTCAGAAAGTGCATCACCGGAAACTGATCGCGCCCCGCGTTGTGGTCGCTGTTCCCTCAGGCATCACGGAAGTGGAGAAACGTGCCGTCAAAGACTCGGCCACCCATGCGGGTGCGCGCGAGGTGTACCTGATCGAACAACCGATGGCCTCGGCCATCGGCGTTGGGCTGCCGGTCCATGAACCGGCGGGCAACATGATCGTGGACATCGGCGGCGGGACTTGCGAAATCGCAATCATCTCGCTCGCCGGCATCGTCTTCAGCCGCAGCCTGCGGGTGGGCGGAGACGAATTTGACGAGACGATCGTGGCGCACATGAAGCGCGCCTACAACTTGATGATTGGCGAACGCACAGCGGAGGAGATCAAGATCCGGATTGGATCAGCTTTTCCGCTGGAACAGGAATTGACCATGGAAGTCAAAGGCCGCGATCTGGGCGCGGGGCTGCCGAAAACGCTGCCCGTCCGCTCGGAAGAGATTCGCGAGGCCTTGCAGGAGCCGCTTTCAAGTATTTTGGAGTCTGTCCGCATCACCCTCGAACGGTGTCCCCCCGAATTGTCGGCGGACCTCGTGGATCGGGGCATTGTCATGGCGGGCGGTGGCGCGCTGCTGCGCGGCATCGACCGGCTGGTGGCGGAAGAAACAGGATTGCCGGTGCATATCGCCGACGATCCGCTCACCGCCGTGGTCACCGGGACCGGGCGGGTGTTGCAGGAGCTCCAATTCTTGAAGCGAGTCACCAGTTCCGCAAAGGGTTGATTCCGCGTTCGCCGTGAACGTGCCGCCGGCCAGAGTCCGGGCGCACGCTGAAACGGTGAATGATCTACTGACATTTTGGATGCGCCAGCCCGCCAAACCGGGCTCCAAGGGACGATCCTTGCCCGCCGTTCGCGCATGAATCGCTCCCACTACATCTCCCTGGGCGTCGTGTTCTTGCTGACGACGATTTTCCTGAACCTTTCCCCGCGCGCCTCGACACAGCTCAAGCTCGCCCTCGGCAGTATTTTCCTAGTGCCCTTCGGCCTGGCCAGTTCTGGCCAGCAACTGAGCGAGAAAGCCGGCAATGCCATCGTGCCCCGCAAGGCGCTCGTCCAGCAGAACGAACAGCTCCGGCGCGAGAATGCGGAGCTGAAGGTCCGGTTGCAGCGAGAAACCGAACTCGAGCGCGAGAACGGGCGGCTGCGCGCCATGCTGGAGTTCCCGAAACAGGTCTCATGGAAAATCAAGGCGGCCCACGTCATCGGTCGCGATCCGGCCAACTGGTGGCGCAACGTCCAGATTGATCTCGGCAAGCGTGACGGCCTTCGCGTGGATTCGCCAGTGCTTACCGCCGAGGGTCTGATCGGCCGCGTGAGCGAAGTCAGCGAAACCCGTTCCCGCGTGGTGCTCATCGGCGACCCGAGTTGCCGTGTCGCCTCGCTCGTCTATGTGCCGCAGAACCGAGAAACCATCGACACCGGGGTGATCACGGGCGGCTCCAGCGTGCTGGACGAAAGCATCGTTGAACTTGGCTACCTCACCAAGGCCACCACCGTGAAGCCGGGCCAACTGGTCGTGACCAGCGGCCTGGGCGGAATTTTCCCCAAAGGAATTCTCATTGGACAGGTTATCGACACTCGCCCGGTTGAATTCGGCCTCGTCACGGTCGCGCGTGTGAAACTCGCGGTGAAGATGAACCTGCTCGAAGAGGTGTGGGTGATGATGCCATGATGAAAACACCAAACACCAAGATCCAAGATCCAGAGAAGCTCCAAACTTCAAACACCCAAGTTCATTGGATGTGCCATTTGGGTCTTGGTGCCTGGTGTTTCTCTGGATCTTGGATCTTGGGTCTTGGATCTTTTTTCGCATGAGCGCCCTCAACACCATCTTCATCCTCGTGCTCGCGTTTCTGGCGGTGTTTGCAGAGTCGTCGTTCGGGTTCTTCCGCCATTTCCTGGGGGCGCAGATCGATCTGCTGCCCGGCCTCATGGTATACGCGAGCCTGAGTTCGGGGATGCTGACCGTATCGTTGCTCTCCGTGTTGGGCGGTTTGTGGTTTGACTCGCTCTCGGCGAATCCGCTCGGCATCTCGATTCTGCCTTTGTTCCTGATCGGCTTCGCGGTGCAACAATTTTCCCACCTTATCCTGCGTGAGCAGACCTATGCCCAACTCGTCCTCGGCTCGATGGCCAGCGGTCTGGTGCCATTGTTGACCTTCGTCATCCTCCTGTCTTCCCGCGCCGAACCGCTCCTGGGCCTCGGCTTCATCTGGCAATGGGTGGTGATGACCTTGGGCGGCGGCCTGCTGGTACCGGTTTATTTCAGAATCTTCGACAAGGTGTATCGCCTGCTCGGCTACGAGCGTCAGGTTGAGTCCAGTTTCCGGCAAGACCGGGAGATCGCGAGAGGGAGGAAATGAAAGCTCCAAGTTCCAAGCACCAAGCTCCAAGGAAGCTCCAATTCCCAAGTTCCAAACGGCGTGTGCGTTCGTGGAGCGGGTTGGAGTTTGGTGCTTGGTGTTTATCTGGAGCATGGTTCTTGGAGCTTGGAGCTTTTCTCACATGCTAATCTTCGACCAGCTCAACAAAGCCGATCGCCATCTGCGCCTGCTCTCCTGGTGCGTGGCGGCGGGACTCGCTGTTTTGTTCGGCGGGCTTTGGTGGGTGCAGGTCGTGCGCTCGGGACATTACGCCGAGGACCAGCGCAATCAGTCCTCGCGGACCGTCCGCGTGCCGGGGCCGCGCGGCAAGATTCTCGATCGCCACGGCGTGGCGCTGGCGGAGAATGTTCCTGTTTACAACATCAGCCTCTACCTGCACGACCGCGGCTGGCGGGCGCTGGCTTGGGACGAATACGTTCGCCAGCGGGCGGTGGCCGTGGCGCGAACCGCAGCACCGGCGCGCCCGCCTTCGTGGCTGGCCCGCTTTCTCGCCTGGACCGGCCTGCGCTCCCTGCCCAAGGAGACGCGCAAGCTGGATGTGGCAACACGCAACGAACTCCTGCGCCGCTCCCGTTATGCCGCGACGAGCAATCTGGTGCAGCAGCTTGGTCTCGCGCTGGGGCAGGTCGTGGTGACCAACGAGGCGAAGTTCCAAAAGGAATTCCACGAGCATTACGAGCAACGACGCGCCCTGCCCATGCCGATTTTATCCGGGCTGAGTTCGAACCTGATCGCGCGCTTTCTCGAGCAGGGCACACGGCTGGCAGGACTGGACATGGAGATTCAGCCCATCCGCATTTACCCGCAGGGCACGGTGGCCGCGCATGTTCTTGGCTACCTGCGACGCAGCGAAGAGTCGGCCGAGGACGAGCTGTCGTTCTACAATTACCGGCTGCCTGATTATCGCGGCATCTCCGGCATTGAGTATTCCCAGGATGAGGAGTTGCACGGCCGGGCCGGGGCGAAGTCCATGCTCGTGAACAACCTCGGCTATCTCCAGAGCGAAACCGTGTGGTCACCGGTCGAGGCCGGGCGCAACGTGACCTTGACCCTGGATGCTGCGGTGCAAGCCGAGGCCGAGAGGGCGTTGAAGAATGCGCCCGGCGCGGGACATCCGGTGCGAGGGGCGGCGGTGGTGTTGGATTGCCGCACGGGTGAAATCATCGCGCTGGCCTCGGCTCCGGCTTTCGATCCGAACAAGTTCATCCCGCACATCAGCGCGGCTGATTACGCGGAGTACATGGACGAGAGCACCAGGCCCTTGCAACACCGGGCGATACTGGGTGGCTATCCGCCTGGCTCGACTTTCAAGACAGTCGTGGCCCTCGTGGGTCTGGAGGCGGGCACGTTGGACCCGGCCAGCATCTTCCAAGTCGCGGTCGATCCAGAGAATGCCCCGAAGGGCTGCATTTACGTCGGGCAACGGAAGATCAGGGACACGGCCAATGCGGGTCCTTACAACTTCAAGCGCGCTCTGATCAAGTCGAGCAACAGCTACTTCATCACCAACGCGCTCCGGGTCGGACCCGAGGCCATCATCGCGATGGGCGAGCGGCTGCATCTTGGTGAACGCACCGGCATCCCGCTGGGCCAGGACAGCCGCGGCATCCTGCCCACACGCGATTGGATCAAGAAGAACCGTGGTCCGTGGCAGAACGGCGACACGGCGAACCTCGCCATTGGTCAGGGCGATTTACTGGTCACGCCGCTGCAACTGGCCGTGGCCATGGCCGCCGTGGCGAATGGCGGCCGGGTGCTCACGCCGCAACTCATCCTCTCGACCCAGGGCCAAGATGAACTCGTCGATCCGGCGCAGCGCGCCGGGGTGCGGCCCGTCATCCGGGATCAGCTTCCCGTCACCTCGCGCACGCTTCGCCTCGTCCACGAGGCCATGCTCGCCGACACCGAGGACGCCGAGGGCACGGGCACCAAGGCGCAGGTCGAGGGTTTCCGTATCTGCGCCAAGACGGGCACGGCGCAACTGATCAAACTGGGCCACACCAAGGCCGACGATCATATCACCTGGTTTGCCTCCTTTGGTCCGTATGAACAGCCCCGCTACGCGGTGGTGGTGATGGTGGAGAGCGGGGGCAGCGGGGGCGGCACCTGCGCTCCGGTGGCGCAAAGAATTTACACAAAACTGCGCGACCGCGAGAAGCAACCGGCAGCCTCGCGCAAAAACTCGCTCGCGCGCAATTGACATGTTTGCCATCGGACAAACTGAAAATCGGTCGCGAGTGGAGTGGCTCCAACTCGCCAGTCTGGCGGGCCTGATGCTGACGGGCGTGCTGTTCGTGTACAGCGCGACCCTGGCCTACGAGGCCAACACCATTCCGTGGCACAAGGCGCTCTTTGTCCGGCAGGCTTTTTGGTACGTCATCGGTTTGGGCGCGGCCCTGGCCCTGTGCTTCATTGATTATCGCTCGCTGTCGCGGTGGTCGATGGTCGGGTACTGGATCATGATCTTGATGCTGGTGGCGGTGTTGATTCCCGGCCTGGGCACGATGCGGGGCGGGGCGCAACGCTGGTTTGATCTGGGATTCTTTCTCCTCCAGCCCTCGGAATTCGCCAAGGTCGCGTTCATCATGGCCTTTGCCAACTACCTGAGCCGCCCGCTGGAGGAATTGCGCTCGCCGGCGATTTTCTTCAAAGCCATCGGACTGATCGGCCTGCCGTTCCTGCTCGTCATGAAGGAGCCGGACCTCGGCTCGGCGCTGATTTTTTTACCCACGGGACTGATGATGATGATCGCGTCCGGCGTGCCGCGGCGCTACATGGCGAAATTCATCGGCCTGCTCGGGTTGCTGGCCGCACTGTTCCTCGTGGATATCCTGTTTGCTCCGCCGGGTTGGTGGACGATCAAGCTGGAGGAGTATCAGCGCCAGCGGCTGCTGGTTTATTTCGGGAAGGATTTCGCGCCGCCCAACGCCACCAAGGAGCAACGGGAGCAGGCGCAACGCTTGCAGCGGGCCAAATCCTACCAAGGACGCCAGGCCCTGATCTCGGTCGGCTCGGGCGGCCTGACCGGCAAGGGCTGGTGCGAGGGCGACCAGACGGCGCTGGGATTTCTGCCGCCGGGCGCGGCGCATACCGATTTCATTTTCTCCGTCATTGCCGAGGAGAAAGGATTCATGGGGAGCGTGATTGTTATCGCGTTGTACTCCGTGGTGTTGTTCACGGGCATTAGAATTGCCGGCCAGGCGCGCGATCGCCTGGGCAAACTGCTGGCGGTGGGCGTGGTCACGCTCTTCTTCAGCCATGTGTTCATCAATATCGGCATGAACATCCGCCTGATGCCCGTGACGGGCGTGCCGTTGCCGCTGCTCAGTTATGGTGGCAGCTCGGTGCTCTGCTCGTTGATCGCGATTGGCATCCTGCAAAACGTCAACCTGTATCGAAGGTCTTATTGAAAACTATGAGTGAAGGAAAAAACTTTTCCCGCCGCCGGCGTGGCGGGATGCGCTTCCGGCCCAGCCCGGGCGCGCCCAAAAAAGTCGCACCGCCGAGTGTGGATTCAACCGCGGAAACGCTGGGTCAGAACCAGCGCATCTTCGACAAGTCACGCCAGAGTGAAATCGATCGCGCCGAAAACGTCGCGGCCGGACTGCCGCCCGAAAGCACGCCGCGCCCCGACGCCGCGCCGCCAACGTCCGGCCGGCGACGGGAGTATCGCGAGCCACATCTCGACACACCCGCCGAGGTGAAGGAGGAATTCAAGCCAGTCGAGATCGAGGAGAAGCCCAAGGGGCTGATGGAGGGGATAAAGTTCGCGGCGGCGAAATTAATCAAGAAAGTGCAGCGGCTGCTCCGCAAGGTGGAGCCGAGCAACAAGGAAGTGATCATCAACGCCGAGTCGCTTGAGACGCGCGTGGCCGTGATCGAGTCAGGCAAGCTGGAAGAGTTCACCATCGAGCGCACGACCGAGGAGCGGCTTGTGGGCAGCATCTACAAGGGTCGCGTGCGCAACCTTGAGGATGGCTTGAAGGCGGCGTTCGTCGATATCGGTTTTGAGAAAAATGCCTTCCTGCACTACTGGGACATCGTGCCAAACCAGTTCGACAGCGGGGTGGAAATCGTCGAACGCGACAACCGCGGCGGGCGCCGGCCGGAGAAGCCCAAGATCACCCAGCGCGACATCCCGCGCGTTTACCCGCCGGGCAGCGACATCATCGTGCAGGTGACCAAGGGACCGATCGGCACCAAGGGGCCGCGCATCACGACGAACGTCGTGCTGCCGGGACGTTACCTCGTGCTGCTGCCAAACTCAGACAAGAGCGGCATTTCGCGGAAGATTGAACATCCCGAAGAGCGTCAGCGCCTGAAGCGGATTCTGCGCGAACTCGATATTCCCGAAGGCATGGGAGTGATCATGCGTACCGTGGGCGAAGGACAGCAGAAGCGCTACTTCCAGCGCGACCTCGGGCTGCTGGTCGAGGAGTGGAACCAGATGCAGGAGAAGATCAAGAGCCAGCCCTCGCCGAGTTGCGTCTTCCAAGAGCCGGACTTAATCGAGCGCACTGTGCGCGATTTCCTGACCGAGCAAGTGGCCCGTATCGTCATCGACAGCCCGCAGGCTTGCGAGCGGATGCGAGAGATTATGTTGAAGATCAAGGCCAAGGGTGCTGCGGCCAAGATAAAGCTCTACGACGAGCATCAGCCCATCTTCGACCGTTGGAACATCACCAAGCAGTTGGAGACGACGTTTAGCCGGCAGGTCATGCTCAAGGGCGGCGGCTACATCGTCATCGACGAGACCGAGGCGCTGGTCGCCATCGACGTCAACACGGGCCGGCACAAGGGGGGCAAGGATCAGGAGCAGACTATTCTCCGCGTGAACCTTGAGGCAGCGGAGGAAATCTGCCGACAACTGCGCCTGCGCAACATGGGTGGGTTGATCGTGCTGGACTTCATCGACATGAAAGGACGTCGCGATCAGCAGAATGTGTATCAGCGCGTGAAGGACGGATTGCGCCGGGACAAGGCCAAGACGCACATTTTGCCCATCTCACAGCTCGGCCTGATGGAGATGACGCGCCAGCGCCACAGCGAGAGCACGCGCTCGGCCGTATATGACGACTGCCCGTACTGCAAAGGCCGCGGCAAGGTGAAGAGCGCCGTGACCATGAGCGTGGAAATCCAGCGCAAGCTGGCCGAGATCCTGAAGAAACGCACCCGCGACGAATCGGACTTCCAGCTCCAGATCGTGGTGCATCCAACTATCCGCGAGCGTCTGCGGACGGAGGACCAGCAATTGATTACCGATCTGGAAAAGAGGTACTATGGGAAGCTGACCCTCAAGTCCGACCCGAACCTGCACGCGGAGGAGTTCCGCATCGTCAACGGCGTGACCAACGAGGAACTGGCTCGGGCCTGATGGGCGCGGGAACGGCCGCCATCGCGCCAGCCGGTTGAAAACGAAACGCCCCGCGAGTGCGGGGCGTTTTTATTCTCAGGAAAGTTGCGACCAGCTACTTCGCCGGTGCCGGCTTGGCGATGACAGGCTCCGTATTTAGCGGAGCTGCGGATTTTGTTTCGGCATTCACCGAGCGCACCGTGATGAACCACGCATTGTTGTCCTTGGCATCGCCACCGATGGTTAGAACCTCGCCCTTGGGCAGGGGCTTGTCCACCCGTTTGACCTGCTTGCCATCACCGTAAACTTTCACCGTCACATTGTTGGCCCCCTTGTCCTTGACCTCAATGTAGCACTTCTTGCTCATCACGATCTTGGTGTAGTTCGTGGTGTCGATGGCAAAGACCTGACGGTTGACCTCGAAAAACTTTTTCCACTTAAAGGGCATTTCGGTCAGTTTTTTCGCCAAATCGCCATCCAACGGTTTATGGCTTTTGTCGGGTGACTTCTCGTCGTTTGTGCCCCAAATCAATCGGGCTTCCAGTTTCCGCTCCGCGCCAATCCCGGTGCCGAGACCGACCACGAGGATGAGGGCGGTCAAACCCTGCCGGAGGTGCCGGTGCATGAAATAAAGAGCGGTCATTGGGACTATTGGAGATCCGGTGCGGCCTCGGTGTTGTCTTCCCCATCCACATAAGGGTTGGCGATCCACACCAGGGTCATCTGCTGTGATTCGGAGCGAAAGGAGAAGGAGTCCGAATCTTCGAGCGGGTTTTCAATCTCCTCAAACATCGCTGGCACCATCGAGTTCACGACCAGAAACATCACCAGTGCGGCAGCCACCGCCGTAGTGCCAAGGGCGGCGAAATGGCGCTGCAAGAAGAGTATCCAAACCGGCGTGGATCCGGACGGTGCAGTCTCTTGGCGTGAAATCTCGCGCTCGATCTTGCTCCAGAAAAACTCGCGCGATTCAGGCAGGCGGAATTCCGGCTCGTTCCCCGCGAGCAACAACTTCGTCTGTTGCAACTCGACGAACAAGGCCCGGGCTTCGGCGTCTATTTCCAGCAACGCCGCGACTTCTTGAGCCTCCCGGCCGGTGAGTTCACCGTCGAGCTGCGCCTGTAATTTAATTCCCAATTCCACGTTCATTTCATTTCCTCGCGTTTGTAACTTGCCATGAGCACGGCCATTTTGCGACGCGCGTAAAACAGCCGGGACATTACCGTCCCGATGGAGCACTCCATTCGCTTCGCGATCTCTTTGTACTCCAGCTCTTCAAATTCATGCAGAATCAGCACGGTGCGGTGCTCATACGAGAGCAGGGCCAGCGCCTTGTCGATTCTCTGCCGCAACTCACCCCGCTCCAGCCGCTCCGTCGGGTTGATGATCACGGCGGGCATCAGCCGCTCCACCCCGCCCGACTCTTCCTCGAGGTTCTCAATCGACTCGGCCCGCTCGCGCTTCTGCTTGCGCAGCTTGTCGAGGCAGAGGTTGATGACAATCCGCGTCATCCAGGTGAGAAAACTTGAATCACCCTGGAACTGTTTCAGCCGCTGCCAGGCCTTCACCCATGCTTCCTGCGAAAGATCAGTGGCGTCTTCCTCGTTCCGAATCATGCTGAAGGCGCGCGCGTAAATCTTGTCGCGGTGGCGCGCCACCAGTTCTTCGAAAGCCGGCATGTTGCCCTTTTGCGCTGCTCGAAAGAGCGCAACGTCATCCATGCTCGGGTAATCTTTCTTCGACGCCATCGGTTCTGACGGGAGTGTCTCCCGTGCTATTCAAACCTCACAAAAGCCCTTTGGTACTGGGCAATTCCCCCGCAATCCGGGGGTCGCGCTGACAGGCAAAATCGACCGCCTTGGCAAAGGCCTTGAACAGTCCCTCGCTCACATGGTGCGGCTCTTCTCCGTAGAGCAGTTCGAGGTGCAGATTGCAGCGCGCCTCGTTGGCGAAGCCCTGGAAAAACTCCCGGGCGAGGCCGAAGCGAAACGCGCTCGACATGTCTTGGATCTTCTCCTGTTTGCTCACGCTTTTGAAACCAAATTTGTCCAACCCGCGCCACACGAGGTAGGGCCGGCCGCTGAAATCGACGACACAACGCGAGAGACATTCATCCATCGGCACGTAGGCCTCGCCGGTCAGCGGGTTGCGCGGATCAAATCCACTGCCGTAGCGCCGGATTCCCTTTTTATCGCCGAGCGCGCGCAGAAAGGCCTGGCCGAGCGCGAGGCCGCAATCTTCCACGGTGTGATGTGCGTCCACTTCGAGATCTCCGCGACAACGCAGATTCAGATCCACCACGGCATGCTTCGCGAACAGAGTCAGCATGTGGTCAAAGAACGGCACGCCGGTTCGGATCGTGGAACGACCCCTGCCGTCGATGACCAACTTGATCGCGATTTGCGTTTCCTTAGTAACGCGCTTGAATTGCGCCTGGCGAACTTCCATGCGCGCAAATACAAACAGGCAGGGCCGGTTGATTCAAAAGCTATTTTAACCGCATCTCAATTCGCTCCCCGGCTCCGGTTGCAGCCCAACGCTCAGGGCGAGTTCGTCTTCAACGTAAGAGTGGCCGGGAAACTCACCGCGCCGCTCAACAGGTTGCTGACCGTGGCGGTATAGACGCCTTCGCTGATCACGGGCTGGAAGTTGGTGATGATCAGGCGGGAATTCGTTGCGTCGAGGATCGGGCTCCCGTTCTGCCACCATTGCCAGGCGAAGGGTTTCGTGCCTGTGGCCCGGGCGGTGTTCGTCACACTGCGGCCTTGCACCACCGTTTTGTTCCGCGGCTGAAGGCTAATCTTCACCGGCGTAATCACCGAGAGAGTCGCATTCGAACTTTTCACACTCCCGGCGATATTGGTCACCCGCACCGAGTAGGTGCTCGCGTGGCGGAGCCGCGAGGCGTTGGTAATGATCAGCGATGGCCCCCGACCCCGGGCTCCAGGAATCTTATCCCTCCGCTTGTACCATTGGTAGGCGGGCAGGTCTCCCTCCACTTCCACCGTGAATACCGCATTGCTCTTGGTGAGCACCGACTGGCTCTGGGGTTGCGTGATGATGTTGAGAATCTGGGCGTTCAACCGTCCGGCGTTGGGCAGGGCGGCGGTCCAGTTCGTCGGATCGTTGCCGAAGCCGGGGATGACGTTGCGCTGCAAAGACTTGCCGGTGCCGGCGGCGTTGGTCGGCCAGGGCGCGGCGTCGTTGTAGCGCACCTTGTCCACCAGGATGAACGGCACAAAGCCCTCGTCGGGATGGCCGACCCCCTGCGGCGGGTCCGGCTTAAACAGTTCAATCGGTTCGCCGTTGTTGTCGAGCTTGCCCGAGTACGGGCCATAGAGCGGCACGCTCTCCGCGACTCCATACTTGGCGCGAAACGCCACCGTTTGGATCGTGTTGGTCACCGGGTCGAAATTCACCACCAGGATGTAGCCCAGCGCGGGAATCGTGTCATTGGTCGAGAACTCGTAGCTGACGCCATTGGCCAGCTTCCAGTGATTGGTCAGGGCATTCGGATCGTAGAGCCGCACCAAGCTGGTCGTCACGTTGCGCAGTTCGATGAATTCATCCAGCGAATTGTCGTTCGTCACCCCGCCCTCGATGATGTCCGGCGGCTGGAACATAAGTTCATTGATGATCACCGGGCCAATCTTCGGCCCGGGACTGTTGGTCAGCCCCGTCCCCTGTCGGAACACGGCCAGCCCCGCTATGCCCGATGGCAACGCCCCATCGCGCCCGAAGGATCTTCTGGCCATCGCGGTGAAGTGGGCCTTGCCGTCGCTCGCGACCAGGCGTCCGAATGACACCCCGTTTTCCGACGCGGGAAAATCCTGTTCGAGATAATTGATCAACGTGCCACCTGAGTCTGGCTCGGTCAGGAAAAGGCTGCCGCCATGCGCGGAGTTGAACGTGAACGGGTGGGTGGGGTTGACCCCGCCTGCACCGTTGAACTGGTACTCGTAAATGACCGCATAGCCGCGCGCCGGCACCATCGTGCCGTTCGGGATGCGATAACGGGTCAAATCCTCGAACTTGTCGCTCACATACCAACCGCCCAAGTCCTTGTTGATGTCGGTGGCGTTGTACAACTCAATCGCGTCCTCGAGCGGCGGATCAGTGTGGGCCAGCAACTCGCTGATCTGAATGCTCGTGATCAGTCCGAAGTTCGGCTCGCCGGGTGTGGCGTGATTCGGAAACGTCCGGAACGGCGGCGGACCGCCATCTGGCAGACGCCCTTCTGAGAGACCCTGGCCCTGAAGGCCGAAGGTCACCGTGTCAAAGAGCGTCGTGCCTAACGCATTGCTTAAGTAGAGGCTATCACCGCCAGCACCCAATTTGAAAGCCACATGATCCGCGCCGGCCGCAGTGTCATCGTCCGCGATGAAGGCGATGAAACCGTTCACGCCCACGCCGATGAAGGAATGCGCCGCAATGACCGTGACCACGAGTCCGCTGTCCTTCAGAATCAAGCCGCCGAGCGCGACCGGGTTGGTGTTGGAATTGAACAGCTCGAAATAGTCATCGCCCGAGGAGGGGTTGGCCATCCACTCATTGAACTTCACGCCTTCGGGCGCGGAGAGCGCCACGGCCGCATTGGCGCTGCCAAAGGTCGGACTTGTCAGCGTCCAGGGACCGCTGCCATCGGGCACGCGGCCGAGGGACAGGTCCGCCACCTGTAGTCCAAACGTGATCTGATCGATGGGCAATCCGCCCGGCGTGTAGAGGTACACCGTATCGCCGCTGCTCTTGAGTCCGAAGTTGTTGTTGGTGTTCGCCGGGTCCAGCACCACGGTCAGGAAGCCCCCGGCCGGCACCACGGTGGCGGCGGGGAAGACATACTTGCGCGTGCTCAGGACCGAATCGCTCAGGCTGTAGTCGCTGAGGTCCGCCGGCATGCCGCCGCTGTTGTAGATTTCCACGCCGTCAAACGAGCCGCCGAGCGCCGTCACGCCATTGGCCAGCACTTCGTTGAGGTGAACAGTTTGGGCGAGAACCGGCATGGCCAGGGTCGCGCAACAAAGAATTGTGAGCAATCGTTTCATATCTGATTTCAGGTGCGAGATTCTACAGGACAATGCGGGTTGTGCAAACCTCGAGTTCCGGCTCCGGCCTGTGCGCCGCAACACCGGGCCGGCCTCGCTCCGACCGGTGCGGGCAGTTCCGCCTTTAGCGGCTCAACCCAAGAACGCCGCGTGGACTGCCTTCATGGCCGACTCGCCCTTGGCCAAGTCGATGACCACGGAGATTTTGATCTCGCTTGTCGAAATCATCTCGATGTTCACCCCTTCGGCGGCCAGCGTCTCAAACATCTTCGCCGCGACGCCAGAGTGGCTGCGCATGCCTACGCCCACGATGGAGAGCTTGCCGATCTTCTCATCGGCGATGACTTCCCGCACGCCCGTCTCGCCCTTGATGCCGTCGAGCGTCTTTTGCGCCTTGAGCAGCTCGGGTTTGTCCAGAGTGAAGGATATGTCGGTGGCCTTCGCACCGCCGCCGTGGCTGGCGGTCTGCACGATCATATCCACGTTGACGTTCGCGTCCGCCAGAGCCTTGAAAATGCGCGCGGCCACGCCGGGCCGGTCGGGCACGGCGGCGAGCGTGATCTTGGCCTGGTTCTTGTCCAACGCGACGCCGCGAATCACGACGTCTTCCATGCTTTTGGTTTCTTCTCTCACGATGGTTCCTGGGTTGTCGTTCAGGCTGGAGCGGACTTCAAAGACCACGCCGAATTTCTTGGCGAACTCGACGGAGCGTGACTGCATTACCTTGGCCCCGGCCCCGGCCAGTTCGAGCATTTCGTCGTAGGAAATCTCCTCCAGCTTGCGCGCGCCCGGCACGATGCGCGGATCGGCGGTATAAACACCGTCCACATCCGTGTAAATCTGGCAAAGGTCCGCCTTCAAGGCGGCGGCCAGCGCGATGGCGGTGAGGTCCGAACCCCCACGACCCAGCGTGGTGATCTGGCCGGTGGGCGTCTGCCCTTGAAAACCCGCCACAATGACCACGTTGCCCGCGTCGAGCATGGCGTGAACCTCCTTGGGCGTGATGTTCTGAATCTTCGCCTTGGTGTGGACCCCGTCGGTGACGATGCCGGCCTGCGCACCCGTGAGCGAAGCCGCCGGGATGTTCAGCGCGTGCAGCGCCATGGCGGTCAGCGCGATGGTGGTCTGCTCGCCAGTCGCGAGCAGCATGTCCATCTCGCGCTCGGTAGGCAGGGGCATGATTTCCTTGGCCAGCTTGATCAAGCCATCGGTCACGCCGCTCATGGCCGAAACCACAACGACGATCTGGTCGCCGCGCTGGCGGTATTCCGCCACGCGGCGGGCGACATTCTTGATCCGGTCGGGATTGCCGACCGAGGTGCCGCCGAATTTCTGTACGATCAACGCCATGAGTTGTTTTCGCCGGCCTGCGCCGACAAGGGGGCGCACAGTAGTGATTTTTCCACCGCGTGCAAAGAGGGGATTTTTCGGGCGGGCGACCTTGAACCTGCGCTTGTCAGCCTTCCGACGATTTGCCAGCGTCGCGGCCATATTTTCAAAAACACATGAACACTGTTAATCAACTGCGAACCGTCAAAGCCAACACCGCGTCCAAAGTCGGCGCCGAACTTTCCCGCACCGGCGGACTTCTGCGCCTCGCGCCCGCGTGGGTGCCGCGCTCCTTCCTCCAGCCCGGCCTGCGCATCAAGCTTCACCCCGATGACACCTACGCCTACGGCCTGAACCGCGGCGGCATCGACGAACGCTGGTTCGCCTCCACCACCGTGACCGCCAATGAAGGCCGCGCGGCGGACGAAGGCCTGAACTACTGCGTCGTGGGCAAGGAACGCTTCACCCTCAAGCAGGCGGTGGACGATTGCGGCGCGACGCTCGTCGGCAAAAACATTTGGAAGAAATATGGCAAGTGGCCGGTGTACTCGAAGTTCTTCGACAACATGGGGCCGATTCCCCACCACATGCATCAGTCAAAGAAGCAGGCCGCGCTGGTCGGCCAGGAAGGCAAACCCGAGAGTTACTACTTCCCGCCACAGCACAACAACGTCGGCAACAACTTTCCCTACACGTTCATGGGCTTCGAGCCGGGCAC
>JANOQV010000184.1:0-190104 GCA_031414955.1 Pedosphaera sp. | reverse complement strand
CCCGTCCTCGGGCGCAGCAACGTGAAGACTTGGAGCGTGTTGAAAAACCCATACCCGCTGCTGTTCGCGCCTTGCTGCGCCCGAGGACGGGCGCACTCCGGGGCCGAATTTTCAGACCGGCTCTAGACAGGGTGAAGTTACGGCCCCGTTCTGGAGACGGCCCACGCGGATCAAGACAGTTTCGCGACCAGATCCTCGACCGTCTCAAAGAACTCCTCCGGCTGCTGCGCGCGCAAAGCCGGCCCGCTGTGCTGGCCCCAGGCCACCGCGCCGAAGGCCAACCCGGCTCGGCGCGCTGCCTCTGCGTCCCGGATTTCATCCCCGACATAGATGGCCGCCGATCGGGGAATCCCGCTCGCCCGCACCACGGCCCGCAGCCGCGCCGTCTTCCCAAACATGGAGACGTCGCAGGACAGCGCCGTCAGGAGCGCGGTGTGTTGCGGGCCGAGCACGCGCTCCACATTGGCTCGGGAATTGGAACTCACCACCGCGAGTTTTACTCCGCCAGCGGAGAGTCGCCGCAACGCTTCGCCGAGGCCGGGGAAGAGATGGAAATTGCCCGGATGCGCTGCCATCCGACGGCGCATGTCCCGCACCACGAAGGGCAGTTTCCAGAGCGGCAGGCCCAGCGCCCGGAGCATTTCCCGCCCGTGCAAATCGCGATGCTTTTCGTAATCCCCGGCTTCGACGCTCTTGAAACCATGCTCTGTCGCGAGGTCATTGAAGACGGTGCGCATCCACGGGAGGGTGTCCGCCAGCGTGCCGTCGGAGTCGAAGATGACCAGGCGATACTTCATGTCCGCCCATTCGGCGGCCAGGACTGCGCTGGGTCAACTGGAGAAATTCAGCCTTCCCGGTCCAGCATCACCGTCGCCACAAAATGCGGAAGAACTTCTTTGGATCCAGGGCTGGATTGGCGACGAACTGGAACAACCCCCCGCTGACGGTGTTGGTCGCGACCGGGAACCAGTTTTGCAAATCACTCGAAGACTCGACCACGAAGACACGCCCATCCGTCTCGGCAAAACTCAGGTTCAACGTCCCGCCAGCTCCGAGCGTGAAGCTGACCAGCGGGGGCGCGGGCGGCGGGTTGTGGTCGATGTAACCGAAGGCGATGAGTTCGAGCGCGAGGCCGAGGTCGCTGCTGTTGGTGCCGCTCTGGTGCAACTCCACCGCGAGCAGGTTCTGGTTCGGCTGCAAGAGCGCCGGATCCACGGAGCCGGTGAGCCACGCCGTTTCGCCCGCGCCGGAAATCGCGACCAGCGCCTGCGTGTTCGCACTCACCAAGCCGGCGGGCATATTCGTGTCGCGCCAGGCCTCGAGACCATTCAGGTAAAGGATCACGCCGTCGTCGCGCTGGAGGCGGAGCGCGAGGTTGGTGACCACAGCGTGGGCCGGCACGGATACGTCGCGGCGGAAATAGTAGGTGATGATGCGCGAGAGGTCGGCGCGGTTGCTGGCCAGCACAGTCACGATGTCTGCGTCGCCGAAGCCAAGTTTGGCCGGACCGACATCCCACGCTGAGTCGTCGAAGCCGAAGCCATTCCACACGGTGCCAAGATCAAGCCCCTCGTCGTGGTACCGCCAGTCTCCGTTCGCCGACGCAAGCACGCTGGCGAAAGCGGGCGGCCCGACCACGAGATGCAACGGCGCCGAGGTCAGGACGATGCTGTTGGCCAGCGTGGCCCGCGCGGTCAGCGCGTGCGCGCCGGGCGTGGTATTGGACCAAATCGCGGTATAAGGCAGCGCGGTGGCTTGGGTGACGTTGGTGCCGTCCGCAAAGTACTCGACCAGCGTGACCGCGCTGGTGGCCTGCGCGAATGAAGCAAGCGCGATAATCCCGCCGTTAGTGAAGTGTTCACCCTGCGCCGGGCTGGTAAAAAAGATGCCCTGCGACAGGTTCGTGGTCAGCAGTCCGGCCAAGGACAAATCGAATCCCAGGTCGCTGCTCGTCAGGCTGGCTTGGTGCAGCTCCACCGCCAGCGTGTTCGTCCCGGCGCGCAACAGATTAGTTACCACGGCCTCGACCGGGATGTACTCGTTCGTCGTGCCGATGGCGGTGAGGGCAAAAGTGTTCGAGACCAGGGTGCCCGCCGGCAGATTGTCGCGCCAGATTTCCGTGCCGTTGAGATACACCGCCGCGCCGTCATCGCGCACCACCCGGAGCTTGAGCGCGTTGAAGACCGCCGGGTTCGCCACGGTGAATGTTTTCCGGAACCAGGTGGTGGTGAACTTGGCGCTGGAGTTGGGACCGTAGCTGATGACCGTGTTCTCGCCGTCGCCGCCGTAGCCGAACTTCGCCGCGCCCAAGTTCCACACGCTGTCATCGAAGTTCGTCACGCTCGTCCAGTTCGTCGCCGGCCCGCCGCCGTTGTCGAGGTAGCGCCAGAGCTCGCCGAAGCTCACCAGCGAGACTTCCGGCGCGGGCGCGCGCAACGTGATGCTCACCGGCGCGCTGGTCGCGCTGCCGCCGCCCGTTTCGCGCAGCACGGCGGTCAGGGCGAAGGTGCCCGAGGAAACTGCGGCCCAGTTGAACGAGTAGGGATAATTCGTGGCCTCACCGACCTTGGTCGTGGCCGCGTAAAACTCGACCTTGCTCACGCCGACATTGCTCGCCAGGACGAGTTGCACCGTGAACGGCACCGTGGCTGGGAGCGTGTAACTCGCGCCCGCGGCCGGCGACGTGAGCCAGATGCCGCGCGGGCGGTTCGTCGAGGCCAGCGCGCTTGCGCTCAGGTCAAAGCTCACGTCGCTGCTCGTGTTGGTGACCTGGTGAATCTCCACCGCGAGGACGTTCGTGCCGGGAAGGAGCAGCGCCGGGCTGGCGTTGAAGTCGAGGAAGTCGTCTTCGGCGGTGCCGCTCACCGCATTCGTCGCCTGAGTCACGTAGCTGATCGCACCCGAGGGCAGGCCATCGCGGATGATCTCCGTGCCATTGAGATAAACCACCGCGCCGTCGTCGCGCTTCAGCGAAAGCGAAAGATTGGTCACGGAGTAGGAGTCGCGGACGTGAAACGCGCGGCGATAGTGGCTCGCGATCCAGAAATTGTTCGTTGGCCCGGAGGGAATGACCGTGGCCTCGTCGCCATCGCCGTAGCCAAGTTCGGCCGGGCCGCTGGGCCACGCAGCATCACTGAAATTCAGCGCCGTCCAAGCGCCGACGGGCGCAGCGTTGCTGGCGTAGTAACGCCAGACCGCGCCGGTGCTGATCAGCGTGAGGTTATAGGGCAGCGGCGTGACGACCAGCGTGACCGGCGCGGAGGTCGCGTTCACACCCGTGTCGAAGGTGGCGATGGCCTTGAGCGAGTTGGTGCCGACGGCGGCGTTCGTCCAGGTGAAGGTGAACGGCGCATTCGTGTCCTCGCCGATCTTTACGTTGTTGGCGTAGAACTGAAGTCGCGTCGCGTCGCCGCCCTCGGCCAGCGCGGTGGCGGCAAGATTGATGTTCGTCGGACCAGGCGTGGTGAACCAATCGCCGGGCGTGGTGAGATAAACCATCTTCTGCCCGGTGGCGCTGACCGCGCTCAACCCACTCAAGGAGAGATCGAAGTTCAAATCCGAGCTGCTGCCCACGACCTGGTGCATCTCGACCGCCAGCAAGTTCGCGCCCGCGAGGAACTGCGACGGTGCGAGCGTCAGGTTCCGATACGAATCCGGCTCGACCTGATCCGTGGCCAGCGTCGCCGACGTCACCGCGCCAGTCGGCATGTTGTCGCGCCAGATCTCCACGCCGTTCAGGTAGGCCACGAAACCGTCGTCACGCAGGATGCTCAACGTGTAGCTCGCGTTGTTGGTCGGGTTGGCGAGCGTGAACGACTTGCGGAAGTAATACGTGATGAACTTGTTGGCGGGGTCACCACCGTAGTTCAGCACGGTCGTCTCGTTGCTCTGCCCGTAACCGAAGATGCCGGCGCCGCTGGCCCACGCGGCGTCGCTGAAACTGTTGCTGCGCCAGGCCGCGCCCTGGTCGCTGCCGTTGTCGAGATACTTCCAGGTCGCGTTGGTGTTGATGACCGTCGCATAGACCACCGCCGGGCCGTTGCCGGTGAGGAAATCCGCCCCGGAGAAATTCGGACCGACCGCGACGGGGTTGGCAAAGAACGGCTTGGAGAAGCTGGTGTTGGCGCTGACCAGTTCCGCACAGCTCACGGTGTAACTGCCCGCCGCCAATCCCACGACGGCGTAGGTGCCGTCGCTGTCCGCGTAGGCGAACTTCGTGCCCGCGCTGACCTTGATCCCGCGCACGGGCTGGCTGTTCTGATCGAGCACGCGGCCGCTGATGCGGAAGACACTCGGCGAGCCGACCCGCACGATCACCGTGTCGCGCGCCGTGCCGCCTTTCATGTCGCTGGCGGTGCATTGCACGGCGTACTCGCCTGCCGTACTGAAGCTGTGCGCCACGTCCGGATCATTCGACGTGGTGTGCGCGCCGTCGCCGAATTCCCAGTAGTAGGCCAGCGCATCGTTGTTCTGATCGAAGGCTTCGGCGGAGAAATTCACCGTCTGCCCCGTTGTCGCCGTGGTGTCATCCGCGCTCACGATCACCACGGGCGCCTTGTTCGACGAGGCGTTGCCCACGGTCACAACCACGTCCATGTAATCCGGCGATACATTGCCGCGCGCGACCGGCGTGATGTGAACCCCCGCGCTGGTGTCGGAGAAAGTTCGCCCGATGTAGAGCGCGTCGCCCGCCTCGCCGGGTCGCGCGTCGAGCGTCGTGGCGTTGTTCCCGCCGTCGTCGCACCAGTGCGGCAGCACCCCGTTGCGCGTGTCATCGCCGGTGTAGCGCGAGCGGTACTCGACGAAATAATCCTTGCCGCTGCGCGACGCCCGCACCGTGCTGACAAGGTTGTTCACGCTCTGCTGATCGTGGGTGTAAACGCGGTAGGTCGTCGTGCCGCTCGGCGCGAGTGGCGCCATCGAGCCGGTGATCCAGCCCAGCACATACTTGTGACCCGCCGAGTAATGGCCCGCCGAGTAGTTGCCCGAACCCATGACATCGTAGGGTCCGCCGTACTCCACGCTGGTGCCGGAGCCGATGACCGAGGCGTCGCTCGTGTCCCAATAATGCGCGTGGTAGAGCCCCTTGTTGTGGCCCAACTCGTGCGCCACCACCTTCTCGCTGAAGTAGCCGTTGGCGATGTGAGTGCCGCGCGCCCCCACGTAGGCCACCCCGGCGTAGCCCGCCGCCGGCTGGCCCGAGGTGAACACGGCGGCGAATTGGTAATTGGCCGTGGTGTAGCCCGCGGCGGCGGCGGCGGTCAGTGCGTCGGGGTAAAGTTTCGAGAGACCGGCGTTGTCGTAATAGCTGGCCGGGTGATTGAGCAGCAGCTCAGGCGTGATCGCCGATCCACTCGCCGGACTGCCCGACAACGGAGACACCAGCAGCTTGCCGTAAGACATGGTGGCAAAAAAGTTCGAGAGATTGTTCAGCAGCGTGACGGCGGCGTTGCTGGAAATGGTGAAGCTGCCATCGGTGAACTTCACCCGCATGAATAGGTATCGCTTGGTGCCGATGGCGTTGTAGGCGTAGGCGACAACTGCGTCGGCCGAGACCGCGTTGGTGCCGGCGAAGGCCACCGCGTGCGACGGCGCGCAGAACGGCAGCAGTTCGCCGCCCAGTTCCACGGCGGCGGGAGAATTCTTGGCCGCGATGTTCAAGCCCGAGCTGCCGCAGACCGCGTCGCTGCGGGCGAACAGGACTTCACGCGCTTCGTCCGCTTCGAGTACGCGCGCTGGATTCGGCCGCAAGGCCATCAGCTTCGCTGGTTGGAAGAGCGGATTCTTCGGCTGCGTGGTCGCGAAACTCGCTGGCACGGCAATTCCGCTCACGGGGAAATTCGTGCGCGAACCGGAGTTCAAACCCTCACCAAAGGTGAACACTTGATAGATCTCCCGATCCCGCGTGATCGAGCGAATCACGGGCGTGATTTCATTCTCCCGCCCCGGCAGTGGCACCAACCCGGCCACGTCGTAATCCACACGCATGCTGACCCGTTCCTCGATGAACTCCCGGACCGACGCCGGGAACGCACGGCGCATCAAGTGGGGAAGTTCATTCGCCAAGGCCCGCTGCGGGTCGGACTGCACGAGGTCAGCGAGCGCGGTGAGCCGGGCCTTGGCCAGCAAGACGCCTTCGGCTTCCAGCGCGGCCTGTTCTGCCACCGAAGCCGCTGCATACCTGACCGCCCAACCTCCCAAGGATACCGCCGCCGCCAAAGGCTCCAGCCGGCGTGCCACGGGCGATGCCATCGCTGGCTCCGACCCCGCCCGAGTTGTATCATTCTCGGACTGGATGGAGATGGCAGGCTCCCCCGGCTGGCGCGCGGGCTTGGATCCCCCTTCACGCCAGACCACGAACAGCACCAGCGCGACGCCAAGGGCTGCGCACAAAAATAGTTTCCGTTGGTTCATCAGGACGCGTCGGTCATTCCGGGATGGTTGGTTTGTAACAGCACTTCGGCGGCAAGTCATAGCTCAAAACCTTCGGTCCAGGAAGCACACCAACATTGGCAATAGCATCAAATTGCGGCTGAGGCATTGCGGCGACAATTGGCACCATCTCATGCTGATGTCCTGCCGCGTGCGAGGAGGGCTGCACGAATGGAAGAATTTTCGATGGGATGGAATCGGCCCGCGTCCAAAACGCCAGTCATGACTTTCGGCCTTCGCTCCGTTTCATCCGCGCTCGTGGCGATGGTGCTGCTCGCCGTCGTCGGGCGGGGCGCGGAGTTGAAGCCCTACAACGGGGCCGGATGCGCGGCGGTGGTGGATGTATTCTTCACCGACGAGGTCTGGGCCAAGGTCGGCGCGTTGTCCTGCCTGAAGTGCCACAAGGCCGGCGGTGACGCCGAGGAGAGCAAGTTCGTGCTGCGTGATCCGAAGCGGAGCCAGGGGCAGGCCCAAGCCGATGACCTGCGACACAATCTCGGTGCCTTCACCCAGATGGCGCGGTGGAAGGAAGGCGAGCAATCCCGGTTGCTGTTGAAAGTCGTCGGCCAGCTCAAGCACGGCGGCGAGGAAGTGCTCAAGCCGGACTCGGCCGGCTATCGCGTGCTGACGGATTTCGTCCGCCGCGCGAATGCGTCGCCGAACTTGTTGCTGGCGAGCGCGATGCTGCCGGACAAGAACGCGCCGCCGTTCTTCGACGGCATCGTGATGCTGGAGGAGCGCAAGCTGCTCCGGCGCGTCACGCTCTCGCTGGCCGGGCGGCTCCCGACGGAGGGCGAACTGGCTGCCGTGGGCCGAGAGGGGGTGAAGGCGCTGGCGGCCATCCTCGACGGAGTGATGAAGGAGGAGGCTTTTTACGACCGGCTGCGCGAGGGGTTCAACGACATCTTCCTCACGGTCGGCTACGACGATGTACCGGAGAACGCGCTTTCCTACGAGCATTTCAGCAAGACGCGCGGTTGGACGGAGAAATACGACTTGAGCCACATCGCCGACGAGAAGGAACGGCGTCAGGCTGGTTACAGGCTCTCCGGGGATTACCGCAAGGCCATGCTCGGCGAGCCGATGAAGCTCATCGAATACATCGTGCGCCACGACCGATCGTTCACCGAAATCGTCACTGCGGATTACATCATGGTCACGCCCTACACGGCGCGGGGCTACGGCATCTACGAGGAGTTGGAATCCAAGTTCCAGAACTCGGACGACCCTTTAGAATACATTCCCGTGAAGCTCAAGGCGCTCATCGGGCGGGACAAGGTGGACCATCAGGACTCGGGGACGGGCTTCTATCCGCACGCCGGGATGTTGAGCGTCTTCCAATATCTGAAGCGCTACCCAACCACGGAGACGAACCGGAACCGTCAGCGCGCCCGGGTTTATTTTCTGCACTTCCTCGGCATTGATGTGCTGGAACTGGCCGCGCGCGTGTCGGACGCCGCCGCCGTCTCGGCGAAGTTCGAGAATCCCACCATGCAGGCTTCCGAGTGCGTCGTGTGCCACAAGACGATTGATCCGGTGGCCGGGCTGTTTCAGGACTACTGGAAATTCGAGGGCGTTTACGGGCATCGCAAGGGAGGCTGGTTCAAGGATATGTTCGGCCCCGGTTTCGAGGGCGAGGATTTGCCGGGCGAGGAACGCTGGCGCGCGTTGCAATGGCTTGGCGAACGCACCGCGAAGGATCCGCGCTTCGCCGTCGCGATGGTCGAGCACGCCTATTACATCCTCACCGGGCGCAAGGCGCTGCTGCCGCCGAAGGAACTCGAAGACCCGCTTTACGCCGCCCAGCGCCGCGCGTATCAGGCGCAGCGGAAACAAATCGAAGGCATCGCGACCCGCTTTGCGCAGACGGGGTTCAACTTCAAGAGCGTGCTCAAGGACTGGGTCTTGTCCGACTTCTACCGCGCGGACGGACTGGCGGCGGCGGCGGCGAATCCGCAGCGCCGCGCGGAACTGGATGACATCGGTCTGGTGCGAATGCTCGCGCCCGAGCAGGTCGAGCGGAAGGTGGGTGCGGTCTTCGGCAAGCCGTGGGGCAAGTTGAACGAACAGATGGCGATGCTCTACGGCGGCATTGACTCGAAGGAAGTCACGGAGCGCGCGTCCGACCCGAGCGGGGCGATGGGGGCGATTCAGCGCATCCTCGCGAATGACGTGGCGTGCAAGCAGACCGCGCTCGACTTCAGCCGCGCACCGACCGAGCGCAAACTGTTCCCGGACATCGAGCCGGATGTGGTTCCGGGCACTGCCGAAGCGGACGCAAAGATTCGCCGGACGATTGTTCATCTGCATCAGCGCGTGCTGGGCCGTGACGACGCGACGAACTCACCGGAGGTGGAGCGCAGCTTCCAACTCTTCGCGGGCATCGTCAGCGACGCCACCGGGCGCAAGGGGGTGGACAAGCAGGAGGCTTACGCCTGTCGTCGGGGCGTGTCCGGAGAATCATTCGCCGATCCCAAATACACCGTCCGCGCCTGGCGCGGCGTGGTGACGTATCTGTTGCGCCAGCAGGAATTTCTCTACGAATAGCCATGAGACGTGACTTCCTAAAACTCTGCGGCCTGGTCGGTCTCGGCGTCGCCTTCCCCGGCGGACTCGCCTCGTTGCTGCGCGCGGCAGTGAAGGAAGAACCGCCTTACGACGGGCCTTACTACGTCGTGTTCAATGCCTCGGGCGGCTGGGACACGACCTACCTCATGGACCCCAAGGGCGTCGGCGAAATCAACCGGCTCTACAAGGAAGGCGACATCCTGACGAAGGGCCGGCACAAGTTCGCGCCGACGGACAAGCACAAGACCGGCGGGATGAGCAACGAGGAATTCTTCGGCGAATTCGGAGACGAACTGCTCACGCTCAACGGCCTCGACTATTCGGTGAACAACCATTCTCCCGGCGCGCGCTACATGGCCACCGGCAAGCTCGACAGCATGGCTTACCCGACTTTCGCCGCCCTCGTCGCCGCGTGCAAAGGACCAACCTGCCCGCTCTCGTTCCTGACTTTTGGGAATTACTCGGCAACCGGCAACGTCGTGGCCATGTCGCGCGTTCCCTACCTGCCATCGTTGCAGAAAATCGCCAACGCCGACGCCATCGACGGGAATGTGCGCTCGCCCTATCACGACGATTTCGCCCTCGCCCGCATCGAGCAGGCGTTGCGCGATCAGCGCGAAGCGCGTGCCGTTCAGCCACTGCTCCCGCGTCAGGAGCGTGCCGAGTCCATGCTCTACGCGGCACAGGCGAACTCGAGGACGATGCAGCGCATCACGCCGCACATCCCCAAGGACGTTCCGAAGGAGCGCCTCGCGCAGCAGGCCGAGATCGCCCTCGCCTCGTTCAAGGCCGGCGTGTGCGTCTCCGCGAACCTCAGCATCGGCCAGTTCGACAGCCACCAGAACAACGACACCGACCAGATGAAACTCATTCCCGAGTTCCTCGCCGGCATCGCCTATCTCATCCGCCGCGCCGAGGCGCTGAAGATTCGGGAGAAGCTCGTCGTGGTCATCCAAAGCGAGATGGGCCGCACGCCGACTTACAACAAGGGCAACGGCAAGGACCACTGGTCCATCGGCTCCATTATGTTTCTCGGCCCCGGCATCCAGGGCAACCGCGTCATCGGCGCGACGGACGAAAAGCAATTCCACGTTCCGCTCAATCCGCAGAGCCTCGCCACCGACAAGGACAAAGGAATCCGCGTGCGTCCCGAGCACATCCACGAGGCCCTGCGGCAATTCGCCGGCATCGCGGATCATTCACTGAGCAAGAAGTTTCCTCTCGGCCTCACGGACAAGGACAAGCTCCAGGGTCTGTGGGGCTGAGATGCACCATGACGGCAGGACAGCCGAACCGAAAGAGCCTGTCTCGGGCGTTGGGTTCTCTCCCCACGGGGCAGGAAGCCAGTCCGCCTGGGGCTGAACCGAGAGCCATCCTTGGGAAGGAACAATCAAAGCGCGATTCACTCTCTCCACGAAGCGGAGCAGCACGCCCCTGGGGTAGCGTCGGGGCAATGGTTCAAAGCTCGAACTTTGATTTTGAGACTTACTCGGCTTGAGGCGCAAAGCTCGAAGGAGACAAAAGAGGCGGCCAATCATTCAGTAACCCGGGTGGGGGCGAGGGGCCTGGAAAAATCAGGTGTTCAAGCTGCGTCCGAAGACTCGCGCCCTCGCGGCAGGCCGGATTTGGACAACCAGTTTCAAAAAATGGGTGCTTGCATTGCCCTTGTGAGCTGACTAATTTCGCGACTCTTTTTCGGGAAACCAGAAGATTAGCGGCGAAAATCAGCCGCATAAACACAGAAAATTTATGGCAGTTCGAATTCGCATGAAACGGATCGGGACGACAAACACCCCGGTTTATCGCATTGTCGTGGCGGACAGCCGCAGTCCGCGTGATGGCAAGTTCATCGAGGAAATCGGCACCTATCAACCGCTCAAGGCTTCCGACAACGTGAGCCTGAAGGTAGATCGGGCCGACTACTGGTTGAGCCAGGGTGCCCAACCCAGTGACACGGTGCGCAGCTTCATCAAGAAGGCCAAGCGCGCCGCAACCCCCAGCGCCTAAGCGCTCATGCAGGCTTTTCTCGAATACGTGGTCAAGAGCCTCGTGGCCAACCCCGATGCGGTCGCCATCACCCCGGTGGAGCGCAATGGCATGACCATCTTCGAAGTGCGCGTCTGCAACGAGGATATGGGGCGCATCATCGGCAAGCAGGGCGTGACCATCAACGCCATCCGATCGCTGTTGCAGGCTGGCAGCGCGCGCAAGGGTTTGCGCTGCGCGCTGGAAGTGGTGGATTCTCATCCGCCCGCTTCGGCTCCCCCGAGTGCCGCTCCGGCGGGGCCGGCGGGCGGCAGTTAGCCAGTCCGGCTGCGGGGCATGAGAATCGACGTGCTCACGCTGTTCCCCGAGATGTTCACGGGGCCGTTGGATGTGAGCATGGTGGCCCGGGCCAGGAAATCGGGATTGTTGAATTTGCAGATTCGGAATCTGCGGGACTGGACGCATGACCGGCACAAGACGGTCGATGACCGTCCATTCGGCGGCGGTCCCGGCATGGTTCTGAAACCAGAACCGATCTTTGAAGCGGTGGAAGCGGTGGCGGGCGAAAAAACCCGCGTGGTGATGATGGCTCCGACGGGACGCCCCTTCACCCAAGCCATCGCACGCGAATTGGCGCAGTCGGAACACTTGCTGTTTCTATGCGGCAGTTACGAGGGATTCGACGAGCGGATTAAGACGCTGATCCACGACGAGCTTTCGATTGGGGACTACGTGCTGACCAACGGCGGGCTGCCCGCGATGGTGGTGATTGACGCGGTGACACGATTGATCCCCGGCGTGCTCGGCGACGACGAGAGCGCGACGGATGAGTCGTTCAGCCACGGGTTGCTGGAGTATCCGCACTACACGCGTCCGGCGGAATTTCGCGGAATGAAGGTGCCCGAAGTGCTGATGTCCGGGAACCATGCGGAGATCGAGAAATGGCGTCGTGACCAGGCGAAACAGAGAACGGCGGAACGCAGACCAGATTTGTTGCAGTGAGATAAAAGTAAAGGCCGGGAAGGGCCGGGAAGGGCCGGGAAAGAAACAATTTATGAATCAGGCAATTTTGGACAAAATTGAGAAGGAACAGTACCGCAAGGAGGCGTTGAAGTTCAACGTGGGTGACAGCGTTCGTGTCCACACGAAGGTTGTGGAAGGCGACAAGGAGCGCATCCAGATTTTTGCCGGCGTGGTCATCGGGCGCCGCGGCCACGGGCTGAACGAAATGTTCACGGTCCGCCGCATCAGCTATGGCGAAGGCGTCGAGCGCATCTTTCCCATTCATTCTCCGCGCGTGGAAAAGATCGAAGTGGAACGCCACGGCGAGGTCCGCCGGGCCAAACTCACCTATCTGCGCAAGCGCATCGGCAAGGGGGCCACGCTGGTGAAGGAAAAGAAAAAGGCCGTCACCGCTGTAGCGAAATAACCTGCTCCCTCGAATTTCAGTAAAGCCCCGCTCCGGCGGGGCTTTTTGTTTTCAAGCCCACCGGCTGCACCGGGTGGAACACTGAACTAGCCTTTATTCCCGACTGAAGTTGAGCTTCAAGACTGTCGATGGAACGGGAGCACGGAGTCTCCCGGTGGGTCGCATGGGCGTCAGCGTTCGCGCATTGGAGCGCGCATTGCGGCCCGATGGATCACTGGCTTTGCTCCGGCAAGAAACAGAATGATGGCCATGAAGATCACAATCCTTTGTCTTTGGTTCGCCGTGCCCACCGCCTGCTTGGGCCAGGCCCCTGCCCCGTCCGCACCTGCCGAGAAAGTCCAGTTTAAGAATGGCAAAGTCCTCATCTCACCCGGGGATCGAACATTAATGGCGCCGGACGAAGTCACCCTGCCCTTCCAAATCGTGATCCGCACCAACGGCGCGTTCACCGTCCAGGGCGGCACTCCCCGCGCGCTGCAAGAAGGCGACTCACTCGGGGCGGACGGCATGTTAAGCAAAGCCGACGGCACGATCATGCCGGTCATCGATCATGTGTCGCGGAAGCGCGGACGCGTCACAGTGCTCAAGGATGGCCAAGCCAGCGAACCACGCGAAACCTTAAAGCTTGCCGACGGCACCACCGTGTCGCCCGAAGGTAAAATCACACTCCTCAGTGGCTCATCTCGCGTGTTGCTCGACGGCGAGATTTTCAAACTCGAAGGCGGCGCGGTCACCGCCCGTGACACCATCACCAAGCAAAACGGGCGCGTGAACGTGCAGAAAGATGGCAGCACCGTCACGGTCGAACCAGGCCGCAGCCTCATGATGAATGACGGCACCAAAGTGTTGAGCGACGGCACGGTCATCAAGGCCAACGGAGAGCAGGTGATTCTGGCGGAAGGCCAGGTCATTACCATCGATGGCGTGGTGACACGATCACGCTAGGACGGGCGGCGCATCGGGAAACCATCACGATCAGAATCTTGTTATGTCCACCACACCGGTCCAGCGCATGATGTTCCTTCAGGGGCAGCGCTGCTTTTTTTGCAACAACGCGATTTCGAAAAGTGAGGCGAGCGTCGAACATCTGATTCCCTCGTCGGCCGGTGGCTCCGATCACACAGACAACCTGGTAGCTTGCTGCAGAACCCTTAACGCGCTGTTCGGCAACATCAGCGTCAAAGAGAAGATGCGCGCCATCCTCAAGCAAAACGGCAAGTTCCTCTGCCCCAACCAGCCGGCGAAGGCTCAATCGACCCTGGTGTCGGCCCTGGTGTGGCCCCAGCACGGCCCTTTGCCCGTCAAGCCCGGCTCAACCAACGGCGACAGGAAGTAGCCATCGCCACGCGCAGGACTACCGCGCCCGGTCAGCAAACTGCCGGAAGACCGCAGCATTCTCCTTGACCATGAAGACACTCAGTTCCGTGAGGTTTCGGTGCTCGGCAAAACTGTAGTCGAGTTTGGCCGTACTGAACTGCGGGTCGAAGGCGAAGGCTCCGCCCCCGAAGATGCTCTTGAAGAACCCCGGCTTGTTGTAGCGCTGCTTCGCCGCCGCCTTGTCGTATGCGCTCAGGGACTTGAGCTTCACGTAGAGGATGTCCGGCACCTTCGCGTTGCCCGAGATGACATGCACCGCTTCGTTGGCCCGGTCCAGCGCATCGACGTCGATGTCCGGCTGTTTGATGTGGTGGCGCTGTAGCAAGGTCTTCAGCCCGTGATAGGACTGGTTGGAGCGCGTGCGCGATTTGTTCTCCGCGTCGTGCTCGGCATCGACCACAATGATGTAGCCGCAACCGCGATTGACCAGCGACTCCACGCCCAGGTTGTTGTAATGCCCGCCGTCCGCCACATCGAGCCGCTCGGCCTCGGGCATTCCCGACGACGGCGCATCGGGTTCGTCGGCGACATAATTTACGATCTCGCGACTCAAGCCGATGCCGGCCACCTCCGAACCCAGGCCCGGCACATGAAACGCCACCGCCGCGCCCGAGATAGCGATGCTGTCGCGGATTCGGATGGCCTTGTCATCCGCCGGCAGATCCAACGGGGCCACGTAGCCCAACGAGCGCGTGCCGCAATAGTCCTTGGTCATCTCGAAGCACTCCTGCGTGACGTCGAAACTGCCCGGCTTGCGATAATTCATGGTGCCATTGGCGATGAGGTAGGGGCGGTCGTCATTGAGGATGAGTTCGGAATTGCCGAGCGGCTTCCAGCGCGAATGATCGCCGTGCTCGCGCAGGAAAGTCTTCGCCAGCAGTCGCCCATAGAGGTCGCTCACGTAATTGTTGTTCGCCGCGCCGTCCTCGAACCGGGTCAAAGCCGCCTCCTCCGCCACCCGCAGCGGGTTGACCAGCAGGGACTCGAAGCCCTCCTCCATCACGTTGGCCGATTCCGGGTCCGTCTGGAAAAACCATTTCAAATCCTCGGCCATGGCGAAGGGCGTGGCGATCCACGATCCGCCCGAGACCGCCGAGAGGTAATCGATTTTGCTCAACACACCGATGTCTTGCAACCCGCGCAGGATACCGTAACAAAAAATCGCCGAGCGATAGCCGCCACCAGACAAGGCCAGCCCGAGCGTGTCCTTGGTCTTGCCCTTGGCGGCGATGATGTCTTTCTCCGGCCAGAGCCGGGAGGTTTCAATGCCGAGGGTGCCGAAGCTGGGATTGTAACTGGGGACGTAACTCATAATTCAGAGGGGTTGAATGTTTTGTGATTGGCTGTGCTGGTTGAGGAACAGGGCATTCATTTCCAGGACTGAATGAATCTCGGAGGCGCTTTGACCGCCTTGACCACGGTCGAGTATTGGTTGGTCGTGGGTTTGAAAACGGGCGTGGCCACGGGCTTGACCGGCAGCCCGTTGGTCACAAACTGAATGACCGACACCGTATTCGTCACGAACACCACTGTGCTGGTCACGTTCGTCATGGTCGGAACCGCCCCGCCCAGAGCCTTCTGCCCGGAAAAATTCACCCCGGCCGCCGAACTGAAAATGATCAGTGAGTTGAGCACGTAGAAGGCAATCTTCGGCCCGAGCTTCTTCACCCCGGCCGCGAAGACCATCGTCCCGGCCAGGAAGCTGAGCACCAGACACACCAGACTCCGGGCTGGACCTTCCAACTCAAAGGCCGCGCCGAGCGCATTGGCGGCAACCATGATGACCGCCCCGCAGATGCCCGGTGTGAGCATGGATTTGGGGTTTAGAAACTCACTGACTCCGGCATTCTCTTTTTCTTCGGGCATAATCACCTCTTTAGTTCAGCACCTCGTCCCCCAAACGGCTCGGGGTTCGCCTCGCTCACGCAGCGTATTTCGATCTCCACCGTCGTGCTCGAGGCCTGCCGTCGAGCAGTTTCTCCGGGCCATGAGGCACAAACCGGCGGCCAATATTGGCAGACGGGGTCATTTAGTCTGGGTTTGGGAAAGGCCCGCTTTCGTCAGGTAACCCGCATGGCTGATGCCCAGCAAGGCGATGATGCTTTCGTGCAGGACCGGCAATTCGTTCAGTGCCAAGGGATGGGTGGCGGCGATCTTGTGGAAGACCATCACGCCATATACCAGCACCACGAGGACGGTGAAGAAGAACATCTGCACCTTGCCGAGATCGACATGAGCGGTGTCGCCCAGTTCGTCCCCCTGGAACATGTCCGTCAACCGCGCGTCGGTGGGGGTGGGATTGGCGTAGAGGGTGCCTTGGCGGTGCTGGTCGAGGTCGGCCTTGGTCTCCTTGAGTTTGTCCGCCGCCGTATCCATCGCCTGTGTGGTCGGCTCCTTGCCCCGCTTGGCCCCGACCAGCAGCGAAGTGCCCACCAGCGAAGTCGTGCTGATGCCCATCAAAGCCCAGAGATATTTGTCGATGGCGACGAGCAGCGGGTTCTCCACGCCGTCCCGCACGCGCATCAGGACAATGGTCACATAGGCCGAGAGGATGAGCAGCGTCCAGGCGACCGCCTGGAAACGGGCCAGGCTGATGAGATTACGCTGGGTGATAAGCACACCAAACGGACTGGACGAGACGCAACTGCCAATAGTCCACAGGATGCCGACCATCAGGACGAGGATGATGACCCAGTTTCCCGGAGCGGGCACCAGCAGGCCCACGCCTACAATCCCCGTCAGCAGAACCAGCAGGAGGCCATTGATCTTGCGGCTCTTTTTGTCATCGTTGGAATCGGCCATAGGGATACCTTGGGGTGATTGGTTTGTTTGTCTTGGGACTAGAAGTTGTAACGCCAACCCACGCTCACCGTGGAGGAGCTTTCGACATCCAACGGGAGCTTGCCGTCCGTGTATTCGAGAAAATAGTTGCCGGGAAAAAGAAGCGTGGCCTTGAAGTATGAAGTGTGATCGAGCTGGTTGTTCCGAATGGCCGCAGGCGCATTGAACTCATGGTAGTAGCGCCAGGAAAGTTCCAAGGCCACGCACTTGGAAGGCGAACTGCCGCTAAAAACTTCCGTGCGAAAAGACACGCCGAATTGCGCCCGGCCAAAAGCATCGTCATTCCCCACCAGGGCTTGGCGCGTCTCGGCACTGGAGGGATCGACGATGGCTACTCCACCCCAGAAATACGGTCCCCCGTTGCGGTTGAGATGACTGACCGCCTGGCGTGAGCCGCGGAGGAGCGCAAACGGTGCGTCCAGCCAATCCATCAAGACCTTGCCGCGTAACTGCGCCTGCCCGACCAGTTGCACATCCTGGAAGTTCTGATCGGTTTCAGCGTTGCCATCGAGATCCAAAGAGAGAAAGACAAAGCGCGGCTTGATCAATTGCTTCAAGAACACTTCCTCCCACTCCTGGCGGGGAGTGTTGCCGTGCCCGGAGAGGTAGAGTTTTCGCGTGGCGGTGTCGCCTTCCAGTGTGCCGTAGGCCGCCAATTCCGCCTGGGCCTTGCCCAGCAGATCATCCATTTCAGCTCGAATGGAATCCTTTTGCCCGCTGGTCTTGGCCTTTTTGAGTTCACCGGCCAGTTCCTCCCACGGCTGGACGTAAGTATCCTTCACCGACCGGAACAAAGCGCGCTGCGCATCGCTGGCCGGAGTTCGCAACCGCTCCGACGGCCACAAATCCACCAAGGACAAGCGGAGGCCGTGCGTGAGCAGGCGGTGAGGGGATTTCTCAGCTTCCACCACCACCAAGCCCTCGGAATGAACAGAGAAATCGACATCCGTCCGGCCCGCTTGCAGCAAGGTCAAGACACGCCGACCGTAATGATAATCGAGGCCGAAGGTCGTGCCATTGCCGTCCGTGGGCGTGATAACCTTAGGGTTGATGACGAGATTGGAGCTGAATCCCAAGAATCCGGCCAAACTGGGAGCGACTTTCTCCTCCATGACTGGTGCCGGGGGATCATCAGCGGCCTGCAAGGTTGAAAGGCAGATGGCGGCCAACGCCAAAAGGACGAAGGATCGGATGAGGCGTTTCATGGCGTCTTACTTGTAGTTCGCCTTCACGACATCAAGCAATCCCTGCACCGACAGGCCGGGGTCGCGCACGGCATCCCGAACCGCCGGCCTGGCCCCGTCAGCTTCCTTGTAGGTCAGCGCCCACATGTAGTCGCTCAACTGGGACGCGAAAACATCAATCGCTGTGCGCAGATCGTCCCCGGCCAGTTTGTTTTCATGGAAACTAAGCTGGTCGCAATTTCCGGCTTTGAAATCATCGAACTCGATGTCTTCACTGATGTAGCTGGTCTTGACCGCGCGGCTGAATGTGTACACCGCCCATTCTTTTGGATTATTTTTGGCCATAACTCATTTCTCCCTGGCTGTTTGGGTTGCTTGTTCGTTGTTGATTGAAACCGACCAGCCCCAATCTTTGCCCGCCGCCGGACTCACTCTCCGCCCGCGCCTTTGCCTCCAGAACAATTCGACAGGCGGTGGAATCACCTGCCACTTCTGAAACCGAATGGCGCGCAGAGCCTGTTCCCAGAGAATCCCGGTAGCTCTGCGCGCCCTGCCGGGTGCCGCAACGATGACGTCGGATCAGGGCGGGATGGCGTGCGCCGGCGTCGGCTGGCCTGAACTGCATTGGAGTGACAGTACCCATGCGCGTATCCTCCCGCCGCGCTCGCTGCCCTGGCAAGCCGCCCGAGTTAGCCGTTTGGGACAAAAGATTAGCCGTTTGGGACAGAGCACGGCCAAGCACCCCTGGCTCGGGGCAGAAGGGCGCGAACGCGCCCGGGCGTTCCCGAAAAGGCCCGACGTGAAAACACGACGCGGGCCAGGTGACAAGCCTGACCCGCGTTTCCATCCGCCACTTCACTCGCAGCCGAAGCGGCGAGCACGTCCCGCCGCAATTAAAAATTCACCGTCATCTGCAGGTAGAGAAAATCCGCGTCTCGCGATCCGAAGTTCGGACTGGAGAGGGACTGGTTGATGTAGTCGCCGGTGAAGAAGTGCGCATAGCCCACCTGCGCGCTGGCCCACGGCCTCACCCTGTAGGTGGCCACGAGGTCTAGTTCGGACCCGACGAAGTTGTGGTAGTTCTCATTGATGCCGTAGCCCGTGCCCGGAGTGGCCATGGTATCGCCGCGCCGCGCGCCGGTCACGGTGTAGAAGTTGTCCGAAGTGTCGGCCAGCCAGAAGAGGTAGTACTCGAGCGAGAGGGTGAAGTTCTGAAACGGATTGACCGAGCTCATGAAGCGCAGGTTGTGGATGTTCTGCAACGAGACGAAATCGGCCATTCCGTAGAACTTGTGGTTGGTGGGATGAAGATTGTCGAACGTCTCGTGCTGGTCGTCGTTGGGATCGCTGTCGCCGCTGGCGTAATTGTACTCCACGCCCAGGCGCGGCGCGAAGCTGACATTCGTCCATGTATAGCCGCCGCCCACAAAGGCCGCGAAGGCTTCGTGCTCCTGACTCTTCTTCGATTTCGCCGCCGCCAGTGTCGCGCCGCCCTCCTTGTAGCGTCCGAACTGGCCCATGATTTCAGCGCCGTAATCAAAGCCGCGGAACTGGCCGGGCAGCGACTTGACGCGCAGCCCCAGGGTGTAGATGTCCCGCGCGGTGGGTCCGCCGGCTTGGGGCGTGTCCTTCTCGTGAGCGAAGGGCGATCGGACGTTGACATTGCGCGAAAGGAAGTAGAGCTGCGTCTCCTGCTTGGGAATGATCGTCTTGGTGGAGGCATAAACACCGGAAAAGGTCTCGTACTCGTTGTCGCCATTGTAGCTGCCGTTGTCCGCAAGAATGGGCCGGCTCACGAAGGCGTCAATCCATCCGGGCTTGCCTTCAACGCGCAGCTTCAGCGCGTCAAACGTGCGTGGAATGTTCAACCAGTCGGCCGAACCGATGAGCCGCTCGTCGCCATAACTAAGCTCCTGGCGTCCAGCCTGGAGTGTGAGCGGAAACTGCTTCGCATTCCCCAGCTTGAGGTAGCCCTGGTGCAGATCGAAGGAGTCGGCGTCGGGATTCGGGTCGCGCTCATCACCGCTCACCGAGCTGTCGCGGCCTTGCACATAGAAGCCGAACCAGGGCTGGGTGTAGCCGATGTGAACTTTCTCGCGCAGCAGCAGGTAATCGTTGTGCGGATTGCCGCCCTTGTCGCGAAAATCAATCGCGCCCGCCAGGCCCGGCGTGCCGAAGTTCTGCTTCATGTCGTAGCGGGCGCGGACTTGTCCGCCGACATCCCAAGACTTGAAGACATCGGATTGCTGGCGCAGGAAGTCATTGACCAACCCGGCGCTGGGCACCGGCGGCGGAGCGGCAGGAGGATTAGTTTGCGCCGCCAAGTCGGATTGGTTCAGCGCCAGCGCCGCCGAGATGGCGAATACAAGACGAGTGATGAGTTGGGTTGTCTTTTGTTTCATGAGTTGATGGTTTGAATCTTTGCCAATGGAAGAAAGCAGGGTGAATCCAGATTTGTCCAAGTCTAGCCGTGTTTTGGTTTGGTACGGAAACGGTTCTGTCATCCTCGGCTTGCTCACGATTGATGGCCCGGCGGAAGCGTGCTCCAAACGCGGCACGTTGTTCTGCGGTCCCGGTGCCATCGGTGGCACTGGAGCAGCGGGTGCGAGGTCCTGGTGCTTCTTGCCGCGATAAGCATGAACTTCGAGAAACTCGATCAGGTGCTCGCGCAGTTTGTAATAATCGGGATGCTCCATCACCGCCTTGCGCTCACGCGGGCGCGGAAAATTCACTTCCAGCACGTCGCCTACTTCGGCCTCGGGACCGTTAGTCATCATCACGATTCGATCCGAGAGGAACAGCGCCTCGTCCACATCGTGCGTGACCATGAGCGCAGTCTTCTTGTCCTTGCGCCAGAGTTCGATGAGCACCTGTTGCAGTTCGAAGCGCGTGAGCGAATCCAGCATCCCGAACGGCTCGTCGAGCAGCAGCATCTTCGGCGAGAGCGCGAAGGCGCGCGCAATGCCGACGCGCTGGCGCATCCCCTGCGAAAGTTCGCCCGGCTTCTTGTGCATCGCGTCGGCCAGGCCCACGACCGTGAGATAGTATTCCACGATCTGTTTGCGCTCCTGTTTTGTCGCCGTGAAGAAGACTTGGTCCACGCCGAGCATCACGTTTTCAAACGCCGTGTACCACGGCAGCAAACACGGCGACTGAAAAACCACGCCGCGATCCGGCCCCGCACCCACGAGTTCCTTGCCGGCGAGAATGATGCCGCCGCCCGTGATGTCGTTCAGACCCGCAAGCATCGAGAGCACCGTGGACTTGCCGCAGCCCGAGTGCCCGATGAGCGTGATGAACTCGCCTTTTTTGATCGAGAGGTTGAAATTTTTGACGATGATCGCCGAGCCTTTCGGCGTCGGGTAAATCTTTGAGATGTTGGAAAGTTCGACGTACGCGCTCATTCGACCTCCACCGTTTCGCTTTTTACCTCACTGCGGCGCAGCGCCGTCTTGCGGCGGTTGAAGGCGCCGCGCGGGATGGACAAATCTTCCGGCTCGATGTCGGGCAGGATCAGTTTCTTCGTCACGGCTACCTTGCGTTCGCCTTTCGAGGCCAGCAGCCAGTCAATGATGTCGCGGCGGAGCGTTTTGAAATGGTCATCGTGGTTCAGACCCTTGCGGTCGCGCGGGCGCGGAATGTCCACATGGAATGACGGCCCGAGCGTTGCGTTCGGTCCCGCCGCGAGCGGAATCACGCGGTCGGCGAGCAGGATGGCCTCGTCCGGGTCGTTGGTGATCAGTACAATGGTCTGGTCGTGCAGCGAGCGGATGCGCGCGATCTCGTCCTGCAAATTGGCGCGCGTCAGAGCGTCGAGCGCGCTGAGTGGTTCGTCGCAGAGCAGCACCTTTGGCAACATGGCGAGCGCACGGGCCACGCTCACGCGCTGGCGCATTCCGCCGGAAAGTTCGCTCGGACGTTTCTCCCGCGCGGGCGTGAGGTTGACCATCTCGATGAATTTCTCCGTGTGCGTCACGCGCTCCGCTTCGGACTTCTCCGCGAACACCTGGTCCACCGCGAGCTTGATGTTCTCGAACACCGTCAGCCACGGCAGCAGGGAATAATTCTGAAACACGATGCCGCGATCCGGTCCCGGCCCGGCCATTTCTTTTCCTTCGAGCAGCACCGTGCCGGTGTCCGACTTGAGCAGGCCGGCGAGCAGCGACATCAGCGTGGTCTTGCCCGCGCCCGAGTAGCCGACGATGGCCACGAACTCGCCCTTCTCGATGGAGAGGTTGATGTCCCGCAGCACGGTCGCACCGCCGAAGCTCTTGGAGACGTTTTTTAATTCAAGAAATGCCATAACTCAGGCGGTCTTGAATCGCCTCTCCACCACGCTCATCAAACGGTCGAGCACGAGGCCCACGACGCCGATGGTGAGAATGCAGAGGATGATGCGCGAGTAGCTGCCCGCGTTGTATTCCTGCCAGAGAAAGCCGCCGACGCCGGGGCGTCCGGTCAACATTTCCACGGCCACAATCACCAGCCACGCAATGCCGAGCGACAAACGGAAGCCGGTGAACATGTAGGGCATTGTCGCCGGCAGCATCACCTTGAACAGCGTCTTCGTGCGCGAGAGTTTCAGCACCTTCGCCACGTTCAAATAGTCCTGCGGAATGGCGCGCACGCCGACCGCCGTGTTCATCACCGTCGGCCACATCGCGCACACCGCGATGGTGAAGAGCGCGGCGGCATCAGACGCGCCAAACGCGGTCTTGCCCGAGCCATCCATCAGCTTCACGGAACTAAACAGCACCAGTCCGAGCGGAAACCACGCGAGCGGTGACACGGGCCGCAACACCTGGATGATCGGGTCCACCGCCTTCGTGAACGTCTTCGACAACCCAAGGAAAAATCCCAGCGGCGTGCCGAGCAGCAGCGCGATGAAGTAGCCCTGCGCCACCAGCCACAGCGAGAGCGAGGTGAAAGAGAGGATGCCCTGATCCAGTTCGCCGCGTTTGGCAAACGGCTGCGTGATGTAAGGCTTGCTCGCCTTCCATGTCTCAGTCGGCGTCGGGAGGTCGGGCGAAATACCGGTCTTCACGGTCTTCGTCACGACATCACCGAAGTCGTCCTTGCTCTTCTTCGTCTCGGTATGCCCGGCGGCGATCTGCCAGATGACGAGGAACGCGACGAGGCCGACGAGCGGGAGCAGGAAGCTGTCGAGTTTGAATCGTTTGATGAATTCCATGTTCAACCTTTGAGACTCTTGACCGCAAAGCTGGCGGCGTAGGCTTCCAAATCAGCCTTCGGGTCAAATTTTCCGCCATCGAAGAACATCTCGGGCTTCTCGTCCGCACCGCCGTGGGCGTAACCGATTTCCTTCATCGCTTCTTCGTAGATGTCCGTGCGCATCACCTGTTTGGCCACGCCCGCATAGTCGGGAGCGCCCTCGGTGAAACCCCAGCGGCGCAGTTGCGTGAGCCACCACTTGGCGAACTTCGCCTGCGGGTAATTGCAGTTGCGATCGCTGAAGGTCATGTAGTTCGGGTCTTTGAATTTGCGCCCGTCGCCCATCACGTACTTGCCCTGCAACCGTCCGAGGATCGTCTCCGGCGGGCAGTTGATGTAGGTCGCGGCGCTGACAATCTTCGACTGCTCCTCGCGGTTCTCCATCTTGTCGAGCCATACGCTGGCTTCGTGCAAAGCCTTGAGCACAGCCTTCACGGTCTTCGGATTCTTCACCGCGAACTCGGCGGTGAAGGCGCACACTTTCTCCGGGTGATCCTTCCAGATGCCCTGCGTGGCGATGGCGGTGAAACCAATCTCCTCATTGATGGCGCGCGCGTTCCAAGGTTCGCCCACGCAGAAGCCGTGCATCTTGCCGACCTTCATGTTCGCCACCATCTGCGGCGGCGGAATGGTGATGAGTGAAATATCCGCGCCCGCGCCGCTCGCGCTGCCGGGATGAATGCCGCCGGCCGCCAGCCAGTAACGAATCCACATCGCGTGCGTGCCCGGCGGAAAAGTCATCGCAAAAGTCATCGGCGTGCCGCTCGCTTTCGCCGCGTCCACCAAGGGTTTCAACGCCTTCGGGTCTTCGCCGACTTTGCCCGCGAGTTCCTTCTTCAACGTGATGGCCTGGCCGTTGCGGTTGAGAATCCACGGCACGACCATCGGCTTCTTCGGCGCACCGCCGAGACCCATCGTGCTCGCGATGGGCATCCCGAGCAGCATGTGCGTGGCTTGCAGATCGTCGTTGGAGAGCGAGTCGCGAATCGCCGCCCAGCTCGCGCCCTTCGCCACGGTGGAGTTGATGCCGTATTTTTTGAACAGCCCCTTCTCATGCGCCAGGATGATGGACGAACAGTCCGTGAGCGCGATGATGCCGAACTTCAAGTCCGCCCGCTCCGGCGCATCGTTCGCATACACGCGGCCCATCCAGCCCGGCGGCAAGCCGCTAAAAAGCGCCGTCGCGCCGGCAAACTTGGAGGTGGCGCGGAGAAAACCGCGCCGTGTGAGTGTGGAGTTTCTGGCTGAATCGTTTCGTTTCATTCGTATGCTCACCATTGACTGCGTTCATCAAACCCTTAGCGGTTGATGTGCCACTCATTCGATCAAGGTCGAGGAGGCCTCCGCTTGCCACGGCGGGTTTGGATGAATCCGTTTCATCAGAGGCTCCACAGCCTTGAGAAACGTGGCACCAATCCGCACTCATGTTGGCAATGATCAATGCTGGCGGGCCGAAAATGATTTTCCCGGGCACACCAACTGTCGCAAATCGCACGCGCGTGGTGTGGGGTTTTTGCCAACCTGAATATTATCGCGGGACAGGACTGGCACCGGGGGTGGCTCAGCGCCCGCCTAGCAGACGCAGGAGGAGATACAAGTTCAACGCCGCTGAAAGCGCGAAGGCGATTCGATAGTAGAGCACCGGATTGCGTTCCAGCAGCGGAGCGCCCTTGTTAAAGAAAGGCCGCACCTTGGCTGGGTGTTCGAGATCGAACTTCATCTCGGAAAAATTTTGATAGCGATCCTCCGGCTTGGCCACGATGGCGCGCAAGGCCACGGACTCCAGCCACGGCGGGAGGTTCGCGTTCAGCGCGCCGGGCCGCCGGGCCGCGCGGAACACCGGCGTCTGGAACGGCTCCACCTCGCCGTACGGATACGCGCCCGTCAGCGTCTCGTAGAGGATCACGCCCAGCGCGAAGACCTCGGTCCGTTCGGTGCAGGCCGCGCCATGAAAGCGCTCCGGCGCGAGATAGCTCGGCGTGCCCGCGCGCGAGGCGACGGAGAAAATTTCATTGATGCTGCCGAAATCGATCAGCTTGAAGCGCAGCGCGCCGCCCTCCCCGAGCACTAGGATGTTCTCCGGCTTGAGGTCGCCGTGGACGAGATCGAAACGAACCAGGAACTGCGCGGCTTCGAGCAGAAAGCGCAACAACGCCATCGCCTGGTCCGCCGGCAGCGTGCCGCCCCGCAGAAATTCCCGCAGGTTCGGAGCCTCGATGTACTCCATGCAGTAGCAGAGCGTCTGGTTCTCCGGCGGAGTGAACGCGCGGATGAAATACTCGGCCTGCAATCGCGTGACGCTCCAGATCTCCTTCACGAACTGGTTGTGGACGGCCTCGCTGTCGCGCGCTTCGCGGGGCGGGAATTTGATCACGACCTTGCCCCCGGCGTGCCGCGCAATCCAGGTGCGCTCGTTCGCACCGAAGGGACGGAGCAGTTCACAGCCATCGATGACCTCGCCCGCGCGCAGCGTGTCGGGGATGGCCAGTTGCACATGGCCGGGATGGCTCGTGTCCTCCACCTGGATGACGACGGCCGTGGTGTCGTCCGCCGTTTCGGGCGTGGTGCGTTCGAGCGCGGCCTGCACGATGTTGCGCGCGGACGCACCGCCTTGGAGCGCGGCCGCGAGCGCGTCGTCGGGGAGGTTGTTCGTCACGCCGTCGGTGCAGAGCAGAATCACGTCGCCGTTCTCCACGTCGCTCTGGAAGAAATGCGGAGCCAGATCCGGCTGCAACCCGACGGCCTGTGTGAGCACATGGCTGAGTCCGGGGCTCTGCTCCGTCTGGTCGCGGGAAAGCTGCGTGAGCGCGCCGGCGCGAAGGCGATAGACGCGCGAATCGCCGGCGTTCAGCCCGGCGAGTCGCGTGCCTTCGATGGCGACGATGGCGGCAGTCGAGACGAGTTCAGGACGTTCGAGCCGGGCCATGGATTCCTGATAGAGCGTGCGGTTGGCCAGGCGGGTGAATTCCTCCAGCGCCTTCTGCAGGCTCCAGGTGCGCGGACGGGCCTTGAAATTCTGCAAGGTGCCGGCCACGACTCGACGCGCCGCCTCGTCCGCCAGTTCCGCGCGGCCCACGCCGTCGGCGACCACGGCGATGATCGCGTCATTCCAAATTTCCGCGCCGGCGGCGTCCTGGCTGGCGGCGCCGGGCTTTCCCGGCACGCCGTGACTGGTGAGAACAGCTTTCAACAGCGCGATGTAATCACGGACAGAACCGCATCGGGAGAATCAAATTCTCGCCTGAGCCAGCGCGCCCCAGGTGGTGCGCCAGCGGCGTTTCACCAAACTCAATCCCACCAGCGCCAGCAGGCACAGGCTGGCGAAGATCAGCAGGCCCGCGAGGTATGAGCCGGTGTGCTGGCGCGACTGGCCCATCATGTTCGCCAGCAAGAATCCGCCCAACCCGCCGCCGCAGCCCACGAGTCCGGTCATCAAGCCAATCTCGCGGCCGAAGCGCTGCGGCAGAAGTTGAAACACCGAGCCATTGCCCATGCCGAACGCCGCGCAGGCCACGAAGAACGACGCGACGTTCAGCGCCAGACTGTTGATTAATCCGCCCAGCACCAGCGCCACGCACGCCACGGTGTAATAAACATAGAGCGAACGAATGCCGCCGATGCGATCCGAAATACCGCCGCCAATCGGCCGGCCCAGCGCGCCAATCGCCGTGCAGAGCGCGACGAGATCGCCGGACTGCGTCGCCGTCAGCCCGAACCGATCCTTAAAATACATGCCGAGCGAATACGCCAGCCCCACGAACCCGCCGAACGTGACCGTGTAGAAAAAACAGAACCAGTGAACGTCCTTGTCGCGAAAGAGCCGGAAGTAATCACCGATGCGCTTGGGCGCCACTTTCACCGGCGCTTCCTTCGACACGATGATGTAGATGGCCAGCACGAGCACGGCGGGAATCACCGCGAGACCGAAGACGGCGTTCCATCCGTAGATCGCGGCGAGACGCGGCGCGAGCAGCGCATCAATGACCACGCCGATGTTGCCCGCGCCCGCGAGGCCGAGCACGAGACCTTGCATCTGCGGCGGGTACCAGCGGCCCGCCTGCGGCAGCGCCACGGCGAAACTCGCGCCCGCCACGCCGAGCACCACGCCCATGAGCAGCACGGCGTGATAATTCTTCAGCCCGAAATACCACGCGCACGCCAACCCGATGATGACGATGGATTGCGCGATGATGCCGGTGTGCTTCGCGCCGATGCGATCCACAAGCAGACCGAGCGCGAGCCGGAACAGGCCGCCCGCCAGGATTGGAACGGAGACCATGAAGTATTTTTGCTGCGCGGTGAGGTTCAGCGATTCGGGGGCGGCGATTTGCGCGCCGAGCACTCCGAGCAACGTCCAGACCATGAAACTGAAATCGAAATACAGAAAAGCCGAGACCAGCGTCGGCCAGTGACCTTCGCGTTTGAGTTGAGACCATTTCATGAAGGTGTGTTTCGAGCCGTGTTCTCTGCGGTTAAGGTGTTCGTCATAGGCTGAAGAGAGTTTGCAGCGCGTTCAGATCGTGTCGCCGCGTGAAGTTCTGAAATGTTTCGCCGGCCGTCCGGTGCTTGAGGTACTGGAGTAGCATTTTCTCCAGAGTCGGTTTCAACTGCTCAAACGAGACGCCGCTAAAGACCTGTCGGCCTGCGGCCTGATGGTCGCCGAAGCCGCCGCCGACGAAAACGTGATAACCTTCGAGCGTCTCACCCGAGACTTTCACCTTGGTGCCGAGCAACCCGATGTCGCCCATGTAGTGCTGGGCGCATGAATTCGGGCAGCCGGTGAGGTGAATGTTGATCGGCTGGTCGAGCTCGATCTTCTTCTCCAGGTAATTCGCCAGGTCGAGCGCGTGCGCCTTGGTGTTCGAGGCGGCGAACTTGCAGTAGGAATTTCCGGTGCAGGCAATCAGCCCGCTGCGCAGGTGAGACTGCCGCCAGTCGAAGCCCGCCTTGACCACGGCCTTCTTCACCGTCTCGACGTAGGCGTCGGGAATGTTCGGAATGACCAAACTCTGCCAGACCGTGAGCCGCACCTCGCCGGATCCGTAGAGGTCGGCAATCTCCGCGACGCGCAGCAACTGCTTGGGAGTAATATTGCCGACCGGCACCGAGACCCCCATGTAATTTAATCCAGGCTGCTTTTGGACGAACACGCCGACGTGCGAGTGAGGCGGAGCTTCGAGTTTCGACGTTGGAGTTTCGGATGGAGCGGGCGCGCGCAACAGCGCGTAGCTGAGCACTTTTTCCATCGCCGTCAGATACTGTTCCAGCGTCCACTTCTCGAGCAGGTGCTTGAGCCGCGCCTTTTTTCGGTCGCCGCGATGGCCGTGGGCCACGTAAACACGCGTGGCGGCGAGAATGACCTTCACCGCTTCGGCCGGTTTGACCAGCACACCGAGGTCGCGCGCGAAAGCCTGATGGCCCGTGGCCCCGCCGAGCTTCACCCGAAAATAGACTCCGGCCGGAATCTCCACCTCGCCGCTCTGGCAGGCCGCGTCGATCTTCACCGCCTTCAGCCCGATGTCATTCGTGTCCTCGACCGTGCCGATAAGCCCGCCACCATCGAGGGCGATGTTAAACTTGCGCGGCAGATCGTGGAGCGCGCGGTCGTTGATGATAATCTGCGCCAGCTCCTGGCAGATCGGCAGGGTGTCGATCAGCTCGTGCGGATCGATTCCCGCCGTCGGGTTGACCGTGAGGTTGCGGATGTTGTCCGCCCCCGCGCCCTTGCTGCTCAGGCCCACGGACTGGATGCGGCGCAAAAATTCCGGCGCGTTCTTTGGCTCGATGAGGCGCAACTGCAAATTGGCCCGCGTGGTGATCTGCACATAGCCGCTGGTCAGTTCCTGCGCTACGCGCGCCACCTCGCGCAATTGAAACGTCTTGAGCACGCCGCCCGGAATCTTGAGCCGGCACATGAACGCTTCCTGGTGCGGCGTGAGATAAAACATCCCATGCCACTTGAAGCGAAAGATGTTCTCCTTGTCCGGTGCCTTGTTCGTGGCCGCGTCCTCGAGCAGGAGCGGATAGGAATCGAGCGGATGCAACTCGCGCTTCACGCGCTCCTCGAAGATCAGATCGGCCGTGTCGGCGACCGCCTGCGCGACCGGGTTGGGCGCGACATGGGCAAAGGTCAGCCCGCGCTCGCGCAGCCCGGAGAAGAACCCATCCAAATACGCGCTCTGCTCAGGCGTGAGCTTCTCGCCCTGGATGCTGTCGAAAGGCGCAGGGGTGTTGCTCATGGTCGGAATGGGCGGAATAGCCGGCATGGCTGGGACGGCAGCTTCAATAGACATCACGTTGATAGCGCTTCGCAGATTTGAGCTGCTGCACGTACTCCTGGGCCTGCTCCGGGGTTCTTCCACCGCCCAATTGAATCACTTCATACAGCGCGGCCTCGACGTCCTTGGCCATGCGCTTGGCATCACCGCAGACGTAGAAGTGCGCGCCTTCCTCCAGCCACTTCCACAACTCCTGGGCGTGTTCGGCCATGCGGTGCTGCACATAAATCTTCTCCGCCTGATCGCGCGAGAAGGCCAGGTCCAGCCGGGTCAGCAGGCCGTCCTTGAACATGGCTTCCAACTGGCCGCGATAGAGAAAATCCGTGGCCCGCTTCTGGTCGCCGAAGAAAAGCCAGTTGCGCCCGCGCGCGGCGACGGCCTGCCGCTCCTCCAGAAAGGCGCGGAACGGCGCGATACCCGTGCCAGGCCCGACCATGATGATGGGTGTGTCCGCACCCGTCGGCAACTTGAACCCGTGCGAAGCCTGCACGAAGACCGGCAGCGGGGTTTCCCGTTCCACGCGGTCGGCCAGAAAGCTGGAGCAGACACCCTGGCGCGCTCGGCCCTGCGCCTCGTAGCGCACGATGCCCACGCAGAGATGGACCTCGCCCAGATGCGCCTTCGGGCTGGAGGCGATGGAGTAGAGGCGCGGATTGAGTTTGCGGAGCAAGGCTATGAATTCCTCCGGCGTGAATCGCGCCGTCGGATGGGCCAGGAGGAAGTCGATGATCTCGCGCCCGTGAAGGTGCTTCTCAAGAGCAGCCTTATTCTCGGGCGCGAGCAAATGTTTCAGGTCGGCGCTCTGGGCGCGTTCGCCAACCGCGGCCAGCAGCGATGTCGGCGGCTGCGTGACCTGGTAATGCCGCAGCAGCGCGTGGCGCAGCGAAGTCTCGCGGCCATCCGGCGCCTTGACCGCTTCCTCGCCATCGCAACCCAGCGCCGCCACCAAGTCACTGACCAAGGCCGGGCAGTTCGTGGGGAACACGCCCAGGGCATCGCCGGCTTCGTAGTTCAAATCGGCACCTTCGAGCGAAATCTCAAAGTGGCGCGTCTCCTTGGACGACCCTTCGCCCGTGAGGACGCGATTGGTCAGCAGCCGGGCGGGGAAGGGGTTCGTTCGGGAGAAGGGAAGTGTGATCAGTGAATCAGTAATCAGTGAGTCCGTGGCCGATGCTCCAGTCGGGAGGGCGGGGCGTGACGGATTACTGATGACTGTCTCACTGTTTACTTCCTCAAACTTCGCCAGCGCGGCTGCGCTCCAATCCTTTGCCGCCGCCTCGTAATCCAGATCGCAATCGACGCGTGGATGAATCCGCCTGGCGCCGAGTTGCTCCAGACGCGCGTCAAACTTTTTGCCCGCACCGCAGAATTCGGAGTAGTTCTTATCGCCCAGCGCCAACACCGAGAAGGACAGGCCGGTCAGCTTGGGCGCATCCGGCGCGTTCAAAGTCGCCCACAACTGCGTGGCATTGTCCGGCGGATCGCCTTCCCCCCAGGTGCTGGTGATGAGGAGCAGCCGCTCGGCGGCGGCGAGTTCGGCGATGGTGCATGAATTCGCCTCGGCCGTGCGCGGCGAGAAACCGTGTTGGAAGGAATTTTTGGCAAGCTGCTTCGCCAGTCCTTCCGCCGTGCCCGTCTGGCTGCCAAAAAGAATCAGCAACGACTTCATCGCCAGGACGGGCGCGGCCGCTTCCGTGGTCTCGCCGTGCGTCTCAGCAAACGACCAGCGGCCGGCGAGGTAGCCGTTGAGCCACGCGCGCTGGGGCGCGCTGAACGGCGCCGAGGGCGGCACAAACGGAATGGCAGTTCCTAAACTCATGTTCGTCGCCACGCCTTAGCAGTGCCGGTGCCAGCGTCCGCTGGGCGGGTTTGAGTCATTTGTTGGCGACCCATCAATTCCATTCATGGCTGGAGGGGAGGGCTTCAAACACGGCCTGCGGATGTGAAAAATGCGGGCTGGAAATGGAAACTGCGGCCCTCGAAAGGCTGGGTTTCCGGAACCGGCCGACGTTCTATTCTGGTCGGAGTGCGCAAACATCGACAGCAGTAGGACCGGGCATCGGCCGTCTGGCCACGAGGTTGACACCCCCGACTCCGCCCTAAACACTTCGCCCCGTGAGCACTCTGATCTATCCCCGCAGCCCGCGCGAAAACATGTGCGGCTGGATGCACCTGCCCCGTTACCTCGACAAAATCCGACTTCACCTCGCCGGCAAGCTGCACCCTGATTATCAACCGAATCTCGGCCAAGGCTTCGACGGACGCTGGTGCCAGACGGCTGGAATCACGCACGAGCAGATGGTGGAAGTGGTGAAAAACTCCGTTACCGACGGCGAAGTATGCGACTGGGTGCGGGCGAACGTGAAGAGGAGCGAGGCCGAGAAGCGCGCCCATGCCGAGGGCATGCTCAACTATCCCAAGTCTGACGATCAGCCCGCGCTCGACCGTTTGCAGCAACGCAAGGAAGCGGCCGGCCTGGGCCACCGCGATGATTTGAAAAACTTCGTCGATTTTATCGACGCGGACGAGAAGCGGCTTTGATGGGCGGAGTTCAGCCAGGACGCCGCCGGGTGAGCCTCAAATCCAGACGTGCTGCACCAGGAAGTAACTTCCGACCATGATGATCCCGACCGAGGCCACCGGAATCCAGCGCTTCGGAAAGGCGGGTTTCAATTTCCAAATCAGCGGCAGCATGATGGCTGCGAAGGCAAGTTGCCCCAGTTCCACCCCGAGGTTGAAACAGATCAGCGGCGTCACCACGCTCGTGCCCTCCGCGCCTATCCCCATCTCCCGCAGGATCGAGGCGAAGCCGCAGCCGTGAATCAATCCGAAGGCGAAGGTCAGCATCCAGCGTTTGCTGAAGTTGTCGCGAAGCATGTTCTCGAAGCCGACGTAAATGATCGAGGCCGCGATGATCGGTTCGACGACGCGCGAAGGAATGTTGATGACGTTCAAGGTGGCCATCACCAGCGTCAGTGAATGTGCGAGCGTGAACGAAGTGATGATCTTCACCGCGTCCCGCAGCTTGCCCCCCACCAGCAGCAGTCCGAACAGAAAGGCCAGATGATCCCAGCCCGTGACGATGTGCTCCACCCCCAACCAGAGGAATTGCCGGACGGCGGCCCACCGATCTGGCGGACCAGCCTGGAGGGCGAAGAGCGGCAGGTCCACCGTCGGCTGCGCGCGCTCGAGCACGGTGGTGTGCAGTTCGCGCGGGCCGGCGTCGCGGACGGTCAGGATCTGCCGGTGCCCTGGCGGTAATTCCGCGACCAGCTCGGAGGTGATCGTGAGCACGCGCGTGGCGGGGAATTCATACACCAAATCCAGCCGGATGCCGGTGACGTCGTCGAGTCGGGCCTCGGGCGGTTTGCGCAAGGCGAGCATCCGTCCGTCCGCGAGCAACTCCAGGGCGGACTCGGCGATCCGCGCGAGCCTGGGCTGGGCCGCCTGGAACTCCGCCAGGCTCAAGGCTCGATCCTGGTTGGTATCCAGCGGGGACAGTGCGTCCAGCTCCAGCCAGGCCAGGATCAACTGGGCGGTGAGCTGGTTGGATGAGAGATCGATGCGCACGGTGCTCAACCCCGGTTGGTGGGCGTGCGCGACCAGCACCAGGCTGCCGAAGAAAAGCGCGGCGGCCCGGCGGAGCCACGAGGACGTTGGCAATCGCATCGGCGGAGGAATAGCAGCCTCCGGCCCGCGCGCCAAGTCTCGGCCGACAGGCTCAGAGCCGGTCTGAAAACTCGCTGGCGGAGTGCGCCCGTCCTCGGCCGCAGCAGTGCGCTGACGCCGGGCGCGTTGGAAAACCCCACCTCCCCAGACTTTCGCACGTTGCTGCGCCCGAGGACGGGCGCACTCCGGGACCGGCGACCTTTGCCTCCAGGCGACTTTTCAGACCGGCTCTCAGGCCTGAGCAGACCTATTTCGACCTTGGCCCTGGCGGCTGGGGATTACGCTCCGGGCGAGACGCCGGTTGAAAATGTTTCAAGCTCAGGGCGGTGCAGAGCACGGCGGCGAAGAGCAGGATGCCGCCGACCGGCACGAGCAGGATGCCCAGCCCCGGATCGCCCGCGTAAACCCAGATTCCGCCGAGGAAAAAACCGCCCGGCAGGAGCAGGCTCGCGCCCGCGAGCGAGCACGAGGCCACCGTGCGGGAACGCGAGGTCCAGGCCGGAGTGCATTGGACACTAAAGGCGAAGCCAAGGTGCATAAGCCCGAGCAAAGCTCCGTGCGCGTGGGCCAGGGTCCACATCAGGCGGCGCGTTTCGTTCCCCACGTTGAGGTAGGCCTGGACCTTGAAGCCGTGCAACGTCTCCAGCCCGAGGCCCAGGGTGAGAAACACCAGCAGCGTGAACCAGCCCCAGCGCAAATGGCGGCGCACCACGAGGGCGGTGGAGTCGGGGCGGGCGGCTTTTTCGGGAGTGGGATTCATTCAAGCAATTCCATGGGGCGATGATCGCGGCGTTGCAGCAGTCGTGAGATTTGTTGGGGTGAAAGCACTTTGGCCCGTTCCTCGGCCGGGAGCCTGGCCGCGTCCCAGTCCTGGAGCAATTCACTCTTGATCCAGACACGCTGGTCGGCCGGAGCGATGTAGTCGTAGGGAATTTTCTTCCGGCCCGGAATGGTCTGGAGCGAACGGTGCCCGATGTAGCGCACCACGCTGTAGGGATCGTCGAGTGTCTCGGCGAGGTAGGGCACGAGCCAGTTCGTGCCGGAGGCCTGGCGGGCCGGCTCCCAGCCCATGTGCCAGGCGATGATCGCGCGCTGGCCGGCATCGCCTCGCAGGAGCCACACCGCCGAGGCGGGACCGGCGGCGAAGTCGGCCTCCATGGTTGGGGTGGGTTGTTGATACCATTGGTTCAGGCTCTTCGCGGTCCAAGGGAGCGAGCGGTCAAGATGGCAAAGGTTGCAGGCGTTGGGCCGGCCCGTGTCGAGGGAGCTTTGCACGCTGGGCGAAGTGATCTGGTGCGAGCGGATGCCTTTCAACAAGCCGTAGGTAGTGTGCGGCATGTGGCAGTTGTAGCAAAGGCTGCCCGAAGAATTCGCGGCGTGCCGGGTGTGCTGGGTGAGCTTCCGCTCGAAGTCGCCGTGGCACTGGTAGCAGGCGCGGTTGCCTTCCATGCCGCGGGCCAGCTGATCGTCGGGGGAGGCCATCTGGTGCATCGAGTGGCAGGAGAGGCAGGACATGTTGCCGCGTTGAAAGCACGGAGTGTCGGCCAGGCCGTTGTATTCGCGGCCCGAGACGCGGATCATTCCGTCGGGCCAGAAGTAACCGCTGAGCGAGCGCCGGGCGGCGGCTTCGGCCGGATCCGACCGGTCAGTGAGGCGAAGCAAATCCTTGCCCGGCAGCAAGGGGCGCGCGTTGGTGAGGTCCGAGCGGTGCCAATAATCGAAGCCCTCCATCATCCACTCCGCGTGGTTCACGTTGTAGCGCGCCGCGTGACACTGGCCGCAAATCTCGGCGGACTTCTTCGAGGAGACGCGGGCGGGGTTGACGATGGTGGGATCGGCGTTGGTGCCGCGATGCAGGGCGTAGCGGCGGAGCGGTGCGCTGTTGGCGCGGATGTGTTCCTCACCGGGACCGTGGCAGGATTCGCAGGCAATGCCGTATTCGGCCACGCGCGTGCGCGGAACGTGATCGCGGGGATCGGTCTGCGGTTGTCCAGCCGTGGCATGGCAGCCGATGCAGTTGTGATTCCAGACCTGCTGGAGCACGGGTTTGTCGGGCGGCAGCATGAAGACGTCGTTGCGCGGCACCCAGCGGTTCTCCTCGAAGAGGAAAGTGAACGGGAAGCTGAACTGATGGTTGCCATGCTCGCCCGCCACCCAGTAGGCCTGCATGTGGTGCGAACCCGTGGTGAGCGTGAGGCGCTTCTCCACCCGCGGCGGATTCGGGACGGGCGGCGGTTCGGGACCGGTGCCGCGCTGGAAGGCCTGCCGTGCGAGCGCACGCACATAAGTCCAATCCGGGTCCACCATCTCGACGAAGAATTCGTCGCCCCGTCGTGAGAGGTGAAAGACTTCGCCGGCCAGCGTCAGGGTGACGTTGGTGAACGGCCCGCGCACCGATTCCGGCGTGGCCCGCTGAGTCATGGTGCGGTGATAGCTCTGATGCCAGGACTCGTATTGCTGCGGGTGGCAGGAGCGACAGGCATCCGAACGGACAAAGCCGCCGGGGCGTTGCTCCGCCGGAAGTTTTTGCCGGAGCTGCTGGCGCGCATTAAGCCGGGCCTGAGCGCGCGATTTCCAGACGAAGCCGCCCAGCACCAGGCCCAGAACCAGCAACAACAGGGCGACCCGCGTTCCGAGGGAACGCGTGCTCCGGGCCAGCGGCCACAAGGCGACCGCCAGCAGCAAGGCTGCGACTGACCATTCCAGCGACATGGGAAGGCGCGGGGAAAATCAGCGTAACGGCATCGTCACGAAACCACTTTGGTACAGCAATGTTGTCATGGGCACTACTGAGTTTAGCTCTGGGTTGGGGCGACCGTAGGCGGTGGCACGAGCGGGCGGCAAGATGAAAGGTGGGCAGGTTCCACGCACAGCCGCCGGGAGGCCCGGCGCACCTTCAAGTTTCCCGAGCCGGGTTCCGATGATCCTTCTGTGCGTTCGTAGCAGCCGCCCGCTCCGACGAACCCCACATCAATATGAAACGCGCAGAATTACTCTCGGTCGTCGTGCCGGTCTTCAAGGAAGAGGGGAACATCCCCCTGTTTCTCGAGCGCATCACGCCCATCCTCGAACGCACGGGTCTGGACTTTGAAATCATCTTCTCCATGGACCCGTCGCCCGATGCCACGGAGCGCGTCATCCTGGAGCACCGCGACCGCGATCCGCGCATCAAGCTGCTCAAGTTTTCCCGCCGCATCGGCCAGCCCATGGCCACGCTGGCCGGACTCCAGTATTCGCGCGGCGACGCCGTGGTGGCCATCGACGTGGATTTGCAGGACCCGCCCGAGCTGATTCTCCAGATGGTCGCGAAGTGGCGCGAGGGTTTCGACGTGGTGATGGCCCAGCGCCGCACCCGCACCGGCGAAAATTGGCTGAAGAAGCTCACGGCGTATCTTGGCTACAAACTCATCAACAAGATCGCCGAGGCGGAGATTCCCGCGAACACCGGGGACTTCCGGCTCATGAGCCGGCGCGTGATCAACGAGGTCAACAAGCTCAAGGAATGTCACGGCTTCCTGCGCGGACTGGTCGCGCTGGTCGGCTTCAAACAGACGCTCATCCAGTTTGACCGGCAGCCGCGTCACTCGGGCGCGGGCAACTACAACCGCTTCTTCGGTTCCTTCCGCATCGGCTTCAACGGCATCGTGTGCTTCTCAAGCTACCTGCTCACGCTCAGTTCCAAAATGGGCTTCGTGTTCGCCGGCAGCAGTTTTCTGGTGGGCCTCATCTACGCGGTCATGAAGGTGTTTGGCTTCCCGTTCCCCATCGGCAATCCGACCGTCGTGATCCTGATCCTGCTCATGGGCGGCGTGCAGTTGATCAGCGTGGGCATCCTGGGCGAATACATCGCGCGCATCTACGAAGAAGTGAAGTGCCGGCCCAAGTTCATCCTCGACGAGGCGGTGGGCTTCGACGAGCACGACGATTCGCGCGTCACTCCGCTGTCCGCCCATCGCTTCGCCGCATGAGCGCGCTCGCTGGCCCCGCGATCTGGCCGAAGCTCATCCCGTCGCTCTCGCCCGAGCAGCAGCGGATCAGTGACGACTTTATGCGCCACTGGCACGAGGTGCTGCCCAATCGCTACGGCATCGTGGATGACTTCAATCACGGCTATGTCGTGAAGCACGCCCCGAAGAATTTCCTCCGCACGCTGGAGATTGGCGCGGGTATCGGCGGACACATCCCCTACGAGAAGCTTTCTCCTGAGCAGGAGTCGAACTACCACGCGCTGGAACTGCGCGAGAACATGGCGGAGAAAATCCGCGCACGTTTTCCCCAGGTCCAGGCTTGCGTGGGCGACTGCCAGGCGCGGCTGGATTTCGCGGACGGCCACTTCGACCGCATCATTGCGGTGCATGTGCTGGAGCACCTGCCGAATCTCCCGGCGTCGATTCGCGAAATGCACCGGCTGTGCGACCGGGAGCGCGGCGTGCTGTCGGTGGTGATTCCCTGCGAAGGCGGTTTCGCCTATGGGCTGGCCCGGCGCATTTCCGCACAACGGATTTTTGAGAAGCGCTACCAACAATCCTATCGCTGGTTCATCGAGCGCGAGCACATCAACCGGCCGCACGAGATTCTGCGCGAACTGGGCGAACACTTTGAGGTGACCCATTGCAGTCATTTCCCGCTCGGGCTGCGCTCGATCGCCTTGAACCTCTGCATCGGCCTGACCCTCAGGCCCAAAGCGCGCCCGGCCGGGAAACTCACCGAAAAACAAACCGTCGCATGAGGACAAACCCCAAAATCGTCGTGGGAGGAATGGCCAGCAGCTTGGCCACAAAAACCGAACCGGTCACGAGCGCCAGCGCCAGCCCGACCACCGCCACGGTGCAGAGCCAGCAGAGCATCACGACCAGCACGTACCGGCCCAGTTCCGTGGCGCGCACATTTGTCTGCGCGGCAAACACCCACCATTTGTTCAAACAGAAATGAGCACTCACGGCGAGGAAGTAGGCGAGCGAGACAGCCACGAGGCGCGGCACGGCGTGCTGCAAGAGCGCGAGGACCGCGAAATCGAGGGCGCAAACCCCCAAACCCACGGCGCTAAACTTGATGGCTCGGGCCAGCACGCGGCGGAGGATGCGGCGGTGCGCCGGCTCAATCGATATTTAATTGCCCTGATCCTCACCCTCACGCTCACGGTCTTTTCGACGGTGCGCCAGGCGGACTTCGTGCATTGGGACGATGGCATGAACATCTACGAGAACCCGCACATCCGCGGTCTCACGGCCGAGTCCCTGCGCTGGATGTTCACCGACACGAGCTACATCCCGCGCTACATGCCGCTGGGCTGGCTTTCGCTGGCCGTGGATTATGCCCTGGCCGGGGAATTCAATCCGACCACCTACCACGTCGGGAACTTGTTGCTCCACTGTCTGAATGCCCTGCTGGTCTTTGCCTTGTTGAAACGGCTCCTGCAATTGGATGCCACCGCCCGCCACCGCCCGCTGGATTCCCGCGCCTGGCTGGTCGCGGCGACCGTGGGCACGCTGTTCTGGGCGATCCATCCGTTGCGCGCCGAACCGGTCGCGTGGGCCTCGGCCCGCATCTACTGCGTCGCCTCGTGCCTGGCCTTCAGCGCGGCCTGGTGCTACTTGCGTCATGCCGCCGGGCCGGGACGAAAGCTCTGGTTGGGGCTGTCGGCCGGCTGTTTTCTCGCCTCCCTGTTCACCTATCCCATCGCGCTGGGATTGGTCGTCGTTTTTGTCTTGTTGGATTTTTATCCGCTGCGGCGACTGGAGTTCAGCAAGGCCGGCTTGTGGGGCGTGGACGCGCGGCGGGTCTGGTGGGAAAAAGTGCCCTTCGTTCTTTCCGCATTCCTCATCGTCGCGGCAACCATGTGGGCAAAAACACACTCCAGAACCTTTGTTCCCCTGGTGTCGCTGGATGAGTTCGGCCTTGTTCCCAGGGCCATGCAGGCGTTTTTCGTGTGGGCCGCGTATCTGTGGAAGACCTGGTGGCCTTTCCATCTCGCCCCGATGTACACCGACTTGATGACCTTTGATCCGTGGAGCTGGCCTTTTCTCCTGAGCGCCCTGACCATCATTTTGTTGAGCGCCGCATTGTTCGTGCGGCGGCAGCACTGGTCCGGAGCCGCCGCCATTTGGGCGGCCTACCTCATCCTGCTCGTGCCCATGCTGGGCTTGAGCCAGCACCCACATCATCCCAACGATCGCTACAGCTACATCCCGGGTGTGCTGTGGTCGCTGGTGGTGGCGGCGTTGCTGGTGCGCATCTGGCCGCGCCGGGAACGGAGGGCGAGCCTTGCCCTGTGCGGCGCGGTCCTGGCGATCTGTGGCGTCCTGAGTTTCCAGCAGGCCTCGCATTGGCGAAATCGCCAGACCTTGTTGACCCATGTGACGACAACCCTGAAGGCGCATCCGCTGCGCGCCCCGCAGGATGTCCTGCTCGGATTCGAGTACCGCAAGCGTGGCCAGGATGAACGGGCGGCGGAGTGCTTCCGCGCCGCCTTGCAAGCCGATCCAGCTTCCGCCGATGCCCATGCTGCCCTGGCCGATGTGCTGTCGGAGCATCGGATGTTGACTGAGTCCCTGCCGCACTATCGCGAAGCTCTGCGGCTGAATCCCAAGCTGGCCGCGATCCGCGAGAACTATGCGGTGACGTTGGGGGGACTCGGGCAGTTCGAGAGCGCGGTGGAACATTTCCGCGGGGCCATTCAATTGAACGCCAGCAACGCCACCGCCCACCACAACCTCGGGCTCACCCTGGCCAAACTCGGCCAGGACGACGCGGCCCGGACGGCTTTCGCCGAGGCCACACGACTCCAGGGCAAGTGAGCCTGTCCGGGCCACCTGCGGCTCTCTTGCCAACTACTTGCTCCTTTGGTATCAGCCGCGTGATGAACGACTCGCGTCTCGCGATCCATTAGGTTGATGACCACCAGCACCACTCCTGCGCGCGTCCGCGTGGACGGAAAGTTTTTTCGCCTGGGGGAGAATAAGTTTCTGCCCAAGGGCGTGACTTATGGCCCGTTTGCCCCAAATTCCGCCGGCGAACACTTCGCCTCGCACGACCAGACCAAGCTGGACCTGGCCCAGATCCGCGAGTTGGGGGCCAACCTGGTGCGGATTTACTACGTCCCGCCAGCCTGGTTTCTCGACCTCGCGCAGGAACACGGGCTGAAGGTGCTGGTGGACGTGCCCTGGCGGAAGGACCGCTGCTTTCTCGACTCGGAGAATTTGCGGGAGGAGGCCCGAACCGCCGTGCGCCACGCCGCCGCGCTCTGCGCCCGCCACCCGGCGGTGTTCGCCCTCAGCGTGGTCAATGAAATCGCCAGCGACATCGTGCGCTGGAGCGGGGCCCGGCGCGTGGCCGAGTTCATCGAAGAGCTGATCCACGAGGCGAAGGGGATCGATCCGGACTGCCTCTGCACCTTCGGCAACTTTCCGCCCACGGAATTTCTCCGCCCGCAGAACGTCGATTTCCACTGCTTCAACATTTATCTGCACCAGCGCCGCGCCTACGAAAACTACCTGGCCCGCCTCCAGATGATTGCGGACACCAAGCCGCTCATCATCGGCGAGACCGGCATCGATTCGGGCCGGGAAGGCGAGGCGCACAAGTGCGAGATTCTCGCCTGGCAAATCGAGGTGGGATTCCGGCGCGGCCTGGCCGGGCTGATCATCTTCAGCTTCACCGACGACTGGTTCCGCAATGGGTCGCAGGTCGAAGACTGGACGATGGGGCTGACCGCGCGTGACCGGTCGCCGAAGGATTCCTTCATCGTCGTGCAGAACGCCTTCCGCAGGGCACCACACTTTCCGCTGCCGTCCTATCCAAAAGTCTCGGTCGTGGTCGCGAGCTACAATGGCGCGCGCACGCTGGAGATCTGCCTCGCGTCGCTGGAGCGGCTCAATTATCCCGACTACGAGGTCATCCTCGTGGATGACGGCTCGACGGATTCCTCCTGCCGCATCGCGTCCGATCATCCGCGCGTCCGGTACATTTTTCAGGAGAACAAAGGTCTTTCCGTCGCGCGCAACACCGGCATCAAGGCCGCGCTGGGTGAAGTGGTGGCTTTCACCGACTCAGACTGCCGCGCCGATGAGGACTGGCTGCACTACCTCATCGGCGATTTGTTGAGCAGCGACTTCGCCGGCATCGGCGGCCATAATTTCCTGCCGCCGGAAGATTCGCTCGTGGCGGCGGCGGTGATGGTTTCGCCGGGCGGCCCGGCCCATGTGATGTTGAACGACCGCGAGGCCGAGCACATCCCTGGTTGCAACATGGCCTTCTACAAATGGGCTCTGGACGAAATCGCCGGCTTCGATCCCATCTACCGCAAGGCCGGCGATGACGTGGACGTGTGCTGGCGGCTCCAGCAATGCGGCCATCGCATCGGGTTCAGCCCGGCGGGCTTCGTCTGGCATTACCGGCGCTCGACGGTGAAAGCGTATTTGAAACAGCAGGCTGGCTACGGCGAGGCCGAGGCGCTGCTCCTGACCAAGCATCCGGAGTATTTCAACTCCTCCGGCGCGAGCATCTGGCGCGGCCGCATCTACAGCCCCTCCAACATGGGCGTGGTGGTGCGGCGCTCGGTCATTTACCACGGGCCATTCGGCGGCGCGCTTTTCCAGACACTCTACTCGCCGCCGCCCGCCTTCGGACTGATGCTGGCGACATCCCTGGAATTTCACGTCCTGATCACGCTTCCGCTCTTGGTGCTCTCGGTGCCGTTCACCTTCCTGTGGCCGCTGGCCGCGACCATGTTCGGCGTGTCAACAGGTGTGTGCGTCGCCGCCGCTTCCCAGGTCCAGCTCGACCGGAACCAGCAACGACTCTGGTCCCGGCCGCTCGTGGCCCTGCTCTGCTTTCTCCAGCCCATCGCGCGCGGCTGGGCGCGCTACGAAGGCCGGCTCCGCATCAACACCACGCCCGGCCACGCCTTCCGCCGCATCAACACTTTCACCGAGATGGATCGCGGCGAACCCCTCGACGAAGTCCAGTACTGGTGCCACACCGGCATGGATCGCCTCACCTGGGTGTATGCCCTCATCGCGAAACTGGAGGAAGAGAAGTGGCAGCACAAACCCGACACGGGCTGGGACGAATTCGACGTCGAAATCCAGGGCACGCGCTGGAGCCGGCTGCAAATCGCCACCGTGGCCGAGGCCGTCGAAAAAGGACACCAGCTCTTTCACTGCCGGCTGGCCGCGGGCTGGTCCTTGCCGGCCAAGCTGCTCTTCTGGTCGGCCTGCGGACTCGAACTCCTGCTCATCGGCGTGATGGTCTCGACGCTGCCGTGGCTTTGGATGCTCCTGCTCACCCTGCCCCTGCTCGGCCTCTACTTCGAGAGCGAGAAGCGCATCCTGCAACGACTCCTCGTGGCCTTCCTCGATGAACTGGCCGTGCAGCACCAGTTGACCAAGGTGCCCTTCGCCAAAACCCGCGAGCCAGTAGCGGTGAAATCCAAGCCCCATGACGCCACGTTCAAGGAAACTCCCAAACCTTGACGTCCCAGCAAGCGGAGCTGAATGGGAGCAGAGTTTGGAGCGCCGAATATCGCCCGGCCGGAGACCCGATGAACTCCGCCCCAGCCGAACGAGGCTCGGCGCTCCGCTTTGCCCTCCCCTTTGCCTCTTTCGTCCCGCCACTTCCGCCCCATGACCCACGTTACCCTTCTCCTCACCGCCGCTGCCCAGGGAAACAGCGTGGCTGCCGCTGAATTGTTGCCGCTGGTCTATGACGAACTCCGCCGTATCGCCGCCGCGAAGATGGCGCACGAGCAACCTGGCCAGACGTTGCAAGCCACCGCGCTTGTGCATGAAGCCTGGCTTCGCCTCGTGGATGACCACGGTGAGGCGCGCTTCGAGAACCGCGCCCACTTCTTCGGCGCGGCGGCGGAAGCCATGCGCCGTATCCTCGTGGACAACGCCCGGCGCAAGAAGGCGGTGAAGCACGGCGGAGAATTGCTGCGCGTCGATTGGACCGACCTCGACCTGGCCGCCACCAGCGACGACGCCACCGTGCTCGCCGTCAGCGAGGCGCTCGACAAACTCGCCGCCCGCGACAAGGTCAGCGCCGACTTGATCAAGCTTCGCTTCTTCGCCGGCCTGCCGAATGTGGAAGCCGCCCAGATGCTCGGCCTTTCCGAGCGCACCGCCAAGCGCACCTGGGCCTACGCCCGGGCGTGGCTGCTCGAGGAACTGCGGAAGGATTGACGGTCGAGAACGCAAAGAGGGACGGATAGCAGGGACGACCAGCCCGGTCCCGTCCGGCTACCAACCGGACGCAACAGGAACGACAACGGAAGATTCAACGCGCGTGGAATGTTTTGAGGACCCTCCCATTCTTTCGGGCTGGTAGCCGCCCCACGCTGGTTGTCGGTGCCACGCAAGTCGCCAGCCCGGCGCGATTCCTCCAACTCCTCGCAACCCTGCGCACCCAGGCCGCCGCCACCGCGCCCCTCGGACAAGTGAGACGAACATTGGAAAAACAGGAGGTACCGCTACCCGGGCGAGGCCGGTGATCCACGCGGAAACGGAAGCGACGTTCGGAACCCGCCTCGTGTCCTTCCCTTTCCTCCGTCGTTCCGCCGTTCCACCGGCGCGACCCGGTCAATGTCCCTCGCTCACCGACCAGCCGCCGTCGATGGCCAGCACCTGGCCGGTGGCGAACTTGGATTCATCGCTCATGAAGAACACCGCCGCCGAGTCGAGGTCCTCCGGCTGTCCGATGCGCCCGCCGTCAAGCGGTTGCTTGGCGCGGATGAATTGCATGATGGCCTCGTCGCCCTGCGCGAGCTGGGACATCGGCGTGGCCACAAGGGCCGGGGCGAGGACATTGAAGCGGATGTTCTGCGGGGCGTAGTGCGCCGCCGCCGCCGTGGTCAACCCGATGATGGCGGCCTTGGCCGTGGCGTAGGCGTGGGTGGCGAAGAACTTCGGCGAGGGCGAGAAACCCAGCACTGAACCCATGTTCAAAACCGTGCCGCCCGTGCCCTGCTTGAGGAATTGCTGCACCGCCGCGCGGTTGGAGTTGAAGAGGGAGGTGAGGTTTTCGTTCAGGGTGTGGCTCCAACCCTCATCGGAGATTTCGTGCAAAGGTCCGTCGCCGAACTTTCGCCCGCTGCCACCGGCGACATGGTAGAGGCCGTGAAAAGCGCCGAACTCGGCCAGCGCCTTCTGAATCGCCACGGGCGCGCATTGGGGGTCGCTGGCGTCGCCCTGCAAGGCGAGCGATTGGGATCCGAGTTCCTTTCCCGCGGCCTCGACGGTGGCCGGGTTTCGCCCAATCACCACGACGCGTGCGCCCTCCGCGACGAAGGCCCGGGCCGCCGAGAGTCCCAGCCCGGTCGTGCCGCCGATGATGACGAGTGATTTATCCTTGAGCCGCATGGTGGAGGGAGAGTGGGAGAAACCAGGGTGAGATGCGAGCGCAACATGCAACGGCGCGCGGGCTTTCCAGCCCGCAGCAACCCTCAAAAGTCAGGCCGTGCCCGTCCACGCCGAGGTCTCCGGTCGCCCCGCGTTGCTGCGGACTGGAAAGTCCGCGCGCCGACGGATTCACCCCACCGATTGCATCCACTTGCGCGCCACAGCTTCAAGGTCCGGAGAATTCCCCGCCGGAGTCGCGCCGCTGAAGAAGGCGGACTCGATCTCCCGAATCTGCGTGCCGAGGGCGGCGCGCGAACCTTCGTCCAACCGGGCGGCGTATTCACGCTGGATGCGGCGCAGGAACGCGACCACGGAGAAGGGCGTGATTTGTTCCGGCACGGTAAGACCGCCGATGGCTTTGGTTTGCTGCGGACGTTTGCGCAGGAACACAAACGCGCCCACGGCCAGCACGGCCAGGCCCACTGTAATGGCCACGGTTCGCGCCGCCGAACTGCCGCCGCTGCGCAGCGTCACGCCGGCCAGCGCCTGCTTCGCGTCCACCGCCACGAGATCAGCGTCCTGGTAATGCTTGTACTCCACGTTGGTCGTCGTGATGCCGGACTTGAGGGCGGGAAACTTCAGCGTCACGTCGCCGCGCAAATCCTTCTTCCGCTTGTAAGTGATCTGCCAGCCGCGATCCGCCTGCGCGGTTTTCTTTTTCCCGTCGCTGATGAACTGCGTGACCGACAGGCCGTTGTCCGTGACCTCCACGTCGAAGCCTTCGCGCGCCACGTCGAACATCTGCGGCTGGGAGGGAATCACGCCCCGGCCCTTGGCGGTGATCTCCACCACGACCTTGCCTTCCTTGCGCCACTCGCGCTCGTCCATGGTCAAGTTCAGCGCGAGATCCTCGCACGGACGCAACGCCGGCTCGTTGTCCTTGGCGTCGATGGGCTGCACCTGCGAGCGGATGGGCAGCACGACCTGCCCGGCCGTGTCCGAGAAATCCATGTCCAACTGGAAGGACGGCACACGATCCACGGCGGCATCCTTGGCGCGCAACACGAGGTAGGCCATGGGCGTCTCCTGCCAGCCTTCGCGCGGCAGATCGATCTCCTTCACGCCGGCATCCTGGAACGTGATGCTCGCGACCTCGAAGGTTTCGTCCAGCGCGGCGTGGATGTTCTTGGTGAACTCGTCGCGGTAGTTGATCGCCTTCTGCCCGGCGTTGCCGTAGTAGATGATGTTGCGCTGCTGCGACTGGAGGTTCTGGAGATACTTGCCGAAGCCGCCGCTCTCGCGCGCGAGCTGCCGCGTGTGCTCGATGCTCACGAACGCGCCGAACGGCTGGGTGTGGCCGACGCGCGTCGGCCCATCCACGGCCAGGCGCAACTGCACTTCATCGACCAGCTCCTTGTAATTGCCGAGCGCGGCGCTCGCGACCTTGGCGCTGGGATGACTCTCGCCGACCACCTGCAAGCCGGCGCCGAGGAATTTCTGCTTCATGTTCGCCGGCACCTGGCCGAGCACGCTGCCGAGCATCTCGCCGAACTTGGTCAGGTGACCTTCAGCCGCTTCGCCGGGCAAGGCGCGCATGGCATCGCCAATCAATTTCAGCCCCGGGTCGGATCGCGCCGCCGCTCGGGTGAGCTGCGAGAGGTCGCTCGCGCCCAGCATGACGAAGAACCACATCTGGTAAGGCTCCATCGTCCACTGGCCCTTGGGCATCTCGGGCACCTTGCCGGCGTAAATCTCCGAGGCCTTCTTGTAGCTGCCGAACGCCTCGTCGCGCAGGTTCACGTAATCGCCCAGCTTGATCTGGCGGGAAAACTCATACTCCGAAGCGTCGAAGAAAAGCTGGCCGCGCACGATGAACTCCTTCCACTCGGCGTCTTCCGGCTTGAGACCGCGCTTCACCAGTTCGAGCGCGGTGCGGTAGCCGCGTGAAACTTCATCCTTCGTCTCCGTCTCGGTGCGGTTCGAGCCGGCATCCTGCTGGGCCTGCTGGTCGCGCCATTGCTCGCGCAGCTTGGTCCTCATGCCGGTGACGAGATTCATCAGCTCGGCGCGGCTCATCTTTTCCGGCGGGCCGAAGATGGCCTCGATGTCTTCGAGCCGGTAAACCTCCGCGCCGCTGTGGATGGTCATGAAGCTTTGAATGACCGTGCCCGGCTCGATCGGCTCCGGCGACATCGCGCGCAACGCCGCGAGCATCGTTTTGAACTCGGCCACGTTCTGGTTCTGGCGCAGGCGGGTGAGCGGAATGCCGCTCGTCGGCGGCTTGGCCACGTTGTAGCCGAGCAGCCTCATGCGCAGGATGTTCGGGTCTTCCGGCTGCACCATGCGCTTCTTCACCCAGGCCGCGAGATAGTCCTGGCAGAGTTCCTTCTCCTGGCCGGGATGTTCCTTGAGATAGCTCTTGAGCGTCTCGAGCGTCATCTCGGTGGGGTTCAACAGCGTGACTTTCAGCGTGGTCAGGTTCACGCGCTGCGCCAGCCCCTGGTTCAACCGTTTGGTGAGCGTCGCGGACGGCGCGCGCGAGAGGATCACGTCCGGGGCGAGAGTCTTCGGGCGCGCAGTGGTCGCCACGGAGCGGTAGATGTAATAGTCCGAGTCGATCATGTTCTGCTCCTGGTTGCGCCCACCAGAGCGATAGGTTTGCTCGGCCTCGCCCAGCCAGTTCATCACCAGCACGTTCACCGCCTCGGGCAGCGCGGCCTTCTTGCCCTCCAGCACGCGCATCAAGATGTTCTGCGTGGCCAGGCTTTGCTCACGCGCGCGCAGGTCGCTGCTCCTCAGCGTCTGATGACCGGCGTCGCCGAGCGCGAGGATCAGATCGATCATCAGCGGCGTCTGGGTCAGGAAATTTTCCCGGATGAGCTGCTCGGCATCCGCCGGCTCCAGCGCGGGCAGCAGCTTCACGAAGCGATCCGTGGCCTGCTTGAAGACGCCGCGGTCGCTCGATCCGAAGCGGCTCGTCTGCATCATGAAGGCGCACATCTCGGCGGCTTTCTTGAGCTGGCGTTCGTCGCGTTTCTCCACGCCGGTCTGGGTGAAAAACTCCATGGTCAGAACGAGCGTGAGCGTGTCCGCGCTGTCCCATTCGGAACGATCGAGCGGCAGATACGGCCCGGCGTCGCTCATCCAGCCGACGCTGGAGAGCAGTTGCGAGGCGAGCTTCTTGCCGGGCGCGTTGGTGCCGCCGATGCCCTTGAGTCCCTTCTGTAAGCGCACCAGGAAATCCTGCTTGCCGCCGTTGCCGATCGCCGTCCGCACCAGCGAGGTCACGCTGGGGATGTGCGACGCCGTGAGATCGGCCGGAGCCGCATCGAGTACCGCGTAAAAGTCATCGCTCAGGAACAGCCCTCGCCGCGTGCTCGGCCCGGGCGCGGCTGCCGCCATCGGGTTGCCATTCTCGTCGTATGTGATCGAGGAAGCCGAACGCGCGGCCTGCTGCTGGAAAAATTGCGAGGCCGACTGAGAGTTGGTGGTCAACGATTCGAGCAGCCGGGCATAGGCCGTGTTCGCGTCTTCCTCGGGCAGGGTCTTCAAGGCCACGCCGATCGACTTCCAGTCACCGAGCAGGAGCGCGAGGCGGAACTTTTCGGACTCGGAGAGCTTGCCGCCGGATTGCTGCGACTTCACCGCCTCGAAGAGCGACTCTGAGGAGCGATCGAAGCTCATGACGTGGATGGCGTTGGTCAGTTCCGGAGGCATGGCCTCGGAGGAGTTCGTGGCTTTCTTGGCGGCGGCGATCGGCGCGGCAGTCGTGACCGCTCGCAACGCCGTCACTGGCACGGCAATCTGCACCGTCGCCGGAGCGGCGGTGGTCTGGGCCGCAACGCGCGTGACCGGCAGGTAGAGCAAAACCGCACCGACGGTGATGAAGAGTTTTGTGTTCATGTGTTCTCTAAAAAATCTTTTAAGCCATCCATCCCAGCCCCAACGGGGCGGAATTTGTCAGCCCAGGGCAAGCCCCTGGGCCGTCGAATCCCGCGCTTTCAACGCTCGTGCTCACGATCCCTTCCCCGGCTCGAAGCGCGAGGTGCCTGCGCCCTTGCCCGGCTCGCGCGCGTCTTCGTTTGGACCGATGCCCGGGCGGTTGCCGCGCTGCCCGCGGCGGCGCCCCATCTGTTCGGTCAGGCCCTGGCCCACCATCGTGCGGCCCTCTTCGGGGAGGGGCTTCGCCATCAAATCCACCAGGCCCATGCGTTGCAACCGCACCGAGCTTTCCAGGTTCGTCTGCTGAAGCTGCGAGTAGCTGGCCTTGCCGGCGGATAACGTTTCCTCGGAGAGCAAACGAAAGTTCTGCCGCGACAACTCCGCCTCTTCCATCCAGAGATCCTTTTGCGCGCCTTCGAGCCGCATGACCCAGGCGGCGTGATAATGGATTCGTCCGGCCAGTTCGCGTGCTTCGCGTTGAATCTCCGCCGGTTGCTGGTGAAATTTCGCGTCGCTGATCACGCTGTCGATCATGTCGATGGATTCGACCGCACCCCCTTGCCGGTAACGCTGCCGTACGAGGGCAATGTCGAGCTGGGTCTTAAGCTTGGGGTCCTCGTTGCGCACCTTGCCGGCGGCCTCGCGATAGAGCGACTCGGCTTCGCTCCATTTCCGTTCTGACTCAAATTGCTGCGCGCGCTGGATGAGCGTGTGCGCCTGATCGCGCGCGAACCATTTTTGCCCCGGCCCGTAGTGCCAGACGATCACGGGCAGCGGCAGCAGGAGCCAGAAGAACAAGAACAGTTTTTTCATTGGAGAACTCCTTTCGAGGACAAACTCCAAACACCAACCGAACGTCCACCGCCGCCAGCTGATTGCTGCTCGGTGCTTGCTGTTTCTTTGATGTTTGAAGTTTGGTATTTGATGTTTCGCCAGTTCACGCGGCCACCTCTTCTTCCTGCTTCACCGCACGCACCACCGGCTTCCACGCGCTGCCGAAGTATTCCAGCAACAACGGCAGCAGGCACAGCAGCGATGCGCTCGCACCCAGAATGATGATGGCGAGCACACGCAGGTTCACTTTGAATTTCTCGCTCGTCTCATCCGGCGCGAGCAGGTGGCGCAGCATTTCGCTCGGCACATGTTTCACGTTGCCGTTGTGGTAATTCCCGCCCAACCGCCGCGCGAGCTGCGAGAGCGATCCGTTGTCCTGCCGCGAAAGATGGCCGTCGATGAACGTCCCGCGCATCGGATCTCCCACGCCGGCGAAGATGATGTCCGTGACCGATGAGGGCATCGGCTTCAGTCCTGAGTCCGGCACCGTGTCGCCGTCCGAGAGCACGAGCAGCGTGGTGCTCTTGCGCGGGAAGTCCTTCACGAACTCGCCGGCGGTGTTCAGGGATTTCACCATGTCAGTTTTACCCGGACGATAGGCGATGTAGAGCGGTAAATTGTCAGCAAAATTCCAGATCACCTCGCGGTCGGAGCACTCCTTCACCAGCAGCATGGAATCCGTGTAGAAGCACGCCATCGTGATCTTCACCTCGGCGCTCGGCGCGCGCTCCATCACGGAGCGGAGCAATTCCGCGGCGCGGGCCGCGCGCGTCTGCGAAGCGTGCTCGCCGCCGTCCTTCAACAACATGCTGGGTGAGACATCGAGCATCACCATGAGATGACGCGTGGCCTTGGCGGTGCGTTCGCGGCTGCGGCTCGAACCCTCGAAACCCATCAACACGACGAGCGCCCACACTACGCCGGCCAGGCCAAGTACGCGCAACGGCGGCACGAGCTTCGTCCAGAGCCGCGGTTCCTGTTCCGGACCGAAGGCCAGCCGCGCCAGCCGGCGAAGGCGCCGCGCGTGCAGCCATTCCGCGAAAATTCCCAGCGCTACGGCGCCGCAAGCGGCCCACGAGGCGATGGCGATGATTTCTTCCCGGCTCATGTTTTCACCACGGTGTGTATCTCAGTCCCAACAGCGACAATCCCCAGATTGCAGCGATGCCCAGTCCCGCCCAAGCCAGCGGCCTGTAATAATCCACCCAGTCGGAGGTGGTCTGCTTGAACTGCGCTTTCTGCATCTGATCGATCTCGCGGAAGATCGTTTCCAAAGCGCCGGGGTCTCCCGCCTGAAAGACCTTGCCGCTCGTGAGCGCGCCGATGGTGTAAATACCGCCCGTGCCGAACAGGTCATTGCCGATCAAAATCGTGAAGACGCGGATCTTGTGCTCGGCCAGTTCCTGCGCGATCTGCCGGTCGCCGCCATTCCCGAAGTCCGCGCTGCCGCCGTCCGTGATCAGGATAATGGCACGGTCGCCTTCCTTGGTGCGCGCGAGGCGGTCCTTGCAACCACGCAGTGCCCGCGCGATGAGCGTGCCGCCAAACCACGGCGGCATGTTCTGCGGACGTACGAACGGCAGCGCATTGCGAATCGCGGACAACTCTTTGGTCGGCGGGAACCAGTGCAAATACTCCGAGCCGAAGATGGTCAGGCCGAACGCGTCACCCTTGCGGTATTCACAGAAGTCCTTGGCCGCTTCCATGGCACCGTCGAAGCGCGTCTTGGCCGCGCGGCCGCGATAGCTGCCGAAGGGCGCCGTCATCGAGCCGGACACATCGAGGCAGATGATGATGTTGTTCAGGATGCGCTCGTTCTCCGGCGGCGCGGGCCGGCGCGGGCCGGCGAGAATAAGAACTGCGATGGCGAGCAACAGCGCGGGCAGCGTCTGCGCGCAATTCACCAGCACGCGCAGCCGGCGGCCTTCGCGTTGCGGCCCGTGGTCGAATGGCACGACCACCAGATGTCCACGCCGCGTCCACTGCCAGAAAGCCCAGGCGAAGGGCAGGGCGAGCAGCCAGAGGAAGACTGGATGGTGGAAGCTCATGCGCGGGGGAAAAGATCCAAGATCCAAGATCCAAGATCCAGATAAGGTCCAAACACCAAGATCCAACGTGCTTTCGTGTCGCGGTGCTGCCCGCCGTCGGTTGGTGTTTGGAGCTTGGCGCTTCTCTGGATCTTGGATCTTGGATCTTGGATCTTCACTCTGCCCCTCCTTGGACCGCCGCCGACACCTGCCGATACGGCTGTAACAGCACCGCCACCTCTTCCTTCGTCGCTCCGCCCGGCTGGTGCAGCCAGCGCTCCAGCGCGCGCAGCAAGTCGCCCGCTTCAGCGTGGGCTTTGAGCCGCGCCAGCGCCTCGGCCACGCCTAGACCGGAGAAGTTCAGCTTCTCCCGCCAGTAGCCCATGAGCAGCCGCTCCAGGCTGGCCTGGTCTTGAACGGAGAGTTTTCCTTCCGCTGCCGCTTCCACCAGCGGACGCAGCCGCTCGGCGAACGATGGCTCGGGCACCACCGCCACCGGCGCGGCCACCACGCGCTTTTTCCGTGTGAGGATAATGTAAGCCGCGATGCCGCCCACCCAGAGCACGCAGAGGATGACCAGCGCCGCGCGATAGCCGCCGACGAACGGAAACAGTCGTGGCACGTAGGTGTTGAGCTTGCCGTCGTGATCCTCGGGCAGCATCGCGCGCACCTGGATGCGCAGATCGCCCAGTTCATCAGGCCGCGTGCCGTCCGGGCGAATGAGAAAGTCCGCGAGCTTGTACGCGCCCTGTTCGAGGCCCATGTAGAAGAACTCGTAGTTGTGCTGGCCGTTGGACAACGGCTTCACGCTCTCGATGCGCAGAATTAATTCCGTGCGGTCGTCGAGCGGACGCGGTTTGTAGTCCGGCTTGGGCAGGGCCACGGTGACCTTGCCCTCGATGCCGATGTTGCGTGAAGCGGTGTTGGTTGGGTTGGTCGCCGCCCAGATCGCTGAAGCGGACAGGAGAAAAGCACCAAGCACCAAGCTCCAAGCACCAGAGAAACACCAAGTTCCAAGATCCAATCGGCACCACACTGAAGAACGGAGCGCCGAGCATCGCTCGGCACGAACGTGCGTGGCTATGCCCAAAGCCGAGCGATGCTCGGCGCTCCCTGCCCAAGCGACGCGCCATCCCCTGGGTGCTTGAAGCTTGGATCTTCCCTGGAGGTTGGAGCTTGGAGCTTGGGGCTTTTTTTTCACGCCCCCCTCCTCGTGCCGCCGCGATTTTTGAAGAGATGCCGCAGGCGTGGCAGCATCGGTTCATTCGTCGGCAGGCGCAGATAATCAACACCAGCGCGCGAGAGCTTGTGCGTCTCTTCCTGATCGAACCACCGGCTGCGCCCGTGCGCCACGAACTCGCGCCCCGTCTCCGCTTCGACCGCGCGGTAGATGCCGCCGCCGAGACGCCCGCGCTCCGCCGGGTCTTCGAGATGCAGCACCACGCAATCGTGATCCTGCGCCATAAGCTTGATGGCGGGAATCGCGTCCGGGTCGTGCAGGTCGCTCAGCACCACGAACAGGCAGCGCTGCTCGACGCGCGGCACCAATTCGCGCACGCGCCGGCCCAACGTCGTGCCCTCGGCGAAATGATAGCGGCGCAGCGCGTGCATCCATTGCATCACCGAACTGCGCGCCAGCGTCGGCTTGTGATGCAGGTCGCGCTCGCCCACGGTCAGCACGCCCACGGGATTCATGTGGTCAATCGCCGCCAGCGCGAGGCCGCCGGCGATTTGCACCGCCCAGGCGTATTTGCTCAACGGCTGCGAGCTGACGCACATCGACGCCGACGTGTCCACGAGCAGATAGACCGGCATCTGCTTGGGCGCCTCGTATTCCTTGACGTGAAATTTTCCCGTGCGCGCCGTCACGCGCCAGTCGATGAACTTCACCGGGTCGCCGGACTGGTAGGGGCGCGACTGCACATACTCGATGCCCGCGCCGAGGAACGGCGAGCTTTCCTGCCCGTAGCTCAACGCGTTGGCCAGCCGGCGCACCGCCAGCTCGAACTGCCGCGCGTCGAGCGGATCGTGGTCGAGATGGGCGGTGCGGTTCATGATCGGAATTCAGGGAAACATCCAAACTTCAACGGACGACACACTGGGGAACGCATGCAACGTGCCGGAGCGCCGGCGTCCTCGCCGGCTTACGATGCGCGAATTGCTGCTCACGTTCATCTCTGGTTTGATTCAGCCGTTAATTTATTCGCTCGTCCAAAGCCGCCGGGACGGCGGCGCTCCTCCAAAACGATCGCGCCGAGGAACGGCGAGCTTTCCTGCCCGTAGCTCAACGCATTGGCCAGCCGGCGCACGGCCAGCTCGAACTGCCGCGCGTCGAGCGGGTCGTGGTCGAGATGGGCGGTGCGGTTCATGAATTCCCAAAATCAAAATCCAAGCGCCAACAAAGCCCCAAAATGTTTAAGGATCCCGACATCAGCTTCGAGGAAGGTTGGTTGAAGCAACTGCCGTTGCTGTTTCGTCGATAACTGAAAGTCCTGCTGACGTTAGAACGTCGCGAGCCTTGGTTACCATTTTAGGTTCCAGGCACACCGCGTGACGAGTGCCGTCCGACAGGATGAAAGCGAGAACGAGCAAGCCGGAATCAGGTTTCTTCTTTGAAACGAAAGCCTGCGCTGTAATTGCACCGAGTCCTGGCCCCAAAACGAAAGTGATCAGCAAAAGTTTCTCCGCCGCAATGACCTGTCGCGAATTAAGAAACGCAACAATAGCAGCGCAAAACCCAATAAAGAAGCCAATCACTCCGCCTACGAAAGATGCGATCACCCGTCCACCGCTCTTTTTGGCAAGTGAAAGTTCGAGTCGAACAATATCCGGAAGTCGCAGGTGGGCTAAACTACCCGGGGATTTTAAGACAACTGTCTTTTCGCTACAAACCACAACGCCTTGGCCCACACATTCAAATTCTTTTGGAGGCTTTGGTTCGAGTTCTTGCTCTTCAACGTCTGATAAGCCTGAGATTTCGGCAAAAAAACAGGCGACGCTCGCATTTTTATCAGCTGCGAATCGGATGTTTTTCACTTCTACCATCTTTGGGGGGATGTTCGGGTAAATCCGCTTGAAGCCGCTGGGATTCCCCTCCGTATCGAATCCTAAAAGTGATTCCCCTGACACGGCAGATGTTAGATACCAATACCGATCTTCATAGAAATCACAGGCTGTGAGATTGGAAAGAATGTCAACATCGGTTAGTAACAACAGATTATTCTCCTTCGCAGCGAAGGCCTCCATCTGTTTCACTTCTAGGAGCAAGGGGCCGAGAGCTGATGGGTTTCCAAACTTGAATCGCACTCTCGAAACATCGATGGAAGTTGCTATGGCTGTGGCCTCTTTTTTGAAAGATTCTGAGTTTGTGAAGCACGTCTCGATCGAGAATCCTTTCCTGGCCTTTGCGCGGTGCTCGTGCGCTTGCATCAAAACGCCAAGCGCACCTAATGCGCCAAGGCCGGCAACGGCAATCGGTAAGATGTGCCATGCGCTCGCTAAATGAAGTCTGCTGACCAGTGGAAAGCAGACGACGCCGATCAAGGCTACACAGAGAAACACAATAAAGAATCTGCCAGTCTCCTTCTTTGATTTCCCGCATTTGGCCAACCACTCTTCCTGACACTTGATCGTGCAAGTTTTGCAACACCCTCCGACGATGCTAGACCTGCCGACCGGCGTAAAAATTGAATGCTCTCCTTCACGCGGTCTGGTGCCGCCTATCCCATAGCCATATCGAACAAATTTATTTCCAACCACAGCAAAAACGTTCAATTCGAAAATCGCTTTGGGATTTGTGACCGACGTTTGGCACATGAAACACTGCGGAATCGTTTGGCCCTTGTCTGTTTTCATGGTTCTTGTTGATTCATTCCAGTTGAACGCCAACGGCGTTCCGTCCTCCAGCCCAGGGTTGGCGCGCAGCGACTACCCTGGGTGTTCGTTCCCGGATTTTCCCAACCCTGAAAGGGTTGCGTCTCCGCGCCGGAGCGCCGGCGTCCTCGCCGGCTTACGATGTTCAAATCACTGCGCGCGTTCATCTCTGGTTTGATTCAGCCCTCGACTTTTCGTTCGTCCAAAGCCGACGGGACGGCGGCGCTCCGTTCTGCGGACGCTCCTTTTGCGGGCACAGGCGGCAAGTTCCCGTAATCATCCCGATGGCGCGCGCTGCTCCAATTCCATTCCTTCGCCTCGCGGACAAAACCCGCTTTCACCGGATTGTTCTCGATATATTTCACCGCCGTCCGCCGGTGCGTCTCATCCCGGATTACCGTGTCGAGATATTCGCGCTGCCAAAATTCTCCGGTTCGATGCAAAACCTGATTGGCTTCGTGCGCGATGAAGCTCTTCCAACCTGCAATCAACTTGGACAGGGGCACATCCCAGACATCCACGAGCAGGTGCAGGTGATTCGGCATCACCACCCATGCGCCCAAGCCGTAGCGTTCGCCATCAAAGTGGCGCAGCGCGGACTCGGCCAGCGTCGCGATTTCGGGCCGTCCGAGCCAGCATTCGCCCAGGCCGCGATCCAGATATTCCTCCAAACGGCGACGACGCTGGCGGTCGTCTTCGATGCTCAACAAATGCTCCCATTCGCCCCGGCGACTGGCAGGCAGCGAGTCGGCCAGTCGAATCGTGACGATTTGCGTCAGCCCAGGCGCATCGTAGTGCGGCACATAACCGCGCTGATGCCAGCCGAGAAAGCCCTTGGCCTTGGCGTCATCGTCCAGCGGTACGGTCCATGCCTGTTTGCCTTCAACAAGTTTTTGCAGGCCGGGATTGTAAGGCGGTGTGGAACGACGGGCAGGAGCGCCGGCGGCCCGCCGGCTTTGCGCGTTGGATTTCCTGCCTGTGCTCATCACTGGTTTGATTCAGCCTTTAAGCTATTCGTTTGCCGAAAGCCGCCGGGACGGCGGCGCTCCGGAGCGCCAGCGTCTTCGCTGGCTTACGATGCTCAAGTTACTGCTCGCGTTCATCTCTGGTTTGATTCAGCCGTCAATGTTTTCACCCGTCCCAAGCCGCCGGGGACGGCGGCGCTCCGTTCTGAATTCGTGTCCATTCGCGGTTCTTCACCCCAACTTCTTCAACATCTCCTCCAGCACCGCCGCGGGCTTCTTGCCTTCGGCCAGCGCTTCGTAGCTCAGGCGGATGCGGTGGAGCACCACGTCTTCGGCGAGCTGGAACAAATCTTCCGGCACCACGTAGTCGCGGTCGTGGATAAAGGCGCGGGCGCGCGCGGCTTGCACGATGGCCAGTCCGGCGCGCGGCGAGCAGCCGAGTTCAATGGCCGGATGCGCGCGCGTCAGCCGCACGAACTCGACGCAGTGTTTCATGAACACATCGCTGACGTGAACCTTCTGCACCGACTCCATCGCGCCGACGAGTTCGCTCAGGTGACAGACCGCTTCCTGCGAAATCATGTCAAAGGCCGTCTTCGGCATCGCGCCGCCTTCGGTGCGCTTGAGGCCCATCTTGAGCTGGCGGCGCAGCACTTCCTCCTCCTGCTCGGAGGTCGGGTAGTTCAGGCGATGGCAAAGCATGAAGCGGTCGAGCTGCGCCTCGGGCAACTCGAACGTGCCGGCCTGCTCGATGGGATTCTGCGTGGCGATGACGAGGAACGGCACGGGCAGCGGATGGCTGTTGTTGCCGATGCTGACCTTGCGCTCCTGCATGGCTTCGAGCAGCGCGCTCTGCACCTTGGGCGCGGCGCGGTTGATTTCATCCGCGAGCAGGAGATTCGTGAACACCGGCCCCTTGTGGACGCGGAAGGTGCCCGCCGTCTGGTCCAAAATTTCCGAGCCGAGAATGTCGCTCGGCAGCATATCAATGGTGAACTGCACGCGACTGAACTTGAGATCGACGGCCTTGGCGACCGCGTTCACGAGCAGCGTCTTGGCCGTGCCCGGCACGCCGAGCAGGAGTAGATGCCCGCCCGTGAGCAGCGCAATCATCATGCGCTCCACGACGACATCCTGGCCGACGACGACTTCCGCGACGCGTTCGCGCACGGCTTGGGTGAAATTAGCTTTGGGTGCTGACATGCGATTCAAGTTTTGGGAACGGGCGAAGCAGAACACAGGGCGGACGGGCGCGGCAATCAAGTTCCGGCCCAAGGGAAAGCAGGGGCGCATCCGAAGACTGGGCTTGTTGGAGGCTAGAATGCCTCGCCCGGGGAAGGCCAGGACGATGCGCCACCGCGCGCCACGCGAGTGGTGTCAGCTCGAGAATCGTGTCGGCGGTGGCTGGCTGACCCGCCCCACCCGATCACGCCTCTACCCTGGACAGGACTGTGGGAACCACGGGTTTAAGTTTGCGGCCCGGCCCCAGCAGACGGGCCAGCCGTTCCCGCAATTGATCCGTGGTGAAGGGCTTTTGCAGAAAACCCGCCAACCCGGCACTGACGAAGCGCGCGGCCGTTTCTTGTTCGTTGAATCCGCTCATCAGGACCACACACGTCTTCGGGTCCAGGGCACGAATCTCGCGGATAGTTTCCTCGCCGTCCTTCTTCGGCATGGTCAGGTCGCACAACACGGCGCGCAGTTTGTCCTGATGAGCACGAAAGAGCTGGACCCCCTGCTCACCGTCCGCGGCGGTGAGCACGTCGAAGCCCAGGGACTTCAGCATCTGGCTGGCGACCAGGCGCACGCCTTCCTCGTCATCGATCACCAGCACCGGGCCGTGACCACGCCCGACGGGCGGAGTGGGGCGAGCCGTGAGATTGGATTCGCGGCTGGCGGGGCCGGCGGCGGGCAGCACCAGCCGAAAGGTCGTACCCAGGCCGGGCTGGCTCCGCACTTGGAGAGCGCCTTTATGGCCGCGCACGATGCCGAGCACCGCCGCCAGACCCAGGCCGCGCCCGGTGAATTTAGTGGTGAAGAAAGGCTCGAAGATGCGCGCCAGGGTGGCTGCGTTCATGCCGCACCCGCTGTCGGTGACTTCCAGCACGACGTAGGGCCCCGGCATCAATTCTTCGCCGCCCGTGTACTCGGCCAGCGTGGCGCGGTTCAACAGCACGGCGCAGGTCGAGAGGGAGATGGTGCCGCGCTTGTCGCCCAGTGCGTCCGAGGCGTTCAGGACGAGATTCATGATGACCTGTCGGAATTGAGTGGCATCGCCCATGACCACCGGCAAAGGCCCTTCCAATTGCAGATCGAGCACGGCCTTCTTATTGATCGAGATCTGGAGCAGTTGGACCGTGTCCTGAACCAACTGGCTGAGTTGCAGGCGCTGAATGACGAACCGGCCCTTGCCCGAGTAGGCCAGCATCTGCTTGCACAGGTCGGCGGCGCGCAGGGAAGAGTTCTCGATCTGCTCCAGGTGAGGCTGGAGTTCGGAATCCGGGGCCAGGCGCAGCCGGGCCAGGCCGGCATGGCCGAGAATACCGGTGAGCAGGTTGTTGAAATCGTGCGCGATGCCGCCGGCCAGCACGCCGAGGCTCTCCAACTTTTGCGTCTCCTGAAACTTGCGCGCCAACTGGTGCCGGGCCTCCTCGGCGTGTTTCAATTCGGTGATGTCGCGGGACACGCCCACGATGCCGGTGACAAGGCCGCGCGCATCCCGGAGCGGAATTTTGGTCGTGAGCAGGACGCGCTTCTGGCCGTCACGGGTGAGCAGCGGCTCTTCATGATTGATGACCGGCTGGCCGGAATTTGTGATGCGGGCGTCGGTGGCCAGGCAAGTCATGGCCACTTCCGCGGGCAGGAAGTCGGCGTCGGTGCGGCCAATGGCCTCCTCCATTTGCGGCACGCCCAGCAATTGCTGGCAGGCCTGGTTCAACATGACGAAGCGCCCCTCGCGGTCCTTGAAGGAAATGTAATCAGGCAAGTGGTCGATGACCGTGCGCAGGAGATTGCGCTCCATTTCCAGGCGCTCCTCGGCGCAGTGGCGCTCGGTGATGTCTTGCACGGTGCCGATCAGGCGCCGGGCCTGACCCTGTTCGTCGCGCACCACCTCGGCCATCTCATGGACGATGTGTTCGGAGCCATCCGGTCGGCGAACCCGGTGCTCGGTGTCGTAGCGGGCCTGATGCTCCCGAGCCGCGCGCCCGGCCGCTTCCACGCGCGCCCGGTCGTCCGGGTGAATGGCAGCATAGAACGCGGCGTGGGTGGGCTGGAAGGTTTCCGGATCGTGCCCGAAGATGCGGCAAGTCTCCTCCGACCAGGAAAGAGCACCCGTGTCCAGGTCCACCTCCCAACTGCCGACGCGCCCGATCCGCTGCGCCCGCATGAGGGTGGCCTGGGCCTTGGACAATTCGGCCTCGGTGCGGCGCCGTTCGGCGACCTCGAGTTTCAACCAGTCATTGGCCCGCTGCAATTCCGCCGTGCGTTCGACCACCGTACACTCGATGAGTTCGGTGCGGCGCAGGGAGCCGCGCAGGTATCCGGCAATCAGCAGCGTGATGCTCAGCCCGCCGGCCAGGATAAAGTGCGGCAACCAACTGAACTGGGATTGCCACCAGCCGACCGTGGGGCGAAAGAGGATCGTCCAGATGCGTCCGCCCACGAGCAGCCGGGCCTCGTGATGATGGCCCTCACGAAAGTTCTGCTCGGTGGCGGGGTTGGCGCTGAGGTCGTCCGTCGAGTGATTGAAGAGGATGAAACGATTCGTGGGCTGCAAAGCCGCTCCGTCCACCACCAGCGTCTCCACCCCGGTGAACGGCACCTCGCGCCAGGCGGATTGGAACAGTTCGTTCATGCGGAACACTCCGCGCACGCAGCCTGCGAAAGCCTCGCGCCGTTGAGCCACCGAATCTGGAACCGGTCCCGCCTGATACACGGGCAGGGTAACAATCAGCCCGAACCGACCGCGCACATCCTGGACCAGTCGCAACCGCTCCGAGGTCGCGGCCTGCCCGGTGTCGCGGGCCTGCCACAACTCATGGGAGGCCAGGCCCGTGGCCACATCGAAGCCATTCACCGGTTCGTTGCCCTCGACCGGCGCGAAGTGGAGCACGGGGAAATACTCGGAACGCGGCGCCGCCGGGCGGAGCTGTCGGCGGGCATCCCGCTCGACGATGGTGAAGGGAACCGGACGATTGCGGCCGGCCTCGGCCTCGAATCGGGCGCGATCCGCACCGGACACACGCGGGCACCATTCCAGCACTTGCAACTCCGGACGCTCGGCAAGAATTTCCCTGGCCCAAGTCTGAAACTCGCCGGAATCCGCGCGCGAGGAAAGTTGCAGCAGACGCTGCAAGCCGCGAAGGCTTTCCAGGTGCTGGGCGAGACTGGCTTGCATGGCCGCCGAATAAACCTCCGCCCGCCGGACAAATTCAGACTTCCCCCGTAACGACTCCTGCTGCCGGGCGATGAGGAAGGCCATGAAAGCCAGCGCCACTCCGCCCAGGAGGACCATCCAGAGCGGAGCCGCACGCCGCACCGGCGAAACCGGGCCGGGTGCGGCGTTCACGAGGACTTCTCCTGGGTACGCATTCCTGAGCAACAATCGGATTTATCGACGCACGGCTTGAGCCACCAGCGGTCGGAGAAAGCGAGCGGCCCACGGGCGAAGATGGGAACCGAGGCCCGGATGGGTGAGATTACGCCCGGCGGCGGCTCCGTTCTTCCCAAGCCGGGCGCAGGAGGCAGGCTAATGGACCGGGTCGGCCTCGCGCCCGCGCCGGCGGAATCGAAGTCCCAGCACCAGCCCGCTGAGAGCCACGCAGGCCCATCCGAACCAGTCGCCGTGCCGATGGTAAAAAGTCCGGGCCGGGGAGGCGGCGCGCGCCGGCAGCGGCACGGTCACGATCTTAAATCCGGCGCGGTGCAGGTCCGGCCCGTCAGGAAACTCCACGTTATGCATCGCCCCAAACCGATCGATCCAGCAGCTCAGTCCATTGTTGGCGCAGCGGACGAGCGGCCGGTCGTTCTCCACGGCGCGGAAGGCGGCGTTGGCGGCGTGCTGCCATTGCATGCCGCTGTCGCCGAACCAGCCGTCGTTGGTGATGTTCATCAAAAAGTCGATCTCCCCGGCGGCGTGCTCGCGGGCGGAAGGCGGGAAAATATCCTCGAAGCAGATGAGTACGGAGGTCTTCACGCCCAGTTCATGGAGGTCAAACGGAACCGGATGTTCGCCCGCCGTGAAACCGCCGGTGATGGGCGTGAAATACTTGATGAACGGCAGCCAGTCGAGGAACGGCACGTACTCTCCGAAGAGGACGAGGCGGCGCTTGGCGTAACTGGCCGCCAGTTCGCCGCGCGGATTCACGAGAAAAGCACTGTTGTAGAAAAGCACGTTGGTGCCGCGAAAACCAAAGTCGTCTGAGCCTAGAATCATCCAGACCCGGTTGGAGCGCACCAGTTGGGTCACGGCCTGTTGCAGGTCCGGATCGTCGCGCAACATTTTGGGCACGGCGGCCTCAGGCCAGATGATCAGATCGGGCTGGTTGGTCAGCGCGGCGGCGGTGAGCCTCAGCAACTCCTCGAAACGCGCGCCGGCGTCGGCCGGGTTCCAAATCATCGTCTGCGGAATGCTGGGCTGCACCAGGGCGATGCGGAGGGAGCGATCCGGCGGCGAGGCCGAACGGATGCGATGGAGGCCACCGGCATAAACCACGGTCAGGACCAGCATGGGCAGCGCGATCTCCTTGAGCCAAACGTGACGCTCGGCCGGTTGACGGACCAACGCTTCGAGCGCGTGGAGCAACGAGACCGAGAACCAGACGATGAGAAATGACACGCCAGAAACGCCGGTCCAGGCCGCGATCTGAACCAACGGCAGCAGATTCTGCCGCTGTGAAACACCGAGCATGTTCCACGGAAAGCCGGTGAAGATCCGCGCGCCGATCATTTCCAGCGCCACCCAGGCCGCCGCGCAGAACAGCGCGAAACCCTTGCGGGCCAGCCAGTTTTCAGAGCCTGCCTCCGTTCGCCGGCCTCCCACCTTCCCGCAGGCCCACACCCACGCCGCCGGATAGAGCGCGAGATAACCCGCCAGCACGAGCCAGCCGAGAATGGGATAAAACTTCACCGGGATGTGCAGCAGCCAGGAAAGCGAAATGAGGTGCTGCGTGAACCCGGCGAGCAGGCCGAGGCGAAAAGCATTTCCACCCCGGGCCGCCCCGAGCATGAGGGCCGGTGCCACCCACGCCAAACCGCCCACGCCTGCTTTGGGAAAGGCCAGGGCCAGCGCCGCGCCAGCCACGACGGCCAGCCCCCGGCGAAACCACGGTGATTTGCTCCAGCCCAATTGCAACGCGGCGCAGCTTGCCCAAAGGCCGGGACGGCACCAATCACTAATCACTTCCCGCCGATCACGGCGGCGGGCCGGCCGGAAAACTCGCCGGTGTCCCCGGCCCGTCTCGGCCTCATTGCGGAACGGAACGGCCTGCGACCCAAGCAAGTTTTCCGACCGTCGCGGAACGCATGAGGGGCGGTTGTAGGAAGTCGAGTGAAGTTTTTGTGAGAGACAGCCGATGAACCTTTTGAGCAATGAACGGCTATTTGCAGTTTTACGGTCTGAAGGAGGCACCCTTCATGATCACGCCCAATCCGCGCTTCCTCTATTTGAGTCCGAAGCACCGGGAGGCGTTGAACCATCTGGTTTACGGCATCCGCGAGCGCAAGGGCTTCGTGCAGTTGACGGGCGAAGTCGGCGCGGGCAAGACGACGCTGTGTCGCGCCCTGCTGGAACAATTGCCGCCCGAGCAATATTCGACCGCGCTCATCCTCAATCCGCTGCTGGATCCCGACCAGCTCATGTCGGCCATCGCCACGGAGTTTGGTCTGGATGTGCGGAACAAAGACCGGTTTCAGACGCTGCAAATCCTCAATTTTTTCCTGCTGGAGGAAATGGCCAAGCAACGTGAAGTGGTGCTGATCATCGACGAGGCCCAGAACTTGACGAATGAATTGCTGGAGCAGGTCCGACTGATCTCGAACCTGGAGACGGATGACCGGAAGCTGATCCAGATCGTGCTCATGGGGCAGCCCGAGCTGCGGGACCGGCTGAACGATCATTCGCTGCGGCAACTGCGCCAGCGGGTGACCATTCGCTATCATCTGCGCCCTCTGCAATTGAGCGAGGTGAAGGATTACATCCGGCACCGGCTCCAGGTGTCGGGGGCCAACGGCACGCCAAGCTTCAGCATGGCGGCCATCTGGCGGATTTTTAATTACACCAAGGGCATTCCAAGGCTGGTCAACGCGGTGTGCGACAAGTGCCTGCTCGCGGGTTTTATCCACCAGAGCATGGGCATTGATTTCGGGCTGGCCAACCGGGCCATCCGCGAGCTGGAGGGGAACTTCGCCACATGAGCCAGATCAATGACGCCTTGCGCCGCGCGGGCCATCTGGGCAAGGGCTCACTGCCTCCGCCCATGCCAGTCAGCGCGCCACCGCCACCGCCGCCGCCTGCGTTGCCGCCGTCGATTTTGCCTCCCCCCCCACCCTTGGGTTTTGCCGGCACCGAGGCGGGCGAGGATGCGCCGCGCAAATCCTCGGGCGTCCAGATTGTTCTCGCCGTCGTGCTCGTGCTGTGTGTGAGCATCGCAGCCGTCTTCACTTTCCTGGAAAAACGCAATCGTCTGGCCGCCAACCTTGATCCCACCGAGCCCTCAGGGGCGAAGAAAACCTTACCGACGGAAGCGGTGAAGAAATCTTTGGCTGAGCGCCAGGCATCTCGCCCGGCCCCGACGAACGTCCCCATCCCGACCGCCACCGCCCCGGTGGTGGTGGCCGTGCCGCCTCCACCGACTCGTCCCGTGGAGCCGGTGAAGTTTCCACCCCTGCGATTGCAAAGCATATTCTTCCGCCCCTCCAGCCCCAGTGTGATGATCAACAACAAGACGCTCTACGTGGATGATCAAATCCAGGGCGTACTGGTCGCGGACATCCAAGCCTCGAGTGTAACACTGGTGTTGAGCGGGCAGACGAACGTCCTTACGCTGCGCTGAAACGCAGCATGTTTTCCAAACTCACCCAGTCGCCCGCGCTGGCGCGCATTGCGCCTTTTGCCGTTTTCATCATTCTCACCGCCCTCCAGGATCGATTCGGCGAACCGGCTCGCTATTGGTTCTATCTCGGCAAAACGCTGGCCGGGGCCGGAATGCTCGCCGTGGTCTGGCGGCATATCGCGGAACTGGAATGGCATCTGAGCTGGGAGGCTCTCGGCGCGGGCGTGGCCGTGTTCGTCTTGTGGGTGGGGCTGGATGGGCATTATCCGACGACCCAGGCGCTCATGGAAAAACTGCACCTCGCGAAACCGGCCAGCCCGCCGGCTTGGAATCCGCAGGCGGAGTTCGGTCCCGGCTCGACGCTGGCGATTTTCTTCATTGTCGTGCGCATCCTCGGCTCCTCGCTGGTGGTGCCGTTCCTGGAGGAAGTTTTCTTCCGCTCGTTCGTTTATCGCTATGTTGCGGGCAAGGAGTTCCTGGCCGTGCCGCTGGGGAAGTTTCTGCCCGTGCCCTTCCTCGTCACAGCGCTCTTGTTTGGCTTCGAGCATCAGCAATGGCTGGCGGGTATTCTCTGCGGCTTCATCTATCAGGGGCTCGTCATTTGGAAAGGCCGGCTGGGCGACGCGGTGACGGCGCACAGCATCACAAACTTCCTGCTCGGCCTGTGGGTCGTGTGGAAGGGAGCCTGGCAGTTCTGGTGAGGCGGCGGAGCGCGATTATCTCAGCTCTGGCCGCGGCAGCCTGATCCGGACGGACGGCTCCTCCTCATTCAGTTGCGACTCGCCGCCCAACAGCCGCACTCGCCGCTTTCCGTCCCCCGCCGTCGCGCACGATTCGTTCAGGACCGCAGCCAGTGAGACGATTTGCGCGGCCCGCAGCGGATCGATCCGAAGTTGCAGCACCCGCGAATCGGCAACAGAACGACCGATCATTCCTGTCCGCTGGCCCGCCTTTTCCAACCGCGCATCGCGGGTCGCGCGCAGGCTGGATGCCACCCGCACCCGCGAGCCGAGCCGGCTGCTCACCACACGGGCAGTCGATGGCTCTGCTGAGTTTAACTTTAAGCGCGACAATTTTTTCGTGGAGGTCGGGGACTGAGTGGCTCCGGCCCGCAACTGCTCCAGAAGCGCGGTGCCACCAACCGAGGGAGCAGGTTCAGGCGCAGCGAGAAGATTTTTATCCATCCACAAGACATCTTTGCTGAGTTCAAGGGTCTGACCGGAACGCCGTCTTGCATCCGGAAAAGTCGGTGCGGGCGTGAGGGTGAGGACTGCCCCGCCCCGGGTGTCGACTTTCCACCCGGCCGGTCGCGAGATGTTTTCCGTCGCGCGAGGATGTCATGAGCCAGACACGCCCAAGGTGCCGGGCACGTCACAATTCCACTTCCCGATGCCGGAAGCTTTTTGCACACTGCTCGCCATGAACAAATCAATCGCCGCCCTGGTCATTGCGCTGCTCTTACCCCTCGCCACTTACGCTGCCGAAACGCGGCCGCTGCGCGCCCTCATGGTCTGCGGAGGATGTTGCCACGATTTCAAGAACCAGAAGGGCATCCTTTCCGAAGGCATCGCCGCCCGCGCCAACGTCGAATTCACCCTCGTTCACGAGGGCAGCGACCGGACCAACCGCGTCTCCATCTACGAGAAGCGGGACTGGTGGAAAGGTTATGACGTGGTGCTGCACAACGAATGCTTCGGCTATATGGACGACGACAAACTGATCGAGAACATCGCCGCTGCGCACGCCTCGGGCGTGCCGGGAGTGATGCTGCATTGCTCGACGCACAGCTACCGCATGGGCAAGACGGATGCGTGGCGGGAAACGCTCGGCCTTCGCTCCATGAGCCATGACAAAAGCCGCGACCTCAAGGTGAAGAACGCGAAGCCAGTGCATCCGATCATGAAAGCTTTTCCCGCCGAGTGGCTCGACCCCAAGGACGAACTCTACCGCAACGAAAAAATCTGGCCCACGCTCACGCCCCTGGCCACGGCCTACAGCGAGGAGTCGCAGAAGGACCACGTCGTCGTATGGGTAAACAGCTACGGCCAGACCCGCATCTTCGCCACGACCCTCGGGCACAGCAACGACACAATGAAGCACGAGGTGTATCTCGGACTCGTGACGCGCGGGTTGCTCTGGGCCTGCGACAAGCTGGACGACGAAGGTAAGCCGAAGCCAGGCTACGAAGCGGCCCGGAAGTAATCCGGCAAAGAACAGTTGGAGCCAGAGATGGCCCGGCGCGGGGCGCAGTTGGGGCTGTTAGCCAAAAGCCTTGTTCTGACTCCGCCCGCGGGGCGAGAGGCCGGAGAGCATCAAGCACAAGATCCAGCCCCCCCGCCGGGTGGAGCCGCCCCTCCCAGCCGCGGACCCCGAAATGCCCGGGCCAAAGAATCGCTTTCGTGCGCTGCCGGACTTCAGTCAAGCTGGGTGCATGGGAAAATCTCGCGGCGGAAATTGGATGCAAGGCTGGTGTTTGCTGGGTTGGTTGCTGGTTCTCGGCTGCGCTACCTCCATGCCGCCGCAAATCAACACGCAACTCGGCAGCGTGCTGCTGCGCCTGGCGGAACGGGATGAGGAAGCCAGGCAGGCCGCCTCCGCGCAACCGATGAACACCAACCTGCGGGGCACGATCCAGCGCATCGACCGGGAAAACCGGGAGGAATTACGGGCCATGATCCGGCAATTCGGCTGGCCCGGTCGCAGTCTGGTGGGCGAACTGGCCGCGCACGCGGCCTGGCTGGTGGCCCAGCACGCCGATGAGGATCCGGCGTTCCAGAAGCAGTGCCTCGATCTCATGGAGTCGGCGCGCGCTGGCGAGGTGTCGCGACACGACCTGGCCTTCCTCACCGATCGAGTGCTGCTCGCATCCGGCAAGAAGCAGAAGTACGGAACGCAGTTCGTGCAGGCGGGCGGGCGATTTGCCCCGCAGCCCATGGACGATCTGAAGAAGGTCGAAGCACGACGGCGTAAAATCGGCCTGCCGACGCTGGCCCAATACGCGCGGGAATTGCAGGGACTCCACCTCAACCCGCCAGAAGCAAGATAGGGAGCAAGCCGTTCAACGCAGCCGGTGGGTGATTCGGGCCTCGCTCAGATCGTAGGGCGATATCTCGATGGGCACCCGGTCGCCGACGGTCGGGCGCACGAAATGTTTGCACAGCTTGCCTGAGATGTGCGCGAGCGCCTCGTGTTTGTTGTCCAGCACCACGCGAAACATCGTCCCCGGCGGCACCGTGGCGATGGTTCCTTCCAACTCGACGGGTTGTTCCGCACTCATTCTCGACCAGGAATGAGGCCACCCTTCCAGCTTCGCCGGGCGTGAAATCTACCCGGCCATCGCCCGAGAGATTCTGTTGTTGATGATAATCCCCAGCTTGAACCGGCGGCGACTCGGCCACGGCGGTCAATCTCCCGATCCCCTTCAGGGCTTGCCTTGACGCTGCTCCCGCTTTTCCACCGTGTCGCGCCCATCCATCCCATGTCTGAGAAAATGCTGACAGTGCCTGGTGGCAAATCAAAGTGCATGACTGGCTCTAGGCCGGTTCTTATTCGCGTGGATTCGAGTCCATTCGTGGTTGAACAGCATCGCTCCAGCTAAGACGGGGCAAACTGCGGATGCGCAAAGAGCCGCGTCCACGTCTCCGGGGCCAGCGGCGCGATCCGGTATTCGGCGGCGTAGAGCGGCTCGGCGCTGTGCGAAGTGCGGGCCCGTTCCAGCCAGCGCGCGCCCAACGGGCGTTCGATGAGTCCCAGACTGTTCGACGCGATCGTGGTCTCATTCTTCGCCGCCACGGGATCGCCCGCGCCTACAAAAAATCCCGCCAGCAAGAGCGTGACACGCGGGATGGTGCTCCGGGAATACGTGGCGAGTGAGCAGGGACGCTGCGGGTCGAGACGGCGGAACAGGTTTTCAAACAGCGACAGAGTCCACATGGCCGGATTTCGCGCGGGCGAAAAGGCGTCGAAGAAAATGGCGTGCGGCGCGGGCCAGGCCAAGGTCGCGCCGGTCACTGCGGCCGGAAAATCGTCGACATGAACTTCCCAAGTCACTTGCAGCGCGCCGTGGCGAAACTCCACCCGATGCGTCCGGAGCAATTCCTCCAGCACGCTTTCCAGTCCGACGGGAAACTGGAGGGCTACGGCGTGTTCAAGCGCGAAGGACAATGCGCCGAGCGTGTGGTCGAAGCTCACGACATGGTGATGAGCCGGCACGTCCTTCAGTTGGTGCAGCGTGGTCAGCACATTGCCGCCCGCGCCGAGTCCGATGTCCCAGATGACGAACTTGTCTTCCACCGGAGCGCGTTCGCGCAGTTTCAGTTGCCGGATGTAGAGCGCCTCTGCCTCCGCCATCGGCCCGATGACCGGATGAAACGTCTCCCCGTTCGCGATCAGGCGGATGCTGAACGTGCCGTTGGCCAGCGGGACGAGTGCGTAGTCGTTGCTGTCCACAAGTAGCGGCTAGTCGATGAAGCCGTCGTGCTCGGTTGAGATGCCCATCGGGGCTGGAGCAGGGGAGAGCTTGCGCAAGGCCGGGCGCGGAGTCTTGGGCTGGTTGCGCAAAATGACCTTCGGGCCATCCGGCGCGGCGACGATGAGTTCCACGCCGGCCTTCTCCAGTGCGGCCTGCATTTCCGCCGGCGGCAGAACATTCGTGATGATTGTGTCGACGGCATCCAACCCGCAGAGCCGGCTGATGGATTGCCGGCCAAACTTGGTATGGTCCACGCACAGAATGACCCGTGCCGCCGCCTGCATCATGGCGCGCTGTATCTCGATGAGCAGTCCATGGGAATTGGTCACGCCCTCCGGCGTCAGGCCGCCGCAACTCATGATGGCCGCGTCCGCATGAACCTGCCCGAACGACGCTACTGCCAGCGGCCCGACCAGCACACCCAGCTTCGGATAAATCACACCACCGCTGACCACGACCTCCATCTTGCCCACCGAAGAGAACAGGTTCGCGACCGGCAGGGAGTTGGTAATGATATGCGGGGTCTTGGGCTCCAGATACTTCGCGACATGGAAACAGGTCGTCCCCGCATCCACAATTACCGTCTGATTGGGGGCAATAAACTCCGCGCAAGCCTTCCCGATGGCTTCCTTCTCATCCAACTGATGGGTATCCCGGGCAGAAAAGGTGAATTCGTCCGATTTGGAGTTGACCAGCATGGCCCCACCGTGAGTTCGGCGAAGGATACCTTTGCTTTCCAAAAGATCCAAATCGCGCCGGACCGTCGAAATCGAAGCGTCTACAAGCTCAGAAAGCTCATCCAATGAGGAGAATTCCACCTTGGAAAGGTGCTCTTCAAACCGCTTCTGGCGCTCTTCGGATTGCATTATCTATCAGAACCGTGGAAGATTGTGATAGATATTGCAATAATTCATTTGACTAAGTTTCAAAACATTCCGATAACAACCCCAATGTCACAGGCAATCCAATCGCCTCCGCACCGTGCCGTCGTCGAGCACTTGGTTCGGCAATCGGTTTACGCCCGGCTCGGCAAATCATTGCCCAGCGCGGCTTCCTCACCGAATCCCTTGGTGGTGAACATCAGCGCCCGCCATTGCCATCTCACTCAAGAAGCCGTCGAGGCGCTCTTCGGCAAGGGGCATCAGCTTCAGGTTCACAAGTGGCTTTACCAGGATGGGCAGTTCGCGGCGAAGGAGGCAGTGACGCTCGTGGGGCCGCGCAGCCGCGTCATTTCCAATCTCCGCATCCTCGGCCCGTGCCGGACGTTGAACCAGGTCGAACTGGCTTACACGGACGGCATCGCGCTGGGCTTTGACTTGCCGCTCCGCAGTTCCGGCGACATTAAAGGCACGCTCGGCGGCATGTTGATGGGGCCGGCGGGTTTCTTCGAGATGGAGTCCGGCATTATTCGCGCCCTGCGCCATGCCCATTTGGGACCGACGGATGCGGATTACTACGGCGTGAAGCAGGGCGACTGGATGAAACTGAAAATTGGCGGCGACTGCGGCATCACGCTCGACCGGATGCTCTGCCGCGTGGACAAGAGTTTCAAGCTGGAAGTTCACATCGACACCGACGAGGGCAATGCCTGCAACTTGCAGCCGGACACGTCGTGCGAACTGATTAAATGAAATCCCGAGTTGAAGAGTTGAAAGGTGAAGGGTTGAAGAGTTCAACCCGCCGCCGCTGTTTTGCCTCTTCAACCCTTCAACTCTTCACTTTTTCCCAACCATTTTATCAACCCAACAAATAACAAACTATGAGCGAAGCAATCGGCATGATCGAAACGAAGGGCTACACCGGAAGCATCGAAGCTACTGATGCCATGGCCAAGGCTGCAAACATCACCATCACCAAGACCATCTCCATCGGGGGCGGTCTCATCACCGTCATCTGCCGGGGCGATGTCGCGAGCGTGAAAGCCGCCGTGGACGCGGGCAGCAAGGCCGCCGGCAAGGTTGGCGAACTCGTGGCCAGCCACGTCATTGCCCGTCCGCACGAGGATCTTGGCAAGATTTTCTTCGGCGACGTCGCTGCGGTGAAGAAATAGCTCTCAACACTCAACCATCAACTTTTAAGAAACATTATGGCTCAACAAGCAATTGGCATGATCGAGTGCAAAGGCCTCTGCGCCCTCTTCGAGGCCGTGGACGCCGCGCTCAAATCCGCGAACGTCACCTTCACCGGCTGGGAAAAAATTGGCTCCGGCTATGTCACGGCGTTTTTCCGTGGCGACGTCGCCAGCGTGAAGGCGGCTGTGGACGCCGGCGCGGCTGCGGCTTCGCAAGTCGGCTCCATCGTCAGCGTGCAGGTGATTCCGCGCCCGCACGACGGACTGGCAGTTCTCGGCAAGTGGCTGCAATGAACGCGGAACGCGGAACTCGAAACGCGGAACAGCACAAGCTGCCGCGCATCGGATTAAGTGTTCCGCACTCCGCATTCCGCGCTCCGCGCTAATGAAGATTCTGATCGCCAACATCGGCTCGACCTCGCTCAAGTGGCGCCTGTTCGACTTCTCGAACAGCGCCGAGAAGCTGCTCCACAAGGGCGGCTTCGAGCGCGTGACCGATTATCCCAAGGCGATTGAGGATTGCCTCGCGCAGCTCAAGGAAGCCGGGGCCATCGCCAACGAAAGCGAACTCGCAGCCGTTGGCTTTAAGACCGTCATCGCGAAGGATGTGACTGGCTGTGTGCGGCTTGATGCGCGCGTGCTGAAGGCGATGGAGGATTACAACGGCCTCGCGCCGGCGCACAATCCGCCCTACATCACCGGCATTCGCCTCTTCGCTCAGCGGATGCCGGCGGTGCCGCTGGTCGGTCTGTTCGAGACCGCCTTCTATCAGTTCGCGCCTGAGCCGATGATGCGCTACGCCGTGCCGGATTCCTGGCACGACATCGGCGTGCGTCGCTGGGGCTTTCATGGCGCGAGCCACAAGTTCATCGCTGAGCGCAGTGCGGAAATGCTTGAACGGGCAGACGTCGCCGCCCGTGCGCAAAGCCTCTACGTGAATGGCAACAAGTCCGTCGCACATAACACGCCGCTGCGCGTCATCTCCTGCCACCTCGGCGGCAGTTCGAGCATCACGGGCATCCTGAACGGCGTGGCCATCGGCAACAGTCTCGGTATGAGTCCGCAGTCCGGTTTGCCGCACAACAATCGCGTGGGCGATCTTGATGCCGAGGCCCTGCCCTATGTCGTCAAGACACTCGGCCTCTCGATCGAAGAGGCTCAACGCCAGTTTGCCAAGGAAGGCGGATTGAAGGGGCTTGCCGGCGGGCTCTCGAACGACATTCGCGACATCCAGGACGCCGCCTCGAAGGGCAACGCCAAGGCCAAGCTTGCGATTGACGTATTCGTCAGCGAAGCCCGCCGCTGGATCGGTGGCTACTTCCTCCAGATGAACGGTGCCGACGCCATCGTGTTCACCGCCGGCATCGGCGAGAACCGCGCCGAACTGCGCGCCGCGATTTGCGCGAACCTCGACCAGCTCGGCATCGTGCTCGACTCGGAGAAAAACAATTCCACCCGCGCCACCGAAGCTGTCATCAGCGCCACGAACTCGCGCGTGAAGGTGCTGGTGATTCCGACGAATGAGGAACTCGTCGTGGCCCGCGAAACCAAACGACTCTTGGAAAACTCGAATAACTGAATTTCTAACTCTTAACCATCAACACAAAGAAAACATATGGCACAACTAGCAATTGGAATGATTGAAACCCGCGGTCTCGTGGCTCTCGTCGAGGGCACGGACGCGATGCTCAAGGCCGCGAACGTCGAGCTCGCCGGCCCGATGACCCAGGTCGGCAACGCGCTCGTCACCGCCGTCGTGGTCGGCGATGTCGCCGCCGTGAAGGCCGCCACCGACGCCGGTGCCCAGGCCATCAAGGCCATCAAGGGCGAAGTCGTGAGCGTGCATGTCATCGCCCGCCCGCACTCGGACGTGGACGCCGTGTTGCCCAAGAAGAAGTAATCAGTGACCCAGTAATCAGTATTCAGTCGCGACGTGCGGCTGTTTCCACTGATTACTGAACACTGATAACTGATTACTTTTATGTTCCTCGCACGCGTCGAAGGCTCCGTGGTCTCCACCAAGAAAGAGGCCAGCATGAACGGCCGCAAGCTGCTCCTGCTGCGCCCGCAATTGGTGGATGAAAAAGACCCCACCAAGTTCCGTCCCGGCGCGAACACCATCGTGGCCGTGGACAGCCTGGGCGCGGGCATCAATGAACTCGTGCTGTTCTGCCAGGGCAGCAGCGCCCGCCTTGCCGGCGGCATGAAAGACGCCCCGGTGGATGCCGTCATCATCGGCATCGTTGATTCCGTGGACGTGCTGGGGAAAGAGATTTACAGCGCGAGGAGCTGACGAGCCAAGATGAGCGACCAACCACCAGAGCGACGCCTCGCGCTGTTTCAGCGGAAGGAAATCCGCCGCGTCATTCATGGGAATGAGTGGTGGTTTGTCATCACGGACATCGTGGCGGTGCTGACGGATTCGGCGAATCCACAAGGCTATTTTAAGGACATGCGCAAGCGTGACCTGCAATTGGCCGAAGCTCTCAAAGGGGGGGGGCAAATTGCCCCCCCCCTTGGCTTGGAGTTCGAGACAGCCGGCGGACGGCAATCGCTTCAGTGCTGGAACACTGAGGGCATCTTCCGCCTGATTCAATCCATCCCCAGCCCTAAAGCCGAGCCGTTCAAACGCTGGCTCGCCAAGGTTGGCTACGAGCGCATCCAGGAAATTGAAGACCCGGAACTGGCGACCAAGCGCACGCGCGCGATCTACAAGGCCAAGGGTTACTCCGACGACTGGATTGAGAAGCGGCTGCGCTCCATCGCCATCCGCGACGAACTTACCGACGAGTGGAAGAAGCGCGGCGTGAAGGAACAGCGCGAATACTCGATCCTTACGGCGGAGATTTCTAAGGCGACGTTCGGACTCACGCCGACGGAATACGCCGAGTTCAAGAAACTCAAGCGCGAGAACTTGCGCGACCACATGAGCGACCTCGAACTCATCTTCTCGATGCTGGGCGAGGCGGCGACGACGGAGATCACGCGCAACAAAGACACGCAGGGATTTGATCCAAACAAACAGGCGGCGCACGAGGGTGGCACGGTCGCAGGCAACGCGCGGCGTGAACTGGAACAGCGCAGCGGGCGCAAAGTTGTCACCAACGAAAATTACCTCGCGCTGACGCAATCAGCGAAGAAAGCCAAGCGGCTGAAGAACTAAAAATTATGAGCTCAGTGAACGAAACTTTGATTCGTGATGTGGTGGCCGAGGTGCTGGGCCGCTTGGGCGGCGCGGCACCGACGGCAGCGCCGGCTCCTGCACCCGCCGCCAAGCATGATTGCGGCTGCAATGGCAAGAGTGTGTCCAGCAGTAGCCCCGCTCGGCGTGGTAACCTCGGTGTGTTCGAGGACGCGAGCGATGCTTGCGCCGCCGCGCACGAAGCTTTCCTGCAACTTCAGCAGAAGGGCGTCGCCGCGCGCGTGAAGATCGTCGAGATCGTGAAAGCGATGGCGGAGGCCAACGCGGAAACGTGGGGCAAGCTCGAACTCGACGAGACGAAGATCGGGCGGCTCGACCACAAGATCGCGAAGTTGGAAATCATCAAGCTCGTGCCGGGCGTCGAGTGGCTGCGGCCGGATGCGCGCAGCGGCGATCATGGCATCACGCTGGAGGAATACACACCGTTCGGTGTCGTCGGCGCAGTCACGCCGAGCACGCATTCCATCCCGACGCTCAGCGGCAATATCGTGAACATTTGTGCAGCGGGAAATGCCGTTGTGTTCAATCCCCATCCGGCCGCCGCGCGTTGCGCTGCTGTAGCCATTCGCGCTTACAACGAAGCCATCTATCGCGAGACGGGCATCGAGAACATCGCGACCATCATCTCCAAGCCCTCGATGGAAAGCTTCGCGGCCATGTGCAAACACGAAGCGGTGCGACTGCTGCTCGTCACGGGCGGGCCGGGCGTGGTGAAGGCCGCGATGCAAACCGGCAAGCGCGCCATCTGTGCCGGGCCGGGCAATCCGCCCGTCTATGTGGATGACACCGCGTGCATGACGCGCGCGGCCAAGGCCATCATTCAAGGCGCGAGCTTCGACAACAATCTGCTCTGCATCGGCGAGAAGGAAGTATTCGCGCTCGACAAGATAGCCGACAAGTTGATGGCGCAGATGGAACAGAACGGCGCGGTGCGATTGAGCAACGCTCAACTCGACGCGCTCACCAAAGCGGCGTTCACCATCACGCCCGGCCAGGGCGGCGGCTGCGGTCATGCGAGCGTGAACAAGGATTTCATCGGCAAAGACCCCATCGTGCTCGCGAAGGCGGCGGGGCTGAACATCCCGCCCGGCACGCAGCTTCTTTTCGCGGAGACTGGCGCGGATCATCCGTTCGTCGTCGAGGAGCAGATGATGCCGTTCGTCCCGATCACGCGCGTGAAGAATCTTGAAGAGGGCGTCGCCCGCTCGCTCGAAGCCGAGCATGGCTACAAGCACACCAGCATCATTCACTCGCATGACTTGGAGGCGCTCACTGCGATGGGTCGCGCGCTCGACACGACGCTCTTCATCAAGAACGGCCCGTGCATGGCTGGTCTCGGTCTCGGTGGTGAAGGTTATCTCAGCTACAGCATCGCGACGCCGACCGGCGAAGGCGTGACCAACCCGAAGACCTTCACGCGTGTGCGACGCTGCGTGATGGTGGACAACCTGAGGATTTATTAACCGCGGATGAACACGGCTAAACACGGATACTTGGTTGCGGTTGTTGCCTTGCTGCTTGCTGTCGGATGGGTTCAGCCGTGCAAAGCGAAAGATTCTGGCAGCAAGAACATTCTCTGGTCGGTGGATTGGAGTGCCGACGGCAAGTGCTTCGCGGTTGGAGGAGCGTGGGTGGGGATTTTCGATGCGGAGACGCAACTCAAGCAGCCAGCTCCGGCGCTGGATTCATTGAAGGCGGTTGCGAAAGTGAGCTGGCATCCGCGTCGCAACTTGCTCGCGCTTTCGGGCGGGGCCGATGGTGTCACGGCGATTTACGATCCGGCGGCCGAGCAAAAGATCACGTTGAAAACGAAAGAAGGCACGCGCGGCATCGCTTGGAATGCGAGCGGCGAGCTTCTGGCTACGGCTGGCAATCGCGGCGAGTTGCAAATCTGGAGCGCGAGCGGACAACTTTTGCACACGACCCGGCCCGAAAATGCCAAGAGTTTAACCGGCGTGGCCTGGCACCCGACAGAGGACAGAATCATCACGGTCAGTGAGTTTATCACGTTGTATGACGGCAAGGGAAACATCACCAAGCGAGTGCGCCATCGGCCTCAAGCGAAAGGTTTCGCGCTTTTGTTGTGCGTGGAGTGGCATCCGTCGGGAGAGTTTTTTGTTGTCGGTGATTATGGCAATTCGGATGCGGGCGATGCCCCGCTGCTCCAGTTTTGGTCGGCTGATTGCAAGTTGCTGAAGACGTTTGAAGTCAAGGACGGCGCGGCGTTCAGAAGCATCAGTTGGAATCGGGACGGCTCATTGCTCGCATCAGCGAGTGACGCGCTGCGGATTTGGTCGAAAGATGGTCAACTGCGGCACGTCGGCAAATCACCTGATCTACTGTGGGGCGTCCGTTGGAATCGAGACGGGAACCGGTTGTTGACGTCGAGTCATGAGGGCCGGGTCACTTTGTGGACTGGGACGGCTGAGATTTCCAAGAACATTATCGAAGCGCCAGGCGTTGCGCTTCGCCTGAAGGCGGAAAATCCCTGACCCATGTTACTCGCGCGCGTCGAAGGCAATGTGGTCGCCACCCGGAAGCATCCGAGCTTCGAGGGCTGGCGGCTCGTTATCTGCCAGCCGATCAACAACGCGGGCGAACCCGAAGGCGCGCCGCAAATCGCCATCGACGCTCACGGTGCGGGGATGCACCAGCGTGTGGTGATTTCCAGCGATGGCTCCGAAGCAAGGAAAGCGGTGGGCGATCTAAAAAGTCCCGCCCGTTGGCTCGTGGTCGGCATCGTGGACGAACTCGAACCGGGGGTGCCGGTATGAGCGAGCCGCAATTCATCACGTTGTTGGCGAACGAGCCGGGCGACGCCGGACTGGGCATGGCGGCCATCGGCGTGTTCGGCAAGTTCTCGCAGGCCATGTCTTGGGCGAGGGAAAGCATTCAACAGCGCGGCCTGGGCACGACGTTGAAGATCGTTTTCAACACCATCGAAGATTCGTTCTTCGACTGGCGCCACGGCACGGAAACCAATCGCGCGGTGGACTGCGATCAGTTCGAGTCCGACCTGAAAAACCTCGCGCACTCCGTGCGCTACAAGGCCACCAAGGCACGCCCGTTCCTGGCTCTGCTCAAGCACCTGCGCCCGCCGGCGGGCAGCACTTTTGTCGATGTCGGCTCGGGTAAAGGACGGGTGCTGATGCTCGCGGCCCGGCAGAATTTCAAGCGGGTCGTCGGCATCGAGTTCTCGCCCAGGTTCTGCGAGCGGGCGCGCCAGAACATCGAAATCTTCCGCACCAAAGTTCAATCACTCGCGCCGATTGAAGTGACCCATGCGGACGTGACCCAACACCAGTGGCGCGGCGACGAGAACGTCTTCTTCCTCTACAATCCGTTCGACGCCGTGATCCTGTCGCAGTTCGTGGAGAACGTGCGGCGTTCCGTGGCGGAGCATCCGCGGCAAATCTGGCTCATCTACAGCGCGCCGCTTTACGCCTCGGTGCTGGGCGAATCGGGGCTGTTCCCGCATCGCGAGGCCGTGAGTTTTTGGGGCACGGATTTTCACGTTTACACGAATGGCCCGCAGGCGCACAGCGCCCAGCAGAAGGAGGCTGCGCGATGAAACTTGGTGCCGTCATCGGTCGCGTCACCTTGAGCAAAGCTCTGCCGGAACTGACGGGCGCGCGCTGGCTCATCATTTCGCCCTTCACGCGCGAGCATTACCAGAGCGGCACGGAGACGCCCGCTGGTCTGAGCAAAGATCCGAGCCTCGTGGTCTATGACGCGCTCGGTGGCGGCGTGGGCCAGACCATTGGCTACATTGAGGGCCGCGAAGCCGCGCAGCCTTTTGAAACCCCGCTGCCGATTGATGCCATCAATGCCGCTCTGGTGGATGAGATTTTCTACAACCCAATGAAGTGAGATGAAGTTGCCATCACAATCGCCAACGCACACGCGAAGAAGCCCGGAGGGCTTCGACGTGAATAGCCCCGGGTGTAACCCGGGGTTGGCAGTGCTTGGAGTGAGTTCAACCCCGGAGGGGTTGAACCGTGATGCGACGTGCCGGGTTCAACCCCTCCGGGGTTGCGGCATCTCTGCGGTTCGCACCCCGGGTTGCACCCGGGGCTATTCACATTCGTCCCCTCCGGGGACGCGCCGCGCACGTCCTCGCAACCGCGTGCAACTGCTCAATTCGCTTTCACCAATATGAACACGGTCATCACTGCCAAAGAAATAGAAGCCATCATCGCCAAGGGTGGCGATCCGAATAATCTCCCGGCCGATGCCATCCTGACGCCCTCCGCCAAGGACGTGTTGCTTGACTACGCGTATGCTCGGCGGACCCCGACGCCGAGCGGAACGGTCGCTGCATCCCCAGCCAGCAGCCTGGCCACGACCACGACGGCTCCGGCCACCCCGCTTAATTCGAAATCAGCCAAGGCCGACCTCGAAGCGTTTTTCAACTCGCCCTACTGCCACGCCTTCAAGGAACAGATTTGCGCGATGGGACATCGCTTGTGGAAACGCGCCTACGTGGACGGCAACGGCGGCAACATGGCCATCCGCGTCGGCGACGACATTGCCATCTGCACGCCCACGCTGGTGAGCAAAGGCTCGCTCCAGCCGTCGGACATGTGCCTCGTGGATTTCGAGGGCAACCAGCTTTGCGGCACGAAGAAGCGCACCAGCGAAATCCTGATGCACTTGCAGATCATGAAGCGCCAGCCGCAGGCGGTGGCCACCTGTCACTGTCATCCGCCTTATGCGACCGCGTTCGCCGTCGTGGGAGAAGCGCCGCCGACGTGCATGTTGCCGGAGTATGAGGTGTTCTGCTCCGTTGGTGTCGCGCCGTATCGCACGCCCGGTTCTGCGGACATGGGCAAGCTCGTGGCCGATCTCACCGACCAATACAACACCATCCTGATGGCGAATCACGGCGTGGTGACGTGGTCGCACAACAACATCGAGGAAGCCTATTGGCGGATGGAAATCATCGAGGCCTATTGTCGCACGATTGTGGTCGCCGGCCAGTTGGGCAAGCCGATCCAGACCTTCACCGGGCCGCAGATGAACGACATCCTGAACATCAAGAAGTCACTCGGCTTTGTGGACCCGCGCTACGGCATGAAGGAATGCGAACTCTGCGACACCGGCGACTGGCGTCCGGGCGCGACCTGCGCGCTGCCGGCGAAGGAGACGCCGACCGTCGGACTCGATCCGCAGGCGGAGGAGATGGTGAAGGCGATCACGGATCAACTGATGGCGCAGATGAAATAACTAACTCGACGAACCTTGCCCCAAACCATGCCCCGCACTAATCTCCATCCATGAGTGTCACACTAGAAATTCCCGCCGATGTGCTCTCCAGCGTGCGTGTCCCGCCGCAGGAAATCGAAGCGCGCCTGCGGCTGGAACTGGCCGTGGCGCTCTACACTCAGAATCTGCTCGCGTCAGGCAAAGCCTGCACCCTCGCCGGTCTGACGCGGTTGGAATGGGAAGCAGTGCTCGGCAAACGCGCCATCCCCCGCCACTACGGCGGGGCTGATCTGGCGGAGGATTGCCAAGATGCCAACCGCCGTCAGTGATTCCTCAGTGCTGATTCACCTCAGTGCGATTGGGCAGTTCGCCTTGCTCCCGCTGTTCTTTTCGGAAGTGCGCGTGCCGGACGCGGTGTGGCGCGAGGTGATTGTGCAGGGTAAGTCGCATCAGGTCGTGAATGATGTACAGAACGCCGCGAAACAAGGCTGGTTGAAAGTCGTGACGCCGGGCAACGCGCCCTTGGTTCGCACGCTGCGGCAGAATCTCCACGACGGAGAAGCTGAAGCCATTGCCCTCGCCGCAGAAACCGGGCCGGATTTTCTGCTGATGGATGAAGCGGATGGACGTGAAGCCGCGCGTCAATTGGGCCTTCGCACCCGAGGCGTGGTGGGCCTGCTGATGCAAGGGAAGCAAGCCGGACGCATTGACGCGCTACGGCCCTGGCTCACGCAGTTGGCGCAGAATGGATTTCATCTGGCCCCGTCCTTCGTGGCGCAGGTGTTGCAACAGGCTGGCGAGTGAGACCAAACAATTTATGAAAGTCACAATCATCGGCGGCGGTGGCCGTGTAGGTTCTTGCGCGGCGTTTGCGCTGCAATGCGGCGGGCTGGTGGCCGAGCTGCAAATCCTCGACGCGAACAAGGATCTGGCCGAGGGCGAGGCGCTCGACTTGTTGCATGGCAGCGCGTTCTGTGGCGACCAGAAGATTTACGCGGGTGACTACACTCGTGCCGCAGACAGCGACATTTTCCTCATCACGGCCGGCCTGCGCCGCAAGCCAGATGAATCGCGCCTCGACCTCATCAACCGCAACGTGGCGCTCTTCGTCGGCATCCTCGACAGCATCAAGGCGGCGGGCTTCAAGAAGGACGCGCAGGTTTTCGTGGTCTCGAACCCGGTGGACATTCTCACGCAACTCGCCGTGCAGCGGCTCGGCCTGCCTTGGCAGCAAGTCTATGGACTTGGCACGATGCTCGATACCTCGCGCTTCAGTTCGTTCATCGCCGAGGAACTCAAGCTCGCGCCCACGCAGGTGAAGGCGCTCATCCTCGGCGAGCACGGCGATTCGATGCTCCCGATTTGGTCGAGCGCGGCGGTGAACGGCTTGCCGCTCACCGGCTTGCCAGAATGTTCGCCCGGTTTCCAGAACGCCGTCTTCGAGCGCACCAAAGGCAGCGGCGCGGAAGTCATCAAGCGCAAAGGCGGCGCGGGCTGGGCCGTGGGTGTCGCCATCCGTGATGTGATTCACGCCGTGCTGCTGAACAAACAGGCGCTGCTCCCAATCTCCTCGCTTGTCCAAGGCGCCTACGACATTCGCGACATCTGCCTGAGCGTGCCGAGCGTCGTCGGTCGCGGCGGCGTGCTGAAGCATGTGGAGATCAAATTGTGGCCGAAGGAGTTGATGGGCTTGCAGGCGTCCGCGCGCGCGCTCAAGGAGACATTGGCGAAGGTGCGAACATGAATTTTGCCGCGAGAGAACGCAAAGAGCGCAAAGAAAGACGGGAACAGAAATTGTCTCTGCGTTCTCTGCGTTCTTTCGCAGCTTAAAAATGACAAACTAGGAAAGGTTCAAATGAAAGACATCATGGAACTGTGCGATGTGGTGCGGCAGACCTCGTACGACATCCACGTCTATCACGGCCAAGGTCACTTGGAGAAGGTGTACGAGAATGCGCTGGCCCACCGGTTGCGAAAGCTGGGCTTCGATGTGAAGCAGCAAAGTCCACTGACTGTTCGCGATGAGGACGGCACGGTCATCGGCGAGTATTTTGCCGACCTGTTGATTGATGGACGGATCATCATCGAACTGAAAGCGGCCAAGACCATCGCCGATGACCATGTGGCGCAACTGCTTGGTTACTTGAAGTCCGCGCGCATTGAGCACGGACTGCTCATCAACTTTGGCTCCTACCGATTCGAGATTAAGAAGTTTGCGATGAGCGACAAGGCATCACGTTCGCCGGAAAGCCGGATTGCTTCGTTTCTTTTCGGCTTCTTTGCGCTCTTTGCGTTCTTTCGCGGCTAATCCATGAAATCTCTCGACACCAAGCTCGCCGAAATCAAAGCCAACCGCGCCTCGCGGGCGTTCATCATTGCCGACGCGAAGGACGCGGACATGGCGTTCGGCGTGCGCTCGCCGGGGCCGCGACAGTATTTGTCGGGGCGCGGAAAGAGACCGGCGCAGTTCTCGCCCGAGGTCTGGAACCGCGACGAGTTTGGCTACCGCAACCTGCCTGAGTTCCTCGACATCATTCGCGAGGTCACGCACCAGGGGCTGATCGACATCATGCTCATGTCCGCCTACGTGAACGAGCAGCTCGCCATCAAGGAGGGGCTGTTCAAGAACTCCCACGTCACGCCGGCGGCTCGCGCGAACGACACCACCGATGTGTGGGCCGCACGCCACGGTGCTTACACGCGCGAGCCGAGCCAGCCTTTCCGCAGTGCCGCCATTGACCACATCCAGTGCGGCGAGATCGAGTGTGAGCGCGACGGTGGTGAGTTTCCGGGCGCGAATCTCGGCCTCTACTCGATCACGTTCGTCAACGAGCTGGAACAGGACCGCGAGGCGCTGCTTTGGTACAAGGAATTTCGCGAAGAGGCGGAGCGGAAGCAATTCCGGCACTTCCTGGAAATATTTGATCCCAACGTCGCCTCCGGCATCGCGCCGGAAAAGCTCGGCGAGTTCATCAACGACAACATCCTCCGCACGCTCGCGGGCGTGCCCGACACAGGACGACCTGTGTTCTTGAAGATCGTCTATCACGGTCCCAAGGCGATGGAGGAGCTGGCGCAGTACGATCCGAACCTTGTGGTCGGCATTCTCGGCGGCGGCGCGGGCACGACTTACGATGCTTTCCGGCTCATCCATGACGCGCAGAAGTATGGCGCGCGCGTGGCGCTCTTCGGGCGCAAGATCAACAATGCCGAGCACCAGCTTGCGTTCATCGAGATGCTCCGCCTGATCACCGATGGCAAGCTCTCGCCCGAGGAAGCCGTGCGCGCCTACCACGGCGTGCTGCAAGGCAAAGGCATCCAGCCGCATCGCCCGTTGGAGAAAGACCTTGAACTCACCGACCAGTCCATGAGCTACGACGGCAGCGCGACCAAACGCGCCACGGGGGAAGTGCGGAACAATCCGATTGGCGGTTCAAAGCCAGCCGCGCGTGAGGAACGAAAAGATCAGAGGCTCGTGACCTCGACTGCTACGAGTGGCGATTGGCCCCGGCGCGCGGATGGCACGCCTGATTTCGAACGCATGACCTCAGGGCACCGACAGGCTTTTGATGCGGTCCGGCTCAAGCGCAAGTTTGGCTGAAGCCGACTCACGGCGACGAGGTCGGCCCCTTGGCCCGAGCTTCAATCTTCTGTCGGATTAGATTCGATCGGCCGGGGCGCGAGCCGGACAACGGCCAAGGGTTTAGTCGGCTGGGCGTGGTTCGTTCAACCGAACGGCCGTCAGGACCGAGCAGCACAGGTCTAAGGTTTCCCCTTACGAGCCATCCTCTTTTACCCCGGTGTCGAATTAGGGGCGTCCTGATTGTTGCCCAACCGTGCTCTCCGTATTTTGCGTTCCACGAAACAAGAACGGTGGACAAAAGGAACGTCATGCAAAACGAAAACCAAATCATTGAGGCGCTGGGTCACTCGACGCTTTATCAGGACTATGCGCGAGCCTTTACCGATGCGACCGGGCTGCCGGTGGCACTGCGCCCGGTCGAGTCCTGGCAGTTGCCGCACCACCAGCACCGGGGGGAGAATCCTTTCTGCGCGGCCCTGGCCACGAAGAGCCGGGCTTGCGCCGCCTGCCTGCAAGTGCAGGAAAAGCTCGCCCAGGGCGCGCGCCACGAAGCCCAGTCGGTGACGTGCGAGGTCGGGCTGAGCGACACGGCCGTACCCGTGCGGTTGGGCGATCAGCTGGTGGCTTTCCTCCACACAGGTCAAATCTTCCGCAAGAAACCCACGGCGGCGCAGTTTGTGCGGGTGACGAAGTTGCTCGGCGAGTGGGGCGTGGCGGCGGACCCCGCGAAACTCAAGGAGGATTATTTCAGCACCCGTGTCCTGGCCCCGAAGGAGCACGAGGCGGTGGTGAAACTGCTCTCCATTTTTGCCCAGCATCTTTCCTTGCTCAGCAACCAGATAGTGGTCCGACAGCAGAATGCGGAGCCGCCCGTCATCGCCCGCGCCAAGGAATTCATCCGGCAAAACCAGCGCGAAGACATCACCCTGAGCCAGGTGGCGCGGGCCGTGAACACCAGCACGTTTTACTTCTGCAAGCTGTTCAAGAAGCACACCGGCCTGCACTTCACGGATTTCGTTTCGCGACTGCGGATCGAGAATGCGAAAAACTTGCTGCTCAACCCCAACCTGCGCATCAGCGAGATCGCCTATGAGGTCGGGTTCCAGTCGTTGACTCACTTCAACCGTGTGTTCAAGCGCATCGCCGGCCAGTCGCCCACCGGCTACCGCAGCAAGCTGGCCCACGCCTAGCCGGAAGACTTTCTCGCCGCCGCGCCGCCGCCAGGGTTAGGCTGGCGGTAATGAGCGAGGACGCGCTGATGAGCCGCGAACAATTGATGGCGCGATTGCACCAGGCGGATGCCGCCGGCCGCGTGCTGGCTGCGGCGGATGCCTCGCACAGCCGCTTGCTCGAGCAGTACAAGGCCGCGCTCGACGCGCATTCCATCGTGGCCGTGACCGATCCGCGCGGGCGCATCACTTACGCGAACGACAAGTTTTGCGAGATTTCAAAATTCTCCCGCGCTGATCTGCTCGGCCAGGATCATCGCCTCATCAACTCCGGTTATCACTCCAAGGCGTTCTTTGCCCACCTCTGGGAGAGCATCGGCTGCGGGCAGATCTGGCAGGGCGAGATTCGCAACCGGGCCAAGGACGGGACCATCTACTGGGTGGACACGACGATTTATCCTTTCGTGGATGGGAACGGTCGGCCCACCCAATTCATGGCCATCCGCACGGACCTGACCGTACGCAAACGCGAGGAGGAGGAGCGGCGGAAGCTGGAGCAGGAAATTCTGGAGATCAGTGACCGGGAACGGCGGCGCATCGGCGAGGACTTGCATGATGGATTGGGGCAGCACCTGGTCGGCCTGGAATTGATGATCCAGGCGATGGAACCCCAACTCCCCGCTCGGGCGCGGGTGGAGACCGTGAAGCTGGCCGCGTACGTGCGCGAAGCCATCCGCCAGACGCGCCTGCTGGCCCGCGGGCTTTCGCCGGTGGAGATGGAGTCCCACGGTTTGATGTCCGCCTTGCAGCAACTGGCCACGGACGTGAGCGGCCTCTTCCGCGTCGAGTGCCTGTTTCGCCGGTCCGCGCCGGTGCTCGTCTTCGAGAACGCCGTGGCCACGCACCTTTTTCGCATCGCTCAGGAGGCGGTAAGCAATGCCGTCCGGCACGGAGCCGCGCGACGCATTGAGATCGAACTGGCGGGCGGCGACGGGCCAATCACTCTCCACATCCGGGACAATGGCACCGGCGGGCTGGCCGCATGGAAACCAGGACCGGGCATGGGTCTGCGCATCATGCGCCATCGGGCGGCGATGATGGGCGGCACGCTCCAGGTGGAGTCCCGCGCGGGGGGCGGGGTGTGCGTGATCTGCACGGTACCCCCGCAATTGGCATCGTGAGCACGAAGTCCAAATCAGCAGCATCCCGAACCCGCCGACGCATCTTCATCGTTGATGATCACCCGATGATGCGCGAAGGGCTGAGCCGGCTGATCGCCAACGAGCCGGATCTCGCGGTGTGCGGCGAGGCCGACGACGCTCCCTCCGCGCTCGCCGCCATTGAGAAGGCGCAGCCCGACCTCGCCCTGGTGGACATCACTTTGCGATCAAGCAACGGCCTGGAGTTGATCAAGGATTTGCAGATTCGATCCCCGAAGACCCCGGTCCTGGTCATCTCCATGCACGACGAGTCGCTTTATGCCGAGCGCGTGCTGCGGGCTGGTGCGCGCGGCTACATCATGAAGCAGGAGGGGGGCAAGAAACTGATGGAGGCGATCCGGGCCGTGCTGGGTGGCGGCACCTACGTCAGCCCGCCGGTGGCGGCGCGGATTCTCGAGGTCTTCTCCGGGCGGCGCTCCGGGCCGGGCTCGCCCATCGAACAACTAACCGACCGGGAGTTTGAGGTCTTCCAACTCATCGGCCGGGGCCAGAGCACTCGGCAAATCGCCACGAAGCTGAAGATCAGCATCAAGACGGTCGAGGTTCACCGCGTGAACGTGAAACAAAAACTGAACCTCGCCACGGCGCCGGAACTGATCCATTACGCCGTGCGCTGGGTCGAGGCGCAGGGCGGAAGTTAGAGCCTGTCTGAAAAGTCGTTTGGACGGCGCAGGTCGCTGGCCCCGGAATGCGTCCGTCCCCGGGCGCACTCCGGGGCCGAATTTTCAGACCGGTTTTGTGCCGGGACGATGCCGTCGAGAACGGTTGTGCCTCACGCCAAGTCCGCGAAGGACGCAAAGGAATTTATCTTCGCCGGCCCGAATGGTCCGCACCATTTGGTGAGACCTTCCAGGCCACTGCGATCATGCCATTGGTTCCATCCTTTGCGTCCTGGGCGGACCTGGCGTGAGGCTGCTTCTGCATCGTTCCGGCTGAGGGCGAAGGGCCCGGCCGCCGCCGCATTTTCCGCTCTGCGCAGCGGACCTGGTGCGTTAAAATCCCCGCGTGCATAAACTGGCCCAGCTCGATCATCGCCACGTCTGGCATCCGTTCACCCAGATGAAGGACTGGCTCGGGAGCGAGCCGCTCGTCATCACGAGCGGACGCGGCACCGTGCTGCGCGATGTGAAAGGCCGCGAGTATCTCGACGCCAATTCCTCCATCTGGACCAATCTGCACGGGCACAATCATCCGAAGCTGAACGCGGCCCTGCGCCGGCAGCTCGGAAAGATCGCGCATTCCTCGGCGCTCGGCTTCGCCAATGAGCCGGCCAGTCTGTTGGCGGCGGAGTTGGTCAAGGTGAACGCGCAACGCGGAGTGCGGAACGCAGAATTGGATCCCCACGGCTCGCATGTTCCGCGCTCCGCACGCCGCGTTCCGCGTTTGAACAAGGTGTTCTTCTCGGACGACGGCTCCACCGCCCTGGAGGTCGCGTTGAAGCTGGCTTACGAATTCGCCCGGCGCGCGCGCGGGCTAAAGAAGCCGCGCTTCCTCTCGCTCGAAGGCGCGTATCACGGCGACACCATCGGCGCGGTGAGCCTCGGTCACATCGACCTCTTCCACAAAAGCTACGGCAAACTGCTCTTCAAGTCGGACAAGGTGATGTCGCCGTACTGCTATCGGTGCCCGTTCAATCGCGCCCAGCCCGAACGGGCCGAGGCGCGAACCACCCGCAAGTGTGACTGGGAATGCGTGGGGCTGGTCGAGCAGGCCTTCGCCGCGAAGAAGCAACGTGGTGAACCTTACGCCGCGTTCGTGTTCGAGCCGTTGATGCAGGGGGCGGCGGGAATGATTCCGCAGCCCGCGGGCTGGCTGCAGAAGACGACCGACCTGGCCCGCGCCCACGGCGCGCAATTGATCGCCGACGAAGTGATGACTGGCTTCGGTCGGACCGGCCTGATGAGTCACCAGACTTCGCGCGCGGCGACAGCCGGACTTTTTGCCGCCGCGCAGGCTGGTGTCAGACCTGATTATCTTTGCCTGGCCAAGGGGCTGACCGGCGGCTACCTGCCGATGGCGGCCACGTTGACGACGCAGGAAGTTTTTGATGCTTTTCTCGGTGAGTACGAGGAGTTCAAAACTTTTTTTCACGGTCACAGTTACACCGGCAACCAGTTGGGCGCGGCGGCGGGGTTGGCCAGCATGAAGTTGCTGCAATCGAATGCAGCGGTTCGCGCCCGCGCCGCCCTGCAACAAGCCATGACCGAGGCGTTGAACACACTCTGGGCACTGCCCAACGTCGGCGACATCCGTCAAGTCGGCCTGATCGCGGGCGTGGAACTGGTGAGGAACTGGAGGACAAAACAGCCCTTCGCGCTGCGCGAACGCGCCGGTCTCCGCGTCTGCGCCGCGATGGCGAAGCGCGGCGTGCTCACTCGGCCGATTGGCAATGTCATCGTGCTCATGCCGCCGTATTGCACCACGCCCGCGCAAGTGCGGCGGATGGTGGCCGCGCTTTTCGAGAGCGTGGAGGAAGTCTTCGGCGCTCCGGCCTGATTCAGCGGCGCAGGAGAAACTCCACCACCATCACCCCGACGGGCGTGCCGATGACGTAGCCCCACAGGCCGATGAGCAGGCCGGGCAGCACGAGTCGCGGCCAGCCGGCGCTGATGGCCATGGCCGCCGCAGTGGGCGGGCCGCCGAGGGTGGCGTTCATGGCCAAGAGCAGTTCCTCCAAGTTCAAACGCAGGAGTTTTCCCGCGGCCAGCGTGAAGCCCACGTTCATGGCCGCGATAATGGTGCAGAAGAGGAACAGTTGGGGTGCCTGTTTTAGCACGGTGAGCAGATCGGCGGGCAGGCCGAGGGTGAAAAGAAACAGCATCAGCAGATACGCGCCCAATTCCTCCGGACCATTCAGCTTTGCGATCCAGCGGGCGAAGAGCGTGGCGCACAGCAATGAAACTCCCGTGAGCAGCACAAACCGGTTGGTGCAAAGCACGACGAGCATTTGCATGCCCACGCCGGACTGGGAGGTGTCGCCCAACGCGCCTTTGGCCAGGCGACTGAGGCCACCCGCCAGGGCCACCACGGCGAAGGCGATGGCGAAAGACTTGGCCACGTCGAGCAGCGAGATGCCTTTCCGCTGCCAGTGCTTGGCGGCGAGATTTTCCGCTTTGGCCGGGTTCGTCTCCAGCGAGTGCGGGTGCGGATAGCGCGCGCGAAACCAGCGGCTTGTCCCGATGCTGAGGATGATGATGAAAAATCCCGCCATGACGAAGTTGTCGGCCACGACCAGCGGGCTGTAGAGATTGCCCGGCACGTTGTAGCTCGCCTTCACGGCCAGCATGTTCACCCCACCGCCGATGTAACTCGCCGCCATCAGGCCCGCCGCGTGCGCGGTGTCCGGCGAACCGAGCCGATCCTGCAACAGCCAGACGGCCAGCACCGTTCCGATGAGTGTCCCGAGGGCCGCCAGGTGAAAAGCCACCAGCAACTTCCATCCCGCGCGGAAAATTTCCCGCAGGTTGGCGCGGAACAAGAGCAGCGGAATGGCCAGCGGCACCAGCCAGTCGCCGACGAAATCATAAGCAGGCGCTTCCGTGGGCACGACGCGGGTATTCGACAGCAGCATGGCCATGAGCAAGGCCAGCACCGGCGCGCTCAGTTTGGCCGCCCAGCGATAAGTTTGCTCCAGCCAGATGGCAACCGCGGTGCCGATGGCGATCAGCGCCCAAAGAGTCGTGTGGTCCGCGGCGTCGATGAGCGTTTTCATCGGGTCAGAGGAGGTTCACTCCGTTGCCGTTCTCATCCGGAAAAATCACCCGGCCCTTTTCCATGCGCATGCCGCTGGCGATGTCCTTCGCGATGAGCAGCGCGCCGTCCATGTCCACATGATCCAGGAGCGGCAGCAACTGCGCGATGGCGCTGATGCCGATGGAGCTTTCGTTCATGCAGCCGACCATGACCTTCAGGCCGAGTTCGCGCGCGCGCGTAATCATCCGCCGCGCCGGGGTCAGTCCACCGGCCTTGGTCAGCTTGATGTTGATGCCGTGAAAGAATCCCGCGCAACGCGGCACGTCCTCCTCCACCAGACAGCTTTCATCGGCGAACACGGGCAGCGCACACTCGCGGAAGACGCGGCGCATTCCGTTCCAATCATCGCGCGGTAGCGGCTGTTCCAGAAACTCCACGCCCAGCTTCTTCAACTCCGGCGCGAGGGCAATGGTCTGGTCCGCGCTCCAGGCGGTATTGGCGTCGATGCGAAACACGGCGTCGGTGTGCCGGCGCAACTCCCGCACGATGGCGAGGTCGTCCGCAGTGCCGAGCTTGATCTTGTAAATGGGCCAGCCGTCGAATTCCTTCATCTTGGCCACCATCTTCTCGATGGGATCGATGCCGATGGTGTAATCGCTCGGCGGGAGGTTTTTCAGTTCCAATCCCCACAATTTCCACACCGGCGCGCCGCGCAGCTTACCCCACAGATCGTGCGCGGCCTCATCGAGGGCGCAGAGGGCGAAACGATTGTGGCCGAGCACCGGCGCGAGCTTGTCCCAGAGCTTCGTTGGTTCATTGAGTCGTTCGCCCTCGATCCGTGGACGCGCCGCCTCCAATGCGGCGCGCATCGACTCGGCTGTGAACGCTTCGTAGGCGTGCGAAGAGGCACCTTCGCCGTAGCCGATCACTCCGTCCTGTTCCAGTTCGACCAGCAGGTTGTGCTGCACCGTGGTGGTGCCGAGCGCGATGGTGAAAGCGTGGCGCATGGGCAGATGAAGGTCGCGGAGTCGGAGTTGCATCGCGGGACATTGCCGCAATTCCCTGATCCTCGGCAACGCGGGAAAATGAAGGCCTCACTGCGGTTTGAATAGGCTTTCTTCCCGACAGAAAGTCACGCACGCTCCGGACGTTCGCGATGATACCTTCAAGAGCCGACAACCAATGCCCGGCGGGCCTGCCCGGCCCACGCCCGGAGTTCCCCACCACCCACTGGACCCTGGTCACGCGCGTGCGGCAAGGCGGCGCGGTCCGGCAGGCGGCGCTGGAGGAACTTTGCGCGCTCTACTGGTATCCCGTTTATGCGTTCCTCCGCCGGCGCGGCCACGCGCAGCACGACGCGGAGGATTTGACGCAAGGCTTTTTCCTCAAGCTGCTCCACGACGAGTCCTTCGACGCGGCGCAAGCGGACAAGGGGCGGCTGCGGACGTTTCTCCTCGGTTCGCTTGACCGGCACCTGGCCGATCAAGTGCGTCGAGAGAGCTCGCAAAAGCGGGGCGGCGGGCAACAGCTCATCGCCTTCGAGGAGATGAGCGCCGAGGATCGCTATGCCCATGAGCCGCAGGACCAGCGCGACCCGGAGCGGCTCTTCACGCAGGCCTGGGCGCATCTCCTTCTCGACGGCGTGCGCGAACAATTGCGCGAGACCTTCGCGGAGACGGGGCGCGCGGGGGTCTTCGAGGCGCTGCTGCCGTTCCTGCTCGGCGATGATGCGCCGCCTTCCTACCGCGAGGTCGCGGTGAAACTCGAAGCCAGCGAGACGGCGGTGCGGCTGCTGGTGTTCCGGGCGCGGGCGAAATTCCGTGAATTGCTGCGAGATGAAGTGGCCCGCACGGTCCTCGCGCCGGAGGATGTGAACGGGGAGATGGAGTGGCTCAAGTCGGTGCTGGCGGCGGCGTAGAATGATGCGATCGAATCCCACCATGCGACGGGGCGGCTTTGAATCCCAGCGGGATTCAGGCCGGCCGAGGAAAGTTGTGGGCCATGACAAGACGTCGTTACCGCGCTCCAGCGCTCACCTCCGGACCCACTGGTAAGCCGCGCGGGCGTTGGCGGCGAAGAATCGACCGCAGTCGCGCTCCTGCTCCGCGCAGTAGCTCCTCACCAGCGCATGCACGGTGGCAAAGTTGGCGAACAGTTCGCTCACCGGCCAGTTGCTGCCGTAGATGACGCGGTCGGGCGCGAACAGCCGCCAGACGTGGTCGAGCACGGGGCGGTAGAAGCTCAGATCGCGCGGTGCCTGGCCGGGGCGGCGACCGCTGCCTTCGACCAGGCCGGAGACTTTGCAGAAGACGTTCCGTTGCTCCGCGGCCTGCCTCATTCCCTCCTGCCAGGCTGACGGCGGCGCTTCGCCGTCGATGCGCACGTTCGCCACATGGTCGATGACGATGCGCAGTGAAGGCACGGCGCGGGCGATGGCGGCCACCGACGACAACGAATCCACGCCGCCGTTCACGTCGAGGGAGAGATCGAGTTCAGCGAGCAGGCCCAAGTGGTTCAAGCGATCCGGCTCGATCAACCGCTTCACCTCGCCGCCGCTTACGCGAATGCCGCGAAACAATTTGTGGCGCGCGAAGCGTTTCACCTGCGGCGGAAACTCCACCTCGCCCGGATTCAGATGGCCGACGAAGCCTTTGATGAACGGCTCGTCCTGCGCGAGGTCGAGAATCCACTGGTTGTCCTCCAGCCACGCGCTGGCTTCGACCACCACGGTGCCGGTGATGCCGAGCGGCGTGGCGAGGCGTTTGAAGTCTGCCGGCAACACGCGGCGATAAAGTTGCGCCTCATTCTTCCCCGGCCACGGCACGCCTTGCGGCCGGGTCGGATCGTAGAAGTGCGTGTGGCAATCGATTAGATCGGGCGGCTGCGAAAGAACGGTGCCGCATCCCGACGTGGCGACGGCAGCGGTGGCCAGGGCCGAGCGCTCAATGAATTTCCGGCGGGTGAGCATCAAGGTTTTCGCAGGCGGAAGAAACGTTGGGGCGGACCCTGACTTACTGTGACCGGGCCTTCGCTCGCGACGAAGTTCCACGGGCCGGTCACGGTGTCGGCTTGTTCAAGCAGGTAGCCGGGCGCGCTCCAGGTGAGCACGAATTGCGCGCCGAACGGCATCATCTCCACCCGCACCGAAGTGGCCGCGACGCTGCCCTGCAACTGAAAGTCGAAGCTGAGATCCGAGGAGGACAGCGCCTGCTGGTGAATTTCCACGGCCGCGATGTTCAGCCCGTTGGTCACGAGGGTCGGCGGCAGGTTGGTGGTGTCCACGGTGTTGTCCGTCGGCGCGGCTCCGAGTGCGAGCGTCGTGTAGGTGATGGTTCCGGCGGGCAGGTTCGGACTGCGGAACACCTCGGTGTTGTTCAGGTAAACCACGCCCGCGTCATCGCGCAGGAGTTGCATATTCAATGAGGAGAACTGTGGCGCATTGGCGACGGTGAACGCGCGGCGGAAATAGAAGGTGATGTTGGTCTGGAAGGTCACGCTGTTGGTGCGGCGGATCGGAGTCGCCTCGTCGCCATCGGCGAATCCAAGCTGCGCCAGCCCGTTCGACCAGGTGTTGTCGGCGAAGCCGAGCGGACGCCACGCCGTGCCCTGGTCGGAGCCGTCGTCGAGGTATTTCCAGCTCGCGCCGTACGGAATGAGCGTGGTGTTCGTCGGTGCGCTCACGGACGGCAGCGCGTAGGCGTAGCGCGCTCCGGTAATCTCGCCGCCGGTGTTCGGGCTTAAGACCACGCGCCAGGTGCCTGCTCCGCCCAGTGCCGCCGGGTTGCCAAAGATTTTCTTCACCGTCTCGCCGGGCGTGAAGACCAGCGTGCCGCTCGCTATGGTGGCAGCCGGCGTTTCGATGGCGTAATCCACGCTGACCGTGTTGGTGGTGAAGGAACTGAGCCGAACGGGAATGCCGTTGGTCAGATCGGCAACGGTGAGATTGAGATTCCACAACGCCAGCCCTGCGCCCACCGGCGCATTCGGCGGCGTGGTCATGAAGGGCGCGAGCCGCGGCGCGTCGGTCGCCGGATTCCAAACCGCGTTGGCCGGATGGTTGGTGTTCGGCGCCGTGAGGAAGTTGCTGCGGATGTCCATCTGGCCGGTGCGGTAATTCCAGGTGTTGTCCCAGACCTGCCCCCACACGTCGCGATAGTTGTGGAGGACGAAGGAGTTTGTGAGCGTCAGGAAACCGTTCTTCAATCCCAGCCCGGTGGTGCCGGTGTAATTGTCGCCGAAGCGCGCGCCGACGGAATTGGCGGTGCTGAGAAGATTGCTGCCGTCCACGAGCGGACTGCTCGCGCCGGTGCTCCAGCCGCATTCGATGCCTTGGCCGCAGTTCATCAGCACGCTGTCGTAGGTCCAGGTACGCCGGCCTTCGCCGGACCACGCGAGCGCCTCGTGCAAGGCGGATTCAACCCAGCAGTTCCTCACCACAGCGGAGCCGGCCCCGCCGGAGCCGAAGTCGATGGCGTCGTCCTTGCAAAAACCGAAGAGGCTGTTCACGTAAAAATTGGTCCCGCGAATGGTGTAAATGCCGTCGTAGTCCGCGTCCGAGATGGCCGCGCTGTAGATGCCGTCCACTGACGGGAACTCGATCATGGCGGAGCGGCTGACGATGTTCGTGCAGCCTTCCCATTCGCCCACGGTGATGGCGCGCTGCACCAGGCAGCGCTCCCAGGTGATGGTCGAGAAATAGCCGTTGCCGACCTGCCCGGCCAGGTTGATGGCGGCGCAGTTCGTCAATCGCAACAGCGCGTTTGAGTGGACGAAGAACAGCGGCTGCTCGGACTTGTGGCTCGAGCCGGGCGAGTAGCTGATGCTCGCGGCCGCGCCGGAGCCGGTCATGATGGCGTGGTTGGCGGTCAACTCGGACGCGGACCCGCGCATGAACCAACCGCCCCACGCAAAGGTGCGTTGCTCCGGCGCGACGCGGTTGGTGGGCGTGAACACAACCGGCTGAGTCACGGTGCCGTGGATGAGGGTGCGTCCGGTGTTGGTGATGTTCACGCCGGGGTTCAACCGCACCACGGTGCCGGCCTCGATGGTCAGCGTGACCCCGGCGGGAATGGTGAGGTGGCCCGTGACGTGAATGCGCGAGTTCGTGGCCCAGGTCGTCGTGCCGAGCACGCCGGAGACGGTCGTCCAGGTGGTGTTCGATTCGATGTTGATCTGCTTGCTCGCGGCGAGCGACTGGAGCGCGCCATTGAACGAAACATTCGTTCCCGCAACGGCCGGCGGCAGCAGGCCGAAACCCCCGCCGCGCAAAATGCGGAACGCACTCGCCTCGTAGCCCGGCGCGCTCACCCAGCCGTTCACGCGCCGTGCGTTGCCCGTGCCATCTTCCACGCGCGCGATGACGGGGATGTCCAGCCCCGCCGGGTAATCCTGCGGCGTCACCAGATCGAGATGCGCGCCCGCCATCTCCGGTGCCGTGGAAGGAATCGGCGGCAGCGGCACCCATTGCAGCAATCCCAACTCTGGCGAACCGCGTTGCGACGAGAGGATGATGAACCGCACCAAAGCGTTGCTCACGGCCAGCGTGCCGGTGTCGGTGCGGGTGATGGCGAGGTCGTAATAGTCCATGCGCGTAACCCTGTTCGACACGCCCGCCGGCATCGCCAGCCCGTTGAGCGTGACGGCGTAACTGAAGCCTGTGTTCGTCTGCACGCGGAAGGTGGCCGTGTCGGTGTAGGTGGTGCGATCGGCCACGCCGTCGATGACGATGCTTTGCGCCGAGACGTGAACGACGAACGCGACCAGCACGCCCGCCACTAGAAATAGACGTTGGAACATGGGTTGAAACTAGCAACCGGGCGTGGTCTAGGCAAATGAATCGACGCTCCCGGGCCAGGATTCACCTCAATGTAACCTCGGCGCGATGGGGTGCGACTATCAGTTCGGTCCGCTGTGTCCAGTTCGGGCTGTTGCATGGAACTGGCCTTTGTCAGTTTGGCCGGGGAACAGGAATGCTATGAAAATTCAATCGCTCGCAGGACTCGTGCTGGCGCTGGCGCTGGGATGCGACCGGCGTTCGGAGAGACGAAGGCCCGGCCGGCGGCCAGCGGACGGTAGGCGTGGTTCCGCTCACGGCCCGACGGAGATGAGAATTGCGGACGAGCCGGAGGACTGGCTTCCGGTGTCCGCGCGTTCCCCGGCGGCCGGGTGCAAAATGGTGCGCAGATAATCGAGAGCCACGGGATGGGTGGGGAAATTTTCGTGCGTGACGCCGGAGCGCTTGGGGATGGTCACGACGTTGGGGCCAATGCCATTTTGATAGCGGCGCTGTACTTTCTCGTCGGCCACGCGGGCGAGCGAATGGGGATCACCTTCCACGAGCAGGGTGCGCATCTGGCGAGCGTCGATGACATCGTAGAATTTCCGGTTGCCCTCGCCGTCCCACAATTTCTCGGCCAGGCCGCCGTACGGGTTCTCGGCCAGGCTGAACTTGGAGGCCAGGGCGACGAGTGCGGCCGCGACAGGGTTGCCCATGTGCCGGGCCAGGAAGGAGCCTCCGGCCGTGGGCACCATTTGCACGATGGCTGCGCCGGAGAAGATGGCCTCGTCCCCGGCCAGCAGCACCGCCTTGCGGAAGACGATGGCGGAATAGGAGTAGTTGACCACGGTCAAGGCCCGCTGCGAAGCCGGCGCGGCGAAGGACTCCGGTTGGGCCGCCCGAAGCGCCTGCATCTCGCGCACGAAATCCCGCGCCACGCGGTCGATGGGTTGATGAAAGTTGAACGAGTAGAGGAAGACGTTGTGGGTGCCGGCGCGCTCCTGGGCGATGGCGAGCATTTCAGACGGATCGTCCGTGGCCCCATGCAGCAGGACGAGCACCGGCCGGCCGCGCTGGAGCTCGGGGGCGGAAAGGGACACCAGCTTGTTGTTGCACGCCATGATCTCCTTCATCACATCCCTCTGGCCGCGGACCTGCGCGAACGAACAGACCGGCACGGTCCCACAGCCAGACAGAAGAGTTGCGGAGATCACCGCGGCGACGATTCCCGGGCAGGACCGCAAGGCTGGCGCGAGGACGCACCTGGTGACGACGCTGGCGATTAAGATGGGAGACTCTGTAGGCGACCACTTCGCCTGGAGGCAACTCTTTTTTCGTGAGTGGAGTCCGGTGGTCCGGTTGAGTCCGGTTCGGGTGTGATCAGAACCAGTGTGCAGGTGCCATCGTGATCCGAGCCGAACGGGATCGGGACGGCTCGTCCCCGCCTGAGAATTGTCAGACAATTCTCAGGCGGAGTGCGCCCGTCCTCGGGCGCAGCAACGCGGTGACTCCGGGCGCGTCGGAAAAATCCTCGCCCGCTGGCTGGCGCGCGTTGCTGCACCCGAGGACGGGCGCACTCCGGGGCCGATGGGGTTCGCCGGCGAGTGACATTGCAGACAGGCTCTGAGTGACTGGGTGGGACGACGCGCGGACGGGCCGTCCTCACTCCGACCGTGCGGCCTGCCCGCGGCGGGAATTTCGCTCGCCGGTGTGGGCGGTTGCCAGTATGAGCACGGCCATGCCCAATGATTTGCTTCGTGCCTGGCCGCGCGTGCGTGCCCGCCTGTCAGGACTGATCGTGTTGTTTCCATTCCTCGCCACGGCCGCTCCGCGCCCCCACATCCTCTGGCTCACGAGCGAGGATCATGGCGTCGAGATGGGTTGTTTTGGCGACAAGTTCGCCACCACACCGAACGTGGACAAGCTGGCGGCGCGCGGGATGATTTACACCCGGGTGTGGTCCTGCGCCCCGGTTTGCGCTCCTTCGCGGACGACGCTCATCTCTGGCATGTATGCGCAATCCACGGGCGGCGAACACATGCGCAGCCTCGTTCCTTATCCGGCCGGCAAGCAGATGTATCCGCAACTGCTGCGCGCCGCAGGCTACTATTGCTCGAACAACGCCAAGGAGGATTACAATCTCGCCCCGCCGGGCCAGGTCTGGAACGACTCCTCGAAAAAGGGGCACTGGCGGAATCGCTCCGCCGGCCAGCCGTTCTTCGCCGTCTTCAACTCGGAGAAAAGTCACGAGAGCAAAATCCGCGCGCGACCCCACACGCCCGTTCACGACCCGGCCAAGGTGCGCGTGCCGCCCTACCATCCCGACACGCCCGAGGTGCGCCGCGATTGGGCGCAGTATTACGATGTGGTGAGCGCCGCCGATGCGGACGCGGGAAAAATTCTGGCCCAGCTTGAAGCCGATGGGCTGACCGACGACACGATCGTCTTTTACTACGGCGACCATGGCTCCGGCATGCCGCGCAGCAAACGCTGGCCTTACCACTCGGGACTTCATGTGCCGCTGGTGGTGTTCATCCCGGAGCAGTTCAAGCATCTGCGCCCGGCGGATTACCAGCCCGGTGGCCGCTCGGAGCGGTTGGCGAGCTTTGTTGATTTTGCGCCCACCTTGCTCAGCCTCGCGGGGGTCCAGCCGCCGGACTGGATGCAAGGCCGCGCTTTCCTCGGCCAGTTCATCGCGCCCGCGCCGGATTTTCTCCACGGCTTCCGCGGCCGCATGGATGAGCGTTACGACCTCGTGCGCAGCGTGACCGATGGCCGCTACGTCTATGTCCGCAACTACCTGCCGCATCTGATCTATGGCCAGCACCTCGACTACATGTGGGCCACGCCCACGACCCGGGTGTGGGAGAAGCTGCACCACGAAGGCAGGCTGACGCCGGTGCAGGACGTGTTCTGGAACCGCAAGCCGCCGGAGGAACTCTACGATTTGCAAACCGACCCCGACGAAGTGAAGAACCTCGCCGCGTCGCCGGCGCACTCGGGCCTCAAAGCCAGGCTTCGCGCGGCGCAGCGGGAGCATGCGCTTCAGATTCGCGACGTGGGCTTCATCCCGGAAGGCGAGCGCTTCACCCGCGCGGCCGGCGGTTCGCCCTACGACCTCGGTCACGACGACCGCAAATATCCGCTGGCCAGGGTGCTCGACATTGCGGAGTTGGCCTCGCTGCTCCAGCCCGAGGCGGTGCCAGCCTTGCAGAGGGCGATGCGGGATGAGGACAGCGCGGTGCGTTATTGGGGTGTGCTCGGCTTGGGGATGCGCGGTCAAGCTGTGGTCGAGGCGTCACGAACTGAACTTCGGGCCGCGCTCCACGATTCCTGCCCGGATGTGCGCATCTCCGCCGCGCAGTTCCTCGGGCAGTTCGGGGCCGAGGCTGATTTGAAGGAAGTCCTCCCGCTCCTTGCAGACCGCGCCGACTGGAAGAAGCACGGTGTCTTCAGCGCGCTGGCCGCGTTGAACAGTCTGGATGCGCTCGGCCTGAAGGCTGCGCCGCTCGCAGCCTTTTTTCAGACCGTGCCCACCAACGGGCCATCCCCCCACAACCGCTACAACTCCTACGTGCCGCGCCTGGTCGAGGATTTGCAGGCGAGATTCAAGCGATGAACACGGCCTGAACGCTGCGTCGGCCGCAGTCAGTGCATGGGCCGTCCCGGCCCGACGGCCGTGAGCGCCTGGTGCCCAGTGGCCGCGCGTTCTCGAACTGGATCGGCACCCCGTTTGGCGGCGGGGCCAAGGGCCGCATCCGCTGCTGCCTCATGGAAATGAAACCGTGAGGGCTGAAGCGGTTGGAACCCGGATGAAACCCGGACACGCCGGGGCTCGAGCTGGATTGGTCCAATCCGTGGTCGATCCGGGGCCGATGCTTTCCTTCACCGCCGCCGACCCAGGCGTGCCAGCGCGTAAGTGAGGAGGCCGCCCAGCGCGCCGGCCACCACCGCGAGCAGCACGCTGCCCAAGGCCCATTGCCCGAGATATTCGAGCGCGCGTTCCTGGTTCATCTCCTTCGCGGAAAATTCCAGCGCCTGCCCGGTGCAGAGCCGGTGTCCGAGGGCCAGCCCGCCATAGAGGATGAAAGGCATCATGGGCGGGATGGAAATGTTGCTGGCGAGGAGGGTGATGGATTTGTTCAAACGCAGCCAGTGCGCGAGGGCGGCGGCGGTGAGCATTTGGAAGCCCCAGAGCGGGATGATGCCGCAGAAGATCCCCAACCCCACCGCGCCCCCCAGCCGCGCCGGGTCGTGGGCGTTCTCCGAGAGAAAAAGGCGCACCGTCCGGCCGCGGGAGTAGCGCTCGCCGTGCGACCACGCGGTGCGCACCACGCGAGGCACGAACCATGATTGCAAGACGAGGCCCACGTTCATGCGGGTGATGCGCTCCAGATCGACCACGGGCCGGAAGTGGGAGCGGCGAATTTGCTCCGGCTCGTAGCTGCACGACACCGGCACGGGCACGAGCGCCACGCCCGACCATGAAGCGCGAACCATGAACTCGAGTTCAAAGGCGTAGCGCTGCGAGCGCGCCTTCAACTTCTGGGTCAGCGCAAGCGGATAACACCGGAAACCGCACTGGGTGTCGGGCAGGCGCACGCCGCTTTCGATCCGGAACCAGAAGCTCGACACGGCGTTCGAGCGGCGGCGATGCGTCGGGCAGCCGGCGGCGAAGAAGTCGCGCACGCCCACGATGAGTGCTTCGGGCTGCGCCTGGGCGGCGGCGATGAACTTCGGCAGATCCTCGGCGAAATGCTGGCCGTCGGCGTCCATGGTGATGGCGTGGGTGTAGCCGAGGCGGACGGCGTGCTCGAAGCCGGCCCGCAAGGCGCCGCCTTTGCCGCCATTTTTCTCCAGTCGGAAAATGGTCGCCTCGGGCAACGATGGCAGGGGATCGGTGGAGCCATCATCCAGGAGCAGCACCGGGCCGTGAGCTTGGGCCGCCCGGACCACCGCCGCCACGGTAGTCGAGTGGTTGTAACAGGGGATGAGGATGCAATGCTTCATCGGAGATCAACGAAGGTCCGGCGCTTGCGTGCCTGGGGCGGCATTTGCAGCGCCTCGATTTCCGCGCGCGGGACGTGACGGATGAGCGGCGTGATCTTCGAGCGCGCCTGCAACGTCTCACGCAGCGCCGCCACCGCCGCGCCGCCATGCACGAGCACTTCGATGGAATCCGACAGCTCGTTTTCGGCGCGGGCCACGATGACGAACGCCTCCACGCCCTCGGCCTGTTCGAGCACCGCCTGCAAGGTGGAGGGGAAGAGCGACGCGCCCTTGAACTTCAGCTTCTGGTCCTTGCGCCCGACGATGGGGCCGAGGCGCGGTGTGGTCCGTCCGCAGGCGCAAGGCTCGCGGATAAGCGCGGCGCAATCACCCGTGCGGTAACGGATGACCGGCATCGCCTCCACGCCGAAGGTCGTCGCCACGACTTCGCCCACCTGGCCGTCGGCAACGGCCTGGCCGTCGTCGTCGAGCACTTCGAGGTGCAACTGCTCGTCATGCAGATGGCCGCCCGCGCTGGCTTCGCATTCGCAGAGTGAGTTCGCTAGTTCGGTCACGCCGTAGGTGGAAAAGACTTTCGCACCCCACATGGATTCAATGGCGCGGCCCGAGGTGTTCAAGGCCAGCGCGCTGTCGCGGATCGGCTCGCCGATGCAGACGGCCTTCTTCACCGAGCAACCGGCGAGGTCTAATCCCGTCTCCCGCGCCTTGTCGGCGATGACGCGCAGAAACGACGGCACGGCCACGATGGCGGTGGGTTGCACGCGCTGGATCATTTCCAGCACCAGCAAGGGCGACGCGACGCCGGTGCGCACCATGCCGCAGGTCAATTCGCGCAAGCCCAGCCAGTAGGCGAGCCCCGCCATGAAGCAGCGATCCATCGCCACGGCGACCAGCACCGTGTCGCGCCCCGTGAGTCCGGCACACTCGAAGGAGATCCGCTCGTTCTCGGCGAGGCGGCGCAGATCGGAGTCGGTCAGCATCCAGAGCAAAGGCTCACCGGTGGTGCCGCTGGTGGTGACGATTTCGACAATCTCGTCGCGGGGCACGCAGAGGAAATCCAGGTTGCGCTCCGAGAGCATGTGCTTGTCCACGAGCGGAACCTGATCGAGCGGCGGGGCTTCCTTCCAGTTGCGCAACCACTCGCGATAGAACGGCGAGCGTTCCTTCGCATGATGGAAGGTGGCGGACCAAAGCTGTTCGGTCGCTGGCGTCATTGATTGCGCGCGGAGTCTAGGCAACGCGCGGCAAGTTGACCAGCCGCCGCCCCGGTGGCGAGGCAGCAGCCCATGACGCGCGCGCTGGCGATGGCGTCGGCGTCGGCGCTGATCGTTTTGCCCGCCATGAAAAGGTTCTCAATGGCCGCAGACTGGAGGGCGCGAGCGGGGATTTCGTAGTGTGTGCCAGGAGCGAGATAGCGGAAGCGCACCACGCCATGGGCGTTCCATTGTTCAACGGGCCACGCGCAGCGCGCCACGGCGTCGGGGAATTTTTGCCCGGCCAGAACTTCCGCGCCGGTGAGCAGATGCCGGCCGATGATCATCCGGCCCGCCCGCTGGGCCACGGGGAATTCGGTCAAGGGCGTGAGGCAATGCTCGAAACCCGCCACGTTAGATTGGAGGAACGCGATGACCTGCGGCACCTGTTCGGGCGGGCCGGTGAACTTGACGTTGATCTCGCCCCGTTCGGAGCCGGGATGAAAACTGAGCGGCGGAAAGCCGGCGCGCACCAGCGGCAGCAAGACCCGCGCGACGGCTGCCGTCGAATTGAGCGCGCGCGTCACGCCGCGCAAAGTGAAGATAACCGCCGGCGCCTGGGTCGCCTCATCCGTGGCGAGACACTCTGCGCCGACGGCGCGCGCCACTTCAGCGAAGCCGCTGCAATCGATGACCGCGCCGACATCCATGCCGTTCAACGAAGTGATGCGGTTGCCCTGCACGGCAACATCCGAAATCGGGGTGTTCCAAAGTGTCCGAAAATTCGGCTCGGCTGCGATGAGTTGGGCGGCCAGTTCCCGAAAGCGGGCGGGGCGGTAGGGCAGCACCCAGACGCGGCCCATCAGCAGGGGCGGTGAGTCGGAGAGAGCTTCGGCGAACTCATGTGCGAATCCTTGGTTTAGAAAATTTCCAGCGTTGTCGTAGAGGCCGCAGAGCGTAGTCAGGCCGCTGAATCCGCCGGTGCCACCGGCGGATTCGCGCCGGTCGATCAGCACCGTGGTGCGCCCGGCGCGCGCAGCGCTGAGGGCGGCGGCGATCCCCGCCGCGCCGCCACCGACCACGGCGATGTCCACGCGTTCGTTCACGGGTTGAGCAAGCGGGCGCGCAGCCGGACCGAGAAATCCGCCGCCTCCTCGTCGGTGAGCGCCTTGGTGGAATGCAGCGTGGTGACCCGCAGCAGGCCGCGGAAATAATAGAAGACCATGCCGATGCCGGGCGACGGCGTGATCGAGGCGATGTGGGCGAAGTCCTCGATGGGCACGCCGAGGAAAGTGGTGACGGCCGGATTGACGGCGGCCGTGTCGCCGTAGAAGAGCGAGCAGATTTCCCCGCGCAATCCCTGCTTGAGCACCGCGGTGTAAATGGGCAGCGGCAGGAAGCGAAACATCTCCGCCAGAATGACCGCGCTGTCGAGCAGTCCTGCGCGCATGCCCTGTTCAGTCTGCGTCTTCAACGTGGCCACGGCGTCCGCCACGGAGCCGAGATGTTCAGGCAGGAACTGGATCATCAGCATGATGACCTGGTTGCTGAAGAGCGGCTCGACACGGCCCTTGGGCCGCAGTCCGACCGGAATCGGCAGCACGTAGCTCGGGCTGGGGAAATTCAGGCGCTGGTGGAGCTGATGCAACTCCACCACGCCCACGGCGGCGTGATACTGCGCATCCCGGAGTGCGCCGCAGTGCTTCACACTCTGGGCGCGAATCTGTTCCGTCTCCCCAGCGGTGAACTCGTCGATGCGGTGATGGATCTCGCTCGGGGCCTCGGGCCGGCGTGCGCCGAGCGACTTCGGCGCGGCCTTACAGAAGCCGTCGAGCTGATGCAGGTTTTTCCAGGCCAGCTTGAAGCGATTGCGCAGCGTGATCTTCGGCCGGGCGGGAAGCTTGGCGTGGAGGTCGGGCAGCGGCAAATCCTCGCGGCCGACCACGGCGAGAAAATACTCGGCGCTGCGGGCATCCATCAGCGAATGCGCCCAGGTGAAGATGACGTCCATGCGCCCGCCCTCGCGCTCGACGAGATCAAAGCGCATCAGTTCGCCGGCCTTGGCGGCGATGGGTTCGTTGAAAAGGCGCTGGCGCAGTTCTGGATGGTGTGGATGGACGCGGATGCGCGGGCCGGGTGTGCCGGGCCGGGGCATCTTCCACTTGGGCATGAGCAGGCCGCAGGGCTTTGCGCCGAGAATGGGCCAGTGGGTGAGCAAAGTGTCGAGCCGTTGGCGCAATGCGTCGGCTGAAATGGGCGCGCCGAGTTCGAGCACGATCTGGCAGGAGTTGCCCGAGAAGCCGAGCCGGCGCAACTCGTGGTCGAAACCGAGCATCAGGTAGTCGCACCCGTTGAGACGCTGCTTGGGCCTCATGGCAGCAGCCGGGCCACGGTCGCGGAGAGCGTGCGCAGATTCTTGATGGCCTCGCCGGTGATCTCGCTCTCGGGAATCCATGTGCCGTAGTGGGTTTCGATCCAGACGAGCACGCGCACCAGGGACATGGAATCAAAGCCCACCGAGACGAGATCGGTTTCGGCGGTCAGGGCCAGATCAGGCGCGAAAACTTCGCGGCTGAGAAAAGCCAACAGTTCAGATTCAATTTTTTGTGCGTCCATTAAGGCTGGGCCGCAGCCGCGGCCCGGAGGATTTTGCCCGTGGCGGCGGTGCGTGGCAAGGCGCTGACGACGGTCAGACGCGAGGGGATTTTATAGGAGGCGAGGTGGTCACGGCAGAATTCCCGCACCGGCCCGAGGTCGGCGTCCGGCTCGGTGAGCACGAGTTCCGCCTCGACCACCTCGCCAAGATGCGGGTGCAGCCTCCCGAAGACGCGCGATTCGCGCACCAGCGGATGCCGGTTGAGCACGGCCTCGATCTCCTCGGGGAAGACTTTTCGGCCCGCGAGATTGATGACCGCCGTCTTGCGGCTGATGAGGAAAAGAAACCCATCGGCATCGATGCGCCCGATGTCCCCGGTGGTGAACCAGCCTTCCGGAATGGCCTGCGCGCGCGGCACCCACGGCGCGGCATAGGCATCGAAAAAACCCGGGCCGGAGATGGCGACATCGCCGCAGCCATGCTCATCCGGGGAAATGATCCGCACGCGATGATCGGTCAGCGGGCGGCCCACGGAAGGGCTGCGCCCGGTTGGGTCAGCTGTGTTGAGGCTCACGAGTCCCAGTTCGATAATCCCCAAGGCCTGGCACAGCGGGCGGTCAAAGCGTTTCAGGAAATCCCGCGCCACCTCCTCGGGCAGTGCGCAGGTCGTGGACACGGCGAGCCGGACCGAATCGAGCCGCTCATCCGATTTGTCGCGGGCCAGCATGGCGAAATGAAACGGCGCCGCGTAGAGGACCGTGCCCTGCCAGCGATTGGTCGCGTCGATGAAGGGCCGGGCCAGAACGTGCCGCGCCAGCACCACGGTCGCGCCTTCGTTCAGGTAGAGCACGATGGTGATGAGGAAATGATGCGCCATCGGCAGGCACCACATCACGATGTCGTCCGGTCCGATGCCCAGCGCCTTGTTCGCGGTGAGCACGCGGTCGCGCACCGTCTCATGCGAGAGCACCACGCCTTTGCGGGCATTGGTCGTGCCGGAGGTGAAGCGGATGAAGGCGATGTTCAGCCCGTGATTGTCCGCCGGTGCGGCGGGCGTCAACCGCGTGACGAAACAGTTCGCGGTCAGCGGCGCGCTATGCGGCGAGGGCTTCTGGCCGAGGATGGCTTCGAGTTGCATCGTCGCCGCGATGTCAGCCAGTTCCTCCGCCGTGCATTCCATCGGGAGCGGGACGACCACGGCCTTGACGCGCCAGAGCGCGAAGGTCAGCGCCACGTAGTCGATGCTGTTCGGATAACAAAGCCCCACGCGCGCGCCAGGCGGAAGGTGCAGAGTGCCGAGACGAGCAGCGAAGGCGGCGACCAGTTCCACCAGGCCGGCGTAGGTGACGACCGTGGAGTCGTCGATGAGCGCGGGTTTCTGCGGCCGGCGACTGGCGGTCGCATCCAGCAATTCGGTCAGATTCATAAGGCCCGTTGACGCATCGCCCAAACCATAGGCAACGCGGAAAACGGGTGTCAATCAGCGGGGCGGCTGCGAGTGGGATCGCAAGGGGCTGGACCGGAGTGCAACCGTCCTCGGCCGCAGCATGGTGGAACACTGCGGCGTGCGGCATGCCCCGGCATTGACGGCGCACGCTTCAGGCGCTCTTGTCTGGGTTCCGCCTCGGGCGGGAATGAGAAAGACATGAGCAAAATTGTTGGCATTGATTTGGGCACCACGAACTCCCTCGTGGCCACGGTGGACACGGGCATCCCGTACGTCATCGCGGACGCGGAGGGGCAGCGGCTCACGCCGTCCGTCGTGCATGTGCCGGCGGCGGGCGCGGAGCCGATTGTCGGGCACAAGGCCAATCGCGTGCGCGTGCTCAAGCCGGCGGAGACGGTTTACTCGGTGAAGCGTTTTATGGGCCGGCGCGGCGCGGACATCGCGCGCGAGGAGATGCTCGTGACCTATCCGGTGCGCGGTGAAGGCACGGGCCAGGTGAGCATCGACATTCACGGACGCGCCTGGACGCCGGAGGAAATTTCCGCCGAGGTCTTGAAGAAGCTGAAGCGCGATGCGGAGGCGTCGCTCGGCGAAGCGGTGACGCGCGCGGTCATCACCGTGCCGGCTTATTTCAACGACGCGCAGCGCAACGCGACCAAGAAGGCGGGTGAACTGGCGGGCTTCACCGTCGAGCGCATCGTGAACGAACCCACGGCGGCGGCGTTGGCCTACGGCTTGGACAAGCTGAAGGAGAAGTCGAAGATCGCCGTGTATGATCTGGGCGGCGGCACATTCGATCTTTCCATCCTCGAACTGAACAACGGCGTGTTCCAGGTGTTGTCCACGAATGGCAACACGCGGCTGGGCGGGGATGACTTGGACAAGCGGCTGATTGATTTCGTAGTGGAGAAGATCAAGGCAGGCGGCGGGCCCGACGCGAGTTCGGACAACTCGATGCTCTCGCGCATCCGCGAAACGGCCGAGCAGACGAAGATTCGCCTGAGCAGCGAGAGCGAAGTGGAAGTGCAACTGCCGTTTCTCACGCCCACGTTTAGCTTCAGCTACAAGCTCACGCGCACAGAGTTGGAGAAGCTCACGCGGGACATCATCGAGCGCACGCGCGCCCATTGCCTGCGTTCGCTCTCGGACGCGAAGCTGGAGGCGAAGGATCTGGATCAGGTGATTCTGGTCGGCGGCCAGACGCGGATGCCGCTGGTCCGCCGACTCGTGAGCGAATGGTTCGGCTGCGTGGAATTTGCGGAACAGCGCGGTGACCTGCGGCTCGGCACGGAGCACCACGCCGCCAAAGGGCCACAACTCAACACCTCGCAGAACCCGGACGAGGCCGTGGCACTGGGCGCGGCCATCCAGGCGGAGATTTTGAGCGGCGGGTTCAAGAACCTGCTGCTGCTCGACGTGACACCGCTCTCGCTCGGCATCGAGACGTTCGGCGGCTTGATGAACGTGATCATCCCGCGCAACACGACCATTCCGGTCAAGGCCGGCGAGATGTTCACCACGGCGGTGGACAACCAGCGTTCGATGCTCATCCACGTCGTGCAAGGCGAGCGCGAGCGCGTCCAGGACAACTGGAGCTTGGGACGATTTGAGATCGAGTTCGAGCCAGCGCCCAAGGGCGTGCCGCGCGTGGGCGTGCAGTTCGAGATCGACGCGAATGGAATTCTCCACGCCCTCGCCCGCGACGTGAAGACCGGCCACCAGAAGATCGTGCAGATGCAAAGCGCCGTGGATGTCGATGACGCCGACGTGCAGAAGATGGTCGAGGAGTCCGTGGAGCACGCTTTCGACGATTTGCGCGCACGCCAATGGATTGAAGCGAAGATTCGCGCCGGCGAAACCATCATGGCCACGCGCAAGACGATGACCGAGTTCGCGAGCGAGTTGGAAGCCGACTACAAGGCGCAGCTTGATGCCGCACTGGAGGAGGTTGAAGCCGTGCTTTCCACCGAAGATCCGCGCACCAAGACCGGCGACCCGAAGAAGCTGAAGGATGCCACCACAAAACTGGACGAAGTGACCAAGCCGCTCGCCGACCACGCCATGGACAAGGCGATGGAAGCGATGTTGAAGAAGCGTGGGATGATTTCCTAATCGTTTCGGGGCTTCACTTCACTCCCGCTTTCCCATCGGCTTCATGGCTTCACTTGACGCGCCAGACGACTGCGGCGCTGCGCTGCGAGCCGCAGGCCAGCAGTTGGCCGGAGGGATCAAAGCTGACCGAATAGCAGTAATCGGAACTGTTTTGCGAACCCATGCCAAAGACTCGCAGGGCTTTGCCGGTGGCAACGTCCCACAGCCGCACGGCGGAGTCGCCTTCCCCGGAAGCGAGTGTTTTTCCGTCGGGCGAAAACTCGACGGCCACGACCCAGTTGTTCCGGCTCGGCAGCGTTCGCAGCAACTCTCCCGTGCGAACATCCCACAAGCCCACGTCGTAGGGTCCGTAGCCGACGGCCAGGAGCCGCGCGTCTGGCGACAAGGCGACGCTCAACGGGCCGCTCTGATGTTCCGGGTGCTGGAGAAAATGCAGCACGCGGTGTGCGGCGACCTCCCACAACAACGTGCCGCGTCGCGCGTCCTCGTAACCATCCGCGATGGCGATAATCTCGCCCTTCCAATCCAGCGCCTGCCAGTAACCGGTGACCAGCGGTGTCGGCTCGACCGATATCTTGCTGCCATCGACCGCCGAGTAGAGGGTCAGGCTGCCGTCCGGCGGGGCCTGCAAACGTTCCTTCACCTTGTCGTAGATGGCGGAAACCAGCACGGCCAGCGCGCGGCCATCCGGCGAGAAGGCGCCGGCCTGCGCGGGCCAGCCTGGCACCGACAGACTTTGAATCAATCGACCCGACGGCAACTCGATGAGTTGGACGGCCCCGGCACTGGTGACCACGGCACAACGATCACCGGTCGGAGAGATTGCGATTCGCTGCGCGCCCAACGCGGCCGACTTCAATGGAGATTCCGCCTCCGTCAGGTCAGGCTTGAAACTTCGGATGGCTCCGGTGTTGAAAGTGGCCAGCATCGTGCCGTTTGTTTGGAACCGCACGTAGCCTGAGAAACCTGGCAGATTGCGTGCGGCGTGGAGAGGACTGGCCGCCGCGCGGAACATCACCACCCCGAGCATGGACACCACCAGCGCCAGCCCGGAAAAAAGCGGGACTGGATTATATCGCCTGCGCCGCCATCCGCAGAGCAGGCCCACCACGGCCGCTGCAACCAGCAGACTGCTGAACGCGATGGTTGAAGGCCGCCAGTAAGGCTCGAGTCCGTTGAAAAACGCGACGCGCGGAAGCATTTCCCAATAGAAAATCCTCAAGCCGAACCATTGCGCCGCAATCGCCAGGACAGCCCACAGGGCAAACGCGCCGCTGAACGCTGCGCGCCAAGGATGATTTCGCAAATACCGGATGCTCTGCGCGGGCGACCACGCTCCAATCCGCACCGGCAAACCTTGCTGCCATCGTTCGAGATCTGCGGCCAGGGCGCTCGCCGTGGGGTAGCGAAAAGCCGGATCTTTGGCCAGACACTTCAAGCAGATCGCCTCAAGGACCGCATCGACCGACGCATTCAACTGCCGGGGCGGAATCGGTTCCTTCTCCTCGACCGCACGCAACGCCTCGCCGACGGAATCGGCGGAGTGGGGCGGCTGGCTGGTCAACAAATAATAAAGAATGGCCCCCAGGCCATACACGTCGCTGTGCGGCCCAATCAGCTCTCGTTTGGCAGCGGCTTGTTCCGGCGGCAGGTATCCCGGCGTGCCGAGCACGTCGCCGGAAACAGTCAGCATCGCTTCACTGTTCAACTGGCGGGCCAGGCCAAAGTCGGAAATGTGCGGCACACCCGCCACATCCACGAGCACGTTCGACGGCTTGAGGTCACGGTGCAAAACGCCCTGGCTGTGGGCGTACTGCATCGCCTGCGCCAGCGTGCGCGTGATTTCCGCGGCGGCACTCGAACTCAACGGGTGGCGGCGGGCCATCTCCGCCAGCGTCTGGCCTTCGATGAAGTCCATCGAGAAGAACGGCTGGCCCCGGTCATCGCCCCAGTCGTGGATGGAGACAATGTTCGGGTGCTTGAGTTGGGCGGCAGCCTTCGCCTCTTGCAGGAAGCGGCGTTTGTAATCGTCGCCGGCATGAGCGCCACCGAGCAGCATTTTGACCGCGACGATGCGATTGAGGTTTTCCTGCCGGGCCTTGTACACAACGCCCATGCCGCCGCGGGCAATGGTTTCGATGACCGTGTATTTGTCCGCAATGACGAGTTGGTCTGATGGCATCGGCAGATCATCGAGAAAGCCGGGACCGAGCTTGATGGTGCTGGGCGGCTTGCCCGCGGTGGCGAGCAAACAATGCGGACAGGACGCGCTGGAGGATTCCAGCGGCGAACCGCAACGGGGGCAGCGTGTTTCTTTGCTCATATGTTCCAATAAGGCAATCGCGCAGCCTTGTTACAGCCCGCTGACATCAGCCGTTCACGACTTTCCGCCCAGCAGTTCCAGGAAATAGCGCAATTCGTCCCGCCAGTCCTCGGCGACGGTCACGGTTTGCTTGATCTCCGCCTCGATCAATTCACCCAGGCGCTGGCGCAGGCGATGGGCGGCCACGCGCACGGCACCTTCGTTCATGCCCAGGCGCGACGCGGCGGCGCTGTAGCCGCCATTTTCGGGATCGCCTTGCAGGAACGGCTTCAAGGCGACGAACAACGGGCCGCGCCGGGCGTTGACGCATTCCTGTTCGAGTTCCGCGAGCGCCAGTTCCAACACTTCGCGCGCCCAGGCCCGGTCGAGATCGAAGTGCGGAGATTCGTTTTCGCCGGCGGGATCGTGCCGGGGCGTGCCATCTTCGTAGGTTTCGTCGAGCGAAACGGGTGCCAGGCCGCCGCCGCGCTTTTGCGCCGTGAACTTGTCGTGCTGGTCGCGCAGGAAATTCGTGATGCAGCCTTTGATGAAGGCGCGGAAGCGCCCGCGCGCGGGATCGATATCCTTGAGAAAATCACGGCGCAGACAATCGTGGAAAAATTGGTGCGCGAGTTCCTCGGCTTCGAGCGGGGCGCAGCGGGCGCGGGATTGGAACTCCAGCAGAATCGGGCGGCGGTAGCGGGTGAGCAGGCGTTCGAGTGCGGCGAGGCGAACTTGCGTGTCATCCGCGCCGGCCCGGAGCACGGTGCTCCACTTGGTTTGGTCGAAGAAATCGTTGGCCATGGCTAATCCCGGAGTCGCTGGCTGCGAGTCTTATCTGCATTCCCCAGGCCGAAGGCAAGGCCGGAGGCGGCCCTGTTCAGCAGGATTGCCGCCGGGGTTTTCGCCTGGCACATGTTGTCCACGCAGCACCAGCGTCTGAGGAGGATTCGGAAAATGCGCAATTGGCTGGTAACGGCAGCCGGAGAATCCCGTAATGGCTGGTGATGAGCACAAAGAATCAATCTGGAACTCGCCGCGAGTCTTTCGCAGTGCCCATGACCCAGGCGCGGCATATCAGCGGACTGAGTGGACCGTTGATGTGCCTCAAGCATTTATTTCCCCGACAGAACGACACTAGGCAGAACAACACAGAAAGGGCTTTACCCATGAAACATATTAAATCCCGATGGATCATCCGGGCTGGCAGCCTCCTGTTGGCGGCGAGTCTGATCAACGGCAACGCCGCGGACAAAAAGGAGAAGGAGCAACCGCAGCCCAAGCAGAATCCGGGCAACCAGAATCGCGCCAACCCAGCGCCGGGCAATCAGGGGCAGGGCAACCGTGCCCAGCCCAATCCAGTCCAGGCCAACCCCAGCCAGGGCAATCCAAATCGGACCGGCGCGGGCGTCGGCAATCAGGGGCAGGGTAATCAAGGCCAGGCAAATCCGAATCGGGGCAATCAAGACCAAGGCGTTCGTGGTCAGGGCAACCCGGCACAGGTGAACCAGGGTCAACGCAACCAAGGCCCGGGTGAAGTGAACCGCGGTAATCAAGGCCAGGGCACGGTCAATCGTGGCAATAACCCAGACGTGGGCGAGCGCGGCCAAAAAAACCAGGGGCAGGGGCAAACTTCCGGAAAAGGCCCGGCCGAACCGAATCGCGGCAACCAGAACCAAGGCAAGGACCAGGGTAATCGCGGCCAGGGCAACACCGCGCCGGGCAACGCAGGTCAGGGCAATCAAAACCAAGGTCGAGGCAATCAGGGTCAGGGTAATTCGATCGGAGCCAGGACCGAGGGCGGCAGAAGCGGCGGGACAACCGCAGGACCTGCGGTTCCACGCCCGCAGTTGACCGAAGTGAAAAAGGCCAACGGCGAAACCCAACGGCTGGCTCCCAGCGGCAAGCCGCGCGAGGTCACCAAAGTCGATCAAAAATCTGGTGTCACCGAAACCAGGCAAATCACCGCAAGCGGCCGGGTGGCCAGGGAAGAAGTGGTGAAGCGCGACGGCACCAGGCAGACCAAGGAACTCGATCTCGGGAACCGGGAGAAGAAGGTCACAGTGGTTCACCCGGACAAGAAAATCGACACCACCGACGTTCACTACGACCGAACCGGCAAAGTGCGCGCCCGGGAAACGGTCACCACCGATGCCAGAGGCACGGTTGTTTCCCGGAACGTGGTGGTGCGGCAGAACCTGGTGATAAAAAACACCACCGTCATCAACGTGAACCGGACGGTAGTGAGGGATTACCGCCCCTGCCGCTGGGGTTATGTCTATCATCCGGTCATCATCGCACCCGTGGTTTTCGCGACGTACTACGACCCGTACTGGTACGGGCCAACCCGACATCGCTTCACTTATTCGTGGGGTTGGAACAGCGACCCTTGGTATCGCCACCACGCCTACTATTGGGAGCCGTATCCGGTCTATGCCGGGCCTTCGTACTGGGTCACGGACTGGATGGTCGCCGGTTACGTTGCCGACCGTTATGCGGTTGCCACCAGCATTGAGCAGACGCGCGAGGAAGTGCGCCTGGCCAAAGAGGAGGCGGCGAAGGCCAGAGCCGCCGCCGAGCAAGCCCAGGACGCCGCCGAACGGGCCGAAGCCATCGCGGACAAGGAACGAGCCGAAGCGCGGGCGGAGCGGGCCGAAGCGCGCGCCCTGAAGGCCGAACTCGCGGAAGCCAGGCGAAAAGAGCTGGGCGACAAACCCAACCCCAACGCCAGGCCCATCGACAAGGAAACCAAGGACGCGTTGAAGGATCAGGTCGAGCAGACCATCGCCGAGAAAAAGGAGTTCGCCGAACAATCGGCCAAGGGCGGCAACCTGGTTTCTCCGGATGTCTCCGCGGCGCTCAAAGATCCCAAGCACATCTATCCGGTGTCCAAGACCATCAGTGTCATCCGCGCGGAGGACAGCAAGCCGGCGGGGACGCTCACGGCGGGTGACTTGCTGAAAGTAGAACCGGGACAGGATAGCACCTTGAAGGACGCGGACGACAGCACACTGGTGAACATGCGGGTCATCACCTCGAAGGGCGAAGATGATTCCGTGGCCGCCGGCACGGTGATCAGCGTGCCGCTCAAGGAACTACAGGAGTTCGACAACGAATTCCGCGCGAAGATTGATCTGGGCCTCGAAGAGGCAGACAAGAACAAAGAGTTGTTCAAAAAAGGCGCCGAGGCCAAATAGCCCGGTGAGGTGAATGGCGCGACGCGGTCCCGTTAACTTGGGGCCGCGTTTTTCATTCGCAGCGGCGTCGTTCCCAAATGCCGACGCCGGAAGGCACGAACTGGCCGGCATTTTTGTCGGGTATTCGCCACGCGATCTGACTAGGGTCAAGGCTTGTGCGGCGTGTTTTTCCGTCATCTTGACTTGGATCGCGCCAGAGCCGATATAGCTCCAGCCACTGACAAATATGTTGTGCTGCGTTTGCAAAGAAAAAGAAGCCACGGTCCATCTCACCCAGATTGCGGGCGAGAAGATGCAGAAGGTTGATCTGTGCGAGGAATGTTCGAAGCAGAAGGGCGCGAACGATCCGGCCGGGTTCAATCTCGCCGATCTGCTCCTCGGGCTGGGCGCTTCGCAGGAGATGGAGAACGCCACGGGCACCGAGGTCAAGTGCCCGGAGTGCGGCTTCACCCAGGCTGATTTCAAGAAGGCTGGCCGGCTCGGCTGCGCGGGGTGTTACAAGACTTTCGCCGACGGCCTGGAGCAGTTGCTCAAGAGCATGCACAAGGGCACGCGGCACCGGGGCAAGTTCCCGGCCGCGCTGCGCGAATCGCAAAACCTCACCGAGAAGCTGCGCGTGCTCCAGCGCAAGCTCGACAAGGCGGTGAACGACGAGAATTTCGAGCAGGCCGCGACCTGCCGGGACGAAATCAAGGCGACCAAAGACAAGCTGGCGGCCATCACCACGGTATGAACTTGCACGAATTTCTCGCCCCACCTTCGGAGACGGCCCGCCGCGATGGGCCGCACAGCAAGATTGTGATGTCGAGCCGGGTGCGGCTGGCGCGCAATCTTAAAGGGCTCGCCTTCCCCGGTTGGGCCAAGAAGGCCGAACGCATCCGCTCGCTCGAGGTCATCCGGCCCGCCGTGGAGGGGTTGGTGGCGATGAAGGGTGCCTTCGCCGAGTCGATGGACAACCTGACCGCGCTGGACAAGCAGATTCTTGTCGAGCGCCATCTCATCAGCCGCGAGCACGCGGCGAAGGGTGCCGGCAGCGGCCTGGTGTTGAACCGCGAGGAATCTCTCTGCGTGATGATCAACGAGGAGGATCATCTGCGCATGCAGGCGCTGCGGCCGGGCTTGCAGTTGAAGCAGGCCTGGGCCGCCATCGATCAGTTTGATTCACAACTGGAGAAGAAGGTGGATTACGCCTTCGACTCGACGCTTGGTTATCTCACCGCTTGTCCGACGAATCTGGGCACGGGCATCCGTGTCAGCGCGATGCTACACCTGCCTGGGCTGGTGCTCTCCGAGCAGATCAACCAGATCATTTCCGCCGTGAACAAGCTCGGGCTGGCGGTGCGCGGACTCTACGGCGAAGGGACCGAGGCGCTGGGCAATGTCTTTCAAGTCTCGAACCAGATGACGCTGGGCGACACCGAGCCGGATATTGTTGAGCGCTTGAGCAAGGTGTTGGCGCAGATCATCGAGCACGAAGAGAACGCCCGTGGCACGCTGCTGGAAAAGAAGCCCAAGACGGTGCTGAACCAGATCGGCCGGGCCTACGGCATCCTGGCCAACGCGCACAGCATTTCCTCGAAGGAGACCATGAACTTGCTCTCCTTCATGCGGCTGGGTCTCGACCTTGGACTCTTTCCGGATGTGGAGCGCGGGCTGGTGGACGAGCTTTTCGTCGTCACGCAGCCGGCCCATTTGCAGAAGCAATTTGCCGAAAAGCTGGGGGCCGACGAGCGCGACCTCTTGCGAGCCGACATGTTGCGCGAGCGGTTGCGCAGCGTGAGCCGTCCGTTGCACGCGCCCCCGGGTTACACCGCGCCCGTCAAATTGGACAAACCGGACGAAACATAGAAAGTGAACTTATGAGCGATGAAGCCATGAATAATTTTACGCCCCGCGCGCAACAGGTGCTGGCTTTGGCGCGGAAGGAGGCCGACCGGTTCAACCACAACTTCGTCGGCACCGAACATCTGCTCCTCGGCCTGATCAAGCTCGGCCAGGGCGTCGCGGTCAACGTGCTCCAGAAGATGGGGCTGGATCTCGAAACTGTCCGCATGGAGGTGGAGAAGCAGGTCGGCACCGGCCCCGATCAGAAGATGATCGGCAACATCCCTTACACCCCGCGGGTCAAGAAAGTGCTGGCGCTCGCGGCCAAGGAAGCCAAGAACCTGAATCACACCTACGTGGGCACCGAGCACATCCTGCTGGGCTTGCTGCGTGAGGGGGACGGTGTCGCGGCGCGCGTGTTGAAGAACCTGGACGTGGACATCGAGCAGACGCGGCAGGAGATACTGAAGGAGTTGGATCCCAACTTCACCAGCCAGGAGGAGGGCGTGGAACCGGCCGGCACTGCTCCGGGCAACGAAAGCAAAGCCGAGAAGAAGGGCGAAGTGAAGACCCCGGCACTCAAGGCATTCGGCCGTGACCTGACCGAAATCGCGCGCAAGGGCGAGATGGATCCTGTCATCGGACGCCAGAACGAGATTGAGCGCGTCATTCAGATTCTTTGCCGCCGCACCAAGAACAACCCGGTGCTGCTGGGCGAAGCCGGCGTGGGCAAGACCGCCATCGTGGAAGGTCTGGCGCAGGAAATCTCGAAAGGCAACGTGCCGGAAATTCTGCGCGAGAAGCGCGTCATCACGCTCGATCTCGCCCTCATGGTGGCGGGCACGAAGTATCGCGGCCAGTTCGAGGAGCGCATCAAGGCGGTCATGGACGAAATCCGCCGGGCCAAGAACATCATCCTCTTCATCGACGAATTGCACACCATCGTGGGGGCCGGCTCGGCCGAGGGCACCATGGACGCGAGCAATATCATCAAGCCCGCCCTCAGCCGGGGCGAGATGCAGTGCATCGGTGCCACCACGCTGACCGAGTATCGCAAGTATATCGAGAAGGACGCCGCGCTCGAACGCCGTTTCCAGTCCGTGAAGGTCGAGGCACCCTCCATTGATGAGGCCATTCTCATTCTCAAGGGTCTGCGCACCAAGTACGAGGAGCATCACAAGGCTGAGATCACCGACGCGGCCGTCGAATCTGCGGTCAAACTTTCCGAGCGTTACATCACGGACCGTTTCCTGCCGGACAAGGCCATCGACTTGATGGACGAGGCCGGTTCACGCGCGCGCATTGGAGCCATGACGCGTCCGCCTGAGATCAAGTCGCTCGAAGGCGAGCTCGAGGAGATCAAGGGCAAGAAGGAGAAGGCCATCCGCGATCAGGATTTCGAGGGTGCCGCCTCCATGCGCGACCAGGAGAAGCACACCAAGGAGAAAATTGATTCCGTTCTGGCGACGTGGAAAGCCAGCCGCGAAGAAAAGCGCGTCAAGGTGGATGAAGAAGAAATTTTGCATGTGGTCTCCAAATGGACCGGCGTGCCCTTGAAGCGCATGGAAGAGGGTGAGGCGCTTCGACTTCTCAACCTGGAAGACGAGATGGCCCATAAGGTTGTCGGCCAGCGCGAGGCGGTCGCGGCCATCTGCCGGGCCTTGCGCCGTTCGCGCGCGGATTTGAAGGACCCGAAGCGCCCCATCGGCACCTTTGCCTTGCTCGGACCGACCGGCGTGGGCAAGACACTCCTGGCCAAGTCCCTTGCTGAATCCATGTTCGGTGACTCCAAGGCCCTCATCCAGCTCGACATGAGCGAGTACATGGAACGCCACAACGCCTCGCGCATGGTCGGCTCGCCGCCGGGCTACGTTGGCTTTGAGGAAGGCGGCCAGCTCACCGAACAGGTTCGGCGCAAGCCGTATTCCGTGGTCCTCTTCGACGAGATCGAAAAGGCGCACCCGGACGTGATGAACATGCTCCTCCAGATTCTTGAGGAGGGCAAACTGACCGACAACGTCGGGCGGGTGATCAACTTCCGGAACACCATCATCCTGCTCACCTCGAACGTCGGCTCGGAGACGATCAAGAAGCAAAGTTCGATGGGCTTTTCCCCCATCACGGACGAGACCAGCTACGAGAAGATGCGCGAAAAAATCCTGGAGGAGGCCAAGCGGCAGTTCCGTCCCGAGTTCCTCAACCGCCTGGATGACATCATCGTCTTCCGTTCGCTGACCAAGCCCGACCTCATCGAAATCCTGGACCTTGAGGCTAAAAAAGTGACCGAGCGTCTCAAGGGCAAAAACCTTGTGCTGCACCTCGACGCCAAGGCGAAGGATCTGCTCGTTGAGAAAGGCTACGACCCGATCTACGGCGCGCGCCCCATGCGTCGCTCCGTCGAGCGCCACCTGGAAGATCCCCTCGCCGAGGAGCTGCTCAAGGGCGCGATCCGCGAAGGCGATCCGGTGGAAGTCACGGCGGAGAATGGCAAGCTGGTCTTCATCCAGAAGGCTGCCCCAGCCGCCAGCAACGAGGCCACGCTTTCGAGCTGAGGCCAACAACGGCTGAAATAAAAAAAGCAGGCGAAAGCCTGCTTTTTTTGCTGGGAGGTCCATGCTCCCGACCGTGCCGCCGAGCAAGATTACTTGTCGCTGATGCTCAGGCGATAATCCTGCGAGAGCTTGCTGCTCTTCTGCGCCGGACCGAAGGCCCGGTAGAGGTAATCCACTTTGAAGCGAAAAAGAATGTGATCCTCGGTGGCCGGGACCGGAACCACCGTCTCCCAGCGATTGCTGATCCCGAGCGACGGCCGCATCGAGTAGAAGTCGCGTCCGTTCACAATCGCCACCGGCTTGAGCGAGCCGTCGATGACCGTCTGGTCGCTGGTGTCCCAGGCGAACTCGATGGGGTACACGCCCGAGGCATTGCGCAACTGGCGCGTGGTGGTCAGGTTGGTGACGCGCGAACTCGCGCAACCGCCCAAAACAAGGCCGCAAACCGCAATAATCCAAACGAAATTCCGCATAAGGGCCGGAGCGTTGCACAGGGCGGTTTTGGTTGTAAAGGTGGATTTGCCCATCACTCGCCCTCCACTCGTTCGATGCGCGCGCCGAGCTTCTTCAGCTTGGTGTCGATCTTTTCGTAGCCCCGATCCAGGTGGTAAATGCGGTTCACCTGCGTCGTGCCCTTGGCCGCCATGCCGGCGATCAGCAGCGCCGCCGAGGCGCGCAAATCGCTCGCCATCACCGGTGCACCACTCAAGGGGCGTCCGCCCTTCACGATGGCGCTCGGTCCCTCGATGGAGATGTCCGCCCCCAGCCGCGCCAGCTCCGGCACATGCATGAAGCGCGATTCGAAGATGCGCTCGGTGATGATGCTGATGCCCGGGGTCAGCGCCATGAGCGCCATGATTTGCGCCTGGCAATCCGTCGGGAAGCCGGAGTAGGGCAGCGTGGTGATGTCCACCGGCTTGAGCTTCGAGCCGCGCTTCACAACCAGATCAGGGCCGGCGCGTTCGATTTTCACGCCCGCCTCGCGCAGTTTGTCGAGCACGGCGTGCAGGTGGTCTATCCGCGCGCCCTTGATGCGGATCTCGCCGTTCGTGGCCGCGGCCGCGATAGCGAAGGTGGTCGCCTCGATGCGGTCAGGAATCACCTCATGCTCCGCGCCGTGCAACTCCTTCACGCCCGTGATGGTGATGGTCGGGCTGCCTGCGCCGGTAATCTTCGCGCCCATCGCATTCAGGAAATTGGCCAAGTCCGTCACCTCCGGCTCGCACGCGGCGCTCTCGATGATGGTCACGCCCTCGGCCAGCGAGGCGGCCATCATCACGTTGGCCGTGCCCAGCACTGTCGGGCCAGACCGACCTCCGAGGAAAATCTCGGTGCCAAGCATTCGAGGCGCTTGCGCGATGACGTAGCCCTTGTCGATGGTGATTTTAGTGCCCAAGTCGCGCATGCCCTTCAGGTGCAAATCAATCGGGCGCGTGCCAATGACGCAACCGCCGGGCAGTGAAACCTGAGCCTTGCGCAAGCGCCCCAGCAGCGGCCCGAGGATGCAAATCGAGCCGCGCATCTTGCGAATCAGATCGTAGTCCCCGTGCGGCTTGAGCTTCGCCGCCTGCACCGTCACCGTGTTGCCGTCAATCTTCACCGTGGCCCCGAGCGAGGCGAGAATCTTGCCCATGAAGCCCACATCGCTCAGGTCAGGCACGCGGTGGATGACGCACTTGTCCGGGGTGAGCAGCGTGGCCGCGAGGATGGGCAGCACGGCGTTCTTTGCGCCGCTGATCTGAACTTCGCCGTGCAACGGCACGCCGCCTTTGATGAGCAAACTTTCCATGGAGCTACTGTCGAGTGCGCGGTTGTTTTAACGATTCACCCGCCGGACCGCGCGATTAAAATTCTCGGCCGCGCACTGTAGTCAGCGACGATCTCCTCCACAATCCACTTCTCGTCGGAAAATATTTTTTCCAGGTCGCCCGCCTGGCCGTCCCCGAATTCCACCATCAACCGCCCGTGCGGTTTGAGAAACCGCCCCGCCCCTCGCGCCAGCAGCCGATAGAACTCCAGGCCGTCCCCGCCGCCGTCCAGCGCGCCGCGCGGGTCAAAGTCCCGCACTTCCGGTTCCAGCGTCGCGATCTCCGCCGAGGCGATGTAGGGCGGATTGCTGACCAGCAGATCGAAGCTCATCCCCGCTGGAATGGCCGCGAAACCGTCTCCATGGTGAAAAGTAATTCGCTCCGCCAGGCCATGGTCGGCGGCGTTCGCCTTCGCCAGCGCCAGGGCCTCGACTGAAACATCCAGGGCGTGAACCTCCGCGTGCGGCGCATGCTTCGCGATGGCGATGGCGATGCAGCCGGTCCCCGTGCCGAAGTCCAGGGCGGTTGCGGGTGGAGAGTTACGGGTGGAGAGGAGCTGCCAGGCGCGCTCCGCGAGCAGCTCTGTCTCAGGACGCGGCACCAGCGCGGCGCGCGAGGTTTTGATCTCCAGCCCGCAGAACGAGGTGGAGCCGAGGATATGTTGCAGTGGCTCACGAGTTGCACGGCGCTTCACCATTGCGCGCAGAACCACCAGTTCCGGATCGGCCAGCACACGGTCAAAATTCAGATACAGCTTCAGGCGCGGCATCTGGAGCACCTGCGCCAGCATCAATTCGATTTGCAGGCGCGGCGACTCGACCCCTTTCTGCTCCAAGAACGGAGTCGTGCGTTGGATGATTTCGAGAACGGTCACGTTACCTGAGGTTCTCGATGAAGAATTCCATCATGCGGTCGCGGTTCATCGAGGAGTGGCCCTGGTCGGGGCCGACCTGGACTTCAAAACTCTTGCCCGCCTTTTGCAAGGCCTGGATGAGTTGCATGGCGTTGTTTGGATGCACGTTGTCGTCCGCTGTCCCGTAATAAATCATCAGCCGGCCTTTCAGGCTGGCCGCGTGCGTCATCAAACTGGCGGCGTCGTAACCGGCCTTGTTCTCCTGCGGCAATCCCATGAAACGCTCGGTGTAAATCGTGTCGTAGTTCCGGAAGTCTGTCACCGCCGCCGAGGACGCCGCCGCTTGAAACACTTCCGGATAGCGCAGCAGGCACAGGGCCGAGGCCGTGCCGCCGTACGAAGTGCCGAAGATGCCCACGCGCTTGCGGTCCACGTAGCGACGGTTCCAGAGCGACTTCACGCCCGCCGCCTGATCGTCGATCTCGGGCTGGCCGAGCTTTTGATAAATCGCGTCGAGAAACTTTTTCCCGCGCCCGTTCGCGCTGCGCGAGTCGAACGTCGCGTAGAGGAAGCCGAACTCGGTCAGCCGGTTGGGCAGCGTGAAAGTTTCGTAAGCTCCGACCGTTTCCGGCCCGCCATACACGCTGACCAGCAGCGGGTGCTTCACGTCCGGGCGGAAGTCCGACGGGAAGTGGAGCATCCCGTAGAGGTCCGTCGCGCCGTCGGCCGCCTTGAACTTGAGCAGTTCGACTGGTTTGAAGTTCAGTCGGCGGAAACCGCTCAAGTCACTCTTCGCCAGTTCCGCGACCAACGTCCCGTCATTCTTTCGCAGGTGCGTGGTCGGAGCCGAGTCGTGCGTCTGCGCCACGTCGATGAAGTGGCGTCCGTCCGGCGCGACCTCCACCGTGTGATGCCAGGCCGGATCGGTGAGGCGCTGATCGTTCTGGCCGTCCAGGCCAACGCGATGCAGTTGAAGCTTCAGCGGGTTGTCCCCATCGCGCGCCGTGTAGTAGAGCACGCCGGCCTCCTCGATCACGCGCGCCACACTGCCGGCCTCGCAGCGGTTGTGGCTCGTAAGCGGGACCGGTGGCCGCCCGTCCAGATGGTGCAGGTAAATGTTTTTCCAGCCGTTGCGATCCGAGATCCAGAGGAAACGCTGGCCGTCGGCGAGCCATTGCATCGGCGGCGAATTCTCCGTCCAACTCGCCGGCCATTCCTCCCGCACGATGACACGGACCTTGCCCGTGGTCGCGTCTGCGGCGCAAAGCTCCATGATGTTCTGCCGCCGGTTGGTGCGATGAAAGAGCAGTTCCCGTCCGTCGCGCGTCCAGGACACGCCGTAGAGGTAATGACCGACGGTCGCGTTGTCGAAGGGCTTCCCGTCGCGCGCGTCCACGCGGATGGTCTGCTTGGAGGCGAGATCGTAGATGAACAAATCAACGACCGGATTGGTCGCGCCCGCTTTGGCATACGGCTCAATGTCGGAGGTGCTGACGATCTTGGTCTGGTTCAACTGCAGGTGGAACTTCGGCACCTGGCTTTCATCAAAACGATAGAAGGCCAGCTTCGCGCTGTTCGACGACCACCACATGGCCGTGCTCTGGAAAAGCTCCTCGCCGTAAACCCAGGACGCGCTGCCGAATTTCACGGCGGACTTCGTACTGCCCTCGGTCGTGACCGCGATCTCGTTGGTGTTGTTGGTCGAGCGCAGCCAGACGTTGTGGTCACGGTACACGGCCGTGAACTGGCCGTCAGGCGAATGGGCCGAAGTGTATTGCCTCCCGCGCGCCGGTCGCGGAATCGCGGGTTGGTTGCGCGCTCCGCGTCGGGAAGGCGATGCATTGGTTCCCGGCGGCGGCAGTTCGGTCGCGGCCCGCGCCTCGATGTCGTAGCGATAGCGCCGTCCATCCTTCTGGTAATCGAAGGCCTGGCCTCCGTTCGTCCACGTTACGGACAGCGCGCCGGACTTGAAGACATTGGTCGCCGCGCGGTTGACGCGCTGGAAGCGCTCGTAGCCGGGCATGGTCTTGAGCCGGTCCTGAGCGGAGGCGGTGATGGCAAGGGACGCGAGCAGGACGAAACACACGGCGACGAACGCAGCGCACCGGTAGGGCGTCTCTGTCCTCAGCGCGCCGGGATGAAGCGAAAAAAGTGGGTGAGGCTTCCGGCATTCGTGGCGCGGCGCGGTGAGGACACCGCGCCCTACCAGCGCCCGTTGGTTCGGCACCAGCAGATCATTCTGATGGTGCGTCTTATCGCGAATCGAAGCGCGCGTGTTTGGAATCGTGGATTTCATTTCGCGGCTACCCCATTCACTCCACCGGCTTGCGCGGCACCTTCTCGTCCAGCATCGCCGCGTTATAGAGGAACGCCGCCATCACGGTCGAAGCCTGCTTCATGTCGTCGGCCTGGATGCGGTCGAACACGTCGGCGTTCGAGTGGTGCGTGCGGGTCCAGTAATCGAGCGGGTCCTGGATGAACTGGAACCCAGGCAGACCGACTCCATCAAAGGCCAGATGATCCGTGCCGCCGGTGTTGCCGAGCGTCAGCGTCTCCGCGCCGAGGTCGGAGAAGGGTTGGAGCCACTTGCGGAAGAGCGGGCGCACCGCCTCGTTGCCCTGCATGTAAACCCCGCGAATTTTCCCCGTGCCATTGTCGAGATTGAAGTAGGCGGAGAGTTGCTCGTAATCCCCATGGCGGATCAGCTTGCGCGTGGAATTATTGCCAGTCGCCGCCCGGGTCTGGCGCGGCGTGTTGCTCTCCGCACGCGGTGAACGGGTGGCGGTGGCGTTGGTCAGGTTCGTGTAGTAACCGAAATGCTTCGTCACGTAGGCCTTCGATCCGAGCAGTCCTTGCTCTTCGCCCGACCACAGTCCGATGCGGAGAGTCCGGCGCGGTTGTAATTTCGCCGCCTTGATGATGCGCATGGCCTCCATGGTCGCGGCCACGCCCGCGCCGTTGTCCGTGGCCCCCGTCCCGGAATGCCACGAATCCAGATGCGCGCCGATCATCACCACTTCGTCCTTCAAGTCGCTGCCGGGGATTTCGGCGATGGTGTTATAGGCCATCAAGTCGGTGTCATGGAACTGCACGCGGAGGTCCACGGTCATCTTCAGCTTTTCGCCCTGCTGGATCATGCGCCCGAGACGGTTGTAATCTTCCATGGCCACGGTGATCTGCGGCGGCAGGATGGCGTTGGTGGCCCACGCGGAGCCGGTGGGTCGCGACCCAGGGTCAGTGGTGTTGGTGCCGCGCGGCGGAGCGCCTGGCACGGAGGCTTGCGCCACGAACAAAGTGCCGCCGTCGCCTTCCGAACTGACCGTCACCACCAACGCCGCACCCTCTTTGGCCGCGAAGGACAGCACCCGGGCCGAGGTCAGGGCCGGGGAACGCGCGGCATTGGTGACCGTCGAGCGGCCGGCATTCGTTGCGGTCAACGTATTCGTCGGAGCCACCCGTCCGGGGAAAAACTCGCGCCCGCCGCCCGGGCCGGCGTTGGCCATGCGTAACAAATTTGATTCAGCGATCCTCGTGGCCATCGGTTCGAAGCGGGCCCGCACTTCCCGCAGCGAACTGCCCAGCACTATTTTCCCCTTGAGCCGGCCCTGGTATTTTTCCAGGTCGGCTTCTGTTTTGCCGTCGAGGTGAATGACGTCGGCGGTGATCGGTTGGTCGAAACCGGGGGTCCACGCCTTGGGCGAAGCGATGAGTGGGATGGCCTGCGGCTCGACGATCTGCGCGGAGAAACTTTTCAACGACCAGCCACGGCCGAACGGTCCCCAGGCTTCCAGGTGTGCGTTGGTCAGCCCCCACGAAGACATCGAGTCGCGCGTCCATTCATTGGCCCGGCGCAAGTTTGGCGAGCCGGTGAGCCGAGGCCCGATCACATCCGTGAGATAACTCAACGTCTTCATCACCTGCGAGCGATTCAGCCCTTCGTCCCGGATGCGAGCGATGGCGTCGCTGGTGGAGAGACGGGGCGGACTGTTGGTGCCGCTGGCCGCCGGAGCCGCCGGCTCCGAGAACTGGAGGAAGCCCGCCACCAGTAACGCAATCATTGAGGTCGTGAATGTGGATCGTTTTTTCATGCAGATGCTCCGTGCTTGTCACAGTGAATTCGGGATGCGCGGAGCATGTCGAATCGTCCGCTTGATGCAAGCGGTGATTGCGCGGCTCTGTCCTCGGAGCACAGACACCTCGTCCGCGCGAAAATGAACAGGAGCAAACCACCCCAGTAAGAGCGAGTGGCTTCGATGCAAGTGGCACACGAATTTCGTGAAGCCGTTCGTCCTTTGGTTGTGCCGCTGATCTGGTCGCAGCCGGACAAATTCCACCCGCAGCGTGAGCAGAAGGGCCATCGTTGCTAAGAGCCGGTCTGAAAAGTCACTGGGGCAGCGCAAGCGGCCCGCCCCGGAGTGCGCCCGTCCTCGGGCGCAGCAACGTGCAAACACCAGCGGGTATGGGTTTTTCCGACGCGCTCCAAGTCATCACGTTGCGGCACCCGAGACGGGCGCACTCCGCCTCCGAATTTTCAGACCGGCTCTAAGTTGGATCAGCCCAAACTCAACCAAGTCCCGCAGTCAGCCATCACTCGCCAACTCCTCTGGAGAGGGAGCCGGGATTACTCGTGCTTGCGGGCCTTGAGCACTTTGATCTGCTTGACCGGCTCCGGCTCCTTGTAGTGGCGCTTGAGGCCAGCCTCGGTGAGAACTTTGCCCGGAACTTTGGCGATGAATTCGGGGAAGGTGCGCTCGGTGCGCTTTTGCAAATGCTGCTGGCCGGCTTTCGATTCCCAGAAGCTGTCTTGCACCTTGGTCAGCGCGACCGTGGCGTCATCGGGCGTCAGGCGCTCGTCGCGGGCCAGCAGCCACACCAGTTCAGGATCGGCGGGCAGGCTGACGGGAAAGGGCACGAACTTGGGCTTTACCTCGCCGTCCTCGCCTTCCTCCGGCGCTTTGGGGCCGACCTGGATGGTGCCTTCAAAGGTGCCCTTGGGCGTGATGACTTCGACCGTGGCGGCTTTCTTGCCCGAGTGCGGCACGAGGGAAACCATACCCTTGCCGAAGGAGGTCTCGAATTGCTCCTTCACTGCTTCGAGGCTGTCCTTTTGCAGATCGGGCAGCTCGACCTTCTTGCAGAATTTCTCGAAATGCGCGGTGCGCTCGGTGGAGGCAATCTCCTTCTCCAACGCGGCGTAAATTTGCTGGGCGAGCTTCGCATCCGGCACCGCCTTGGGGAGGATGGATTTCAACAGGTTCAACAACTGGGCTTCGTTTTTTGCTTTGGCCATAAAAAATGGGCGCTACTTCTCCGTGAACGCGTGAGGGGTTGCAATGTTTTCCGTGGCTCGGGACGAAGTTTTTCCGCGGCGAGCTTCCAGCCTCCACCCGATCCAGGCCGCCGCTCCGGCTTTGAGGTTGGCAGGCGCGCGGGTTCAATGCTAGTCACCGCCCATGACGATGGAGAAAAGCTCGCGCATTTACGTGGCCGGACACCGCGGCCTCGTGGGCAGCGCGATCACACGGGAATTACAGCGGCAGGGATTCGCCCAGTGGTTCGGGCGCACCCATGCCGAGCTGGATCTGCTGGATGCGGCGGCGGTGCGGGAATTCTACGCCCAGGAGAAACCGGAGTTTGTTTTCGTCGCGGCGGCCAAGGTCGGCGGCATTCTCGCCAACAGCACTCATCCGGCGCAGTTCCTCTACGAGAACCTTCAGATCCAAAACAACCTCATCCACGGCGCGCAGGTCGCGGGAGTGAAGAAGCTGCTCTTCCTCGGCAGTTCCTGCATTTACCCCAAGCACGCGCCGCAGCCGCTCCAGGAAGACTCGCTCCTGACCGGCCCGCTCGAACCCACCAACGAGTGGTACGCCATCGCCAAGATCGCCGGCGTGAAAATGTGCGCCGCCTATCGTCGCCAGCACGGCTGCGACTTCATCAGCGCTATGCCCACGAACATGTACGGCGCGAACGACAACTATGATTTGCAGAACTCGCATGTGCTGCCCGCGCTCATCCGCAAGTTCCACGAGGCCAAGTCGGGCGGAGCGAAGGAAGTGGTGTGCTGGGGCACCGGCACGCCGTTGCGGGAATTCCTCTATGCCGACGACCTCGGCCGCGCCTGCTTGTTCCTGATGCAGAATTACAGCGAGGAGCAGTTCATCAACGTGGGCTACGGCAGCGATGTGACGATTCGTGAACTGGCCGAGACGGTGAAACGCATCGTCGGGTTCATCGGGGAAATCACCTGGGACAAGTCAAAACCAGACGGCACACCGCGCAAGCTGATGGATTCCTCGCGTCTGCTGGCCTTGGGCTGGAAGCCGCAGGTGAATCTGGAACAGGGCATCGCCCTGGCCTACGAGGATTTCAAGCAGCGGTTCAACGTGCCCCCGGCGTCCCGCCGGGTCGGGACTGAATAAACAAAATCGGGCAACAATTCGCCGCGCCTCGGCGTGGTTCGAGCGCCGACCCGGCGGGACGCCGGGGGCACGTTCAATAGTGGGCCACCACTTCAATCTCCACACTCGCCGCGCGTGGCAGCGCCGTGACCTGCACGGTGGAGCGCGCCGGAAAATCACCGGTGAAGTAGCGCGCGTAAACTTCGTTCATGGCCGCGAAGTCACCGAGGTTGGTCATGAACACGGTGGCCTTCACCACGTTGGTGAAAGTGAGATTCTGATCCGCGAGCAGCGACTTCACGTTCTCCAGCACGCGTTCCGTCTGGGCCTTGATGTCACCCGTGATCAACTGGCCGGTGGCCGGATCGAGCGGAATCTGCCCGGAGCAGAAGAGCAGGTCGCCAATGCGGACGGCGTGGTTATACGGGCCGACGGCAGCGGGGGAGGCGGCGGGTTTGATGATTTGTTTGGTGCTCATTTCTTCTCCTCGTACCAGGCCATCTGGATGTTTTCCAAAACTTTCTCGTTCGACGCGTCGGGCTTGTCTCCAAAATCCTCCAGCGCGCAGACCAGGACGTGCAGCTTGGGGAAGCTGAGCTTGAGCGGATCCTGGTCGGGAAACTTGTCCATGAGCGCCCAGGCGACCTCTTCGTGATCCTTCCACGTCAATTTCATGGGCCGATGGTTAGACTTGGAGAATGGCACGTCAAGAGAGTGCCTTACGCCAAGGCCGCCAAGGCCGCCAAGGAAAACAGACCAGCCTGCTTTGATTTTCCCATCGCGACCTGCGCGGACTTGGCGTGAGGCCAAACCGCGATTGACATGTTCATCGCCGCGCCGAAACTCCCGCCCATGTCATCACCAGTTGATTTCAAGAACGTCACCGCCATCGCCAAGGCCAACGTCTATTTCGACGGCAAGGTGGTCAGCCACAGCATCATTTTCCCGGACGGGTCGAAGAAGACTCTCGGGCTGATTTATCCCGGCAAGTTTCACTTCGGCACCGAAAAGGCCGAGCGCATGGAAATCATCGCCGGCTCCTGCACGGTCATTCTCGACACGCAGAACAGTGAACACGACTACCATGCGGGCACCTTCTTCAATGTCGCCGCCAAGTCCGGCTTCGACATCGAGGTCAAGGAAGGCCTCTGCGAGTACGTGTGTTCGTTCATCGGTTAGGCCGTGAAACATCTTATTGTCATAGCGTTTCTTGTTGTTGCGTGCCGGGCCCACGCCGGGAACTGGCCGCAATGGCGCGGCCCGCGCCTCGACGGCACCAGCGCCGAGAAGAACGTGCCGGTGTTTTGGAGCGCCACGAGCAACGTGCTCTGGAAGACGGAACTGCCCGGCCCCGGTCACGCCTCGCCCGTTGTGTTCGGCGACAAGGTCTTCACCGTCGCCGCCATCCCGCCGACTCAGGAGCGGGTGCTGCTTTGCCTCGACGGAAGGAGCGGAAAAACTCTTTGGCGCGAGACGGTGTTGCAGACACTCATGGAGTCCAAGCATCCGCTCAACAGCCACGCCTCCAGCACGCCGGCCACGGATGGTGAGCGCGTCTTCGTGGCCTTCCTCGACATCAACAAAATGTTCGTGGCCGCGTATGACTTCAGTGGCAAACAGTTGTGGGCGGTGAGACCCGGCGCCTTCGCGAGCAAGCACGGCTTTTGCAGCTCGCCCATTCTCTTTGAAGACAAGGTCATCGTGAACGGTGATCACGACGGCGACGGCTACATGGTGGCGCTGGACCGCAAGACGGGGAAGGAACTCTGGCGCATCGATCGGCCGAATAAGACGCGCAGCTACACCGTGCCGCTCATCCGCGACATCGGCGGCCGCACGCAAATGATTCTCACCGGCAGCAAATGCACCGCGAGCTACGATCCGCGCACGGGCCGGGGAAAGTGGGCGCGGAGAAAATCGCCTGGCGCACCATCAAGGGCGCGGTCTATGTGCCGTCGCCCATCATTGAGCAGGAATTTTTCCTCATCCTCTCCGAGGGCGGCGTGGCGCATTGCTTCGAGACCAAGACCGGCAAAATTCTCTGGCAGGAACGCATGGGCGTGCATCACGCGTCGCTCGTCTCGGCCAATGGGCTGGTCTATTTCCTCAACGACGAAGGCGTGATGAACGTGGTGCGGGCCGGGCGTGAGTTCGAACTGGTGGCCCAGAACAAGATCGGTGAGAAGACCTTCGCCTCACCGGCCATCAGCAACGGACGGATTTTCATCCGCGGCGACAAGCATCTGTTCTGCGTGGGGCAGTGAGGTCTCGCGAAGGCGGCGAAGGTTGCGAAGGGATTCTGACTTCTTTGTCCCCTTCGCCGCCTTCGCGAGACAAAATCAAATCGTGTGACCGGGCATGGAGCAGCGGGGTTTCTCGCCGACTCTTCCGAAAACGTAGCTGCCGCCCACTGGACAGGTGACACGGAGATGGTCATTCGTGCCATAAAGATCGTCTTCCGTAAGCACGTCGTTCGGCGATTTGCCTTCATCCTTGGCCCAGAGTTTTTTCATCAACTCAATGTGGGCGAGGCGGCTGCGACATTCCGCCGTAGGATTATGTTGATGATGCTGTCTGGGACGACGCCGTGCGAAAAACAGAGATGCCAGGATCAGGGCGAGCGAACCAATTACGACAGTCCACGGCGAGTTGCGCCACGTTCGCTTCTCGAGGCCTGAATCCATCCGAGCCTACTTCCGCCGTCTTTTCGCCGGCCCGAAGAAGTAGCCGCCGCTCAGGCGTCCGCCGCGCGCGGCCCCGACCGGGGGCGCGCCCTTCTTGTCCACATCGAAGAGCGCGGTGTATTCGTAGGCGAACTTGTCCAGCTTCACGCGCTCGATTTTCTTCGCGATGAAGCGCTCGATGCGTTCCACGTAGGGCTGGTCCTCGGCGCACATGATGGTGAAGGCGTCGCCGCGGGACTCGGCCCGGCCGGTCCGGCCGATGCGATGGACGTAATCCTCCGGATGCAGCGGCACGTCGTAGTTCACCACATGGCTCACGTCGGCGATGTCGAGGCCGCGCGAGGCGATGTCGGTGGCGACGAGTACTTCAAAATGTCCGTCACGAAAACCCTTGAGCGCCTCTTCGCGTTCGCGCTGAGTGCGGTTTGAGTGGAGTACCGCGACGGCGTGATTGTTCTTCTTCAACAGTCGCCCGACGTTGTCCGCGCGATCCTTGGTCCGGCAGAAAATGATCACCGAGTCGTAGTGAACCTCGTCGAGGAGCGCGAGCGTCAGGTCGAGCTTCTGGCGTTCGGCCACGGGATAGATGACGTGCTTGATCGTCTCGGCCGGCGTGCGGCGCGCACCGACCTCGATGGTCTGCGGATCGCGCATGGCCCACTGGATCAGAAATTCGATCTCCGGCGGAATGGTGGCGGAGAAGAGCATGGTCTGCCGCTTGGCCGGGCATTTCTGCACGATGCGTTTCACGTCCGGGAGGAAGCCCATGTCCAACATGCGGTCGGCTTCATCCAGCACCACGAACTCCACGCTGTCGAGCTTGGCGCGACCTTCCTGCATGTGATCGAGCAGCCGTCCCGGCGTGGCCACGATGATGTCGGCGCCGCCCTTCAGCGCTTCATTCTGCGCGCCGTAGCCCACGCCGCCGAAGACAACGGCGACCTTGAGGTCGGAGAAACGCGCGAAATCGCGGATCGCCGTCTCGACCTGGGCCGCGAGTTCGCGGGTCGGTTCGAGGATAAGCGCGCGGGTGCGGTGTTGCGGCGGGCCCAGCTTGGTCAGCATGGGCAGGGCGAAGGCCGCCGTCTTGCCCGTGCCCGTTTGCGCGGAGCCGATGACATCGTGCCCCTCCATGATGATGGGGATGGCGCGCAATTGAATGGGCGTGGGTTCCACGTAACCCATCGCCTTGATGCCTTCCAGCACCGCGTGAGACAAACCGAGTTGAGCAAAAGCCATGTGGGGGAGAATAAGCATCCGGCAACAAAGACCAAACACCAAAATGGGCGGCCCGGGCACCTTCCTTGGAGTTTCTCCTTGCCGGCCCGCGCCGCCTGTGGAACTTCTCGCGCCACATGCCGGATGATTGCGTTCAGACCCTGTGCCCCACCTGTGCGTTGTGCTGCAATGGCGTGCTCTTCGCCGACGTGCGGCTCCAGCGCGGAGACAGCGCGCGCAAACTGGCGGCGCTGGGTGTGCCGCTCAAGCTGCGTGGCGCGTTTACCCGCTTCGCGCAGCCGTGCTCCTGCCTCGACGGAAAGCTCTGCCGCATCTACGTCGACCGGCCGGTGCGCTGCCGCACCTTCGAGTGTGGGCTGTTGCAACGGGCGCAGGCCGGCGAGATCACCGAGGCGCAGGCGCTCAAAAGCATTCGCCGGGCGCTGCGTTTCGCCGGGCGTGTGCGCCGCATCCTGCGCGAACTGGGCGACGCGGATGATAGCGTGCCGTTGAGTCGGCGCTACCAGCGCATGCTGCGCCAGCCGATCGATCTGTCAGCCGAGGAGCGTCTCGTGGATCTGCGCGGGGCATTATTGCTGGCCGTGGCGGATCTGGCCGGCGCGCTGGAGCGCGACTTTTTGCGGTGACGCAACCCTGAAGAGCGAACTGCGGGCCGCTCGTGCCGTCCGCAGGGAAGCCCAGGAAGGATTTATGGCCCACGGTCATGAGCAACGGCTTGGCAAAGTGCCCGGAGTTGGATCAAACTGCCGGTGCCCGGTCGCGAGGCCGCTCCGGGTACATGAATCCGCCGCAACCAAAGACCGACAAGCCGCTCACGCCACGCCACGCCTGGCAGCCTTTCACGCCCCGGGGCGTGGCCGCGTTTGCGTTCGCCACGCTTACCCGGCTGGTCATCGTACAGACTGTTCTCGCGGTGCTGGTGGTCCTGGCGCTGATCTGGTTCCTGCGCGTGGCGTGGTTTCCCGTCCTCACGGCCGCAGCCCAGCAACTCCCAGCCACCGCATCCATTCGCCATGCCGCGCTGAACTATCCTGGGGAATCGCCCCGCCGCCTCGCCGGAAACGCGCATCTCGCAATCGACGTGGATCAGGAAAGTTCACGGCCCGCCGCGACCTCCTCCGACCTTGAGATCGTCTTTGAGACGAATCGTGTGGCGCTCTGTGGTGCCCTCGGCTGCCGGTGGCTGCCGTATCCCGGCGGCTTCGTCATCACCCTGGATCGTGCCGCGGTGGAGCCGGCGTGGGGCGCGTGGCAACGCCCCATCATTCTCGCCGTGGGGCTGGCCGTGGGGCTGGCCGTTTTTATCTCATGGTGGGCGCTGTCGCTGCTCTATCTGCCTTTCGTGAAGATCGTGATTTTCTTCGCTGACCGGCACGCGACCTGGCGCGGCGCGTGGCGGATGAGCGCGGCCGGTTTGCTGCCGGGCGCGCTGCTGGTGGCCGGCGGCTTGTTCCTCTACGGCTTCGGCGCGATAGACCTTTTCCGCTTCGGATTACTCTACGTGCTTCATCTCGCGGCTGGCTTGGTTTTTGTCTTCACCAGTCCATTTTTTCTGCCCAGGATTTTTCGGGGGAAACCAAAGGGCAATCCGTTTTCCAAACCGGCGGCCAAGCCTCGCGACTCCGGCCCGGAGCCGAATCCCTTCGCGCGCAGCGAATGAGCCGACGAAGGGCCTGCCCTTCACTCTCCTCCCTTCTTCCTGCCAGAAAATCATTCCGCCTTAAACCCGGGTGCCCGGTGCGGGGTTAGAGTTACGGCTGAAAGATTTTCTGGCAGGAAAACAGAGGCGGGATGGGTGCTGGTTGCACTCGCGCCCACGCCAGCCACAGGCCGCGCAGAGGATAGATTGACTCCCCCGGCCTATTTCGCTCGAGCAAACTTGTGCAGGTGGCCGAAGGCGCTCCACTCCGCGACGAGCAAGTTGCCGTCCTTGTCCATCGAGGCACCATGCGGTGAATTGCAGATGCCGTCCTGCCACTGGTCGGCGGGCAGGCCGTAGTTGGCCCGCTGCTTGGCGTCGGGATTGTTGCCGACCTGCGCGGCGATGCTGCCGTCCTTGTTCAATACGGTCACGCGGCCTTGCAGCTCGGGGAACACGGCATACTCGCCCTGAATGTGGACGGCGGCGGGCATGCGCAGATCCTTCTGGATCACTTTCACGAAGTTGCCCTCGAGGTCCCAATGTTCCACCCGGTTGTTGTTGCGGTTGCACACGAGCAGCAGCGGTTTCGCGCCGCGCGCGTCGAGGGCGATGCCGTGGCAGGTGTTGAACTTGCCTTCCTCCGCGCCCTTGCCGCCAAAGGCTTTCACAAACTTCCGCTCCCGGTCGAACTTGAGCACGTAGTTCGCGCCGTAACCGTCGGCGACGAAGATCGCGCCGTCCGGCCCGACGGTGACGGCGCAGGGATTGAAGCCCTTGCCGTCCTTGTAGATGCCCGCGTTCGTCGGCGCGGTGATGGTCCAGACCGGCTCGCCATCCAGGGCCAGCTTCACCACTTCATGCTGGGCAGGCCGCGCGCCGTAGATGAACTCCACGCCGTTCTCCGTGCGCAATTCCAACCCGTGAATGTGCGACGGCCCGAAATTGCGCACGAACTTGCCCGCCGCCGTGAAGACTAGAATGCCGCGCTTGGTGTCGGTGGTGACGTAGAGGTTGCCCTTCTGGTCGAGGGCCAGTCCGCCGTGGCACGCGCCGATGGGCTGGTCGCCCGGCTTGGCGTCGAAGAAGTTCGGCACGACCGAGTATTTCAACTCGGCGGCGGCGGCGATGGAGGTGGCGATGGTGAACGTCAGCAGAATCTGGGTCAGGCGTTTCATAATGGTGTGGGCACGTTTTAGAACCGCGCGTGCGGTTTGGCAATGACTGACTCGAGGCCGGGGGCGCAGCGGGCGCGACTCGGACGAGGCAGCAAACTTGAGAGGCCGCAGCGCGGTGTTTTTGATGTTTCGCCTCCCGCCCGTCCGTCACGCGCAGCGCAGGCACGGATGGACAAAGGTAGTTTCCGGATGGGACTCGCGGCGAAGCCTGGTCGGACGCCCGCTGGAATCTGCCCTTGGAAATTCCTCTCGCCTCCCGCTGCCGTCCCGTCATCCTGCCGTCATGGAAATCTTCCTAAGCATCTGCGTAGGCATCGGCCTGAGCGCCGCGTGCGGATTCCGGGTCTTTGTGCCGCTGCTTTGTTTGAGCATCGCGGCCAAACTCGGTGTGTTGCCGCTGACACCGGCTTTCGCCTGGGCCGGCAGTACCACTGCGGTCGTCGCATTCTCTATCGCCACCGCAGCAGAGATCGCGGCCTACTACATTCCGTGGGTCGATAACACGCTCGATTCCATCGCGGCCCCGCTGGCCACGGTCGCGGGCGTGCTGGTCATGGCTTCGGTCCTGACCGACATCGAGCCTTTCTGGCGCTGGACGCTGGCGGTGATCGCGGGCGGCGGCATCGCAGCTACGACGCAGATCACGACGACCAAGGCGCGGCTGGCTTCGTCGCTCACCACCGGCGGCCTGGCCAATCCGGTGCTCGCCACAGTGGAAAATGTTTCTTCGACTGTCCTCTCCGTGCTGGCCGTGGTCTGGCCCATTGTCGCGCTGGTGCTGGCGCTGGCCATTCTCGCCGGGTGTGGGCTGGTCATCTGGTTCGTGGGCAAGCGGTTGGTGAAATGGTTCGGCCGCAAACCGGCCGGGCCGACCCTTACGTCGGCGGTGTAAGCGCGTTGCGCGCGAAGGCGAATGCTTCCACCACGCGTCCGCCGATCAAGTGCTCCTGGATGATTTGCTCCAAGACCGCCGGTGAACAGGAGTGGTACCAGACACCCTCGGGATAGACGACCGCAATGGGACCGCGCGCGCAGACCCGCAGGCAATTGGCTTTCGTTCGAAACACTTTCGCCTCCGGGCCACCCGCGAGGCCAAGTTCCTTAAGCCGTTTCTTCAGATATTCCCAGGACGCAAAGCCTGCTTCCATGGTGCAGCACTGCGCCTCGGACTGGTCCGCGCACAAAAAAATGTGCCGCGACACTCTCTCGATCCCAAGCGACTCGACGGATTGGCGCAGTTCATCCATATCGGAGAAGCTGCCGAAATCGGGGCGGGCGCTCAATACCGAATCCGCTTTTCCGCTGGGCAGGGCAGGGTGGATTGCTAGTCTCGCGCCCATGAAGAATAGGTTGCTTCCCATCGTTTTGCTGTTGCTCGCCTCGCTGGCGGGCGCGGCGGATTTCAAGCGTACCGAGGACGTCGTTTACGGCCGCAAATTCGGCACCGCGCTGACGCTGGACGTCATCCAGCCCAACGCGCCGAACGGTGCCGGCATCATCTTCATGGTCAGCGGCGGGTTCTTCTCCAGCCATGAAGCGATTAATCCGGCCTACTACAAGCCGCTCCTTGAGCACGGCTATACCGTCTTCGCGGTTGTGCATGGCTCGCAGCCGCGCTTCATCATTCCGGAGATCATCGAGGATGTGCAGCGCGCCTCGCGCTTCATTCACCTCAACGCCGCCAAGTGGGGCGTGGACCCGGACAAACTCGGCGTGACCGGCGGCAGCGCCGGCGGCCATCTCTCGCTCACGCTCGGCACGCGCGGCGGGCCGGGCCGGGCCGGGGCCAAAGACCCGGTGGACCGCGCCAGCAGCGCGGTGGCGGCGGTGGCGTGTTTTTTCCCGCCAACTGATTTCGCCAACTGGGGCGCGCCGGGTGATGACGGCGTGGGCGTCGGCACCCTGGCCCAGTTCAAGCCCGCCTTCGGCCCGCGCTCGGATACGGCCGAGGGGCGCCAGAAATTGAGCAGGGAGATTTCCCCGATCCATTTTGTGCATTCCAACCTGCCGCCCATCCTCATCACGCACGGCGATGCGGACAAGCTGGTGCCGATTTACCAGGCGCAGATTTTCGAGCAGCGAGTGAAGGAGGTCGGGGGCAAGATCCAGATCAACGTCAAGCCGGGGCAGGATCACGGCTGGGCTGGCATGGACAAGGATATGGAAGTGTTCGCGTTGTGGTTTGATCAGCACTTGCTTGGGAAAAACACCAAAACCCAAACTCCAAACTCCAAATAAGCTCCATACATCAAACTCCAAAACCGCTCTCCAACCGGGCGAGGACGTCGCCCCGATCAGTCCGCTGGCCGTTGCAAGTTTGAGGGTTGGGGTTTGGGATTTGGTGTTTCATTCCAGCAATGTCTCTCTATTGGCAAAACTTCGCGCAGATCATCAAGGAACCCTTCCTCCACACCGAACTGGTCTGGGGCATCGTGCCGCTCTACTTCGGATGGCTGCTGAATGAACTGACTTCTTCGAAGGCGTCGCATCGCACGGCGCTGCAAACCGGCTTCACGTTCGTTTGGGCGGCGGCGCAATGGCTGTGGCAGTACCAGCGCAAGCGATCCGGTTCGGTCCCCGACCTCACGGTGGATGCGCTGCTGGCGGTGAACATGGTGGTGACCCTGCTCGTGCTGGCGGTCGGGTTGGTGGCGCTCTGCTCGGGCCTGCTCAAGAAATTCCCCAAGCACGGCAAGTTCCTCGGTCACACGAGATTCGCCGCCTACTTCCTGATCACCATGTATCCGATGCAGGCCGGCGCGATGCGGTGGACCTGGGATTTGCTGGCGACAATCTTGATCTTCGCCGTTCCGACCTGGCTGGTGGTGCATGTGGGGTTGATGCCGGTGCGGAAATAAACTCCAAATTCCAAATTCCAAAACCCCAAAGACCCAAAATAAGCGACAGAGGCGCCATTGGAATTTGAGAGGTTGGAGCTTATTTGGAATTTGGGATTTGGGATTTGGAATTTGCTCCCGCCTCCGTCGCCGTGAGCGCGAGGAACGCCGCCTCCAAAGGCCCCTCCGCCCCGCTCTGCTTCCGCAATTCCGCCGCTGTCCCCACTGCGACGAGCCGCCCCTGGTGGATGATGCCCACGCGATGGGCCAGTTCCTCGGCGACGCTGAGTTGATGGGTGGAGAGGAAGACCGTCATGCCGCGCTCTGATCGCTCCTTGAAGACGTCCTTTACCACGCGGGCATGATGCGGATCCAGTCCCACCATAGGCTCATCAATGACAAAAACCTCGGGGTCGTGGAGGAGCGCGGAGACAATGGCCACGCGTTGGCGCGTGCCATGTGAAAGCCCCTCGATGGTCTTGTGGCAGAACTCACCGAGCCCAAAGCGACCGATCAGCTCCCGTCCGGCCGACTGGATGCGCGTGCTGTCCATGCGAAACAACTGGCCGGTGAAGCGGAAGAACTCCCAGGGCGTGAGTTTTTCGTAGAGGAAGGGGAAATCCGGCACGTAAGCCATGCGCCGCTTCACTTCCAGCGGATGGGCCTGCACATCGAAGCCCGCCACGCGCGCCGTGCCCGAGCTGGGCTTGAGCAGGCCGGTGAGGATCTTGATCGTCGTGGTTTTGCCCGCCGCGTTCGGCCCGAGGACGACGAAAAATTCGCCGCGGTTCACGGTCAGGCTCAGGTCATCGACCGCCAGGACGTCGCCAAACCGTTTTACGAGATGGATGAGTTCAATCATGATTCCCCCCCTGGCTGAGACCGGACAATGCTTCATTCAACATCACGATCTCGCCCGGCAGTTCAGCCCGCAAAATTTCACCGACCGGGCTGACGTAAAGCGCGAAGTGGTAGCGGCCGAGCAGCTTCGTCCCCAGCCGATAGGCCCGGATACGGTTGCCCCCGATGAGCAGCGAATCGTACCGCGCCTCCCAGCGCAGTCCCAGCGCCGCCGCCGTGAGTTGGTTGGTCGAAAGCGGCCAACCCATCGTGCCAGCCATCAGGGGCAGCATCGGGCCGCCCAGTTCGAGCAGAAACTTTTGCGAGTTCTGAATTTCGGCGAAGCGGAACACCCGGTTAAACTGATCCCCTCCCGCTTCGACGCGCAGACTGACCGTCTGGTCGGCAGCACTGGCGGATAGTTCATAACTGTCGGGCCGCATCAGGATACGGCCATCGAATCGTTGCCAGGAAAAGTTCGTGCTCATTTTCAACAACGATGTGAACCGGGTGCGGACGGGAAATTCCGGGAGCGTTACGTACCCGTCGAGATCCAGCGTGTAGTGCGAGAGGTCTGGGAACATCCCCTCCACAGAATCCTCCTCCTCCATACGCGCGCCGGTGGCCAATTCCTGGCCGACGTCGGGCCGCCAGCGACAAGAGCCGATGGTGTTCGTGCCGTGACGGATGACGAGTTGGGAATAATCCGGCGCAGTGAGGATTTTTCTCCAGACCATTTCCGGCGGCACGGTGCTTCCGGGCGGTGGCCCCGAGCCGAACTCGGAGCGCCAGAGCAGAACGCTCATCGCGACCCAGAACACGGTGACCAACCCGAGCCAGACTCGTTTGAGCATGGCGACTTCAGGGTGGCGGGATGACCAGCTTCTGGCCCGGCCGCATCCTCCGCGCATCGGTGCCGGGATTGGCGTTCTGCAACGAGGTCACGCGAATGTGGTACGTCCGCGCGATCGTCGCCATCGTCTCGCCCGGAGCGACGGTGTGGCTGCGCGTAGTGATGGGCGGTGGGGCCAGGCGCGGCTGAGGGTTCGTGCCCCGGCCGCTTTCGCCCGGTGGCTCGTTCGAGGCTTGGGGAGCGGCCTGGGCAAGTCGTGCCGTGGAAGTGGTGGTGGGCCGCAGGATGTTCGAAATGGAAACGCCCCGGCCCGCGTAATAATTCTGCCAGGCCTGTAGTTGCTGCTTGAGTTGCTGGTTCTCGGCCCGCGTGCCGTCCAGTTCGCGCTGCAATCCCTCCATCGAGATCGGCTGCATGACGGTCTTGGCCAGTTCGCGTTTGCACTCCTGAGTACGCTGGCGCGCGAGATCAGCCGAGGGCAGGTTCGAGTTGAGGGTGACGCAACGCTGGTAGTGATAAAGCGCGGCGGCGTAATCGCTCTGCTGCTGTTCGTAGAGCACACCTAGCTCGAAGTGCGCCGAGGCCGAACGTGGATTTACATCCAACGCTTTCTCGAACATATCGATGGCCCCCTGGTAATCCCGTTCTTGAAGCCGGTTTTTGCCGGCGAGAAAATAAGGATCCTTCTGCTCGTCGCTGCGCGTCTGCGAACCCAGCCGGCAGCCTGCGATCAACACGCAGAACAGTGGCACGATCCATCGAAGCAGCGACATGGGCGGCAGGCTAGACGAACCATCCGAGCGGCGCAACGACGCTTCGGCCGGGACGCGCGAAAGCCAATGAAACTTGGACTGATCGAGTTCTTCGGGCGGAGGCGAGCGATATCCCGTGGGCGCGGCCCACCGAATGTTCGAGGTGCTCATACTTGGTGGGGACTCTTCCAGGCCGCCCATAGATCGCAGGCTGGATGCGTGCCGTGCGACAATCCACGCCGCCTACATCTCGAAGGAACTTCAGAAAACTGCTCAACTTCTGGACACATGTGTCGATAGTTGAGTCAGAAGTGAGCATGTTTATGAAAAACGAACCGACCAATTCCACTGCGGCGCGCGAGGTAAATCTCCACGCCCGCCGTCCGACTCGCCTCCCATCAGGCTCGGCCTGGGCACCCTTTGAGCGGCACCATTCCTACGATGCGGACCTGGCCGCCGCGCCGGACGTGCGGCTATCCGCCGTCGTGCGAGGCCGGGCGCTGATCGCCAATCCAGACTATCCGGCCAAGGAACAGCTCCGGAGAATTGCCCGTGTGCTGCTGACGGCCGGCCTCGTTCGTTAATGATTCGGGGGGGGGCGGCGATCAGGGAATCAGCACCGACGAATCGAGACCCTCCGGGTTGCTTGCCACGGGTGCTACTAGAACTGGCGATCAACTCCCTGGGTGGAGCGTGCGGCAGCCCTTCGCTGAATCGCGGATAGTCATTCGTAACCGGCTCACTCCGCCAGCCATGCTGTAACTCCGGAGGCTCGGTGGCGTGCGATCCGGCGATTACAAATCTGAGATGCCTGTGACCGCGACATCCCGTCGCACCCCATTTACCGATTGACGCTGAAATGGGCATTTGCGACAAACCAGCCGATAAAACACGCGCTTCCAATTAACGACTACACTCTATGAAGATTCGGATTTTGCTCCCCGTTTTAATGCTGCTCGGCACCCTGACGACCTTGCTGGTGGGTTGTAAGGACAAGGCAGAACCGTGCTTTTTGATCATTGAATGCGATGATGCCGTGGCCAAGAAGTCCGTCGAAGTGGACCTGATCGGCGCGACCGCTTCGGACAAACCGCTCTGGGAGGCCTACAAGATTTCCAAGTATTGGAATCCCGAGGACAAGCAGCGGGCCAGCGCGACTGACAAGATCACGCGCAAGTTTGGCGGCGTGGATCAACCCCGGCGCTATGTCCTGTCGCTCAAGGATCCGGCGGTGAAGGAGAACTGGACCAAATGGATGGGGCGAGGAGTGACCGAGTTGTTCGTGGTCGCCAATCTCCGGCCTGGCTATGAGGTCACGGACGAAATCGGCAACGCCGATGTCCGGAGGAAAAATATCCCGCTCAAGCCCAAGGTCTTGAAGGAAATGTATCCCAACGCGAAAGGCTTCCGAATTTTTGTCCAGGACGCATCCATTCGAATTGATCCGCTGGACAAAATCCCGAAGGAGCCAAAGGAGTCCAAGGAATCTGCGGACGCGAAAGACGCGAAGAAGTGAGCGGGTCGATGATTCCCCGAGCCCAGCTCCAGTAGAAATCACGGTTTTCTCCGGCTGGGAAAGGCGGGGATGGTGTGTTGAAATTCAGCCATGCAGTGTGGCGCTTACAAGACAGTCAGGGAGTTGGTCTCCGGTTCCACCGCGACCATCTTCCTCGCGGTGGATGCCGCCGGTGACGCCGGCAAGCCGCGCTTCGCCGTCAAGCTCTGTACGGCCGGAGCAGGGATTGACAGCGAATGGCAGTCGGAAAAGGACCGGGAGGCAGCCTCGCACCGGGTTTGGGATTTCCTCGCCTCCACCACTCGCCAAAAACGCGCCCATGCGGCTGGCTCCCGTCATGTGGCCGCCGTTCACGACGGCGGCACCTGCGAGCAGGGTCCCTGGTTTGCCACTGATTATTATCCTCGCACGGCGCAGAAATTGATCGAAGGCCATGTCACGCTCACCTGCGAGGCACTGCATCACATCATTCACTCTGTCCTGCGTGGAGCGCTCGAATATAAAGCCCATACCGGCGAGTCTCACGGCAACATCAAGCCTTCCAACGTCCTCTTGGGCGGTCAGCGCCGGCTGGAGATCGCCTCCGTGGCGTTATCGGATCCTTTCGCCAGCAAGACCGAGCATGTCACCAATCTGGAAGTGGCCGATCTGCGCGCGATTGGCGAATTGCTCTACCAGCTCGTGCGGCGGCGCGGGGATGTTTCGGGCGCGGAACACTGGCCTATCGAGACCAGCAGCGACTGGACGACAGTTTATGGAGACGCGACCCCGGCGTGGCTGAAACTTGGCAACCAACTGCTGGATCCTAACCTCTGGCAATCGGGCTTGACCCTTGAGTCTCTCGGGCAACAGCTCGACCAACTCAGTCCCAAGGAGGGTCTCCCGTGGCTCAAGATGGCGGCGGTCATTGTGGCCCTGGGAGTGGTGGGCGGCAGCGCCTGGTGGGGGTGGCAGCACTTTGACCGGAGTCGCGAGCTTAAACGGATTCATGCGTTTCAACTCGCCGTCGGCAGCGCGGAGAATGCACTCCAGACCAAGGATTATGCTTCATCCGTGGCTGCGGTCGCGAAGGCGTCGGCGCTGCTGGCCGAAAGCCCCATGGTCAAGGAACGGATCGCTGCGGAAATCCAGAAGCTTTCCATCGTGAAGACCGGGCTCGAGACGGAGTTTCAGGTGCAGCTCAAGGCGGCCAATGATGCGCTCACCAGCAAGCAATTTGCGACTGCAAAAGCCAAGGCGAATGACCTGCTCGCTTTGAATCCAGAGGATCCGTCGGCGAAGAATATTCTGCAACTGGCCCAGGCTGGACTGGATGCGATGGGTGATGCTGAAAGGAAGCTTCAAATTTTGCTCCAGGCCGCGCAGACGGCTTTTAACCAGAAGCAATACGCGGAAGCGGACGCGAAGGCCAAGCAGGCGCTGACTCTTAAACCGGGCGATCCCACCGCCCAGGGGATTGAGGCTCAGGCGCGGACGCAATTGGCGGCCACGGCCAAGCTGGAGGCTGACTACAAGGTGGCCGTGACGGCAGCGCAGGATTCCTTGGGCCGGAAGCAATTCACCGAGGCCGAAACCAAAGCGAAGCAGGCTCTGGCCCTCAAGCCGGGAGATCAGGCCGCTCAGGGGATTGCCGATCAAGCGCGGAAGCAAATTGAATCCATGGTGAAGCTGGAGACTGACGCCGCAGCCACACTTCTGGCGGCGCAGAACGCTTTCAACCAAAATCAATACGCGGATGCGGAAGCCAAAGCGAAGCGAGCGCTGGCACTGAAGCCCGGCGATCCCCAGGCCCTGAAGATTATCGCGCAGGCACAGGACCAGTTGGCATCCATGGCCAAGTTGGAGACTGACTACAAGACGGCCGTGACGGCGGCGCAGGATTTCCTCACCAAGAAGCAATACGCGGATGCGGACACGAAAGCGAAGCAGGCGCTGCGCTTGAAGCCTGGTGATCCGACCGCCAAGGGAATCGAGGGGCAGGCGCTCAAACAATTGGCGGACATGGCCAGGCTGGAGGCTGACTACAAGGTGGCCGTGACGGCGGCGCAGAGTCTCCTCACCAAGAAGCAATACGCGGAGGCAGAAACGAAAGCCAAGGAGGCATTGGCTCTGAAACCGGGTGATCGCACCGCCAAAGGGATTGAGGAGCAGGCGCTGAGACAACTCTCATCCATGGCCCGACTGGAGGCCGACTACAAGGCGGCATTGGCCGCCGCGCAGGCATCCCTCACCAAGAAGCAATACGCGGACGCAGATACGAAAGCCAAGGAGGCGCTGCTCTTGAAGCCCGGTGATCCGACCGCCAAGGGAATCGAGGAGCAGGCGCTCAAACAATTGGCGGACATGGCCAAACTGGAGGCTGACTACAAGGCGGCCGTGACGGCGGCGCAGAGTCTCTTCACCAAGAAGCAATATGCGGACGCGGACACGAAAGCCAAAGAGGCGCTGCTCTTGAAGCCTGGTGATCCGACTGCCAAGGGAATTGAGGAGAAGGCGCTTAAACAGTTGGCGACCGTGGCCCAACTGGAGGCCGACTACAAGGCGGCATTGGCCGCCGCGCAGGCATCCCTCACCAAGAAGCAATACGCGGACGCGGATACGAAAGCCAAGCAGGCGCTGCTCTTGAAGCCCGGTGATCCGACCGCCAAGGGAATCGAGGAGCAGGCGCTCAAACAATTGGCGGACATGGCCAAACTGGAGGCTGACTACAAGGCGGCCGTGACCTCGGCCACCAAAGCATCCGGCGAAGGAAAGCTGGCGCTGGCTTTATTTCGTTCCGGGGAGGCCTTGCAACTCCGGGAATCCTCGCCCGAGGCAAAAACCATCCGGGAATCATCCAGCACTGGTCTGGAGCGGTTGATGACGGCCAACAATTGGGTCGGGATGCAGCAGGCGATGCGCGATCTCCCGGAAGGGGCCGCCAGCAAGGCTCCGTTGCTTGGTTACTCCCAGTGGCTGGCGGATAAGGATCCCATGAAAATCCTCCTGCTCGATCTGGAACGATACGATAGGGTGCTGGTTCAGATGGCCATAACCTACGACGCGAGGAGCGAGATTTCTGCCATTCCAAACTCCGCCGTACTCGGAGCTGGGGTGCCAACCCGCAAGCAGGAATCGTTGCCCTCCGCCTTCATTACGGCCGAGGAAAAACGCCTGGACAATCTGAAGGCAAATTACGAACGGCTCAGCCAGGAGCGCCCGAAGTATTTCGACAGTATTGTGACCGGTCGGACCAAGGTCATTGAGAAAGTTCGAAAGTATTTGCGCAGTTACGAATAGTGAATTTTCGCGCCAGACCTTTTTGAGTGGAGTCGATGCTGGAAGCCAAATCCGGGTCAAATGCACCTCGTTCTTATTTCTTCGTTCAGCCGTGGTGCTTGGCTTGATGCGTCCAGAATTTCAAACCGCACTCCAAACCGCGCGCTGAATTCCAGCCAGTGCGATGTCCGACCAGCCACCGGGACGAACGACCCTACGCGTATCGATCCGGATCGAGCAGCGCCAGATTCAGCGCCGGTTTTGCTCCACTCAGGATTTCGCTGACGAGCTTTCCCGTGATCGGCCCGAGACTCAGCCCCATCATCGCGTGTCCTGTGGCGATGGTGAGGTTCGAGAACTTCGCGGTGCGCCCGAGATACGGCATCCCGTCCGGCGAGCATGGCCGCAAGCCGCGCCACGGCTGGATGCCGGCGAAGTCATTCGGCGTGAACTTCGGAAAGTATTTCACCACCGCCTTGATGATGCCCCGCACGCGCACGGGATTGATGTCCTCGTTCAGCCCGGCGATTTCCATCGTGCCGCCAAAGCGCAAGGTGTCGCCCATCGGCGTCACCGCCACGCGTGCCTCGGTGAGGATGGAGCAAAGCTGTGGCAACTCGCGCGGTTTCGTGAGCGTGAGGCTGTAGCCTTTGCCGGCTTGCATCGGGAGCTTGAGGCCCAGTTCTCGCGCCAAGACGGGAGACCAGGAACCGCTGGAGAGTATAATTTCATCAGCGGCGAACTCGCCGTGAGTGGTTTGAACCGACGTGACCCGCCCCGCCTGCTGCGTGCAACCGGTCGCCTCGGTGTTCCAGGAAAACTTGGCGCCGAGTTGATCAAGCTGCCGCTTCAGCCCGGCCATGAAACGACCGGGAGACAGGTGACAATCCTTGGGGAAATAAACGCCCCCGACGGCATTCATGGTCACGTCCGGGTCCAGCTTCGCGAGGCTCTTCGCGTCCAGCACCTCGGCGGGCACGCCGAGGTGATTGGCTTGCGCGGCATACTTCGCCTCGTCGTCCAGTCCATGCTGGGTCTGGCAGAGCATGATCAGGCCCTTTTTCACCAGGCCGAAATCGTTGTCCGGCAGTGCGGCGAGTTCCTCGAAGCAATCGCGGCTGGCGAAACTCAAATCGCGAATCAACGGCGCGCTGCGCCGTACATGCGCGGCATTTGCTGCGCGCATGAACTTCCAACCCCACGACATCAGCTCCCAGTTCAGGCGCGGCTTGATGTAGAGCGGCGACTCGGGATTCCACATCCACTTGAGCGCGGTGCGCACCGCACCGGGCGCGGCCAGCGGCATGAAATGACTCGGCACCACCATGCCCGCATTGCCGAATGAACAGCCGTCGCGCTGCTCGGGATTGCGGTCCATGAGCGTGACGCGATGCCCTCGCTTGGCGCAGTAGTACGCGGTGGAAAGGCCAATGACTCCGCCGCCGATGATGAGGATGGATTTAGAATCAGAACTCATTTGAGCGCGGAATGGATTGCGGAAAACCGCGCGCGAATGGCGTCCGCCGAGCCAATGGTCAGCCACACGTCATACTCGAACTTCATTCCCGGTGTGATGGCGAAGCTCTTGACGGGCGCAAAGTAGGAGCACGAGCCGTGCTCGCGCTGGCCGTCACCGAACCGGTAGCACGTCAGCGTATCCGCGACTGGCACCAGCGCGCCCACGCCGAAGTCGTTGGTGTTCACGTAAGCCGCCCAGTGCTCGGTCATCTTGCGTGACTCGTTCGGCCAACCGGGCTTTGAGCGGTGCACCGTCTCGCCGCTCCAGACATTCGTGCCTTGATAAACCAGTAGCGTGTCGAACTGTGGTTCGATGAACACGGCCGGCAGCTCGTGCGGAACTTTCGGGTGGGAGTTGGTGCCGGTGTAAGTCATGCGGAACTTCACATGGGCGACCTGGCCGGTGAGCGAAATCCATTCCTCAAAAATCACTTCCGGTAAATCCGCGCCCGAGGCCCAGTGCTTGCCCATCGACTTCGCGTAGAGCGAATCGCGCTTCGCGTTGAACTCCAGCACCCGCGCCGGATTGCCCTGCCAGTCGCCGCCCTGCACCGGGTTCCAACGCCACGGCTGCTTGTTCCAGAGGGAATCGTCCTTCGCGCCGTAGTACGACTGTTGCACCAGCCGTCCGCGATCCCAGTGGTTGATGACGTTCTCGCCGGTGCCACTTAACGCGAGATATGCAATCCCGGCACCCGAAGATTTCTTCACACCCAGGCGCAGTTCGCTGTTGTCAATGAACACGAAGTCGTTGGTGGCACGCTCGGCAGGATCGGCGGCATAAGCACCAAGATCCAAGATCCAAGATCCAGAGAAGATCCAAACACCAAACACCAGGCGCCAAAACTTCCGGGAGCGCCCGCCCAGGGTTGGAGCTTGGAGCTTGGAGCTTCTCTGGATCTTGGATCTTGGATCTTGGATCATCATGGCTGCTTCCTCGCCACCGGCGCGGGCGGATCCGCCAGTTGATTTTTTACCGGCACAATTGTCGCGCGATGATTCTCCACCGCCTGTTCGATCTGCGCGATGACCTCCACATGATTGCTCGCCACATTGAAACGCTCCCCTTCGTCCTGCGTCACGTTGAAGAGGAGCGGCGGCGAATTGGTCTGCGGCTTCTCGGGACCGTAGCCGGTGCGGGTGATGAAGTTTGCCTTCCAGTCCCCCAGGCGCACTGCATAAAGCGTCATGCCGCGATAGAAGATGAATGGTTCCTCGCGTTTCATTGTGCCCGGACCAAATAACAGCGGCGCGATGTCCGCGCCGTCGATGGCCCGGTCCGCCGGCTGGTCCGCCCCGGCCAGTTTCACCGACGTGGTGAACAGATCCATCATGCAGGCGAACTCCCGCTGCACCTGGCCGGCGGCGATGCGGCCCGGCATCCAGGCCAGGCCCGGCACCCTCATGCCGCCGTCCCAGGTTGAACCCTTGCCATCGCGCAACGGCCCCGCCGATCCGCCTGCCTCGCGCATGATGAGCCACGGCCCGTTGTCGCTGGTGAAGAAGACCAGCGTGTTGCTGGCGATGCCGCTGGCTCGCAGCGCCTGGAGCACTTCGCCCACGCTCCAGTCGAGTTCCTCCACCACGTGGCCGTAGAGTCCGCGCGGACTCTTGCCGCGGAACTTTTCCGAAGCAAAAAGCGGGACGTGCGGAAAACTGTGCGGCAGGTAGAGAAAGAACGGTTTGGTTTTGTTCTCCCCAATGAATTTTACCGCCTCCTCGGTATAACGCCGCGTCAGCTGCGTCTGGTCGGTCGGGCGCTCGATGAGTTCCTCGTTGCGATAGAGAGGTGCGTTCCACCACGCCGGATTCTGGTCGAGACGCGAGGTTGCGGCCGGCGGCGCGTTGGTCGGGTTCATGTCGTTCGAGTGCGGCAGGCCGAAGTAATAATCAAAGCCATGCTTGCGCGGATGATACGCCGGGTTGATGGCCCAGTTTCCGAGATGCCATTTGCCAATGGCGGCCGTGGCGTAGCCTCGCGCCTTGAGCGCCTCGGGCAGCGTGATTTCTTCCGCCGGCAAACCTCCCGTGGAGATGTTGCGGATGACGCGGAACTGGTCGTGGCACATGCCGCTCCGAATCGGATAGCGCCCCGTGAGCAGCGCCGCACGGCTGGGCGTGCAGACTTCCGCTGCGGAAAAAAACTGCGTGAAGCGCATCCCCTCCGCCGCCATGCGATCCAGATTCGGCGTGCGGATGTTCGGACTGCCGTAGCAACCCAGATCGCCGTAGCCGAGGTCGTCCGCGAGGATGATGACAATGTTGGGCGTGGCGGCGGAGAGGAACCACGGAAGACACAGAAGACTCGAAAGCAGGAGGAGTCGGCAGTTGTTTCGCATAAGTGTTTTCTATTCAGGTTCAGCGTCTTCCGTGACTCAGTGGATGCCCCAGCAGAAAGGATCGTTCTCATCAAGCAGCAGCGTGGCCTCGCTGTTCACGAACGCCGTGCCGGTGATGATGGGAATGATCTGCTCGCCCGCGCGGCGAAAGCGTCCGGTGAAGGCGCTGCCGAGGACGCTCTCCTGCACCCACGTCTCATCCTCAGCGAGTTTTCCGTCGGCGGCGAGACACGCGAGCTTCGCGCTGGTGCCGGTGCCGCACGGCGAACGGTCGTAGGCCTTGCCGGGACAGAGGACGAAGTTGCGCGAGTGCCCGCCGGGCAACTGCGGCGGGCCGAACAACTCGACGTGATCCACTTCGGGATAGCCCTGCGCATTCACCGCCTGACGAATCGCCCACGAGAGTTCCGTGAGCTTCTCGACATTGCTCAACGCCAACGACTGGCCGTGTTGCTCGACGAGGAAGAACCAGTTGCCGCCCCACGCCAAGTCACCGGTGATTTTGCCGACGCCAGGCACGTCCACATTCACACCCTTGGCCTTGCGATAGCTCGGCACATTCTCGACGGACACCGAGCCGTCATCATGCAACGTGGCCGTGACCACGCCCACGCACGTCTCGATGCGATGCGCGCCCGGTTTGATTCGTCCGAGATGCGCGAGCGTGACCACCAGTCCGATGCTCCCGTGCCCGCACATTTGCAGCGGCCCGACGTTGTTGAAGAAGATGACGCCCGTGACGCACGAAGCGTCAGTCGGAGGAACCAGCAGCGCGCCGACGATCACATCCGAGCCGCGCGGCTCATTCACGATGGCCGAGCGAAAGAGGTCGTGTTTCTCGCGGAACAACTGCACGCGCTCAGCGATGGGGCCGTTGCCCAAGTCTGGCCCGCCGCTGATGACGACGCGCGTCGGTTCGCCGCCGGTGTGGGAATCAATGATTTGGATACGTCTCATGAAATATCAGTTAGTCCGCAGTGCTCGTTGAATCCTCACCGCAGGCTTGAGCGATTGCACATCTGCCGGCGCGGCGTGAATCTTCCGCACCACGTCCATGCCTTTCACCACTTTGCCGAAGGCCGCGAAGCCCTGACCGTCGGGATTGCGTTGGCCCCCGAAGTCCAGTTCCGGCTGGTCGCCGAAGCAGATGAAGAAATGATCCTGTGCGCTGTTGGGTTCCGCGCGGGCCATGGAGATGGTGCCTTCGCGATGTTTCAGGCCGGTGTCGCGCGTGCGTTCGATCAGGATGGGCGGGAAGAACTCGTTCGTCTTCGCGGGATTTGCCGAGGCTTGAATCACGGCAATCTTCAACGCGTTCGTCGGCTGGTTCGTCGCCGTGACCGTGCGATGAAACTCACCGTCGTTGTAGAGGCCGGCCTGCACGTAGCGCAGAAAATTTGTGACCGTGTGCGGCGCGGCTTTCGCATCCAGTTCGACCTCGATCACGCCCAGCGCGGTCTCGATGGAGACGCGCGGCTTCTCCGAGACCGGCGGCGTACGCCACTGGAACCGTGGCGCCTTGCTGGCGTCGTAGCCGGCGAGATGCGCGCGACCGGCCGCAGCCCGCGCGGCGGGCTTCTGGTAACGCCAGGGAATTTCGCCGAACACCTCGGCGCACAGCGCAGCGAGCGCGGGATCGTATTCTTTCAGTTCCGGGCGCGTATCCACATGGTTGTGCAGCGCGTCGTTCTGGCGGTTGTTGTCGAACCAACTCTGCACGCCCTCGGCCCAATACTCCCCGGGATTGGTGGCGGCGTAAGTTCCTTTCCACTTGCCGCTGTTGGTCGCGCTCCTGAACGCCTCGCGCAGCCGGCGATCAAACGTCTTGTCCAAGGCGCGCAAGGCCACGCCGTGAATGACGTGCGAGAATTCATGCACCAAAATGTTCTCGGTCGAATACGGATCGCCGGAGAAGGACAGCATGTTCTCCTCCGCGCAACTCGCAATTCGTCCGCCCAATCCGCGCGCGCGGCGGTCCCAATACACCTTCGGCGTCATGTTGGCCTGTTCCGGGATGTCGGTCGTGTATTCGTTGTGCGCCATGACGACGAGCCGCGCGCCGTTCGTGGCGAGCGCGCGGAGAATATCCGCGCGATTCGTGAGCATCTGGCGAATGACCCACGCCGACTCCAGCATCGCATAATCGGAGACATTCGAGGAGCCGAGGACGGGGAAGCCGTCGAGGTCGATGTGCTTTTGGTAGAACGCGGCAAGTTTGGCGTCTCGCCGGAGTGAATCGGGCACGGGGCCGACGCGTTCCGCAGAAAACCCCGTGCAAGTGACGAGAAGAATAAGCGCAGAGACGCAGAGGCGCAGAGAGGCAGAGATACAATGGCAAATATCCGTTGGGATCAATGTGCTGCCGCCAGAAGCCCGGAGGGCTTCAACATGAATAGCCCTCGGTGTAACCGGGGGTGACCGTGTGAAAGAAGGAATCAACCCCGGAGGGGTTGAACCCGATCCTGTCCGCCGTTGAAACCTGCGTCGAATCGTTCTCATGGCAAAAACCTTCCGTCCAATTCCACCCCGGCCGTGCGCAACATTTCCCGATACTCATCCAGAAACGGCACAGTGCGATGATGCTCCTCCTGCCCTTTGATGTATTCGATCAATCCGTCTCGTTCCGCCCACGAACACGTTAGCGCGGCATAACCCTCCTGCCAGGCCTCGAACTCTGGGAACACGCGCTCATCTTTGATCCACTTTGAGGAGGCCACTTTGAGGTCTTTGACAAAATCCGCGAGTGCGACCGTTGGATGAAGCGAGGAGAGGATGTGAACGTGATCTTCCACACCACCAATGCGGTAGAGATGCGAGTCGTGGTTTTTCACCACGCCCCAGAGGTAGCGGAACAGATCGTCACGTCGGGCTTTGTCCAGAACACGCCGCCGCCCCTTCGTCGCGAAGACGATGTGGTAGAGGATTTGTGTGTACGATGACATGGCGGGCTTGGTAGTTCGTCAGCGTTAGTTTGTCGTTGGGTTCAACCCCTCCGGGGTTGCGTCATCATTCGCCTCGTAGCCCCCGGTTGCACCGGGGGCTATTCACATGGAAGCCCTCCGGGCTTCCGGCGTTGGCATTCATGATTCCTTGTTTCCCTTTGCGCTCACTTCCGCTTCGGAACCTTCGGCCGCTTGGCGATGCCGTCGTGGATGATCTTCAACACGCGCTTGCGCTCTTCGCCTTTCAACACGAGGCGCGGCGAGCGCACCCATTCTTTGCCGAGGCCGGCTTCTTGCACGGCCAGCTTGATGTATTGCACGAACTTGGTGCTGACATCGAGGTGCAGCAGCGGCGTGAACCAGCGGTAAATCGCGCGGGCTTCGTCCCACTTGCCGGCGCGCGTGAGTTCCCAGAAGTATTGGTTCTCCGCCGGGAAGGCGATGCCGCTGCCGGCGACCCAGCCGTCGATACCGAGGATGCTGGCTTCGAGGCAGAGGTTGTCCACGCCGGTGAAGATGGCGTAACGGTCACCGACGGTGTTGTGCAAGTCGGTGATGCGGCGCACGTCGCCGGAGCTTTCCTTGAGGGCGACAAAGTTCTTCTGGTTCGCCAGCTTCGCGAACAGCTCGGGCGTGATGTCGTTCGCGTAGCTGAGCGGGTTGTTGTAAATCATGATCGGCAAGCCGGTGCTCTTGGCCACGGTGCGGAAGTGCGCGAGCGTTTCGTCCGGGTCGCCTTTGTAAAGCATCGCGGGCATGAGCATCACGCCGTCCGCGCCGAGTTTCTCCACGTCGCGGGTGTAGCGCACGGCTTCTGCCGTGCTCGTCTCGGCCACGCCGCTCAAGACGGGGATGCGTCCGTTCACGACTTCAATCATCGCGGCCATTACTCGGCGCTTTTCGTCGCCGGTCATGGGCTGGTTCTCGCCGAGCGAGCCGAGGAAGATCAGGCCGTTGATGCCGGACTTGATCAGTGCCTCGACGTGGGTGGCGGTCGCGTCGAGATCGAGCGAGCCGTCCTTGTGCATTTGAGTCGTGATGGCGGGGAAAACGCCTTGCCAGATGTGTTTCATTCTTGGTTCGTAGTTGGTTGGTTGGTTAGTGAGTCAGTAAACGGTGATCAGTAATCAGTGAGTCAAAACGGGGCATCAAATTTGTTTAAGGTCAGGTAGAGCGGTCCCGCCGCCGATGCGCCGCTGGCGAACGGCAGATTGTAACGCACCTCCATCTGCATGACCGGCTTCAGCTCATCGGTCTGAATGAAAACACTCTTGCCGTCGGGCAAAACTTTCGCGGAACGCACCACCACCTCGTCGCGGCCTTCCTTGTCTGGATCGGCGACGGAGTAATCCTTCGAGCCGTAACGGGCGGCATAGCGGTAGTTCCATTGCTGAATCGCGTAACTGCCCGCGTCCTCGGCGGCGGCTTTGTCGAGCGGCTCGGCGAAGGTGAGCTTCAAACCGTTGCGATGCGCGTGCCAGGCGATCGGCGTGCGCGTGACTGTCCCGGTGCGGCGCACGCGTTGGAGACTGCCGTCCTTCGCCGCGCTCGTCTGCCAACCCGTGCTGCCCGCAATGTAGAGGTGACCGTCCTTGGGTGAGAAAGTTCCGCGCATCGGGCCGGAGAGAAATTTCCCCGGCAGCGCCACCGCTGCGCCTTGCGGTTGGCCATCGATCACATCGCGCAAGACCAGCGCCATCGCGCAACGGCCCCAGAGCAGGTGCAGCATGTGACCACCGAGCGCACCCCATTTCCCTTCCGGCACCCACACCTGGCTGCCGCTCGAATTATCGAAGGCGTGCGGCAACCAACAGAGCGGCGCGTCGTAGCCGAGTGGGCGCTCCGGCGTCACCTGCGGCCCGCGATACCCGAAGTGCGCGCCCGGCTTCACCACCTCGAAGATGACCGACGACGGCGTCCACTCGCCCTGCTGCGGCGCGGCAGTGATGACGGGATTCGCGCTCGGGCCGACGCCCATCCCGTTTGGATTGCGCAGGCCGGTCGCGAGCGTGGTCTTCGTCTTCCCGTCGGGCGAGATGCGCTGCACGCCCTGGGGATCGATGTAGTAGAAATTCCCCGCCGCGTCGCGCTCCAGGCTCGTCACGTAGTCGTGACCGCCGGTCGAGGTGTCGAGCAGGTTGCTGAAGTTCTCGTAGCGATCCGCTTCGCCGTCGCCGTTCTCGTCGTGCAACACGGTGATTTGATCGCGCCCCAGCACATGCACCCGGTCATTCACCACCTGCAGGCCGAGCGGTTGAAAGAGTCCGGTGGCAAAGCGCCGCCACGTCACGGCGCGCAGTTTGTCGTCGATGCCGCTGACCTTCCATACGTCGCCATGAATCGTGCTGACCGCCGCCGAGCCGTCGCTGAAGAAGCCCACGCCCGAGCAAAAGAACAGCGCCTTCCAAGGATTCGCGTAGGGCACCGTGATGGTGTCCACCGCGAAGCCGTCGTTGGCGAAACCAATCTGGCCGACATTGGTGATGGCGGGCCAGCGGCCAGGGGCGGGTTTGGCGAATTCAGTCAGGTTTTCGGGTCCGGTGGCGGAAGACGCGAACTGCTCGAACTCACCCAGCCTGTCCTTCGTGCCCGGCCAGATCAGCAGTTTCACGCGCACCGGCTCCGGCCGGGCCGGGAAGGTCAGGGTCACGTCGTTACCGCCGGCGTTCAGCCGGGCGTCGGACTTCCCGGCCAGGGCGAGCGCTGTCACCGCGCCGTCCTTCCCGTGCAACACGACCACACGATCACGTCGTTCGATCCACCAGTCTGGAACCTTGGATTCAAGGGCGACCGCGTGCATGAGCGCGGACTCCCCTGGGGCGACTTCAAAGGTTCGGGAAAATATCCCCAGCCCGTTCGCGCGCTCGAACCACGGCGATTCCTGCACCGCCGTCACTCCCACGCGCGTGCTCAACACCACCCGCTTGCCGCTTGCCTGAATGGACTCATGTCGCGCTTGCGCTCCCAGCCAGCCGCCGGCGAAAGCGAAAGCCCACTCGCCCGCCGCCGCCGGCGCGTAGAGCAAGCCGAAGCGCCGCCCGTCGAACTTGAGGAAGCCACCCTCCCACGCCGCGCGCAGCCCCGGCTTGCCGGTGTCGTAGCACACCGTCGCCTCGCCATCATTGCCGACGCGAATGGACAGCGCCTTCGCCACCGTGCCGCCGGGCGTCTGCAGATTCGAGGCGAGGAACGGCCCGACCATCGTCTGGTTCCAGCGCGCGTCCGCCCAGTCACCCACGGCCTGCTTCGCCACTTCCTTGCCGGCGGACTTGTGCTCCCCGGTGGTCTGCGCCGGCGCCAGCCAGGCGGTTGCAAGAAAGGCGATCAGCGACGTGCTGATGGCAAAGGATGGTTTCATTTTCATCGCAGCGATGTGTTCGTTGCGGCATTGGAATTCATCGGCGCGACGGATTCAACGCTGTTCGTGGTGGTGATGGGTGGCCTGCCATCGGCGCGGGCGGACTCGGCGGCGAAAGCGGTTGCCTGGCTCACGACCAGCAAGAGAACCGGCGTCAGAAACCGGAGCCGCTTCCGCAGTGGATTTGAATTCATATTCACAACGAGCCTCCCTGGGAAAGCGCCAGTCCTCTGCCGCTTTTCGCGGCTTGCTCAACGACTGCAATTTCTCCGGAGCGCATAACTTATTTGCCTCCGGCGGCTGGCCCGACCAGGCGAGGCGGCGAGGCGCTGCCCGTCAGCCGTTGCAGGCGGGCCTGTTGCTGGGGCGTCGCGTTCGCGCGCGGTTCGAGTTTCCACTTCTTCGCCGGGTCTTCGGGCGGACCGAACTGCAAGCCGAACCAGTCGAGCGCCTCGGCGTAATCCAGTTCCTCGGTCGAGGAGAGGGCGCGGCGGAACCAGTCGCGGAGATCGAGGCCCGCGATTTTCTCCGGCGTCTGGCGGAACTGCTCCGGCGTGAAGCCGCGTTGGCCGGAGTAGCGTTTGTAGGCGAGCCGCATCACGTCATCGAGCGTCTTCCGGCCGCCGGTCGCGCGCTGAATCTTTGCGTCGAGCAGGAATCCGACGATGGGTCCCTTGACGTAGTAGCTCACGGTATTGGTGCTCGCGCTCGGCAGGCCGGAGGTCGGCGTGTCCCAAACCTCGAGCGAGGATTGTTCGAGCGACTGCGCGAGCCGTCCGGGCGAAGTTTGGAGGCGCTTGATCTCGGACGAGAGCCACGCGAGAAAATCCTGCGGAGTCCGCACGCCAGCGCGCACGGCCAGCAGTTCTCCGTAATAGGTGGTCAGCCCTTCCGAGACCCAGAGGCTGCCGGTGCGCGGCGGCTTGTCGTAGTCGATGGGTTCAAACTCCGCCGGGCGCAGGCGCTTCACGTTGAAGGCGTGGACGTATTCGTGGCAGACGAACGCGAGCCACGAGGCGTAGCCGCGCGCGGAGTTCGTGCCGCCGGGACTCGACGTGAGCAGCGTGGAGTTCTTGTGTTCCAATCCGCCGCCGCCCCGGCGAAACACGTTCAGGAAAACGTAACGCTCGAACGGCAGTTCGCCCCAGAAGCGGCGGTTCTCGACGACGATTTTCTCGATGTCCCGCGCCGCGCGCGCGCCGTCCCATTGGCCGACCTCGCCGGCATCCACCACGAAATGCCGGCTGCGCGCGACCGTGAACTCGCGCACGGCCAACTTGCCCGCGAGAATCGGCGAGTCGGCGAGTGTATCGTAGTCAGCGGCGCGGAAGTGATTCGGCAGACCGTCCGGGGCCGCATCCAGCGCGGTCATCGAACGCTCCCAACCGACAGGAAGTTCAAGGCGCACTTCGTATGGGCGCCGGACTTTTTCCACCATCGCGGGGAAGGTCGCCGGGCCGTTCAGCACGGCGAAGTTCGTCCCGACCCAGTTGCCGGTGACGGAATTCTGTTCGCACACGAGCCGATACGAGATGTTGACCGACGCGCGTCCGCCCGTGCGAATCCGCCAGCGGTTCGGCTGTGGTTGCTCGACTTCGAGAGCCGTTCCCTCCGGCGTGCGCGCGGCGAAATCTTGAACGCGCCTGGCGTAGTTCTCGACTCGATAATAGCCGGGCGTCCACACAGGCATGATCAGTTCGACCGCCGCGCGTTTGCTCGTCGGAATCACCGCTTCCACTTCGGCAACGTGCGAAGTCGGCGAGGGAAAGCGGACGGTGAAGACGACTGATTCGAGCGCCAGAGTGTTTCCGGGAAGTGTGACGAACGTGGCCAGGCAGATGAAAAGCGGGATGTGGCAGATTCTCGACGAAAATATTTTCCGCATAAAGAGGTTCGTCACGAAATTCCAGGAGTCATTGGGAATGGTTGCCGCGACGTAGCCGAACGCCAACGGCGTTCCGTCTCAAAGCCCAGGGTTGCGAGGCACGAGCTACCCTGGGAAATCGTCGGCAGAAAATCACAACCCCAACGGGGTTGCGTCTCTTCGTGCGGCAGACTGGCCGCAACCCCGTTGGGGTTGTGGCTCTCTGGGTGGACTGATCCAGGGTAGCTCGTGCCTCGCAACCCTGAGCTTCGGGCCGCAATTCCTTTGGGATTCGTCGAACCGCGTCACCAGCCGGCGAAGAACGGTCGGGACTCATCGCGCTTGGAACCGCCAATCCACATGGCCGTCGTAGGCCATCGTCTCGTTCACGAGCGCATGGAGGTCGGGGTCGTAATTCTTCAACGCCTCGCGCGTGTTGACGGGATGCGCGGCGTCATTCGGCGCGGCGTCCTGGCCGAGCGCGTCGAAGTAAGCGAGCACGCCTTCGGTCCAATAGGCGGCTCGGTCGTGGACGGCGGCGGTGCCTTTCCATTTGCCGGCGCTCGTCGCCTTTTCGTGAAGCTCCTTGAGCTTTTCAGCGAAGCGCACGTCGAGGCGTTGCACGCGCAATTCATACTGCTGCACCGCGCCGCGCCGGTTCTCCCAGTTCGGATCAACGGGGCGGGCCGACGTCACGCGATAGATCGCGTCAGCGAAGACGCGGATGACCTGGTTGTCGCCGACGTTCGGATCGCGCGGATTCGCGAGGACGTTCTCCTCGCCGACGACGAGCAGCTTCGTTTCCGGCGAGTAGTCCAGCGTGCGCGAAAGGGCGTCGAAACCCTTCACCTCCTTGAAGGTTTTGTATTCCGGCAGGTCGGAAAGTTTCTCGCCACGACCGAGCACGACGAGTTTCACGCCGTCGGCCATGAGCGCCTTCAAGATGTCGTGGCGATAGGCGAACATTTTGCGGATGGTGTCATTGGCCTTGAGCATCGCCGTGTCGCTCGCGCCGCGGCCGAGCACGGTGAACTCGCGCGCCCAGGTGAATTTCGTGTACCACGGATCCATTTTGAACTTCGCCGGTGGCGGGGTGACGCTCGGCTGCTGTTGCAGGAACGTGTAGCGCCAGTCCTGCTCTGGACTCAGCTTGAACGTGTCGCGCACGAGTTCGTAGCTCTCCGGGTCGTAAGCCTTGAGTTGCTCGCGCGTGCCGATGGGGCCGTGGTTCCAGTTGTTGACGCGGTTGCAGTCGAAATAGGACTGCGCGATCTCCGCCCAGAACTCGCCAGGATTCCCCGCCGCGTAGCTGAGTTTCCACAAGCCCTTGTCCATCGCATTGCGATAAACTTTGTTCTTCCGCTCGCGCCACGTCGGATCAATCGAGGACAGCGCGCCGTCAATGGTGTGGCAGAACTCATGCACGCCGATGCTCTCGTCGTCGTAACGGTCGAGCGACAGGCTCAACACATTCTCCTCGCCGAAACTCGTGGGCCGTCCGCCGGTGCCGCGCACGCGTTCGTTCTGGTAGGCGGGGTTCGGATGGTTCCGATACTCCGGCATGTCGGTATAGACCTGCTCGCGCCCCATCACGATGAGATACATCTTCGTTTTCACGAGCGCCTCCACGACATCGGGTCGGCCCGCCAGCATCCGCGTGACGATTTCGTAAGTGCGCTGCAACGCCGCGTCCGCGACCACGTCCGCCGCCACGACCGGCATCCCCTTCACGTCGATGAACTTCTTGTAGAACGCGCGCGCCGCATCGCGGTCGCGCTGGCTGACCATCTCGAAGAACGAATCCGGCGGCGGCGTCACGGGCGGGGCCGTTTGGGCGGAGACGACGCGGCTCGACAGCAAGACGGCGAGCGCGATGGCGGCAACTACTCGTGCAATGGGTTTCATTTGGCAGATTCGTTCTGAGCATTTCGATCCGGCGGTTGTTGGCCGAGCAGGTGACGCAGAAAGAAATCCTGCAAGCGTCGCTGGCCGTACGCGCCGCCCGCGCCGTGCCCGCCGCCGGGCACGACGAGATACTCGAAATCCTTGTTCGCCTTGATCAGCGCGTCGGCGAGACGATAGGTCGATTCGGGCGGCACGTTGCTGTCCAACTCGCCGACGACGAGGAACAGGTGGCCCTGAAGTTTGCCAGCGTGGTCGATGTTCGAGCTTTCGCCGTAGTGCGGCCCGACCGGATAGCCCATCCACTGCTCGTTCCATGAGGCTTTGTCCATGCGGTTGTCGTGGCAGCCGCAATTCGCCACGGCGGCCTTGTAGAACTCAGGATGGAACAGCACCGCGCCCGCCGCGTTCTGTCCGCCCGCCGACGTGCCATAGACGCCGACGCGCGTGATGTCCATGTGCGGATGCTTCGCGGCGGCGGCTTTCATCCAGAGGATGCGGTCGGGGAAGCCGGCATCTTTGAGGTTGTGCCAGCATACATCGTGGAACGCCTTGGAGCGGTTCGCCGTCCCCATGCCGTCCATTTTCACCACGATGAAGCCGAGCTTCGTCAGCGATTCGTAGCGCGAACTGGAGCTGAAGGTTTTCGGGGTGAAGGAACTTTGCGGCCCGGCGTAAATGTCTTCGATGATCGGATACTTCTTGTTCGGGTCGAAGTCGCGCGGGCGGGCGATGATGCCCCAGATGTCGGTCTGGCCGTCGCGGCCTTTGGCGACGAAGACCTCCGAGGCCGCCCAGCCGCTCGACTTCAAATCCGTGATGTCCGCTTCCTCCAGCTTGCACACGAGCTTGCCGTCCGAGACGCGGCGCAGTTCGTTCACCGGCGGCAGGTCCACGCGCGAGTAAGTGTCGATGATGAATTTGCGGTCGGGCGAATACGCGAGGGCGTGATTGCCGTCGCCCGCCGTGAGCCACACCAATCCGCCGCCGTCGAAGCTCACGCGCCCGTAGTGAATCAGATACGGGTCTTGCCCCGCGAACACGCCGCTCGCGCGGAACCACACCTGCCGGTTCGTCTCGTCGATGCGGTCAAGGCCGCGCACGATCCAATCGCCGGTCGTGATCGCGTTCTTCAATTTCCCCGCGCCCGCATCGATCAAATAAAGATGCCGCCAGCCGTTGCTCTCGGAGGCATAGATGATCTCCTCCGAGTTCGTCAGCCAGTTGACCGCGCTGAGGCCCGTGCTCTCCGTGTGCGCCGTCCAGATGAAAGTTGCCGTCTTCTCGTCGATGAGATTGCGCGCCGCGCCGCTCTGCGCCTCGACCTCGATAAGGCGGAAGCGTTGATGCCCACGATCAATCTGCTGATAGCCGAAGCGAGTCCCATCGCGGCTCCAGTGCAGGCGCGGCCTCAGCCACTCGTGCTCGAAGCGGTCCACCTCGGGCTTCGTCTGCTTGCGGCTCGCCACGTCGAAGACGTTCGGTTCGTATTTCGCGAACTTGTCGCCGGGCAGCGGATACGGGCGGGACTTGAGCTTCGCCCGCCCGCCGTCCTTGGGCGACGACTCGACGAGATGAACCTCCTTGCGTTCGCCCGGCTCAATGCGGAAAGCCACGAGCGTCTTCGAGTCCGGCGACCACGAGGGATTTCCGTAGGCCAGCCCTTCCTTGCCGTCCGTGCTGAGTTGAATCTCCTTCGACTCATCGTCACGCGACTTGATGAAGACGTTGTGGTCTTTCACCGACGCGGTCCATTGGCCATCCGGCGAACGGTTGGAGGAGCGGCTTGGCTCTTCCGTTGCGCCGTCGTCTGGCGGCGGCCCGCGCCGGCCTGGCCGGCCCTGCGGCGACTCCGCTTCGTCGCCGGGCTTTTCCCCGGCCACGGCTTCGGTCTCGGAACATTCGTAGGAACTCAGGTCGCACTTCCACGTCGTCTCACCCGCCTTGAAACGAATCAACTTCGCGTCATCGATGAACTCGATGCGGTCGAACGGCAGTTTGCCAGCCTGGTATTCCGCGCCCGCCGCCTTCGACAGCGCCCTGGCCAGCTTCACATGATCGAACGCCGCTGCGCGCACTCCGCGCGCCGTGTCCACGACGACAAACTCCTTCGCGCCGTCGCGCAATTCGTTGCGATACCAGAACCGCGTCTCGCCCGCGAACCAGTGCGGCGCGATGCGGTCCCGGAACACCCGCCTCGGCCCCTGCTCGCCGCGCGGGAAAGCTTGCGGTGCGGCCTGCGGCCCGTCTGTTGAGAACGATTCATCGTCGCCTCTCGCCGGGCCGGCCCCGGCCAGCGAACCGAGCAAAACAAACAGCGCGAGAAGTCTTCGTGGATGGCGATGGAGTTCGGTGTTCATAGTAATTTCTTTGGCGACCGCAGTAGCGAGGGTATCAATGCGGTTGTGCCCGGTATTCGATCAGTGCCTGCAAATCCTCCGGCGGCCGCGCCGCTTTCGGGCCGTCCACTGGTGGGAGCGATTTCAGTCTTCATAGGATGCCCGAGAATTCTGGCATCGCCCGCCCGGTTGTCTTGTCTTAAATAACCCCCGTGACCGCCAAAAAACGCCCAATGCCCGAGGCCCGGCCCGACGCGCGGCTGGCCGCGCTGTGGCCGGTCGTCTCGGTGGTGGCGGAGTTGTTTCGCCACGACCCGGACACGGCGTTCTTCGTGAAGGACGCGGCGGGGCGTTACGCCCTGTGCAATCAGTCGCTCGCCGAACGCTGCGGCCTGGGCAGTCCGGCGGAACTCGTGGGCCGCCGCGTGCGCGACATCTTCCCGGCGGAACTCGGCGGTCGCTACGCGGCGCAAGACGAGGCCGTGCTGCGCACGGGCCGACCGGTCATCGACAGTCTGGAACTCCACTGGTATTCGCGCCGCCGCACCGGCTGGTGTTTGACCACCAAGCTGCCGTTGCGCGACGCGGCGGGGAACATCGTGGGACTCATCGGGCTTTCGCGCGACCTGCGCGCGTTGAAGGACAGCGGGCAAATCCCCGCCGGGCTGCTCGCGGCGATGGAGCATCTCGACACGTCCTTTCACGAAAGCGTTTCGCCGGCGCGGCTCGCGAAGAAAGCGGGACTCGCGCCCGTCCGCTTCGCGCGGCTGATCAAACGCATTTTCCGCCTCACGCCCAGCCAGCTCATCACGCAGACGCGGCTGGCGGCGGCCTCACAATTGTTGGTGGAGACGGAGCAGGCCATCGCGGAGATCGCGCATCAATGCGGCTTCTACGACCACAGTGCCTTCACGCGGGCCTTCCGTGCGGCGACGGGGATGACGCCGAGGCAGTTCCGGGCGGGGCGCTGAGAGCGTGCCGCCAGCGGCACGTTGCTACCGCTTCATCGCCGCCTCGATCTCGCCGGCCTCGATCGGGATGTCCGCCATCAAGTCGGTGTTGCCGTTCTCGCCAACGAGCACGCAATTCTCCAACCGCACCGCGAAGCCCTCTTCGCGGATGTAGATGGCCGGCTCCACCGTCATCACCCAGCCGACCTGCATCGGCTCCGTGGTCAGGCCCACGTCGTGGACGTCGAGGCCGATGGGATGGCCGACGCCGTGCATGAAGTATTTCTTGAAGGCCGGACGGTCGGGATGCTGCTTCTTGATTTCGCGCGTGGTCAACAGCTTCAAATCCACCAGCTCCTTCTCGATCAGCGCCTCGGCCTCCTTCTGCCAGTCCTTCACCAGCCGGCCGGGCTTCAAATAATCGCTGCCCTGGCGGAAGACGCGCAGCACCGCGTTATAGACCTGTCTCTGGCGCGGCGTGAACTTCCCGTTCACCGGAATCGTGCGCGTCAGATCCGAATTGTAGTTGGCGAAACTCGCCGCCACATCCAGCAACACCAGATCGCCCTTCCGGCACTCGTCGCAGTTCGAGATGTAATGCAGCGCGCACGCGTTCACCCCGCGGGCGATGATGGGCGTATAAGCGAAGTTCCCGCCGCCCCGGATGAACTCCCGCGACAACTCCGCCTCGATCTCCATTTCGTTTACGCCCGGCTTCACAAACTTCAGCAGCCGCTTGAAACCCTTGCCCGTCAACGCGCACGCCTTGCGAATCAACGCCACCTCGTCCGCCGACTTCACCACGCGGATCTGGTGCATGAGCCGCGCGAGCCGCTGATAATCATGCAGCGGATAACGGCGCACCATGTCGGCCACGAAACGCGACTCGCGCGTCTCCACCTCGACGACCGCGCGCTTGTGCTCGTTCGAGTTCAGGTAAACGTGCTCGCACTCGCACATCAGGCGATGGAGCACGCGCGGGAACTCGCTCAGCCAATGCACCCGCTCGATGCCGCTCACCGCGCGGGCCTCCTCCTTGGTCAGCTTGTGGCCCTCCCAGATTTCCAGGTCCGGCGCCACGTCGCGGATGAAAAGCAGCTCGCGCAACTTCTCGTCGTGCCCGTCGGGATAGAGCAGCAGGATGGTCTGCTCCTGCTCCAGGCCGGTGAGATGAAAGAGGTCGGCGCTCGGCACGAGGCGGAGCGAGCCGTCGGCGTTGGTCGGCAACACATCGTTCGCGTTCACCACCGCGAGCGAGTTCGGCAGCAGGAGGGCGCGCAGCCGGGCGCGATTCTCCACGAACAACCGGGCCGGAATGGAACCGTAACGAGTTTGCAATTTCATGGCGGCGGAGTGTGCGGAGGCGGGCGCGGATGGGAAAGCGGGAAAATGTCCCGCGCCCGGTCCAGCCCCGTCGGAGGAGCGATGGAAAAGCAAAAGGCAACTCCGACAGCAGGTCGCGAGCGGGGGGACGAGGCGGACGGCGAGTTCGACGGGCGGGTTCAACCCCGGATGGAAAGGACGCTGCGCGCGAGAACACCCCACTTCCAAACCATCCTCCCCGCCGCGCTCCGGTCCTTTCCAATCCTTTGGTGATTAGGCTCCATTCGTGGGCTGATGCTCATAAGAATGCTGCCAAAGAGCCTGATCAAACAACCGCGGCGTGACAAGTCCCGAGACTCGGCGAGCCTGTGAAAGTAACTCGCGCCAGCCCTGACAATACGACCGCCAAAACTCAAAGGAGTACTGCCGAGGCTGGGAAAGCTGAAGCGACCAAATCGCCCGAAAATCAACGATGGGATACGGGTCGCTGTGAAACCAATGAAGAATACAAGATGCCGTCGGATACTCGACTGCATCAAGAAGTGTGAGCGACTCAATCCGCGCGCGCTCATCGGTAGCGGACAAAGCAAATCGCGTGACCTCCTCGACAAAGGATGCCGCATTCTGTCGAACTCGTCCGGCACGTCGCGCTGACTTCCATCTGCACAGCGTGAAAAGCTGGTCGCTGGTGAGGTAGCCCTGACGGCGGACAACTGGAACAAGCGCGATGACAGACGGCTCATGTGGAGACGACGCATATCGCCCTGCGATAGTCGGAACGTCTGATAGCTGGAAGCGCGGCGTCATGGAGCCTAACAGGTATTCGACCGCAGATTGCGGTTAAGCACGTTCGAGGAAAGTGCGGACATGGCGGCAGGGTAAACAGGGTCAACCGCCTGTCCAGCTAAGATTGGCTCAGAGCCTGTCTGAAAAGTCGTTTGGACGGCGAGTTCACTGGCCTCGGAGTGCGCCCGTCCTCGGGCGCAGCAACGTGGAAAAGGCGGCCGGGGTGGGTTTCTCCAACGCGCACGGCGTCATCACCTTGCTGCGCCCGAGGACGGGCGCACTCCGGGGCCGAATTTTCAGACCGGCTCGTAGGGCTTGTCCCTTCCGGGATCATTTCCGCTTTACGATCCGCAGCGACTCTTCGTCGAACCACACTTCACCTTTGGTGGCGCGCAACTCGCAGACGATGACCACTTCCTGATCGAGCTGATTGGTGATGCTGTGTTGCAGGCGCGTCCAGGGGACGTCGCCTTCGAGTTTGTTCTGGCGCTGCTTGTCGCCGGAGAGACGGAAGCCGGCCCCCAGGCCAATGTCGTTGGTCTTGGAGACGATGCCGGCGGCGCGGGCCTCGCCTTCCAGGAAATAGTTGCCCTGCGGCAGCACCACCTTGGTGCGCCAAGAAGCGACGGTCGAAGCATTGGTCGTGGTGGCGATGTGGAGCGTGCGATGGCTGCCGTCGGTGCCCCGATCGTGCGCGGCGGGGGCCGAAGTCTGGTCGGTTTTCTTGAGCCAGCCTTTCAGGCGGGCCACGCCGTCCTGGTCGAAGTGGAGCGGGATGGGCGGCGGGCCGAACAGCTCGTTGGTCACGAAGCGCCAGCGGGCGGCGAGCCGGTTGTTCATCTCCTGGCCGTAGCGCAGATACTCATTCGTCTCCCCGCCGTTGCGCGCCTGCGTCACGAGGCGGCTCACGGCGGCGTGCACGCGGTTGGTCAGCACTTCGAGTTGGAAGACATTGGTCAACAACGACAGCCGCCGTTCCTTGAAAAGTTTGCTGCCCTCCGGCGAGGACATGACCGCTTTCGTCACGAGTGAATTCTGCGGGGGATTCATCGAGACACCCACATTACCAAACGCCCAGTCCACGCCGTGGGCGAGGAAGGTGAACCGGTCCGTGTCGGGGTGGTGATAGACGCGGTAGTTGTTGCGGTTCATGGCGTAGCCGTCGGTGTGGGAGGTGAACAGTTCGCAGACGAGGTGCGAGAGGTAGCGGTCCACGTCGAGCACCTCGGGCAGCTTCTGCCAACGCTCGGTGGCGTCGGGTATCTTCACCACGTCGGCGAATCGCTTGAGGTCTTTTTGTCCGCGGCCCTCCCCGCCGTCCTGATCCATCTGCGAATCCACATCCGCCAGATAGGCTTCGTAGAGATTGCCGTCCCCGTTCTTGAACCAGCGTTTGAGGAAATCCTTGTTGTGAACCTCCTCGACGAAGTAGAGGCCGAGGTCGCGGCCGTTGAGCGTCGCACGCGCATGGGTGACGCGCGCCACGGGCACGTTCGCGTCGGTGAACATTCCATTGGCGACCAAGCACGCGAGCAAGGTCGGATCCTGGCTGGAGTTGTTGATGGCGATCTTGTTCAGCCCGAAAAACTTCTGGCCCGGCACGTAGTGGTCGAACTTGGCCACCAGGCTGGGCTTCTCGCCGAGCGGACGGCGGCTGCCGTTGCCCTTCACGCGGAACGCCACGTCGCGCAGGACATTTGTCCCCACGGTAAATGTGCCGCGCGCGTAACTGCGGTCGTCCTTTTGCAGCGCGGCCAGTTCTCCGCCGCTGATGTCGATCTTGAAGGTGTAAATGGGCGCGTTCGTGGCGAAGAGGAGATTGCTCGGATCGCTCTTCTTCTCCTTGGGTGGCAAGGCGGGAACTTTGACCGGCTTGGCCACCGCGGCTTTGTTTGCCGCCACAGCTTCCCCAGTCAGAATCAGCGCCAGCACCGCGGCGAGCATGGACCGGCGCAGGGTCATTGCGGCTTGGCCTCCGCAGGTGCGCTCGGCGCCCTCTTGATGGGCGGGTTCGGATCCCCATCTGTTTTCACCAGCTTGAGGGAGGCCAGATCGAACCAGACTTCCCCGGCCACCGCGCGCAATTCGCAGAGCAGATCGAACTCCATCGGTTCGTCCAGCTTGTTGGTCAGAGCGTATTCGAGCGGTTGCCACGCCTGGTCGCCGACCAGTTTGTTGGCGCGCGGCTTGGAGGTGCCGTGAATGCGGATGCCCGCGCCTTCGCCTTTCTTGAGGTCATTGGTGAGCGTCGTCGGCACGACCCCGGCGGCGCGAGCCAGGGCCTCAAATCGGTACACGCCCTTCTGCAGCAGGACGCTCGCGCGCCAGGAGGCGGTGGTGTTGGTCGTCAGGTTGGTGGTCACGATGTGCAACGTCGGCCGGCCCTCGAACGCCACGCGCTCGCGGATGGCGTTGGCCCGGTCCGGCGGCGTCAATGGGATGGACCAGTTCGTGATGCTGGCGATGCCGTTGGAGAATTTGAGGGGCAGCGGCTCTGGCTCGTTGAGGCGTTTGGTGAAGTTCGCGTGCTGGGCCACGATCTTGTTCCGGATGTTTGCGACCTGGTTCTTGTATTCGTTGGTGTTGCCCGCGTAGGGCGTGAGCAGGGTTTCGAGGGCGTTGACCCGGTTGGTCAGCGTTTCAATCTGGAAGAAGTTGGTGAAGACCTCGCCGAAGCGCTGCTTGTAAAGCCGCCGGCCCTGCGGCGTCTCCATGACCGCGCGGCCCACCAGGCTGTTGAAGCGGCCCGGCACGGGAATCGGTTGCTGACCGGTCTCCCAGAACATCTGGTCCATGCCGTGCGGGAAGAAAATCATCTTGCCCGTGTCCCGGTCGTGATACACGCGGTAGTTGTTGCGGTTCATCAGGTAGCCGTCCCAGTCCCAGGTCATGATCTGGAGCGTGGCGTAGGTGAGGAAGCGGTCCATGTCGAGCACCTGGCTCAAGACCTCGAAGCGCTCGGTCGCATCCGGCACTTGCGCCGCCGCGATCAGCGCCTTGAGGTCCGACCAGTCGCGGACGTCGCCGTCACCATCGAGATCGCGTTCGAGTTGCTGATCGATTTCGCGCACGAATCCGCCGTCGTAGAGGTTGCCGTCCTTGTTCTTGAAATACATCCCGAGGAAGTCCTTCGAGAATCCCTCCTTGACCACATACAAGCCGCGCTTCCGGCCGTTCAGCTCCAGCGTGGCGTAAGTGACGCGCGGCGTGGGCACGCCCGCCTGGCGATACAGTTCGCTGCAAATGTTCTCACAGAGGTAGCTGGCATCCTGCACCGAGTTGTTGAGGTGGATTTTTCTGAGGCCGTGGAAGCGCTGGGCGGGCGTGAACTTCTGGAAGTTGAGGGTGAGGGCCGGCTTGTCATTGATGTCCCGCGTGCTGCCGGCGGCCCCTTTGACGTGCAGTCCGACGTCGCGATACACGTTCGTGCCTTCCCAAACTGTGGCCCGCACATCCTTGCGCTGATCCTTGCGCAGCACGGCCAGTTCGTTGGAAGCAATGACGATGCGGATGGGGAGGACCATCCCGAGGTCGAAAATCTCTGCGCCCGGGGCGCGCTTGGGCTGGCCGGCCGCATAACTGGCCGCCCGCGCCAGCGGCCCACAGGCCAGCAGCAGCGCGACCAGGACCAGAGCGAGTCGTTGTTGGCTTCCGCGCATATGAATTTGAACCGGGTTAGTGACGCCGCCGCGCTTGATTCGTTCAAGCAATTTGCGGCGCGTTGACAGGTTGTAACATGGTTCCCAGACTGCGGCCACCGTGCGCTTATCGTCGCCAGCAGATTTTACGAACATGCGGCTCGCCCTCCGGCTGGCGGTGCGCGGGCTTGGGCACACCTCGCCCAACCCGATGGTCGGGGCCGTGCTGATCAAGGGCGGTGAAATCATCGGCCGGGGCTGGCACCGCCGGGCCGGAGGGCCGCACGCCGAGATCGAGGCGCTGCACGCCGCCGCCCGACGGGGCCATGATCCGCGTCGCGCGACGCTCTTCGTCACCCTCGAACCCTGTTGCACCCGCGGCCGCACGCCCCCTTGCACCGAAGCCATCATGGCCGCCGGCATCCGCCGCGTGGTCGTGGCGGCCACCGATCCGAATCCCGAACACGCGGGGCGCGGATTCCAACTCTTGCGGCGGGCGGGCCTCGAAGTCGTCCCCGGCGTGCTCGCGGAAGAGGCGACGCAACTCAACGAAGCCTTCAACCACTGGATCGTCCACCGCACGCCCTTCGTCACGGTCAAGGCCGCCCTGTCGCTCGATGGCAAGATCGCCACCCGCACCGGCGAATCGAAATGGATCACCGGTCCTGAATCCCGCGCTGAAGCCATGAGACTGCGCAGGCAGAGCGACGCCATCCTCGTGGGCATCAACACCGTGCTCGCGGACGATCCGGCGCTGACCGTGAGGGCGGTGCGCGGGGGGCGGGGGGCGGTGGACGGTGAACGGCAGCCGTGGCGCATCGTGCTCGATTCGGAGGCGCGCACGCCGCGCGACGCGAAGATTCTGAGCGATGAGTTCGCGGCCCGGACCTTGATTGTGGTCTCCAAACTCGCGCCGGTCCGGCGACTGGACGCGCTTCAAAGGAAAGTTCGGGTGGAGGTGGCCCCGCAGCGGGGTGGTGGAATCGACCTCCGCTGGTTGATGCGAAAACTGGGCGGTGAAAACATCACCCGCCTGCTCGTCGAAGGCGGTGGGGAGGTAAACGCCTCCTTCCTCTTCAGTGGGCTGGCGCATCGCGTCGCCTTCTTCTACGCGCCCAAGATCATCGGTGGCCGCGACGCGCGCAAAGGTGTGGCCGGACCGGGCATCGCCAACCTGAAGGAGGCCCTGAAATTGCGGGACGTGGACTATCGCTGGCTTGGCGAGGATTTATTGATGACTGCTGTTCTTGAGTCCTAGTGGCCGCACCCTCTCCGCAGTCGCGAGATGTGTATTGAGAGTTCGCCTGCTTTCCCTGAATCTCCGCCATCATGTTCACGGGCATCGTGGAAGAAACCGGCACGGTCGAAAGCATTCGCGAAGGCGCCAAGGCCATCCAATTCGCCGTGCGCGTCCGGCTCTGCGCCCGCGGGGTCAAGGTGGGCGACAGCATTTCCGTCAATGGTTGCTGCCTCACCGTCACCAAGCTGCAACGATCCCGCACGGGAACCCGGCTGCACTTCGATCTGCTCCGCGAAACTTGGGTGCGAACCAATCTTCAGTTCGCCGCCCAAGGGTCTCAGGTGAATCTCGAACGATCGCTTGCTGCCGATGGCCGGCTCGGCGGCCACTTCGTTACGGGCCATGTGGATGGCCTCGGCAAGATCACCCGCTGGGAACGGGCTGGCGCGGATCATTTGCTCGACATCACCGCGCCGTCCGAGGTCCTCCGCTATGTGGTTTTCAAGGGTTCTATTGCCGTGGACGGGATCAGCCTCACCGTGGCCGGTGTGACCAGGAAAGGATTCCGCCTCTGGATCATCCCGCACACTCTCGAGGTCACGGCCTTGCGCGAACGCCGGGTCGGGGACGCCGTGAACCTGGAGGCCGACTTGCTTGGCAAGTATGTCGAAAAGTTCGTGCGGGCCCGGCGCTGATCTGGTGCCTCGGGAAGACAGGGGAACCGATTTGGGATTTGGGGAGTTTGTGGCAGAAGTTCGTGAGCCAGACGACTTGGTCGCCTTGGCGGATGGGGTAGTAATTGTTGCGTCGCATACGTTTTGGTTTGTTGTTGGTTGGGCTATCAGGCGGCGGCACATAGCCGGGGTCGCCGGGGGTCGAGGAGGTAAGCCGGGTCGCCCCAGCGCAAGTTCGGATCGTCCCAACGCAGGCCGGAGTCGAAATAGGCGGTTCTCATGGGCAAAGCGGGGTGAAGCGCGGCTAAAAACGGATTTTCCGGGGCCAAAGCCTGATTTTTTATGGTTCGGGACGTTGCACCCGCCAAAAGGGGCGCATTTTCCCCGCCAGGTGAGGCATTTTCTGCCGCTGGGGGCGTTCTTTTTGCCGCTGGGGGCGTATTTTTTACGGCGTCAGGAGCATTTTCCGGGGCGGGTGCAGCCACACCTGCGGTTTCGGAGGCATTTTTTACGGAAACTTTGCCCCCACCCGCGGCGGCGGAAAGAAAACTTTTGCCGCCAGAAACGCCACCCGCCGCAACAAATGCAGCCCTCGCCTCTGGAGGCTAAGGTTTTTCGGAAGTAGTGCCCGCTGATCCCAGGGGCAGGCGGCGTCTGCCCCGGCGTGAATCAGGGAGAAGTGTTGACCTGTGCCCCGGCTCCCGCCTCATGCTCCGGGCGCTGAAAATGAAACCATCCCTGCTCATCGTCGAGGACGAGAAGACGTCGCGCGAAGGTTTGCGTGCGGCCTTGGAGGATCGTTACGAGGTCTATGCGGCCGAAGATGCCGCCGCCGCCATGCAGTTGCTCGAGTCGGAGCCGTTCGACGTCATGCTGACGGATTTCAAACTGCCGAACGAGGATGGTATGAAGCTGATCCGGCGGGCGAAGGCGTTGAGCCGTGCGCCCATTTGCATCCTGATGACCGCTTACGGCTCGGAGGAGCTGGCGGTGGAGGCGATGAAGAACGGCGCGGACGATTATATCGCGAAAGGGCGGTTGCAGATCGACGAGTTGGAGATGCGGATCGCGCGCGCGCTTAAGCAGCAGAAGCTGGAGACGGAGAACGTGGAGCTGAAACAGCAACTGCACACGCGCTTCGGGCTGGAGAACATCATCGGCCACACGCCGGCCATGCAGGAGGTGTTCGAACTGGTGCAGGCGGTGGCGCCGGCGCGGACCTCGGTCTTGATCACGGGTGAGAGCGGCACGGGCAAGGAACTGGTCGCCAAAGCCATTCACGGGCTGAGTCCGAGGCGCAACGGGCCGATCGTGACGGTGCATTGCGCGGCGCTGCCCTCGAATTTGCTGGAGAGCGAGCTTTTCGGGCATGAGAAGGGGGCTTTTACCGGCGCGCACGAGCGGCGGATCGGGCGGTTTGAGCAGGCGCAGGGGGGGACGCTGTTCCTGGATGAGATCGGGGAGATCGAGCCGGCCACGCAGGTGAAGCTGCTGCGGTTCCTCGGGGAAAGAACTTTTGAACGGGTCGGCTCGAACAAGACTCTGACTGCGGACGTACGATTGATCACCGCCACCAACAAAAATCTGGCCCAGCTCGTGAAGGAAGGCGCTTTTCGCGACGACCTCTACTTCCGGCTGCGGGTGCTGGAGATTCACCTGCCGCCGCTGCGTGAGCGCAAGGCCGACCTGCCGCTGATGGCGCAGACCTTTGTGCAGGAGTTCGCGGCCGAGAACGGGAAGAACGTGCGCGGCCTTTCGCCCGAGGCGACGAAGCTCATGCTGGAGTACGGCTGGCCAGGCAATGTGCGCGAGTTGCGCGCGGTCGTGGAGCACGCGGTCGTGCTGGCCCGCGGCGAGAACATCCTGGGTCGCGACCTGCCGATGAACCTGCGGGACGGGCGGGGTGGGAGCCTCGCCGAGGGCGACGGGGTGCTGGGAGATCTCACGGTCAAGGAGGCCGAGCGGCAACTCATCATCAAAGCCCTTAAGGAAAACCGCAGCAATCGCAGCCTGGCCGCGAAGCAGATCGGCATGAGTCGCCGCACCCTGCACCGCAAATTGCACACGTATCACCTGGAGGAGATGTAGGTGCTGGGATCGCTCAAGCTACAGGAATGGATTCACCGCGTGGAAGAAGGCGCGGGGGCGCGTTTCATGCGCTGGGTGCTGGCTATCGTGGCCTTCGTGCTGGTGGCTGTGATGTATGACGTGTGGTGCTTTCGCAATCTTGCCAACGCGGAGGCGATGGACGCGGCGCAGTTGGGCCGGAACATCGCGGCGGGGAGGGGGTTCACCACCTATTGTGTGCGCCCGTTGAGCCTGGCGATGACCGGTCAGCGCCGGGCCGACAAATCCACGCTGTTGAAGGAGGGGCACCAGGATATTTCAAATCCGCCCGTGTATCCGCTCTTGTTGGCGGTCTTGCTCCAGGTGGTGCCGGAGGGGGGAGATCTCGGGGCAATCAAAGGCTTCAACGCGGTGCCCACGGATCTGGCCATCGCGGTGCTGAACCAGCTTCTGCTGGGGGTGGGCGCGTGGCTTGTCTTCCGGCTGGCTCTCGACTGGTTCAACCGCAGCGTGGCCTGGATGTCGGTCATCCTGTTCGTGCTCACGGAACATTACTGGCGGTTCAGCGTATCGGGGCTCAGCACGATTTGGCTGATGGATTTGATTTTGGCTCTGGCCTGGTTGTTGGGTTGGTTTGAGCGCGGTCAGCGGGAGAATGCTTCGCTGGGCCGATTGCTGGGGCTGGCGGGTGGGACTGGGTTCGTCGTGGGTGTGTCCATGCTCACGCGGTATTCGACTGGCTGGCTGCTGCTGCCCGTGCTGGTCTTCATCCTGGTTTGCAGTCCACGGCGGCGGATCGTCTTTTTCCTGGCCGTCCTGGCGAGTTTCCTGTTGGTGGTCACGCCTTGGCTGGTGCGCAATGTTTTCCTGAGTGGAGCCCCGTTTGGCACCCAGACTTTCGCCGTGTTGCAGGACACGCCGTTTTTCCTTGGGGATTCACTCGAACGTTCCTTGAAACCCGCCACCACTGGATTGATGGAGCAGAAATGGACGGTCCTGATGGCGATGACGCGCAAACTGGTGGCCAACAGCCGCATCATATTTACCAGTGAACTGCCGTTGCTGGGCGGGAACTGGCTCTGGTCATTCTTCCTCGCCGGATTGCTGGTGCGTTTCCGGAGCACAAATTTGAATCGGGCGCGCTGGCTCGTCCTGGGTATGCTGGCCGTGCTGCTGCCTGTGCAGGCGCTGACCCGCACCCATCTCACCACCGAGGCGCAAGTTTTCAATTCGGAGAATCTGCTCGTGCTGGCGGCGCCGTTGGTGCTGATTTTCGGGGTGGGATTGTTCTTCATCCTGTTCGAGTCGCTGCCCATCCCATCGGCCCCGCTTCGGGTCGGGGCTTTGACGGGTTTCGCGTTGTTAATCTCACTGCCAATGTTGCTGGTCTTTCTGCCCCCCCGGTCGCGGGCCTTCGCCCCGCCTTATTATCCGCCGAGGGTGCAGCAGATGGCACATTACCTTAAGGAAGGGGAACTGATGATGAGCGATGTGCCTTGGGCGATGGCTTGGTATGGCGAGCGGCCATGCGTCTGGATGCCGATGAACTGGAAGGATGATTTTTATCAGATCAACGATTTCCAGCGATCCGTAAGCGGGCTTTACGTAAGTGCCCGGACGACGGACAGCCGGTTCTTCTCCAACTGGTTCGCCGGCGACAACCGGGGGTGGGGGGCGTTTTTCCTGCAATGCTTCGTGCGGGGCGAGGTTCCGACTGGGTTTCCTTTGCGCCACTCTCCGGAAAGGCTGCTCTCGAGCGGTGAGTTATTGCTGATGGATCGCGATCGGTGGTCGGACCCGCTGCCGTAAAAATAATTTCAGGGAAGATTGAACGGAACTGGAGGCAAATCTGTTTGACAATACAAATGCCGACCCATAAAACCGCAACCGCTCTCGCTGTGTGTATTCAGGCTGGGCTTAAGTCCGTCCAATTTTAGCAGGTTATGAAGCAAGTTTTAACGTCCGCAGGAATTCTCGCACTTGGTGCTGCTACTTTGCATGCCGCCGACCCGGAGATGAGCCGTCAGCGTACCGGCCGGCTTTTCACCATGGCCGCATCGGTCCGGGCCATTTACGACGACAATATTGCCACTTCACCCGATGGGAGTAAGCAGGACAGCTTCGCCCTTTCCGTCAGCCCCTCGGTTCACGTAAGCCTGCCTTTTGACCAGACCTTTCTCTCGATGGGTTACGTTTACTCGTTGATCTGGTACGAGGATCGGGAACCGGATAGTAATGATCAGAATCACGAGTTCAACGCCCGATTGCGCCATCGTTTTGCCCCACAGCACGACATCAGCATTGACGAATCTTTCGTCTACACCTCCGAGCCGACCATCGCCGATCGCGGCAACATCATCACCTCCCCCAATCGTTCAGCAAGCCGCACAGAAAGCGCCGTTCTCCACAACCGTGGCAATGTTAATCACAACCTCGGAATTAGCCGCCAGATGGCATTAAACTTCGGCTACATAAATAATTGGTATGATTACGAGCAGGAGGGATGGGGCAGCCGTTCCGCTCTTTTGGATCGTCTCGAGCACATGTTCCGAGTTGATTTGCGCAATACTTTCACCCCTAATTTGGTCGGGTTGATCGGATATAGCTTTGGGATGAACCACTACACCGGGGATGATCTGGTGTTGGATCAATCCACGCTCATCGAGTTGGATGACGAATTGAACGATCCGAATTTCCCTCCGACGCCGGAGCGAGCAGCCGCCATTCGCCGGACCATGGGATTGAAGAGCAACATTCGCAACAGCTACTCCCATTACGGTTATGTGGGTGCGGATTACGATCTGACGGCTCGCCTCCGCACCTCAGTACGCCTGGGTGCGCAATACGCTGACTTTTATGAGGCGGGCGAATCGTCCCTCAGCCCGTACGCGGACGTGAGCTTGACCTACGTTTACATGATCGGCAGTTCGGCTGAGTTGGGCATTCGCCATGCGCGCAATGCCACGGATGTTGCGGGCAGCGTCGATTCCGGTGGTAACCCTACCTTGGATGCTGAAACCACCGTGGTATATTTCCAAGTGGTGCAACAGATTACCTCCAAGCTCACGGGCGTTGTCATGGCCCAGTATCAGCACTCCACTTTCAACGGTGGAGCCAGTGATGGTCGCATGGAGGACTTGTGGATGCTGGGCTTGAATTTGGAGTATCGTTTCAATCGCAACTGGTCGGCTGAGGCGGGTTACAACTACGATATGCTGGATGGCACGGTCCGGGGAAATGCTGGCGGCAGTCGGCAATACGACCGAAACCGTTTTTACCTCGGGGTACGGGCGACCTACTAATTGGAGTTGAAGGAATATTTGAACGAATTGACTTGGAGGCTGGACTAAGGAGTTCAGCCTCTTTTTTATCTCTATGGAACCGATACGAACTGATGAAACCAAGGCGTTTGCCGCGCCGGAGACCAAACTGCATTTCCTCGATTACTGGCGCATCATTCGTATCCGCAAGACGGTTATCCTGGCGGTTTTCCTGCTGGTTTCGCTGACCAGCACGGTCGTTACTTATTTGTTAAAGCCGGGCTATCGGGCCAAGGTGATCATCTCCATTGAGCAGGATCTGGTGGACGTGGACCCCAAGGGGGGGAGCCTCATGTTCCGCCCCCCGGCTGATCCGTTTTTCATCCAGACTGAGTTTCAGCGCATTCAATCCAAGCCCGTCCTTCATCGTGTCATTGACGAATTAAACCTCACCAAGGAATGGGGTGCCAAGTTCAACCAACCGGGCGGGATCAGCAAAGAAATTGCCTACCGAATTCTCAAGGGAGCCGTGCGCGTCGATCAGGTCCATAACACCAGCTTGGTCGAGATCCAGGGATACAGCGATGACAAGGATGAGGCGGCCAACTTGGCGAACAAAGTCGCCGAGGTTTACAAGGAAGTGCGTGGCAGCGCCCGCTCGCAGGTCAAGAGCAACGGCATCGTCAATCTGCGCCAGCAACTGGTCGAGAAGGAACAGGCGGTCACAAACCGCGTCATGAAAGTGAACGAACTGCGGGTGCAGTTGAAGATTACCGATTCCGAGGCGGCCTCGAGCCAACCGACCCCCACCATCGACCAGGAGACGCTCCGCCTGCTCAATTCCAGTCTCTTGGAGGCCGAGCGAAGTTTTTCGGCGGCGACGAACCTTTATTCAAAGTTGCGTGGATTGACCCCGGAAACGCTGAAGAAGGCCGCCCCGTTGGCCGTGCCAGGGGACACCGGTCTGGCTGAGTTGATCAGCGAGGAGAATCGCGCCCGACAGAGACTTACCAACTTGTTAGCTGGTCCGCTGGGGCCCAATCATCCTGATGTCACGCAGGTCAGGGAGACCTTGAAAGAGGTGCAGAGGCAGCTTGATGATCGGCTCATCTTCATGATGATCGGGTTGGAACTGAGGATGCAGACTGAACGGGCCAACATGGATACTTATAGTGCCAGGCTGGTCGAGGCCAAGCGCCAGGATTCTGAGAATTTCGCCAAGACCCGCCCTTATTACGAAGCCAAGGAGGATTTGGCTCAGATCAAATTTCAGCGCGACAAACTTGCCCAGAGTATTGATAACGCCCAGGTCGAGTTGAACGCGCCCACGGCGGGAATTGTGCAAGTCATCGAACCGGCCGAGGCTGACTCCACCCCTTACAAGCCCAACAAGAAACTGAACATCAGCCTCGGTATTGCCTTCGGCTTGCTCGTGGGCGTCGGCCTGGCCTTCTTCATTGAGTATCTTGATACCAGCGTGAAGACGATCGACGACGTGGAACGGGCCTTGCAGGCCGCTGTGCTCGGCGTCATTCCGCAGAACGTGGGAGTGCTGATCGAGGAAGGCCCGGACAGTCCGCACGCCGAGGCTTATCGCGTGCTGCGCACCAACGTGCTTTTCAGCCGCAAAGATCCCAAGCTGAACTCGCTCACCGTCGTTAGCGGCGGTGCGGGCGAAGGCAAATCCACCACCATCTTCAACTTGGCCACGGTGTTCGCCCAGAATGGCCAGCGCGTGCTCGTGGTGGATTCCGATTTGCGCCGGCCGAGCCTGCACAAGTACCTCCAAATTTCGAACGCGATCGGCTTGACCAATTACCTGCTCAAGCAGAACACCATTGAGGAAGTCATTCAGACCACATCGCAGCCCAACATGGACTTTATGCCCAGCGGCCGACTGCCCAGCAGTTCGCTCGGCATCCTCAGTTCAATGCAGATGAAGGAACTCATCCGCGACGTGAAGCGGCGCTATGATTTCGTCTTCTTCGATTCACCGCCCATCATGGGTGTGAGCGACGCCTCCATTCTGGCCAGCGAGGTGGACATGGTCCTTCAGGTCATTCAGTACCGTCGTTATCCGCAGCCCATGACCATCCGCGCCAAACAGATGATCGAAAAGGTCGGTGGCAACCTGCTCGGCATCGTGCTGAACAACATCAATGTTTCCCAGGACGAGAACTATTACTACTACAGCGGCTACTACTACGACTACTACTCGAAGGGCGAGTACACCGGTGAGTACACCTCGGGCAGCAAGAAGAAGGGCGGCGACAAGACGGCCGACAAATCCGGTGCGGATGCCAAGATCGAGATTAAGTCGAAATTCTAATTGTCGCCTTACGGGCACGCTGTTAAGGACTCACGCGCATGATTTGGAAGGGTTGGATTTCCGCGGTGGCATCGGTTGTTTTCGTCCTCCTGTGGACGGGTTGTGTCCTGCGTCCACCGGACAAGCAGTACGTTTGCAAGGATGACGTCATCCTCCTTGGCGATACCCTGACCATCAGTCTCCTTGATATTCCAGATTCTCCGGGGGAAAGGCAGCATGCGGTGCGCGCCGATGGCACGGTGAACATGTTTCGGCTCGGCCCGGTGCCGGCAGCGGGCATGAAATTCAGCGATTTTGAGCGGGAGACCAAGAATGCCTACATCACCAATGAGTATTACAAGCAGATCACCGTGGTCGTCAAAACGGGCGAACGATTCTACACCGTCGCGGGCGAAGTGAACAACCGGGCTCGCATGCTCTATAGCGGTCACATCACGGTTTTGCGCGCCATTGGTTCTTGTGGTGACTTCACCGAGTTTGCCAACCGGAGCAAAGTCGAGATCACCCGGGCGGATGGAACTCGCGAATTCGTCGATTGTAAATTGGCCAGGAAAGATGCCCGGTACGACCGCACCATCTGTCCGGGCGACTACATCCTCGTTCCAAAAAGCTTTTAGCGAGTCGGGTGCAAGTGTGATTCAGCTCCAAATTCTTTCCGGCAAACAGGCGGGCCACAGCATCGTGGTCCGCCGTTTTCCTTTCCTCCTTGGCCGCGAGTCGGGTGCTGGCCTGCTCCTTGATGAGGCTGGTGTGTGGGAACGCCACCTGGAGATCACTTTCCAACGCAGCGAAGGATTTCTCTTCACGTCACGGCGCGAGGCGCTGGCCATTATCAATGGGGAGCAAGTGGAGCAGGGAGTGTTGCGCAATGGCGATTTGATCGAACTGGGGTCAGTTCAGATTCGTTTCTGGCTCGCACGTAGCGGCCAGAAGACGATGCGGGTGCGCGAAGCCCTCACCTGGTCTGCCCTGTTTCTACTCTTCGCCGCGCAAATCACGCTCATTTACTGGCTCCTCCGCTGAGGACGCACCCGTTGGCAATTAAAAACAGTGTCAAGATGCATCATAATCCCACCCGGTGCCGTCTACCGCGTTGACCGGGCGCGTCGGAGTGTTTTACTCATGGTGTGACTTCACCATTGCGGTGCCAAAACGAACTCCTGGCGGCGGACCTGCGCCGTCCCGGAGTTTCGCATGTCATCTTCGATTTCGACGGCACGCTCTCCGGGCTGCGCAACGGCTGGCCAGACGTGATGGTGCAACTGTTCGCCGAGTTTCTACCCCGCGATTTTGCGGACCAGCCGGAGGTGCGGTCGCAACTGCGGCGCGATATCCTCGCCCTGAACGGCAAGCCATCCATCCACCAGATGCGGCGTTTCCAAGAGTACGCGCTGGCGTGGAATGTCAGGACGCCTGACCCAGATTCATTGCTGGAGGCTTATCTGCGCCGGCTGGACAAAACTTTGCAGGAACGCATGGGCCGGCTCGTCCGTGGAGAAGCCGCCGTGGAGCAGTTTGTCATCTCCGGAGCCATTCCGATCCTTGAGGCCCTGCGCGAGCGCGGCTTGAAACTGATTATCCTCAGCGGGACATCCGATCCGGAGGTGCAGCGGGAAGCGGGACTGCTCGGATTGACTCCGTACTTCGGCGCGCACATCTACGGTGCCACGCCCGGGCTCACCTTCTCCAAGAAGCAGGTCATCGATCGGATTATCCACGAGGAAGGCATCAAAGGCTCGCACTTGCTCTCGTTTGGCGACGGTCCGGTGGAGATCGAGTTCACCAAAGCCGTCGGTGGTCTGGCCATTGGCGTCGCCAGTGATGAGCAAACTCACGGTTCCGGCCTGGTCGATGGAGACAAGCGGCAGCATCTCATCCAGGCCGGTGCCGACGCGATCATTCCCGACTACCAGAACGCCGGTCCGATCCTGGCCGCCATATTCGCGTGAAACCCATCGCTCCGCTCGACCTGCGCAAACTGAAGGTGCGGCCGTTGGAACAACGGCGCAGCCTCACCCGGATCGAGGACATTCTTGTTCTGCCCGAGACGGCTCCGGCGCGCGTCAGCGCCGCTGCTCTTGATTCCATCGTCCGATGCGAACAAGCCATCCGACGCGCGCGCGCGCGCGGGGCCAGCGTCATCCTCATGTATGGCGCCCATCTCCTGCGCAACGGCGCGGCCCTCATCCTGGACCAGATGATGCAGGGTGGCTGGATCACTCACCTCGCTACCAACGGGGCGGGGACGATTCATGATTGGGAATATGCCTGGCTCGGGCGCTCGACCGAGAGCGTGGAGGAGAATGTCGCCGCTGGCACCTTCGGCACCTGGGATGAAACCGGTCGCAACATCCACCTTGCCTTGCTGTCCGGCGGAATGCGCGGCGAAGGCTACGGCGCGTCGCTGGGGAGATTCATCGCGGAGGACGGCACCTCGCTGCCCGCGGCCGAGCAGCTTGAGCAAATGATCCGCGAATTTCCGACGGACCCGCTCACGCCCGCCTGCTCCGATCTGTTGCGGGCGATGCTTCAGCACGAGTTGCCCGAAGGCCGGATCGAAGTGAATCACCGCTGGAAACACGCCTCGATTCTGGCCTCAGCCTTCAAGCACGGCGTCCCCGCCACCGTTCATCCCGGCATCGGCTACGACATCGTGTCCTGCCATCCCATGTTTAATGGTGCGGTCATCGGGCGCGCTGCCGAATTGGACTTCAAGCTCATCGCCGGTGCGGTGGAGAATCTCGACGGTGGCGTCGTGCTCTCGGTCGGTTCCTCGATCATGGCTCCGCAGGTTTTTGAGAAAAGTTTGAGCTGCGTGCATAACCTCCGCTTTCAGACCGCCCGCCCGCCGGTGAAAGACTTCAGCATCTTCGTCGTGGATTTGCAGGACGGCGGCAACTGGGACTGGAGTTCCGGCGAACCACCCAAGGACAACCCCGCCTACTACCTCCGCTTCTGCAAGAGCTTCTCTCGCATGGGCGGCGCGATGCACTATGCGCAATGCGACAACCTTGCCTTTATGCACAATTTGTTTCATGCGTTGAACGAAAGCGGAAACTCCAAACCCCAAAATCCAAAATCCAAATAAACTCCAAGCTCCAAACTCCAAATGGCTGGCGGCGAGAATCGGCGTCCTACTCCTCGTCGCTAGTCCAGCTCGCGCCGGACACCGATGTTCTTGCGGGAGAAGGACCTTCCTGTCCGACCGCGACCCGGGTTGGATTTTGGATTTTGGAGCTTCCCCTCGCCCCATGAATCACGCTCGTTTTCAAACCATCGCCGCGAATCTTCCCCTGTTGCGAGTGGCTGTCGTCGGCGACTTCTGCCTCGATCGCTACCTTGAGATTGATCCCGCCCGTTCGGAGATTTCCATCGAGACCGGCCTTGAAGTTTACAACGTGGTCAATGTTCGTAGTCAGCCGGGCGCGGCCGGGACCATTCTCAACAACCTCGTCGATTTGAGCGTCTCGGAAATTTACCCCGTCAGTTTCTGCGGCCAGGATGGCGAAGGCTTTGAACTGCTCGCCGCGCTGGGCGCGAGGCCCGGCGTGATCCTCGACTACGTCCTCCAGACTTCCGAGCGCCGCACCTTCACCTACTGCAAGCCGCTCGTGCTCGTGCCCGGCCAGCCGCCACGCGAACTCAACCGCCTCGACAGCAAGAACTGGTCGCCCACACCGGACGAAGTGTCCCAACACATCGTCACGGCCCTTGAAGCGGTCGCTGCCTTTGCTGACGCGATCATCATCATGGATCAAGTCAGTGTGCCTGAAACGGGTGTCCTCACGAAACGTGTCCGGTCGGCCTTGCAACAGGTTGCCTCGGCCCGGCCGGAACTGTTGATCCTGGCCGACAGCCGGCGCGGGTTGAAAGATTACCCTCCCGTCTGCCTGAAGATGAACGAGCGCGAACTGGCCGTGCTCACCGGTGCCGCCACCGGCGATCTGGTTCAGGTCAGATCAGCCGCCGCGTCTCTCGCCCGATCCCACTCGCGCCGTGTTTTCATCACCCTGGCGGAACGCGGCATCGTCGGCGCGGAACCGGGTGGTCTGGTTGAACACGTTCCGGCTTTTCCCGTGCGCGGAGCGATTGACATCGTCGGTGCTGGCGATGCCGTGACGGCCAACCTGACCGCCGCCCTCGCCGCCGGCGCGACGCTCCGCGAGGCTCTCGAACTCGCCATGGCGGCCGCGTCCATCGTCATCCACCAACTCGGCACGACCGGCACGGCCAGCCTGAAGGAAATCCGGGCGCTGAAGTTCGGTCCTTCCCGGAGCACCCTTTCGGCTGAGGGCCGCACTGGGGCTTAGAACGGCGCGGGGCCGCCTTTCACACATGAACTGGCCTTTGCTCGCCAACAGTCTGCTGCTCGCGGGTGCGTCCACGCTGCTGGCGTTGCTGCTCGGGCTGGCGTGCGCGGTGGTCTTGAGTGCATCGGGCTGGCGTGCGCGTCGCCTGCTCATCCCCCTCACCCTCACCGTGCTGGCGTTGCCCGCCTTTCTCGTCGCCAACTGCTGGATTGATCTCCTCGGGGCCAGCGGCACGCTGCACCGCTGGCTGCCGTTGGACATCTTCAGCCTGAATGGTGCGGTTTGGATTCTGGCCTTGCTGCTCTGGCCCATTTCGGCGCTGGCGGTTTTCAGTGCGTGGCAAAAGCTGGAACTGGCCCATCTCGAACTTGATCCCGCCCTGCGCGGCCGGCACTTGTTCCAGTCCCTGCTGCTGCCTGCGGCGAAGCCGGCCCTCTTCGTCTCCGCCACCATCACCTTCGCCCTGGCGCTGAACAACTTTGCCGTCCCCGCGATCCTCCAGGTGAAAGTCTTTCCGGCGGAAGTCTGGGTGCAATTCAACACCAACCTCGACGCACTCGCCGCCTTGCGCCTGAGCTGGCCGCTGATCCTCGCGCCTGGGTTGCTGATTCTGTGCCTGCGCCGCACCGCCATCCCGTGGCCGCGCGCGAGCGCCGCCGACCTCGCTCCGGCGCTCCGGCAACAGCTTGGTTCAGGGTGGTTCGGAATTAGCGCGGTCGTCTGCGCCCTGGTTCTCGTGTTCTCTCTGCTGGTGCCGCTCGCCCAACTCGTCGGCCACGCCCGCACCTGGAGCGAATTCATCCCGGCGTTTGCCGCCGGCCAGTCCGCCGTGTTCAACTCGCTCTTCTATGCCGTGACGGCGGCGTTGCTCACGGTGGTGTTGGGCGTTGCTCTGGTTCGGGTCCGCGGACTCGGCTGGCTGTGGATTCTCTTCCTCGTCCCCGGCGTGCTGCTTGGAATCGGCGCGGTTACGGCCTTCAACCGCCCGGCACTCTTTTGGTTCACGCGCTCCGCCGCGATCGTCGTGACTCTGCTCACGGTGCGCTACTTCGCCCTCGCGCACTCGCTCCTTCGGGTCGCACACGAATCCATGGACCGTGACCTCATCGACGCGGCGCGCGTGGATGGCGCCTCGGGGTTCGCGCTCTTTCGCCACGCCGTGCTGCCGCAGATCGCGTCCCCGCTCGCCGCCGCCGCGTACATCGTTTATGTGCTGTGCCTGTGGGACGTGGAAACGATTCTACTCGTGCTGCCGCCGGGCGGGGAAACGCTTGCCGTGCGCATCTTCAACCTGCTTCATTACGGGCACAATTCTCATGTGAACGCACTCTGTCTTTTGCTGCTCCTGCTGGCTCTCGCTCCCCTGGCGGTGTTTGCTTTTGTTCGCTGGTTTTTCCTTCGCTGGGCGAGAAACGCATGAACGCCCGACTATCAGGACGGCATGGAGCGCCGAGGCGGCTGTTTGCACCCCAACGGGGTTCCATCTCTCAGCCCAGGGTTGCGAGTCCGCGAGCTACCCTGGGTGTGCGGGCGCAAGGACTCCGCAACCCTGAAGGGGTTGTAGCGAGTACGCGCATCTCGTCGGGCGTGTTCATCGAAGGATTCAACCCCTTCAGGGTTGACCAACCATCATCGCCGTTACCCAGGGTAGCTCGTGCCTCGCAACCCTGGGCTGAGGGATTGAATCCTTTCAGGATTTTCGCGTTTGCTGCGCTGGTGCTTTGCCTGGGGTGTGAGCCACGGCGCACTGCGGATTTGTCGCGCACGTCTCTTCACAGCTCCCTCTTCTCCCACGTCGAAATCATCGGCTCGCGCGGCACCGGTGCCGGCCAGTTCAACAAACCGCGTTCCCTCACCTGCGACACGAACGACAATCTCTACGTCGTGGACATGACGGGCCGCGTGCAGAAGTTTTCGCCGGACGGAAAGTTTCTCCTCTCCTGGCAGATGCCGCAGACCGACCTCGGCAAGCCCAAGGGCATGGCCTGTGACCGCGAGGGCAACATCGTCGTGCTCGAGCCGCATTATCAGCGCGTGAACCACTTCACGCCGGAGGGAAAGCTCGTTGCCCAGTGGGGTGTAAAAGGGACGAATGCCGGCGAACTGACATTGCCCCGCGCCATCGCGGTGGATAAAAAGAACAACGTGATCGCCAGCGAATACTCGCTGGTGGACCGCGTGCAGAAATTCTCTGCGCGAGGTGGGCGCGTGCAGGCAACCTGGGGCACGCCGGGGCAGGGGACGGGTGAATTCAACCGCGCCGAGGGCGTGGGCACGGATTCGGCGGACCAAATCTACGTGGCCGACTCCTGCAATCACCGCATCCAGGTTTATTCCAGCGAGGGCAGATTTCTCCGCGCTTACGGCCACGCCGGCACCAGCGCCGGTCAGATGAGTTACCCTTACGACATAGCGCTGGACGGGCAGGGGCGGCAATACGTCTGCGAGTTTGGCAACAGCCGCATCCAGGTTTTCGACGCGAAGGATCAGCCGGTCGAGATCGTCGGCAAGGCGGGCCATGAACCCGGCCAGTTCGCCAACCCGTGGAGTGTGGCCCTCGACTCGAAGGGCAACCTCTACGTGGCGGACTCGATGAATCATCGGGTGCAGAAGTTGGTGAGCAGGCAAAGCTCCAAGCCCCAAGCTCCAAGCTTCAGAGAAACACCAAGCTCCAAGCACCAAGGAGCGTGCCTCGACAATGATTCTCCATTCGCGATTCATCGCCGCTCACCGCTTGCCGCCTTGATGTTTGCTGTTTGGAGCTTCTCTGGATCTTGGATCTTGGATCTTGGATCTTTTCTCCGCGCATGAACTTCCAATTCACCCACCCGCTCTACCTGATCGCGCTGATTCCCGCGCTGGTCTGGACGGTGTGGTTGTTCTTCAAGTCCGACGTGCAGATCGGCACGGCGCGGCGCTGGCTGGCCTTCGCGTTGCGCCTCGTCATCGTCACCGCCATCGTGCTGGCCATCGCCGGGCTGCAATGGAAACAGCCCATGGAAGGCGTGAATGTGATGTTCGTGCTCGACCGCTCGGACAGCGTGCCTTCCGCGCAACAGGAGGCCGCCTTCAAATACGCCGTCAACCTCTCCAACACGAAGAAGAAGGAAGACCGCGTCGGCTTTCTCGTCTTCGGCGGCGACGCGGCGCTGGAAACCACCGTTCGCGAGACCATCGATCCCGATAAGCAGAAAATCTTCGCCGTGGTCAGCGCCGACCGCACGGACATCGCTGGCGCGGTGCGTCTGGGCACGGCGGCCTTTCCCGAGAACGGTCAGAAGCGTCTCGTGGTCTTGTCCGACGGCAACGAAAACATGGGCGACGCGCTCAACGCTGTCATTTCCGCCAAGCCCCTCGGTGTGACCATCGACGTAATCCCGCTCGGCGTGGCGCGCGGCAACGATGTTTCCCTGCAACGCCTCACTCTGCCGCCGCGCGTGAAGAAGGGGCAGACCATTGAGGCCAAGGTTTTCGTGCAGTCGGATTACAAACAGAAGGGCACGCTGACGCTGTATCGCGACGAGCAGTTCCTCGGCAAACAAGAGGTCGAACTCGAGCCGGGCAAGAATCTCTTCACCTTCCCGCAGACTCTCACCGAGGCGAGCTTCATCACCTACCGGGCGCAGATTGACGTGCCCGGTGACATCATCCCTCAGAACAACCGCGCCACCGCTTTCGTGAATGTGCGTGGCGATCCGCGCATCCTGCTCGTGACCTCGGATGCCACGCAGGACGCCACGCTGGCGGCGGCACTGCGCTCGGCCAACATCGAGTTGCGCGTCATCGGGCCGGACCGTTTCCCGGAATCACTCGCCGAGCTGCAAAGCTACGATTCCATTTTCCTGAGCAACATCGCCGCCGGTGATCTTGGCGATCGCCTGATGAAGTTCCTCGAAAGCGCCGTGCGTGATTTCGGGGTCGGCCTCGTGTGCGTGGGCGGCGATCAGACTTACATGGCCGGTGCTTACAAGGGCACACCGCTGGAAACCACGCTGCCGGTGAACATGGAACTGGATTCCAAGAAGGTGCTCCCGTCCGGTGCCGTCGTGCTGGTGATGCACGGCATGGAATTCGGTAACGGCAACCAGGTCGCGCGCGACTGTGCGCAGGGCGTGCTCGCCGCGCTCGGCCCGCAGGATGAGTTGGGACTCATCATGTGGGATGGCACCGAGCGCTGGGTGTTCGATTTGCAGAAGGTCGGCAACAAGCAGGCCGCCAGCCGGGCCATCGCGGGCATGAACCAGGGCGACCTCGGCGACTTCCAGGGCGTGATGAGCCGCGCCTACGAGGCGTTGAAGAAATCCAGCGCCAGCCTCAAGCACATGATTGTCTTCAGCGACGGCGATCCCGCCGCACCGCAGCAGCAGTTGATGAGCGACATCGTCGCGGCCAAAATCACCGCCAGTTCCGTCCTCATCTCCGGTCACTTTGGGCCGCAGACCATGCAGTTCATCGCCGACCAGGGCCGCGGCCGGTTCCACAACGTCGTGTCGCCCGCCGATCTGCCGCAGATTTTCATCAAGGAGACGATGGTGATTTTGAAGTCGGCCATTTACGAGGAGCCGTTCCGCCCGAAGCTCGTCGCCGCGAGCGAACTCGTGCGCGGCATCGGCGGCGCGGACTATCCCACGTTGCACGGCTACGTTTGCACGCAGCCCAAGCCGCGCGCCGAAGTGCCGCTGCTCACCGAGAAGGGCGACCCGCTGCTCGCGCACTGGCAGTATGGGCTGGGCCGCGCCGTCGCCTTCACCAGCGACGCGAAACCCAAGTGGGCGCGTATGTGGATGAACTGGGACAAGTATCGCCAGTTCTGGACACAAACCGCGCAGTGGAGTTTGCGCCGCGTGGAGAACGCTGACCTCACCACCGAGGTCAACATCGACAAGGGCGAGGGCGTGCTGACTGTCGATGCGCTGGACAAGGACGGCAACTACCGCAACTTCCTCAGCCTCCAAACCGTCGTCGTCAGCCCCAAGGGCACGCCGCAAATGGTGCGGCTGGAGCAGACCGGGCCAGGCCATTACGAGGCGCGCTTCCCGACCCGGGAAGTCGGCTCCTACTCGCTCAACCTCATGGACGTGCATGACGGCAAGGTGACCGGCTCGCAGTTCCTCGGCGCGAGCGTCAACTACTCGCCGGAGTTCAACAACACCGAGCCGAATGCCCATCTCCTCCAGCAGATTGCCGACGCAAGCGGCGGCAAAGTGCTGCCGATGCAAACGACGTTGCCGGATGAAAATCCCTTCCTGCACGACCGCAAAAAAACCTTCCAGCCGCGCGGCCTCTGGGAATGGCTGCTCAAGCTGGCCATCTGCCTCTTCCCGCTCGATGTCGGCGTGCGCCGCATCCAGCTCGACCGCGACGAATGGCTGCGGGCCACCGCGAGCCTCCGCCGCTGGCTCTTCTTCTGGCGCGGCCGCCCGCGTCCCGTGGCGGCCGATGAATCGCTGACCGCGCTGCTGGCCCGCCGCGATCAAGTGCGCTCCACGCAGACCGCGCTGGCCGTGCAGCCCGCCGAGGAATTGTTCCGCCCTGCGCGCCCCGTCGATCTCGGAGCGGATTTTTCCGAACCCAAATCTGAGCACAGCCCCATCCTAGAATCACCCGCCAAGCAGGGCGGCAAGCCGGAGGAAAAACCCGCTGGCACCACCAATCGTCTCCTCGAAGCCAAGCGCCGCGCGCAGCGGCGCAACGAATCAGGCGAATGAGCCGACGCACGCCTCTCGGAGCGATGCTCCGATGCGCTGGTGCACCGACTTACTTGAACTGCGGATGAGCCCTTAGCCGCTCCCACGTCTCCGGATTCAGCGGTGCGATCCGGTATTCGTTGGCGTGCAGCGGTTCGGCGCTGTGCGAGGTGCGGGCGCGCTCCAGCCAGCGCGCGCCGAGCGGGCGCTCAATAAGATCGAGGCTGTTCGCCGCAATCGTGGTCTCATTTTTCGCCGCCACGGGATCACCCGCGCCGACAAAAAATCCCGCCAGCAAAAGGGTGACCCGCGGGATGGTGCTGCGGGTATAGGTGGCCAGCGTGCAAGGCCGTTGCGGATCGAGACAGCGAAACAGGTTCTCAAACAACGGCAGCGTCCACATGGCCGGATTGCGTGCCGGGGAGAAGGCGTCGAAGAAAATGGCGTGCGGCGCGGGCCAAGTAGGTTTGGCCCCGGCCAGTGCCGCCGGGAAATCTCCGACGTGAACTTCCCATTGCACGCGCAGTGCCCCATGCCGGAATTCCACACGATGATTGCGGAGCAGTTCATCGATCACGGTTTCAAAGCCGACGGGAAACTGGAGCGGACCGGCATGTTCCAGCGAAAAGCGGAGCGCGCCCAGCGTGTGGTCAAAGCTCACAACACGCAGATCGGCTGAAATCTCTTTCAGGTTATTGAACGTGGTGATCACGTTGCCGCCTGCCCCGAGACCAATGTCCCAGATCACCAGCCTACCGCCAGCATTCTGCTGGCGTTCCTCCCCGATGCCAGCGGGACGCTGGCGGCACGTTGTGATGCGCTCATGCAACTTGAGTTGTTTGATGTAAAGCGCCTCCGCTTCGGCGACCGGGCCAATCACGGGATGGAAGGTCTCTCCATTCTCCAGCAGGCGGATGCTGAACAGGCCGTTGACGAGGGGAACCAATGCGTAATTTTCGCTCACAGTGAGGGCGGGGCAGGGCTTAGTCGATGAACCCGTCGTGCTCCGTGGAGATGCCGGCAGGCGTGTTTTGGGACGCCGGGGACGTCGTCTCCACCTTGCGCTGGATTGGGCGCGGGGCTTTGGGACGGTTTTGGAGAATCACCTTCGGCCCGTCAGCGGAGGCCAGAATCAATTCGACACCGCCCTTTTCCAGCGCGGCCCGGATGTCCTCCGGCGGCAATTGGTCCGTGATCACGGTATCGATCGCGTCCAGAACGCAGAGCTGGCTGATGGATTGACGGCCGAACTTGGTATGATCCACACAGAGGATGACCCGCCGGGCCGCCTGCATCATGGCAATCTGAATCTCGATGAGCAGGCCGTGGGAGTTGGTCACGACCTCGGCGGTGATGCCGCCGCAGCTCAAAATTGCCACATCGGCGTGAACTTGGGCGAACGCCGCCACCGCCAGGGGCCCTACCAGGACGCCGAGGCGCGGATAAATCAGGCCGCCGCTGACCACGACTTCGGTCTTGGCTGAGGAGGAGAAAGCGTTCGCCACGGGCAGGGAGTTCGTGATGATGTGCGGGCTTTTGGCTTCGAGGTGCCGGGCGACGTGGAAACAGGTTGTGCCGGCATCCACAATGACGGTCTGATTGGGTAGAATGAGCGCCGCGCAGGCCTGGCCAATCGCTTCTTTCTCTGAGAGTTGATGGGTGTCACGGGTGGAAAAAGTGAACTCATCCGACTTCGGATTAACCAGTCGCGCCCCACCATGAGTGCGGCGAATCAGCCCTTGGCCTTCCAGAATATCCAAATCCCGTCGAACTGTCGAAATAGAGGCGTCCACAAGCTCGGAAAGCTCGTCCAGAGAGGCAAATTCCACCTTGGCGAGGTGGTCTTCAACCCGTTTCTGACGTTCTTCGGATTGCATTATCTTTCAGGACTGTGGAAGTATTTGAGAGATATTGCAATAAATCGTTTGACGTAATTCCAAAACCTGTCGATAACCATCGAAATGTCTCAGGCAATTCAACCGCCTCCGCATCGTGCCGTCGTCGAACATCTCGTCCGGCAGTCCGTCTATGCCCGTCTGGGCAAGCCTCTGCCGAGCACTGCGGCCGCGCCGAATCCCCTGGTGGTGAACATCAGTGCGCGCCATTGCCATCTCACCCAGGAAGCCGTCGAGGCGCTTTTTGGTAAGGGGCACAAACTGCAGGTTCACAAGTGGCTTTATCAGGAAGGGCAGTTCGCGGCGAAGGAGACCGTGACGCTGGTTGGTCCGCGCAGCCGGGTTATTTCCAATCTGCGCATTCTTGGCCCGTGCCGGACGCTGAACCAAGTCGAGCTGGCCTACACCGACGGCATCGCGCTGGGCTTTGATCTCCCGCTCCGCAGTTCTGGCGACATCAAAGGCACGCTCGGCGGCATGTTGATGGGGCCGGCGGGATTCTTCGAGATGGAGTCCGGCATTATTCGCGCCCTGCGCCATGTCCATTTGGGACCGACGGATGCGGATTACTACGGCGTGAAGCCCGGCGACTGGATGAAGCTGAAGATTGGCGGCGACTGCGGCATCACGCTCGACCGGATGCTTTGCCGCGTGGACAAAAGCTTCAAACTGGAGGTCCACATCGACACCGACGAGGGTAACGCCTGCAATCTCCAGCCGGACACTTCCTGCGAACTGATTAAATAAATGACCTTTCCCACAACTCTCAACCAACAACACTAAACTATGAGCGAAGCAATCGGCATGATCGAAACGAAGGGCTACACCGGAAGCATCGAAGCCACTGATGCCATGGCCAAGGCCGCAAACGTCACCATCACCAAGACCATCTCCATCGGCGGCGGTCTCATCACCGTCATCTGTAGGGGGGACGTGGCCAGCGTGAAAGCCGCCGTGGACGCGGGCAGCAAGGCCGCCGGCAAAGTTGGCGAACTCGTGGCCAGCCACGTCATCGCCCGCCCGCATGACGACCTCGGCAAAATTTTCTTCGGCGACGCCGCTGCGGTGAAGAAATAACTCTCAACACTCAACCACCAACTCTCAAAAATTTATGGCTCAACAAGCAATTGGAATGATCGAGTGCAAGGGTCTCTGCGCGCTCTTCGAGGCCGTGGACGCCGCGCTCAAGTCCGCGAACGTCACGTTCACCGGCTGGGAAAAAATTGGCTCCGGCTATGTCACCGCGTTCTTTCGTGGGGACGTCGCGAGCGTGAAAGCCGCCGTGGATGCCGGTGCGGCCGCGGCTTCGCAGGTCGGATCAGTCGTCAGCGTGCAGGTCATTCCGCGTCCGCACGAAGGCCTGGCGGTGCTCGGCAAGTGGCTCCAGTGATGACCGTATAGGCACAAAGTTCACCAAGACTTTGTGTCCTTCGTGTCTTCGTGGTTAGACCATGAAAATCCTCATCGCAAACATCGGTTCCACCTCGCTCAAGTGGCGGCTGTTCGACTTCTCGAACCGCGCCGAGAAGCTGCTCCACAAGGGCGGCTTCGAGCGCGTGACCGATTATCCCAAGGCGATTGAGGATTGCCTCGCGCAGCTCAAGGAAGCTGGTGCCATCGCCAGCGAAAGCGAGCTGGCGGCGGTCGGCTTCAAGACCGTTATCGCGAAGGATGTGACCGGCTGCGTGCGGCTCGATGAAAAAGTGCTCGGGGCGATGGAGGCCTACAACGGTCTCGCGCCGGCGCACAATCCACCCTACATCACCGGCATCCGCCTTTTCGCGCAGCGCATGCCCAGCGTGCCGCTGGTCGCGCTGTTCGAGACGGCGTTTTACCAGTTCGCGCCCCCGGCCATGATGCGCTATGCCGTGCCTGAGGCGTGGCACGACATCGGGGTCCGCCGCTGGGGATTTCATGGCGCGAGCCATAAGTTCATTGCCGAACGCAGTGCGGAAATGCTCGGTCGTGCTGAGGTGGCCGCGCGCGCGCAAAGTCTCTACGTGAACGGCGGCCAATCTCCGGTGGCTGGCGCGCCCCTGCGCATCATCTCTTGCCACCTTGGCGGCAGTTCGAGCATCACTGGAATTCTGAACGGCATCGCCATCGGCAACAGTCTGGGCATGAGCCCGCAGTCCGGCCTGCCGCAGAACAATCGCGTAGGCGATCTCGACGCGGAGGCGTTGCCCTACGTAGTGAAAACGCTGGGCCTCAGCCTGGAGGAAGCGCAACGGCAGTTTGCCAAGGAAGGTGGCCTCAAAGGTTTGAGCGGCGGGCTCTCCAACGACATTCGGGACATTCAGGAAGCGGCGTCGAAAGGCAATACCAAGGCCCGGCTTGCCATTGATGTTTTCGTGAGTGAAGCGCGCCGCTGGATTGGCGGCTACTTCTTCCAGATGAACGGCGCCGAGGCCATCGTGTTCACCGCCGGCATCGGCGAGAACCGCGCCGAACTCCGTGCCGCGATTTGCGCCAACCTAGACCAGCTCGGCATCGTGCTCGACGTCGAGAAAAACAATTCTGTCCGCGCCACCGAAGCCGTCATCAGCGCCGCGAACTCGCGCGTCCAGGTTTTGGTGATTCCGACCAACGAAGAACTCGTCGTCGCCCGCGAAACGAAACGCCTGCTCGAATCCAGAAACTGATTATTGAAAACGGATCACTGATTACTTCCCCAAACTCTCAACCAACAACACCAAGTAAAATTATGTCACAACAAGCCATTGGAATGATTGAAACGCGCGGACTCGTCGCTCTCGTCGAGGGCACCGACGCGATGCTCAAGGCCGCAAACGTCGAGCTCGCCGGCCCGATGACCCAGGTCGGCAACGCGCTCGACACCGCCGTCGTGGTCGGCGACGTCGCCGCCGTCAAAGCCGCCACCGACGCCGGCGCCCAAGCCATCAAAGCCATCAAGGGCGAAATCGTGAGCGTGCATGTCATCGCCCGCCCGCACAGCGATGTGGACGCGGTGCTGCCGAAGAAGAAGTAATCAGTGGCTCAGTCATCCGTGTTCATTCGCGACGTGCGATTGCCCTCACTGGTGACTGAACACTGACAACTGATTACTTTTATGTTCCTCGCCCGCGTTGAAGGTTCGGTCGTCTCGACCAAGAAGGAAGCCAGCATGAACGGCCGCAAGCTGCTCCTGCTGCGCCCGCAATTGGTGGACGAAAAA